>NZ_JBITZN010000004.1:0-573231 GCF_044546895.1 Streptomyces sp. NPDC053069 | reverse complement strand
CCTCGTCACCGGAAGGATCCGGTAGACGGGGTATCAACATATCTGGCGTTGATTTTTGGCACGCTGTTGAGTTCTCAAGGAACGGTCGCTTCCTTCGTACTCACCCTCTCGGGCTTTCCTCCGGGCGCTTCCCTTCGGTGTTTCCGACTCTATCAGATCTTTTCTCGATCCGATTTCCTCGGTGCTTTCCAGGTTCCCGCTCTCGCGTTTCCCTTTCCGGCGGTTCCGACTCTATCAGATCCTTTCGGCGTCTGACTCCCAGTCAGCGGGTTTGTCTTCCCGGCCGTTGGGCCGTTCCGACGTCTCAAACCTTAGCGGATCCGCTCGGCGATTCCCAATCGGACCGCCGGGCTTCCCTTCGAATTGAATTCGGGCACGCCGAATACAACCCGTGCGGGAGATCATGCTGATGGTGTGAGGGGTGCCGCTCGGGGCGGCTCAGTTGTTGCTGCGGAACCGTTACGGCTCCCTGACAACCCGAAGAACTTTACGGAACGGGGAGAGCCGTGTCAACCGGTCCCTGTCAAGATCTTTTCCGCGCCCTCAGTCGAGGTCGCTGAGACGGCCGCCGGCATCCGGCTGGGCGTGCTCCACCCTGCGCAGGAGGCGGGTCAGCACCTCGCCGAGGACCGCTCGCTCCGCCGGCGTGAGGTCCTGGAGCAGGTCCTCCTCGAAGACGGTCGCCAGGCGCATTGCCTCCAGCCACTTCTCCCGCCCCTCCGGGGTCAGCTCGACGATGACCCGCACGCGGTTGGACTCGTCCCTCTCACGGGTGACCAGTCCTTCGGAGACCATGCGGTCGATCCGGTGGGTCATCGCGGCCGGGGTGAGGCCGAGGCGCTTGGCGAGGTCGCTGGGGCCCATCCGGTACGGGGCGCCGGAGAGCACCAGGGCCTTGAGGACCTCCCACTCGGCGTTGCTGATGCCGAGGGCGGAGGTCTGGCGGCCGTAGGCGACGTTCATGCGGCGGTTGAGCCGGGACAGCGCCGACACGATCTTCTCGACCTGGGGATCGAGGTCCCGGAACTCGCGCTGGTAGGCGGCGATCTGCTCTTCGAGCGTCGGCTCTGTGACGTCGGGGGCGGTGTCGGCCATGCCCGCAGTATCGCACGCAGCGCCTTTGCCTTGAAGTCCTTCGATGTGTACTCTTTAGCTTCGAACTTTAGCTTCGAAGTCTTCACTCCTAACTAGTGAGAGAGGTGAACGTGACCAGGGCGATGGGCGCAGCGATGCGCCGGATCCACGTGGGCAACGCACTCAGCGCATTCGGGCTCGGCTTCACGGTCCCGTACCTGTACGTCTATGTGGCGCAGGTGCGGGGGCTGGGGGCCATGACGGCGGGACTCGTGCTCGCCGTCTTCGCCGTGGCCGCGCTGATAGTCCTGCCGTTCGCCGGCAGGGCGATCGTGCGGCGCGGCCCGCTGCCGGTCCTGCTCGCCGCCCTGGTCACCGCCGCGCTCGGCGCCCTGAGCCTGGGTCTCGCCGGCAGTGCCGCCGCCGTACTGCTGTCGGCCTCGGCGCTCGGTGCCGGCCAGGCCGTGATGCAGCCGGCGCTGGCGACGATGATCGTGGACTGTTCCTCGGCCGACACCCGGTCGCGGGCGTTCGCGATGCAGTTCTTCCTGCAGAACCTGGGGCTCGGTATGGGCGGCCTCATCGGTGGTCATCTCGTCGACACCACGCGCGTGTCGTCGTTCACGCTGCTGTTCGCGATCGAGGCGGCGATGTTCCTGCTGCTGGTCGGGGTGATGGCGACGGTGCGGATGCCGCACTCGCCGCGTATGGAGGAGGCTCCCGCGGGCTCGGCGAAGGGCAGCTGGAAGCAGTTGCTCGGAAACCGGGCGATGGTGCAGCTGTGCGTGCTGGGCTTCGTGCTGTTCTTCGCCTGCTACGGCCAGTTCGAGTCGGGGCTGAGCGCGTACGGCGTCGAGGCCGCCGGGATATCCACCTCCGCGCTGGGGACGGCCCTGGCCGCGAACACGCTGATGATCGTGGTCGCCCAGTTCGCCGTGCTGAAGTTCGTGGAGCGGCGTCGGCGGTCCCGGGTGATCGCCGGGGTCGGTCTGATCTGGGCCGTCGCCTGGCTGGCCGCCGGGTACGCGGGGCTGGGGCACGGCAGCCAGGAGATGGCGACCGCCGCCTTCGTGTCGACGTACGCGCTGTTCGGACTGGGTGAGGCGATGCTGTCGCCGACGGTCGCGCCGCTGGTCGCCGATCTGGCACCGGAGGGCATGGCCGGGCAGTACAACTCGGCGTTCGCGCTGGTCAAGCAGCTGGCGCTGGCCGTCGGACCGGCGGTGGGCGGGCCTCTGGGCGCCTCGCTGCACGCGCCGTACATCGTGACCTTCCTGCTGTTCTCGCTGGGGATCACCGTCCTGGCGCTGCGGCTCGGGCGGCGGCTCACCGTCGTACAGGACCAGCCGTGGCCGGCGCGCGGGTCGCGGGTGGTCGCCCGTGGCGAAGCGCCCGCGGAGCCGGTTGCCGCATAGCGCTCCACTGGTGGTGCCCCAGTTGTGCGCTGGGGCTACGGCCGTCGCCTTCGGGTGGCGGCCGTTCCGCGTATCCGTCAGCGGGTCGCCGTCAGCAGGATCGCGGTGAAGGGGAGCGTCGCCGTGCCGTCGGGGCGGTGTGGCCGGCGAGCTGGTCGCGGATCAGCTCGCCGGCCCGGGTGAGGGCCTCCTCGCCGCCGGCTTCCGTGATCAGGCCGCCCCAGAGGGTGGCGAGGTGGCCGTGGGCGTACTCGTCCAGCGGGGGCAGGGCGATGCCGAAGGTGACCTCGCGGTGGGCGGTGTCGCCGTAGCCGGCCGTGCGCAGGGCGGTGGTGAGCCGCTCGGCGGAGCAGGAGAAGGCGCGCGCGAAGTAGCGGGGCGCGTCGGGGCCGCCGTACTGCTGGAGGGCTCGTTGCTGGGCGAGGAAGTAGGGCTGGCGGTCCACGGGGGCCCAGACGGTCGCCGCGAAACGGCCCTTGGGGCGGACGACCCTGGCCGTCTCGGCGAGGGCCGCGTCGAGGTCGGGGAAGAACTGGACGCCCTGCTGGCAGAGGACCGCGTCGAAGGTGGCGTCCTCGAAGGGGAGGCGGTCGGCGGGGGACACGGTGAAGTCGATGTCCGGGTAGAGGCGGGGACGGTGTTCCCGGGCGACCCGGATCATGCCCTCGTCGATGTCGACGCCCGACACCCGGCCGGTGGGGCCGACCAGTGCGGCGGCCGCGTGGGCGGCGAAGCCCGTACCGCAGGCGAGGTCGAGGACGGCGTCCCCCGGGCGGAGATCTGCCGCGTCCAGCAGCTCGGCCACGAAGGGGCCCATGATCGGGGCACTGTGGGTGTCGTACGCCTCGGGGCCTTCGCTTCTGCCGTGCGTGTCTGTCATGGGTCCGCTTCTCACACGGGCGTGCGACCGCCGCAGGGTCGGGCGCGGCAGTCGGTCAGGGCTTCACCTTAGGCAGGACGAACTCGCACCACACCGCCTTGCCGCCGCCCGGGGTGCGGCGGCAGCCCCAGCTGGAGGCGATCGTCGCCACGATCGCGATGCCCCGGCCGGACTCGTCGCCGGGTTCGGCGCGGCGGCGCCGGGGCAGGTGGTCGTCGCCGTCGGTGACCTCGATGATCAGCCGGCGGTCGGTGCGGCGCAGGCGCAACCGCATGGGCGGGGTGCCGTGCTGGAGGCTGTTGGCGACCAGTTCGCTGGTGGCGAGGACGCCGAGGTCGTGCAGTTCGGCGGGGAAGCGCCAGCTGGTGAGGACGCCGGAGGCGAAGGCACGCGCGCGGGGGGCGGCTTCGACGCCGCCGAGGAGTTCCAGGGCCGCGTTGCGGAAGAGATCACCGTCGGGGCCCGTGCGGGCGGGGTGCTGGAGGACGAGGACGGCTACGTCGTCGTCGTGGTCGGCGGTGACGCCGGCCGAGCGGACCAGGCGGTCGCAGACGACCTGCGGGGTGCCGGTGGCGCCGGCGAGGGCGCCTTCGAGTGCGGCGATGCCCTCGTCCAGGTCCTCGTCGCGGCGTTCGACCAGGCCGTCGGTGTAGAGGACGGCGGTGGCGCCGGGGCCGAGGGCGATGGAGCCGGAGGAGTGCATCCACCCGCCGGTGCCGAGCGGCGGGCCGGTGGGTTCGTCGGCGCGGGAGACCGTGCCGTTCTCGTCGCGGACCAGGATCGGCAGGTGCCCGGCGGAGGCGTACACCAGGCGGCCCTCGTTGGGGTCGTGGACGGCGTAGACACAGGTGGCGATCTGGTTGGGGTCGATCTCGGTGGCGAGGCCGTCGAGGAGCTGGAGCACCTCGTGCGGGGGCAGGTCGAGGCGGGCGTACGCCCGCACGGCCGTCCGCAGCTGGCCCATCACCGCCGCCGCGCGCACCCCCCGCCCCATGACGTCGCCGATGACCAGGGCGGTGCGGCCGCCGCCGAGGGTGATCACGTCGTACCAGTCGCCGCCGACCGCGGCCTCGGTGCCGCCGGGCTGGTAGGTGGCGGCGATACGCAGGTCGTCGGGCTGTTCCAGCTCTTGTGGGAGCAGGGAGCGCTGGAGGGTGACGGCGGTCTCGCGCTGGCGGCGTTCGCTGGCGCGCAGGCGCTCGGCGGCCTCGGCGTGGTCGGTGACGTCGGTGGCGAAGACGAGCACGCCGCCGTCGCGGTCGCCGTCCTCGGCGACGGGGGTGCAGGTGAAGGTGTAGGAGCGGCCGTCGACGGCCTTGCGGGACTTCAGGGTGCGGGGCTTGCCGCTGCGCAGCACCTGGTCGAGGAGCGGGAGCAGGCCCAGTTCGGCGAGTTCCGGGAGCGCCTCCCGCGCGGGTGTGCCCGTGGGCCGTGCGCCAAAGGCCGCGGTGTAGGCGTCGTTGACGTAACCGATGCGGTGGTCCGGGCCGTGCACGAGCGCGACGAGGGCGGGGACGCGGTCGAGGACGTCACGCGCGGGCAGTTCGTCGACGGGGTGCACCGGGGAGGTGCCGTCGGCCGGGTGTTCGGCGCGGGCCGCGGGCACGGAGCCTTCCCCCCGCCGGTCCGGGGAGACCGGGGTATCGGTCCGCGCGGCGGCGCGGCGCTGCGTTCCGGGGAGCCGGGCGCTCCAGCGCGTGAAGTTCACTTGGGAAGAAGCCTCGTGGGTGCTGTGGGCGGGTGGGTGGCCCGTCCGCGGACGTGGGGCGGTCTGGCAGGGGCGGCGCCGCGGCGACATCGGTCAGACGCCTGGGCGGGCCGGGGAGTTCCTGGGTCCGGTCAGGACGACCCCTTCGGGTTGTCCGAGGGGCTGTGAGGAGGCTTTCCACCGGCCGCGAGTTCGAACTCCGCTCGCGGATGTTCGAGTGAACCGAGCGAGACGATCTCCCGTTTGAAGAGTCCGGCGAGGGTCCATTCCGCCAGGACGCGGGCCTTGCGGTTGACGGTGGGAACCCTGCTGAGGTGGTAGACGCGGTGCATCAACCAGGCAGGGTAGCCCTTCAGCTTGCGCCCGTAGACCTGGGCGACGCCCTTGTGCAGGCCGAGCGAGGCGACCGAGCCGACGTATGCGTGCGCGTACGTCTTGAGCGGCTCGCCGCGCAGCGCATGGGCGATGTTGTCACCGAGGACCTTGGCCTGGCGTACGGCGTGCTGGGCGTTCGGCGCGGTCTCGGTGCCGGGTTCGGCGGCGGTGACGTCGGGTACGGCCGCCGCGTCGCCCGCTCCCCAGGCGTGTTCCGTGCCGTCGACGGTCAGCTGGGCGGTGCACTTCAGCCGGCCGCGGTCGGTGAGCGGCAGGTCGGTGGCGGCGAGCAGCGGGTGGGCTTTGACGCCGGCGGTCCACACGACCGTACGGGTCGGGAAGCGCTGGCCGTCGCTGAGGACGGCGACGCGGTCGGCGCAGGAGTCCAGGCGGGTTTCGAGGAGCACCTGGATGTTGCGGCGGCGCAGCTGGGTGACGGTGTAGCGGCCCATCTCGGCGCCGACCTCGGGCAGGATCCGGTCGGAGGCCTCCACGAGGATCCACTTCATGTCCTCGGGGCGGACGTTGTGGTAGTAGCGCGCGGTGTAGCGGGCCATGTCCTCCAGTTCGGCGAGGGCCTCCACGCCCGCGTAGCCGCCGCCGACGAAGACGAAGGTGAGGGCGGCGTCGCGGATCGCGGGGTCGCGGGTGGAGGAGGCGATGTCCATCTGCTCGATGACGTGGTTGCGCAGGCCGATGGCCTCTTCGACGGTCTTGAAGCCGATGCCGTACTCGGCGAGGCCGGGGATGGGCAGCGTGCGGGAGACCGAGCCGGGGGCGAGGACGAGCTCGTCGTAGCCGAGGAGTTCGGCCGGTTTTCCCTCCTCGGCGGTGGCGAGCGTGTGGACGGCAGCCGTGCGCATTGCGTGGTCGATGGAGGTGACCTCGCCGACGACGACATGGCACTGGTCCAGCACGCGGCGCAGCGGTACGACGACATGGCGGGGGGAGATCGAGCCCGCGGCTGCTTCGGGAAGGAACGGCTGATACGTCATATAGGGGTCGGGGGTGACGACGGTGATCTCGGCCTCACCCCGCTTGAGCTCGCCCTTCAGCTTCCGCTGCAGACGCAGGGCCGTGTACATCCCGACGTAGCCGCCGCCGACAACGAGAATGCGCGCACGTTCCTTCACCATCCCATGACGCACCCGGCGCAGGTGTTTGTCCACAGCCCCGGCAATTTGTGTGACTGGCGGCCGGGTGTACGCCGGGCCGGGTGCGGTGTCCGGGCGGGACGAAAGGGGGCAGGTCAGCGGGGGCGGGCGAGGCGGATCGAAGGTGAGGAAACGGGACGTACGAGACCCGTACTCCGATCGGGGGGCGCACTGTGCGGAACCTGCCCCTTCTGAATTGACTTCCTCTCAACTATGTTCGTGTGTCGACGGGGTGTAGGGAATGTGGTTGAACGGGTGCCGCGACGGGCGGACCCGGTCGAGACCGGCGCACGTTCCGCGCACTCCGCGTTCAGTGGCGGGGAGTCTCCGGGGGGAGACGTCATTACCGGGGGAACACATGCATGTTCAGGACACGCATTGGTCGGCGGCAACCGCGATCGCGACCGGCGGTGGCGCGGTGAGCACGGCGGCGGGCAACGGGCGCGCGCACGGGGCGCGCACGACGCCGCTGCGGGTGGACGCACAGCGCAATCTGGAGCACGTGCTGCGTGCGGCGCGTGAGGTCTTCGGCGAGCTGGGGTACGGCGCGCCGATGGAGGACGTGGCGCGGCGCGCGCGGGTGGGTGTCGGCACGGTGTACCGGCGCTTTCCCAGCAAGGACGTGCTGGTCCGGCGGATAGCCGAGGAGGAGACGGCGCGGCTGACCGAGCAGGCGCGGGCCGCGCTCGGGCAGGAGGACGAGCCGTGGTCGGCGCTGTCGCGGTTCCTGCGGACGTCCGTGGCGTCGGGGGCGGGACGGTTGCTGCCGCCGCAGGTGCTCGTCGGCTCCGCCGGTTCGGCCGGGTCCGTCGAGGAGCCTCGGGTGCCTCAGCAGCGGGTGCAGCCGGGGGCCGGTGAGCTGCGGCTGGTGCCCGGGGAGTCCGCCGGGACTGCCGATGACAGCGGCGTCGGGGCGTTGCTCGATGTCGTCGGGCAGTTGGTGGAACGGGCGCGGGCGGCCGGTGAGCTGCGGGCGGACGTGTCCGTGGGGGATGTGCTGCTGGTGATCGCCACCGCGGCGCCTGCTCTGCCGGATGCCGCGCAGCAGGCGGCGGCTTCCGCCCGGTTGCTGGACATTCTGCTGGAGGGGCTTCGGTCTCGGCCCGCGTAGGGTCCGAGAGCCGGTTGGGGGTGGGTGGTGCGCGCAGTCGTCGGGCTGTGGGTCGTGGGCGCTGGTCGCGCAGTCCCCGCGCCCCCAGGGAAGCTGCGGTGCCGCCTGCCCCATCAGCACCCCCGAGGAACCGCAGCCCCCTCATTCGAGTGATGGACGGGGGTCCGGGCTGACCACAGCCCTCGGACGGGTGGAAGCCGTGAACACACCGGCCCTGGCCGAAAGGCGGTGTGGCACCCTGAGCCGGTGACGGGTTGGGCTGGGCCGGGGTCGGGGGCTTTCCGCGATGGGCGCTGACGGGTGGGACGAGTCACGCGGTGACGACGCGGGCCCGGAGGCCGCCGGGCTGACCCCGCCCCAGGTGCCGCATCAGGGCGGGCGTCCGGTTTCCCGCGGCGGCCGGAGTGACGCGAGCGTGCCCGCCCAGCGTGAGGGCAGCGTGCTGCCACTGCCCCGGGAACTGCCGCCCGACGACGGTGAGCTGGTCGAGCGGATGCGCGGTGGTGACGACTCCGCGTACGCGGAGCTCTACCGGCGCCACGCGGACTCCGTACGGCGGTATGCGCGCACCTGCTGCCGGGACGGGCACACCGCCGACGACCTGACGGCGGAGGTCTTCGCCCGGATGCTGCAGGCGGTGCGCGGCGGGTCGGGGCCCGAACACTCCGTCCGGGCCTATCTGCTGACCTCCGTGCGGCGCGTCGCCGCGCACTGGACCAAGTCGGCCCGGCGCGAGCAGCTCGTCGACGACTTCGCCGTCTTCTCGCAGCAGGCCTCGCGCGCCTCCGAAGTGTCCGACGACGCTGCATCCGTGGGCGCCTTCGGAGCGGGCCTGGACCTCGGCGCCGATGTGCGCGCGATGCACGAGGCCGAGCAGTCCCTGGCCATGCGGGCCTTCCGGTCGCTGCCCGAGCGCTGGCAGGCCGTGCTGTGGCACACCGAGGTGGAGGACGAGTCGCCGAGCGAGGTCGCCGTACTGTTCGGCCTGGATGCCAACGGCACCCGGGTCCTCGCCAGCCGGGCCCGCGAGGGGCTGAAGCAGGCCTATCTGCAGGCCCACGTCAGCGCCTCGCTGGCTGGTGACGCGGAGTGCGCCCGCTACGCCGACCAGCTCGGCACCTACGCCCGCCGCAAACTGCGCATGCGCGCCGAGCGGGGGCTGCGCAAGCATCTGGAGGAGTGCGCCCGGTGCCGGCTGGCGGCCGCGCAGATCGAGGAGGTCGCCGGCGGTATCCCCGGTGTCGTCCCGGTCGCGGTCATCGGCTGGTTCGGGGCCGCCGGGTACGCCAAGGCGCTCGGGATCGTCGCCGGCAGCGCGGGGGCGGGGGCGGCGGGTGCCGCCGCGGCCTCCGGCTCGTCCGGCGGGACCGGCGGCGCGAGCGGTGCCGTGGCCTCCGAGGCGCTCGGGGCGCCGGTGAAGGCGGGGATCGCGGCCGGTGTGGTCGCGGTGGCCGCCGCCGCGGTGGCGCTGGCCCTGGTGAACGACGGTCACCCGCCGGCGAAGGAGGCGGCCAAGCCGTCGCCGGCCGCGCCCGTCGTGCGCTCCGAGCCGCCCAAGCCGACCCCTCCCGAGCCGACCTCGCCGAAGCCGACCCCGCCCAGGCCGACGAGGAAGCCCGCTCCCGAGCCGGTCGTACTGGCCCCCGAGCCGGCCCCCACCCCGACGCCTACGCCGACCCCCAAACCCACACCCACCCCTACGCCGACGCCCACTCCGGCGCCGACTCCCACCCCCGCACCGAAACCGACCCCGAAGCCCGCTCCGCCTCCGGCGCCCACCGTCTACGAGCTGAGCGACCTCGACTACGACCTCACCGGCGACGGCACCCGGCCCGAGATCCGGCTCGGTGAGAGCAGCTGGGTGTGGCAGCGCTACGGCATGACCGTCGGCGGCACGCGCTACGCGCGCGGGGTGACCGTGCACGGCGAGTCCTCCGTCACCGTCGCCCTCAACCGGCAGTGCACCGCCTACGACGCCCTGGCCGGCGTCGACGACATGACACTCGGCCTCGGCAAGGTGTCCTTCGCGGTCTACGCCGACGGGGTCCGGCTGTGGCAGTCCGGGACGGTCAAGGGCAACGACCGGGCCGTGCCCGTCCATGTGGACCTGACCGGGCGCGGAACCGTACGGCTCGTCGTGCGGCCGCACAGCAACCTCTTCGACCGGGGGGCGCTCGCGGACTGGGCTCGGTCCCGGTTCACCTGCCGGTAGCCGTCCTCAGCCGCGCTCCACGGCCGCCTCCGGCACGCCCAGCTCCCGCAGCACACCGGCCACGTCGAGGGACGCGCCCCGGGCGCGCTCGGCCGCGTACCGCCCGGCGGGCAGGGCCACGCGGGCTTCGGACTGCACCCGGACGGCCTCGCTGCGCTCCGGCTCGGGACGCAGATTGCCGTCGCGCCAGTGGTCCGCCGCGGCGAACAGCCGGACCGCACCGGCCGGGTCGCCGCACCGGGCCCGCAGACCGGCCGCGGTGTCCACCAGCACCGCGGTGATCGCCTCGGAGCACCGCTGGGCCACGGCCTCGCGGAGCGCCTCCGCGAGGATCGGCAGTCCGTGCTCGGGGCCCGACTCGTCGGCGGCGAGGAGCGCCTCGACGGCGCGCAGGGCCGCCATGAACTGCGGTGGCGGGGTGCCGCCGTGCGTCACCGCGCGCGTCGCCTCGTACAGCTCACGGGCACGGGCGGTCTGCCCGTCGTGCAGGGCGATGTGAGCGCGCATCAGCAGCACGAAGGCCCGCGACTCCGGCACCGCGTAGCGGTCGGCGGCCGCTTCCGCCTCGTCCAGGGCGGCCAGCGCGGCCTCCGGGTCGCCGGAGCGGTAGGCGATCTCGGCGAGCCGCGCCTTCAGGAACGGCGACTCGGCGTGGGCCCCCACCTCGTGGGCGAGGCGCAGCGCCTCCTCGTACTCATGGCGCGCCTCGTCGAAGCGGCCGCGCGCCATGGCCGCCTCGCCGGCCGCGCTGCACACCTGGGCCCGCATCCAGCGGTCCCCGACGCGCCGGCTGAGCGTCCGCAGTTCGGCGAGGTCCTCGTCCACGCCCCGCAGGTTGCCGGGGGAGTCGACGACCATATGGGTGCGGTACATCAGGGAGACGCCGATCTCCCAGTCGCCGCCGTGGGCACGGCAGTTGGCGACGGCCGCGACCATGTCCGGGCCGAGGTCCACCGGGCCGCCCAGGTAGTAGGAGGTCAGCGGCCAGACGATGCCGGGGAGCCGGGCGGCCCGGGGGCCGCCGGGCTCGTAGGCGGCCCGGACGCGCGCGACGTACTCCGGGGCCCGGGGGTCGGCCCCGAGGTGCTCGTGGCTCGACTCGGAGGTCAGGAACAGGTCGAGCATCCGCAGGTCCATCCGCAGCTCCCGCAGCGGGTGCCGGGCCTCGCCGTCGGGCGCGGTGACGAGGGCGCCGATCGGGTCGGCCGACTCCACCAGAGCCATCAGCGCCTCCGCGTCGCCGGCGGCGTCCGCGGCAGGCCCGGAGGGGCGGGAAGCCGCACGGGCGTCCAGGGCCACGCCCAGGCGCAGGACCAGCCGGACCCAGGAGACCGCCTCCTGACGGTGGTTGCGCAGCCACCAGAACCAGCCGATGGCCAGGACGATCGCGCCCGCCTCCGCCTCGTCGCCGGCGCGGACGGAGCGGTCCAGGGCCGCCCGGATGTTGTCCAGTTCGGTCTCCAGGCGGGAGATCCAGGGCAGCTGGTCCGCCGACCGCAGGCGCGGCTCGGCCTCCTCGACCAGTGCCCGCACCCACGCACGGTGCCGGCGCTCGGCCGTGGCGCGCAGACCGGGTACCTCGGCCGCACGCTCGGTGGCGTACTCGTGGATGGTCTCCAGCATGCGGTAGCGCATGCGGCCCGTGGCGTCCGGAGCGGCGACGACGAGGGACTTGTCGACCAGGGCGCCGGTCAGGTCGGCCGCCGGGCCGGTGCATACGGCCTCGGCGCCGCTGAGGTCCCAGCCGCCGGCGAACACCGAGGCCTCGCACAGCACCGTGCGCTCGCGCTCGTCGAGCAGGTCCCAGGACCAGTCGACGACCGCGCGCAGGGTCTGCTGGCGGGGCAGGGCCGTGCGGCTTCCGGAGGTGAGCAGGCGGAAGCGGTCGTCGAGCCGGTCGGCGATCTGCCGTGGGGTCAGCAGCCTGAGCCGGGCGGCGGCCAGCTCGATGGCGAGCGGCAGCCCGTCCAGACGGCGGCAGATCTCCGCCACGGCCTCGGTGTCGGCGAGCACCGCGTCGGCGTCGGGACGGACGGCCTTCGCGCGCTCGGCGAACAGGCGGTGCGCCTGCTCCGGGACAAGAGGCTCGACCGGGCGCACCGACTCACCGGGGACGCCCAGGGGTTCACGGCTGGTCGCGAGGATCGTGAGCCCCGGGCAGTGGGTGAGGAGGGTCTCGGCGAGGGCGGCGGCCGCGCCGATGACATGTTCACAGTTGTCAAGGAGCAGGAGTTGGCTGCGCGGGGCGCAGTACTCGATCAGCAGGGCGACGGGGTCGGCCTGCGGGGTCACCAGCTCGTTGGTCAGCAGCACGGTCTCGCGCAGACCGAGGGCGCTGACCACCGCGCCGGGCACCGCCTCCGGATGGTCGAGCGGGGCCAGCTCGACCAGCCATGCCTGCGGAAGCCCTGCGGCGGCCTCCTCGGCGAGGCGGGTCTTTCCGGAGCCGCCCGGTCCGGTGAGCGTGACCAGGCGGGCCCTGTGCAGATCGGAACGAATGGCTTCGAGTTCGGGTTCCCGTCCGACGAAGGACGTCAGACGGGGGCGGATGTTGCCGGTGCGCTCGGGGGCTCGGGCGGGAGGCGGTGCCTTCCGTGGCTCCGGCTGTGGCCGTGGTTCCTGCTGCGGCTGTGTGGGTGGTTCCTGCTGCCTGAGCAACGACGCGTGCAGGGCTTTGAGTTCCGGGCCGGGGTCGGTGCCGAGCGTGTCGGCGAGGGTCCGGCGGGCGGACTCGTACGCGGCGAGGGCGTCGGCGGGGCGGCCCGTGTCGCGCAGGGCGCGGATGTGGAGGGCGAGCAGGGGCTCGTCCAGGGGGTGGGCCGCGGTGAGTTCCGTCAGCTCCGGTACGACGTCCGGGGCGCGGCCGAGGTCGAGGGCGGCGGCGGCGCGGGCGCGGGTCGCCGCCAGGCGCAGTGCTTCCGGACGGGTGGCGGCGGTGCGGTCGGGCAGGTCGGCGAGGGCGGGGCCGTGCCAGAGGGCGAGGGCCTCGGTGAGGGTGCGGTGGGCGGTGGCTGGGTCGCCTGCGGTGAGGGCCTCGGTGCCGGTGCGGGCGAGGCGTTCGAAGACGAACAGGTCGATGTCGTTCTCGGTCGCCTCCAGGCGGTAGCCGCCGGGGGTGGAGCTGACGGTCTGCCTGCCGAGGGCGCGGCGGAGGCGGCCGACGAGGGCCTGGAGGGCGGCGGGGGCGTCGCTCGGGCGGTCGTCCGGGTGGGCGTCGGCCCAGATCTCCTCGATGAGGGTTTCGGGGGTGGTGGTGCGGCCGGGGCGGAGGGCGAGGGCGGTGAGGAGTGTGCGCAGGCGCCGGCCGCCGATGGGTACGGGGGTGCCGTGATCGTCTGCCGCCTCGGTCACGCCCAGGATTCTGTACCGCACCCGGTCATTGTCGCGGGGGGTGCGGGGTGGGGCGACGGGGTTTCACCGAGCGGTCCTGGATCGTTGCCCCGCAGCGGCGGTGGCGCCATGCAGGCGGGGCGCACTGCAGCTGCGCAGGGGCGCGGGGAACTGCGCGACCAGCCACCACGTGAGCGGCCACCGACGGTCGGAACCACCCGGCAGGGGCCCGGGGGCGGCAGCCCCCAGCAGGGCGGGGACAGCGCCCCGGGCCGTCAAGCACCGGAAGCCAAGGCTCCCCGACGCGGCTGGATCCCGGAGGGCACCGCACGGGCGCGGGCCGGTGTGCCCGTCCAGCACGTCCCCCGGCGGGACAGGAGGCGGTGGAGCCAGAGTTCCAGGGAGATCAGGTCGGCCAGGCCGTCCAGGGGCAGGGGGTCACCGGCGGCTGCCGCGTGGAGCGCCTTGCGGATGACGTGGGCCTCCACCAGGCCGGCGTCGGCCAGCAGGGGCGTGGAGAAGAGGTCCAGCAGGGGGTCGGCCGCCACGCGCAGGCCCGCGCGTGCGGCTGCCGCCGAGGAGGCGTGCGAGGGGGCGCCCCAGCCGGGCGGGAGGTCGGTGACGCCGGCTCCCTCCAGGACCGTACGGAGGACGGCGGCGCGGGCGCCGGGCTGGACGCGCAGGGCCTCGGGCAGGGCCCGGCAGGCGCGGACCACCTGGTTGTCGAGGAACGGCGCGTGCAGGCGCTGGGAGCGGATCTCCGCGGCCTGTTCCAGGACGCGCAGGTCGGCGGCGTAGCGGGCGAGAGCGGCACGCGCGCGATAGTCGCCGGGTCGCTGGACGCCGGTTGCCGAGCGGTCCGCCTCCGACTGCAGCAGAACCGATACTTCGGCCAGAGCCTCCCCCGTCAGCCAGCGGGCCGCCGGCCCGGGGCCGGCCCAGGTCAGCGCGGCCAGGGACGCGCCGACCGCGCCCCTGGGCTCGTCGAAGCGGCGCCGCATCAGCCGCTCGGCCAGCACCTCCAGGCCGGTCCGGTAGGGCGTGCGGGCGAGGCGGCGGGCGGCGCCGTACACGCGCGCGGGGACCATCACCGAGCCGTCGGCCTTGGCCAGCGCGGCGACCGGGCGGACCAGATGGCGGCGTTTGCGGTCCATGAGGAGGTCGGCGAGGCGGGCGGGGTGGGCGTCCAGGACCTGCCGGGCGCCGTGGCCGGTGAAGTGGTCCGCGCTGCCGGCGGCGAGCCGGGCGCGGTGCCGGGCGGCCATGACCAGCGAGGGGCCCGGTTCGTCGGTGAGGGGGCCGTCGAGCTCGGCGTACGGGAGGGTCTCCTCGGCTCCGGTGACCACCATGTGGTGCAGGCGCGGGTTGGCGGCGAGGGCTCCGGCGCGTTCGAGTTCGGCCTCGCGGCCGGCCACGGTCAGGTCGTTGAAGGTGACGGCGACGAGCCGTTCGCCCGCGCCGGTGCCGTGGCCGAGGAGCGTGCCGGGTCTGCCGGGCAGCCCGGCGGCCAGCAGCGCGAGGGTGCCGGAGGCGGGGCCGCCGGAGAGGTCGGCGCCGATGCCGGGCACGGGCATCCCGCGCCGGGCCCGCCGCTCGGCCGGGCCCATGCCGGGCACCGGCCCGGGGTCGAGGCCGGGCACGTGCCGCGGTGCCGACAGCCGGGTGCGGACCGCCTCCACGAGGGCGTCGCGCACGGCGTCCACGGCGCGCTCGGGGTCGGCGGGGGCCGCGGCCACGGCGAGGGAGGCGACCGGCTCGTACCCGGCGATCTCGCGTGCTCCGGCGCGCAGCACGAGCGCGTGCCCCGGCGGAACGCGCCGCACGCCCTCGTAAGGGGTGCTGTCGCGCACCGCGGCCGGTACCTCGGGGGCGGCGAGCAGGGCGGCCAGGTGGGCGAAGTCGAGGTTGGCCTCGATGAGGTCGGCGAGGGGCAGCGCGGCGGTGGCGTAGGCCGTGCCGCCGGCCCAGGGGGTGTGGAAGACCGGGCGGGCGCCGGCGAGATCGCCGCAGACGGTGATGCGGCGGCCGACCTTGACGACGGCCGTGTAGCTGCCGGGCCAGGCCGTCAGATGGCGCAGTGCGCCCCCGCGCGCGGTGAACAGGCCGCGTCTGAGCTCCTCGTCGGAGGCGCCGCAGATGCCGAGGACCGCGATGTGGCTGTCCGCGTCGGCCCGCACCACGCGCACCTCGTCCGGGCGCCAGTCGCCGACGGCCCACAGCGGATCCGGGTCGCCCCACAGGAGGTGGGAGCCGACCGGGTGCAGGGTCTCGCCGTCGTAACCGGTGGCGCCCGCGGTGCCGATCCCGGCGACGCCCGCGGCGGTGCTGCTCCAACCCACCAACCACCGCATCGACGCCTCCACAGGCTGTGGACAACAGTGCACCGTACGAACCGGACCCCCATGCTGCCATGAAGGACGCGCTGTGGAGGGGCGGCGGCACCGGCTTCGATCGAGGGACGTGCACGGGGGGCCGAGGTGAGTACGACTCGAATGCGCCCCCCGTACGCTCCCCCAAGACGCCTTTCGCGCCGTCAAGTTGCATGGTCGGAGCGGATGTCCCTCGTGAGAGACGGGGGCGATTTTCAGCCAAATACGCAGAGCGAAGCGGGAGATGCGCACGCTCCGTACAGGCCCTGCTCAACGCGCGGCGGCGCGAACACGCGCACAGTCCGGGAGGCGGGCATCGCCTCCCGGACCGGTCCGCCACCCGCGGGGATGAAGGTGGCGGTGTCCCCCAGCCCACTGGATCCAGTACAGCGGGCCGACCCACGCAAGAGCCATGGAACCGCTCCCCCGGTGGCCGGAGAAGAGCGCACGGACAGGCGCACGGCCACACGCGCGGGGGCACGTGACGACAGGCCGTGCACGGTGCGTACAGGACCGTACTTCCGTACGGACCACAATCCCGCCATCCGGAACAATGCCCCTTAACGCTTGGGATGCGGCGAACTACGCTGGGTTTACGAATGCCGCATGGTTATGCCAGCGCGGCAGCCGTCTGTGTCGAGGGGTGGCGCATGTCCAGGGAGCAACGCGGGCCGAACGAAAAGCTCGGCGCCGTTCTCGCCCTCGCGGGAATCAGCAACGCAGGACTCGCACGACGCGTCAACGACCTTGGCGCCCAACGCGGGTTGACTCTTCGCTACGACAAGACCTCGGTGGCGCGCTGGGTGTCGAAGGGGATGGTGCCGCAGGGTGCGGCGCCGCACCTCATCGCGGCGGCCATCGGGCAGAAGCTCGGCCGTCCGGTGCCGCTCCACGAGATCGGCCTGGCGGACGCGGATCCCGCGCCCGAAGTGGGCCTCGCCTTCCCCAGAGACGTGGGACAGGCCGTGCGGTCGGCGACGGAGCTGTACCGTCTCGACCTCGCCGGGCGCCGGGCCGGCTCCGGCGGCATCTGGCAGTCCCTCGCCGGGTCGTTCGCAGTGAGCGCATACGCAACGCCCGCCTCACGATGGCTGATAACCCCCGCCGACAGCTCGGTCGCGCGGGAGGCCGGCTCCGCCGAGGGCTCCGGCGCACCGATCAAAGTCGGCCACAGCGATGTGCGCAAACTGCGGGAGGCCGCCGAGGACGCCAGGCGGTGGGACTCCAAGTACGGCGGGGGCGACTGGCGTTCGTCGATGGTGCCGGAGTGCCTGCGGGTGGAGGCGGCGCCGCTGCTGCTCGGGTCCTACTCCGACGAGGTGGGCCGGGCCCTGTTCGGCGCCTCCGCCGAACTCACCCGGCTCGCCGGGTGGATGGCCTTCGACACCGGCCAGCAGGAGGCCGCGCAGCGCTACTACATCCAGGCGCTGCGTCTCGCGCGCGCGGCGGCGGATGTGCCCCTGGGGGGTTACGTCCTGGCCTCCATGTCGCTGCAGGCGACGTACCGCGGCTTCGGCGACGAGGGAGTCGATCTGGCCCAGGCCGCGCTGGAGCGGAACCGGGGGCTGGCGACCGCGCGCACGATGAGCTTCTTCCGGCTGGTGGAGGCGCGGGCACACGCGCGTGCGGGAGACGCGCAGGCGGCTGGTGCGGCGCTGAAGGCCGCCGAGGGGTGGCTGGAGCGGTCCCGGGAGGGCGACAACGATCCTTCTTGGCTTGGTTTCTATGGATATGACCGGTTTGCCGCCGATGCCGCGGAATGCTACCGGGATCTGAAGGCCCCTCGGCAGGTGCGGCGGTTCACCGAGCAGGCGCTGTCCAAGCCGACCGAGGAGTTCGTGCGCTCGCACGGGCTGCGGCTGGTGGTCTCGGCCGTCGCCGAGCTGGAGTCCGGGAATCTCGACGCCGCCTGCGAGCAGGGGGTACGGGCCGTGGAGGTGGCCGGGCGGATCTCGTCCGCGCGCACCACCGAGTACGTGAAGGATCTTCTGCACCGGCTGGAGCCGTACGGGGACGAACCGCGGGTGGTGGAGCTGCGGGAGAGGGCTCGGCCGCTGCTGATGGCACCAGCATGACAACCATCACCACCTGCGTTTGAAGGCATTGTCAGTGGCGCAGTGCACTATCGGGAGTGGAGGTGGTGCTCGTGCCAGTCGGGGCGTACGACGGTGATGTGCTCGTGGTCGGCGGGGGGATCGTCGGGCTGTCCACGGCGTATGCGATCACACGGGCCGCGCCGGGCACGCGGGTCACCGTGCTGGAGAAGGAGCCGGGACCGGCCCGGCACCAGACGGGGCGCAACAGCGGGGTCATCCACAGCGGGATCTACTACCGCCCCGGCTCGCTCAAGGCGCGGTACGCGGTGCGGGGCGCCGCCGAGATGGTGAAGTTCTGCGCCGAGTACGGCATCGCGCACGCCGTCACCGGCAAGCTGATCGTCGCCACGGAGCGGGAGGAGCTGCCCCGGCTGCACGCCCTCGTGCAAAGAGGGCGCGAGAACGGGATTCCGGTGCGGGAGCTGGGCGCCGCACAGATCGGTGAGTACGAGCCCGAGGTCCGGGGGCTGGCTGCCATACACGTCGGGACCACGGGCGTGTGCGACTTCACCGGGGTGGCCCGGCAGCTCGCACGGGCGTCCGGGGCGGAGATCCGGTACGGCGCGCGGGTCGTGCGGGTCGACCGGCGGCCGGAGCGCGGTGTGGCCGTGCTCACCTCGGCCGGGGATGTCGTACGCGCCCGCGTGCTGGTGAACTGCGCCGGGCTGTACTGCGACGAGGTGGCCCGCCTGACCGGGGACGAGCCCGAGGTGCGGATCGTGCCGTTCCGCGGGGAGTACTACGAGCTGGCGCGGCCGGAGCTGGTGCGGGGGCTGGTGTATCCGGTGCCGGATCCGGCGTTCCCGTTCCTCGGGGTGCATCTGACGCGCGGGATCGACGGAGGTGTCCACATCGGGCCCAACGCGGTGCCGGCGCTGGCCCGGGAGGGGTACGGCTGGGGAGTCGTACGGCCCCGGGAGCTGGCCGGGACGGTGGCGTGGCCGGGGTCGTGGGCGATCGCCCGGCGGCACTGGAGATACGGCGCGGGCGAGCTGCGGCGCTCGCTGTCGAAGGGGGCGTTCCTGGAGGCGGTGCGCAGGTTGCTGCCCGGGGTGGAGGCGGACGATCTGGTGCGGGCCCCTGCCGGGGTGCGGGCGCAGGCGGTGTTGCGGGACGGAACGCTGGTGGACGACTTCCTCATCCGGGAGGGGGCGCGGGCTGTGCATGTGCTGAACGCGCCCTCGCCTGCGGCCACCGCGTCCTTGCCCATCGGGCGGGAAGTGGGACGCCGGGTGCTGGACATGCTCGGTTCCCTGTAGTGCCGTACCAGGGGACTCCGTCCCCCGGCCCCCTTCGAAACTGCCGGCCCCGAGGGCGCCCTCGTAGGGCGCCGTAAAATCGGAAGCACTGTGTCTGACTTCCTCAACGCCCCCGAAGCCCCCTCGCCGACCTCCCACACGCCCGGCGTCTCCGTCCGGCACACCCGGGCCAAGGGGGAGCCGCGGTTTCCGGACGGTCCCAAGGCCGATCCCGCCGGATCGCATTTCGAGCGGCGGATCCGGAGTTTCCAACCGCGGCGCAGCCGGGTGACCGCCGGGCAGGCGGATGCGCTGCAGCGGCTGTGGCCCAAGTGGGGGCTCGACATCGACGGGCAGCGGGTCATCGACCTCGGCGAGCTGTTCGGGAACGACAAGCCGGTCGTGCTGGAGATCGGGTTCGGGATGGGCGAGGCCACCGCGCAGATGGCCGCGGCCGACCCGGACACCAACATCCTCGCCGTCGACGTGCACACCCCGGGGCAGGGCAATCTGCTGGGACTCGCCGACCGGAACGGCCTGTCCAACGTCCGGGTGGCGAACGGTGACGCGATCATCCTGCTCAGGCAGATGCTCGCCCCCGACTCGCTCGACGGTCTGCGGGTGTACTTCCCGGACCCGTGGCCGAAGAAGCGGCATCACAAGCGGCGGCTCATCCAGCCCGAGTTCCTGACGCTCGCCGCGACCCGGCTCAAGCCCGGCGCGATCGTGCACTGCGCGACCGACTGGGAACCCTACGCCGAGCAGATGCTGGAGGTGCTCACCGCGCACCCCGACTTCGAGAACACGCAGGCAGACGGCGGTTTCGCGGCACGCCCCGAGTACCGGCCACTGACCCGTTTCGAGGGACAGGGACTGGACAAGGGACATGTCGTGAACGATCTGCTCTTCCGGCGCGTACCGCACAGCAAGGACCGATAACGCGTACCGCATCGGGGCCGCAAACGCTCCGGCCCCTTGTCCCGCCACCGTTAGGGTCGATGCCGTGGCCACCAGTCCTCCGTTTCCGACGTATCCCCCGGGCCCCGACGGGCTTGTGCTCCGCCATCCGCACTGGTGGCAGCACAGGTGGGTGCGGTACGGGGCACTGATCACACTGCTGGCGCTGTCCGGGCTGGTCATCCTCGCGCTGGTGCGCAGACAGACCGGCACGGAGGGGTTTCTCGTCGGTCTCGGACTGGCCGTACTGCCCGTGCCGTGGCTCATAGCCGCCTTCCGGTGGCTGGACCGGGTGGAGCCGGGGCCCTGGCGGAACCTGGTCTTCGCCTTCGCCTGGGGAGCGTGCGCGGCGGCGCTGATAGCCATCGTCGCCAACAGCTTCGCGACCAGGTGGATAGCCACCTCCACCGCCGACCCCGCCGGTGCCGACACCCTGGGCGCCACCGTGATAGCGCCCATCGTGGAGGAATCGGCCAAGGCCGCCGCCGTCCTGCTCGTCTTCCTCTTCCGCAGACGTGATTTCACCGGGATCGTGGACGGGGTGGTGATAGCCGGGACCACCGCCACCGGCTTCGCGTTCACCGAGAACATCCTCTACCTGGGTACGGCCTTCGGGACCGACCAGCTCAGCGGCGGCCGTGGCATCGCCTCCGTCACCGCCGCCACCTTCTTCGTGCGCATCGTGATGTCCCCGTTCGCGCACCCCCTGTTCACCACGTTCACCGGCATCGGCTTCGGCATCGCCGCGCTCTGTGCCGAGCGGCAGCATGCCCGGCGGGTGCTGTTGCCGCTGTGCGGTCTGCTGCTCGCGATGAGCATGCACGCCTTCTGGAACGGCTCCTCCACCTTCGGCGAGTTCGGGTTCTTCGCCGTCTACGGCGGGTTCATGGTGCCCACGTTCGGGTTGCTGACCTGGCTCGCGATCTGGACACGGCAGCGGGAGCTGCGGACCGTGCGCTCGGAGTTGCCGGCGTATGTGCCGGCCGGGTGGCTGGGGCCCGCCGAACCCCTCGCGCTCGGGTCGATGAGGGCACGGCGGGCGGCCCGTGACTACGCCCGCCACCACGCCGGGCGGCCTGCGGCGCGCGCCGTGGCGCAGTACGAGGCGTACGCGACGTCGCTGGCGTCTCTGCGGCACCGGGGGCGCCGGGGGAAGGGCGGGGCGGACTTCGTCGTACGGGAGCGGGAGCTGCTGGACGAGCTGTGGAAGCGGAGGGAGGTGGCCCGGCCGGCTCTGGAGTATGCGGCCAGGGCGACTGTTCCGGCGCCGGTCCGCTGGGCTCCGCAGTTCGGATATCCGGCGGGGCCGATGCCTACGGCGTACGGACCGGCGTACGGACCGGCGTACGGGTATCCGGCGGGGCCGTATCCCGGGGACAACCCGTATCGCTCATAGGCCTCGGGCCGCGGGAAAGATCAAGCCGACGCTTGCGTCAGCTTGGTCAGCTCCTCGTCCGTCAGTTTCAGGTCCGCCACCCCCAGCAGCGCCGGGAGCTGCTCCACCGTGCGGGCCGAGGCGATCGGGGCCGTGATCGTCGGCTGTGCGGCCAGCCAGGCGAGGGCGACCGTGGCGACGGGGGCCCCGTGGGCGGCGGCGATCTCGTCCAGGGCCGCCAGGACCTGCCGGCCGTGCGCGGAGTCGGCGTACTGCTGGGCGCGGCCGGCGCGGGCGCTGTCGACCTTGGTGCCGGGGCGGTACTTGCCGGTCAGGAAGCCCGCGGCGAGGGAGAAGTACGGCACGGCGGACAGGCCCTCGCGGGCGGCCAGGTCCTGCAGCGGGCCCTCGTAGGTGTCGCGGGAGACGAGGTTGTAGTGCGGCTGGAGGGCGACGTAGCGGGCCAGGCCCTCGCGGTCGGAGAAGTCCAGGGAGGCCTGCAGCCGCTCGGGGCTGATGTTCGAGGCGGCGATGTACCGGACCTTGCCCGCCTTCACCAGCTCGTCCAGCGCGCCGATGATCTCCTCGACCGGCACCTCGGGCTGGTCGAAGTGCGTGTAGTAGAGGTCGATGTGGTCGGTGTCCAGGCGGCGCAGGGAGGCGTCGGCGGCGGCCTTGATGTTGGCCGCGGACAGGCCCTGGTACTCGGGGTGCTGGCTGACCTTGGTGGCGATGACGACGTCGGCGCGGTTGCCGCGGGCCTTGACCCACTTGCCGATGATCGTCTCGGACTCACCGCCCTTGTTGCCCTCGATCCAGGCGGAGTAGGCGTCGGCGGTGTCGATGAAGTTGCCGCCCGCGGCGGCGTAGGCGTCGAGGACGGCGAAGGAGGTCTCCTCGTCGGCGGTCCAGCCGAAGACGTTGCCGCCCAGGGAGAGCGGGAAGACCTTGAGGTCGGAGGAACCGAGCTTGCGCAGAGAAGTCATGCCTTGTGCCAACGCCGGCGGTGGATGATCGCATTCCACCGCCGGCGCCGAAATCCCTCGAAAGGAGATCAGGGGGTGAGCCCCTTGTCCCGCAGCCACGGCGCCGGGTCGATGCCGGCGGCCTGGCCGTTCGGGTGGACCTCCAGGTGGAGGTGCGGGCCGGTGACATTGCCGGTGGCGCCGATGCGGCCGATGACCTCACCGGTCGAGACCTTCTGGCCGACCCGGACGTTGATCGAGGACTGGTGGCAGAACCACAGCTCGGTGCCGTCGTCCAGGGTGAGGACCGTGCGGTAGCCGTAGGCACCGGCCCAGCCGGCCTGGGTGATCGTGCCGCTGTGGATGGCCTTGATGAGGGTGCCGGTGGGGGCGGCGAAGTCGAGACCGGTGTGGTAGCCGGAGGACCACATGGCGCCGGGCTGGCCGAAGGTGCCGGTGATCGTGTACGAGACGACGGGCAGCTGGTACTGCTTGGCCAGCTCGGCCAGGCGCTTGGCCTCGGCCGCCTTCTTGGCGTCGGCCTCCGCCTTCTCCTTGGCGGCGGCGGCCTTGGCGGCGGCCTCCTGCTCCGCCTTGGCCGCGGCGTCGGCGGTCTGCTTCTCGGCGGCGGCGAGCGCGGCGGCGGTGGCCTTGCTGTCGGCCTTGCTCTGCTGCTGCTCGGCCTGGGCCATGATCCGGTTGCGCAGTGCCTCGCCCGCGTCGGAGTCCTTGCTGTCGGCCGAGGTCACGCCCATGGTGCTGAGCGCGGTGGAGTTCGTCCGGGGTGCGTCGGAGGAGTCGTCGCCGAAGAGGTGGCCGACGGAGTCCAGGTCCGGCAGGGATATGGAGACCGGCGGCTTGCCGGTGTTGGCGCTGGCCATGCCCCCCGCGCCGACCGCGGCCAGCACGCCGACGCCGAGGACGGTGGAGCTGCGCGCGAAGCCGCCGCGCTGCTTGGTGACGCGGTGCCGGCCGCGGACCGGGGCGACGGAGTCCTCGGTGGGGTTCCACTCCTCCCAGGGGCCCTCTTCGGCGCGGTAGGTGCCGTAGCCGAAGGTCTCGGGCTCGGCCGGCGCGGGCATGAACGGGGCTTCTGGGGCAGGCCGGTTGGACGCCACTCGGGCGCACTCCTTTCCTTCCTCCGCCTACCGGGTTAGCTGACGGGTTCGGAGCAGGAAGGTCTCCTACGCGCGTATACCAACTGCGGCATTCGCACGATTCACCCCAAGGTGGTGGTTCCCCGGTTCCCTCGCGGGATTCGGCGCGTGCGCACGGAGCCGTCTCTTGTGACGGCTGGGACGACCGCGCTGCGTTATCGAACGTTAATAGACCTGCCGGTTACTTTCCAAGCCGTTCGACTTGATCATTAACGATTTCGGGCGTGGACTTACCGGTCAGGAGCGCCGCAAAGCGGGCGAGTTGTCCGGCGTTCAGGAGTCTCGGCGTTTTTGATGGTGTCTCAGATGTTATGCGCACGGCGGTCGCCCAGTCACCGTGGGTGACCTGGCGGGAGGGGGCCGGGAATACCGGTGTGCGTGCCGCCCTGCGCATGGGGTACTCTGGAGTCACAACGACGCGGGGTGGAGCAGCTCGGTAGCTCGCTGGGCTCATAACCCAGAGGTCGCAGGTTCAAATCCTGTCCCCGCTACTGAAGGCCCGGGGCCGGAATCCAGTGGATTCCGGCCCCGGGTGTTTTCAGCCTCCCAGCAGATGCCTGTTCGGCGCCTTGGCGAGTGCCTCCAGCTCCGGCACCACGGCCACCTGCGCACCGGCCGTGACCAGGACCCCCGTGCCGTCGGCCGCCGAGACGAACGTGTCCGGCTCACGCCACGCGGTGACCACCCTGCGCACCCCCGCCCGCAGAATCAGCTCGGCGCAGGGCGCGGGCCGCGAGGCCCGCCGGGCACAGGGCTCCAGGCTGCTGTAGACCGTTGCGCCGGCCAACCGGGCATCCGCCGGGTCGATCTTCGCCAGCGCCGCCTCCTCCGCGTGGACCACGGGGTCGTCGCCCTCGCGTGAATGGCCCCGGGCCAGCTCCGTCCCGTCGGCGGCGACCACGACCGCGCCGACGCTGAACGCCGTCTCCGACGGCGGGCACAGCGCGGCCAGCTCGCAGGCGGTGCGCAGCCAGTGCCGGTCGGCGGCGACGGGGGCCGGGCCGGTGCCGGGGGCCGTGGGCTCGTAGCGCATGAGGACCACGTCCTCGATGCGGCGGGTCTCGGTGAGGCGCAGCCGGCCGGGCTGGTAGACGCCCGGGCCGAACAGGCGGGGGGCGGCCGGATCGCCGACGAACAGCGGCGCGAGGACCAGCTGGAGCTCGTCGGCGAGGCCCAGCTGGAGCAGCTGGGTGTGGACCGTGCCGCCGCCCTCGACCATCAGGCGCCGTACGCCGCGCACGTCGTGCAGATGACCCAGCAGGGCGTGCCAGTCGAGGTCGGGGCCGAGCGGGACGATGCCGGCGGCGGCGCCGAGGAGGCGTGCGGCCCGTTCGGCGCCCTTGTCGGTCGTGTAGACGAGTTTGTCCCCGCCGGTGTGCCAGAAGTGGGCGTCGGGATCGAGGTCGCCGGTGGCGGTGACGGTCACCTTCAGCGGGTACTCCGGCCTGCCCCCGGCCACCCGGGCCGCGCGGCGCTCGGCGGAGTTGACCAGCAGCCGGGGGTTGTCGGCACGGATCGTGCCGGCGCCGACCAGGATCGCGTCGACGGAGGCCCGGACCGCGTCGACCCGGTCGAAGTCGGCCGGACTGGACAGCAGGAGCCGGTCGGGGCCGGTGTCGTCCAGGTAACCGTCGAGGGAGACGGCGGCGGACAGCAGCACATAGGGGTACGACATCGGCGCGCTCTCCCTGCGAAGTCGCTCTTGGTTCAAGTTTGAAACAAACCTACACTGGGTGCATGACGACCCGCTGGCTCACTCCCGAGGAGCAGCGCGCCTGGCGCGCCTACCTGGCCGCCGCCCGGCTCCTGGACGACGCGATCGACCGGAACCTGCAGCAGACGGCCGGCATGCCGCATCTGTTCTACTCCGTGCTGGCCAACCTCTCGGAAGCGCCCGACCGGCGGCTGCGCATGACCGATCTCGCCGGGACGCTGAAGATCACCCGCAGCAGGCTGACATACGCGGTGACCCGGCTGGAGCGGGACGGGCTGGTGCGCCGCGAGGACTGCCGCTGGGACAAGCGCAGCAGCATCGCCGTACTGACGGACGAGGGACTGGCCGTGCTGGAGCGTACGGCGCCCGGGCACGTGGAGACCGTGCGCGCCACCATGTTCGACCGGCTCACGCCGGAACAGGTGGGTCAGCTGGAGGAGATCTGCACCGGGATCGCGCGCGGACTGCAGGGCGACGACACCGAGCCGGGGGCGGAGGACGTGCCCTGGCGGCGCCGGTCGTCCTGTTCCTCGTCGAACCCGCCCGCGTCCCCGGATTCCCGTCCCGCACCCGGAAACTAATTGCTTTAAGTTTTAAGCATGAGATAGGGTCCCTGCGAACCGCTGCTTCAAATCTGAAGCAACCTCCCGGAGGGATCCGCATGCCCGACACCACCGCCGCCACGCCGCGCGCCCGCGTCCGGGTACCGCTGCGCTTCCACGACGGCTACAGCGTCGACGCCGAACTCGTCACCTTCCACGGCCTGACCGACGGCCAGGAGCATGTCGCCGTCGTCCTCGGCGACCCCGGCCCGGTCCCGCTGGTGCGCCTGCACTCCGAGTGCCTGACCGGCGACGTCTTCGGCTCGGCCCGCTGCGACTGCGGACCCCAGCTGCGCGAGGCGGTCGAGCGCATCGCCGCCACCGGTGGCGTCCTGCTCTACCTCCGCCAGGAGGGCCGCGGCATCGGCCTCTACAACAAGCTCGACGCCTACGCCCTCCAGGACCAGGGCCTCGACACCTACGAGGCGAACGCCGCGCTCGGCCTGCCGGAGGACGCCCGCGACTACACCGCCGCCGCGCAGATGCTCACCGCCCTCGGCATCGACGAGCTGGACCTGCTGTCCAACAATCCCGACAAGGCCGAGCAGTTGCGCGCACTGGGCGTCGTCGTACGGGACCGGGTACCGACCGGTGTCTTCACCACGGACCACAATGTCCGCTACCTGCGCGCGAAGGTCCTCCAGACCCGCCACACCCTGCCCCTGGCCGAACTGACGGAGCTGACGGCGGGCTGAAGGGCGGGCTGGAGCCGGGGTGGGCCGGGGGGATCGGCGGAACGGATCCGCCCCTCACCGCACGTGCCTGCGGCCCGGAAGCGCAAGGGCCGGCAGGGCCGCCAGGGCCAGCAGGGCCGCCGCGACGGTGTACGCGGTGCGGAAGCCGGACGGGTGCAGGCCCGCCGATCCCAGCACCACCGACAGCACGGCCGTGCCGACGGAGGCGCCCAGCTGGGAGTTGATGCTCAGGGCGGTGCTCGCCGCGGGCAGCCGCTCCCCGGGCAGTTCCCGGCTCGCGGTGGTCATCGCCGGCATCAGCACCGTGCCGGCACCGATGCCCATCACCATCGACGACGCGACCATCCGCCAGGACTCGACCCCGGGTGTCCCGGACTGCCAGGCCAGCAGGGCCATGCCGAGGGCGGCGACCGCGATGCCGGCCGGGATCAGCCGGCGCGGCGCCACCTTGTCGATCCGCCGCGCCGCGATCTGCATCGTCGTACCGACCACGAGACCGACCGGCACGCCCAGCAGCCCGGTCGCCGTGGCGCTCAGGCCCCGCTCCTGCTGCCAGTACAGCGGGCCGAGCAGCATCGAGCCGAAGTAGCCGCAGGTGAACAGGGCCAGCGTGCCGGCGCCGGCGGCGAAGGTGCGGTCACGCAACAGCCGCAGGTCCAGCAGCGGCGAGGAGGCGGTGAGCGCCCGTCGTACGAAGGCCGCCGCGAGGGCCGCGCCGGCGAGCGTCGGCACGAGGGCGCCGGGCGCGGTGAAGTCGCCGCGCTCACCGCCCCGGGCCAGGCCGTACAGGAGCAGGGCGAGGCCCGGCGAGAGCATCAGCAAGCCGGGGAGGTCGAGGCGGGCGGCGGTCCGCCCGGGCCCGGGCGCCGGCGCGTCCGGCGGCAGCAGTCGTAGGGCGAGGGCCAGGGCCAGGGCGCCCACGGGCAGGTTGACCAGGAAGATCCAGTGCCAGGAGGCCGTGTCGACCAGCCAGCCGCCGAGCACCGGCCCGGCGACCGGACCGACCAGGACGGGCAGCCCGCCCACGGCCATCGCGCGGCCGAGCCGGCTGCGGTCGGCCGCGCCCATCACCATGGCCATGCCGACCGGCTGCAGCAGTCCGCCGCCGAGCCCCTGCACCGCCCGGAAGGCGATGAGGCTGCCCGCGTCCCAGGCGCACGCGGCGAGCAGCGAACCGAACGTGAAGAGGGTCAGCGCGGTCAGATAGGTGCGCTTGGCGCCGATCCGGGCCATGGCCCAGGCGGCCGACGGGATGACGGCGGCCAGCGCGAGCGTGTACGCGGTGGCGGTCCACTGGATGGTCTCCAGCGAGGCGCCGAAGGACTGCGAGAGCCGGCGCATCGCGACGTTGACGATCGTCATGTCGAGCACCGCCATCACGGTGCCGATGACGGTGACGGCCAGGATGCGGTTCAAAGCCGCGGCCGGGTTCCGGGCCGGGTGGACCGGTGTCGCGGCGGGTGCGGTCGTACGCATCTGCCCCACCTCTCTTCCCCCGCCCTCAGCCCGCGTACGGGCGCTCGGCCCGCGCGGCCCGCAACGCCCGGCCCCACCAGGTGAGTTGGCCGAGCATGCCCTTCGCGGCACCGGCGCACACGGCCGCGTCCCGCGGGGCGCCGTCCTCACCGAGGCCGGACCAGGGACCGTGCAGGCTGACCGAGTCGCGCACGGTCGTCGCGTGCAGTTCGGCGAAGACCAGCCGGAGTTGCTCGACCGCGCGCAGCCCGCCGCCGAGCCCGCCGTACGAGACGAAGCCCACCGGCTTGGCATGCCACTGGGTGTGGTGCCAGTCGATGAAGTTCTTCAGGGACGCCGGGAAGCTGTGGTTGTACTCGGGCGTGACGACGACGAACGCGTCGGCGGCGGCGAGCCGCGGCGAGACCTCCCGCAGCGCGGCGGCGGCCTCGGGGCTCGGCGTGCCGCCCCAGCCGGGCAGCACCAGCGGCAGATCGACCTCGGCGAGGTCGATGACGTCGAAGTGCAGGCCCTCGTCCCCGGCGGCGGTGCCGAGGAACCAGTCGGTGACGGCCCGGCCCTGCCGGCCCTCCCGGACGCTGCCCACGACGACGGCGACGCGCAGCGGTGCTTCGGTGCCCTCGGACACGGCTTCCTCGCTGGTGACAGACACAGGTGTCCCCCTTCTCCGGTGGGGCGACCGCCCGGTGCGGCCTCCCGCACCAAAGTACAACGGTCGTTGTAAAAAGCACAACGATCGTTGTAATTCGGGTAGGGTGGCTGGTCACGAGGAGGCAGGTGTGGGCGAAACGAACGAGTCCCGGACGGCGCAGGCGCGACGCGAGGTCTCACCGCGCAAGCTGGAGAAGCAGATGGCCATCGCGAGCGCGTCGTGCACGCTCTTCGGCCGCGAGGGCTATGCACGCGCCTCGGTCGACGCGCTGGCCGCCGAGGCCGGCGTCTCCACGCGCACGCTCTACAACCACTTCCCCGGCGGCAAGGCACAGCTCTTCCAGACCGTGGTGACCTGGACCTCCAACGAGGTCCGCGACGCCCAACTGGCCCGCCTGCACGCCGTACTGGACCCGGAACGGCCGCCGCGCGCCGAGGACCTGGAACGCGATCTGGTCGCCCTGGCCCGCGCGTTCGTCGGCCTCATGGCCGACTACCCGAACCACTTCGCCCTCGTCCGCCACATCCACGCCGAGGCCGACCATGTACCACCGGAGGTCCTCAAGGCCTGGTACGAGGCGGGACCGGGACCGGTCGGCCGGGCCGTCGCCGAGGCGATGGCGCAGCTCGCGGACGCCGGCCTGCTCGACCTGCACGGCGACGCGGCCATGACCGCCGCGCACTTCACGGCCCTGACCACACATACGATCGTCCAGCTCACCAACTACGGCGTCCGCCCCCTCCCACCGGCGGAGACGGACCGTCTGATCAGGGGCGGAGTGGCGGCGTTCCTGCGGGCCTACCGCGCGTGACGGGTCCCCGCCCCACCGGGTGAACGGCCCGGCACCCGCGGCCCGCCTGCAGCCGCCCGACGATCACTTTCGGACAGGCCTTGCGGCGGGCCGCGCGCCCGCGCCTTACCGCACCCCTGCCGTTCGCTTCCCACTCCGGCCCGCGCGCCACGGGCTGTTTCACCCTGACGGACGCACGGAGGGCCCAGCAGGCCGGCCGTGACGACCAGGCCGTCCGTGGCTGGATCTGATCCCTCTATATTCACGGAATGCAATTTCCCAGTTACTCGCATTTTCGCCAATTGCTGTCATCGGACCCGCCGGATACTGCGTTCGGACCACGGAAACACCCGAATGCCGCACACCCCCGCGACCCAAGGAGCTCGTTAGGCGGTCGTGACACTGACTGAGAGGCTCGCAGCCGGGAATCTTCGCTCGGCGCTCACACTTCAGGCGGAACACGACGAAGGGGAGGGACGCTTTGACGGATGTTCGGATCTACTCGATGAGTTCCTGAGGAGAATCACCCAGCTGGAAACCGAGTATCTGCAGGCGATGGTGGGGCTATAGGACTTACCTGATGGACAGGATTCAGGACGAAGACATCTTCAGCGACACCGAGTTCAGCACGATCGAGATAGAGTGGGATCCGGTCGAAGAGCTGGCCCAGATGCTGTCCGCCGCGTCCGGCGCGAGTCCCGAGCCGAGCCCGCCGCACGAACGGTCCAGCCACAGACGGAACCGGCGGCGGATCCGCACGGAGTCCCGCTCGCCCGAGAACAGTCGCAGCGCTCACGTCACCCTCTTGATCGCGACGATCTCGGTGTGCGCAATCTGCATGTTGGGCTGGTCGTTTTCTTATTCTTATACCCAGCTCCGCGCCACCGCTTCTTCCGTACTGCCGATGAGACTGGCCCAGTGGTGGCCGCTGACGGTGTACGGGCCGTGGCTCGTTGCGGCCCTGTCCATTCTGCGGGCCACCGTGCAGAGTCGGAGTGCGCGCAGATCCTGGGGTGTGCTGCTGGGTGCCTCCGCCATGGCCGTCGCCCTGTGCGTCAGTCATTCATCACATTCACCGCTTTCACTGATCATCTTCGGAATTCCGCCGATCACCGCACTGGTGTGTTTCTGGGAGATCGTGGGACAGGTCTCGTCGAAGGTGTCCAAGCCCCGGCACGCCGCACACAGTCGGCGGAACTCCAAGCCGCAGGGGCAGTCGTTCGAGACCCCGTGAAAGTACGGCGTCCGGACCGGCCTCGGCCGGTCCGGACGCCGCCGCGGTCACGGACCGTGTTCGTTCGACATGCGGAGCGTGCGGGTCTACGCAAGCCTGGGCTCATTCCCCCAAGACACCTGTCTTGCCGGAGGACCCAGAAAGGACCGTTCGCCATGCGACACATCTCCGCCCTCTTCATCGCCGCGCTCCTTGCGGCCCTTGCGATCCCCGCCGGTACCGCTGCGGCCGCCGACGGCCACATCTGCGATACCCACACGATTAGCTCGCTGTGCTGGCGGTAACCCCTTCTTGAGCGTGGACAGGCCGTCGACCGTGGAGGTCGCGGCCTGTTCGCGTTCCGTGTGAAGGTCGTGCGAGCAGGGCCAACTTCCTGTAAAAACTGCCCTGTTGGCGTATCTTCCGAAGTGTCCACGGCTGACGGAAGCGACACGGGGGACGCACGGGGGGCCGCGTGTATGAACAGGAGCCGGAACTTCCAACTGGTGAGGAAACCGCCGCCGCGTGGTGTGCAGCGGGCGGCCAGAGGGCGCGTGCTGGTCTGGGGCGGGTGGACCCTGCGGATCGTGGGTGCGGCTGCGGGCCTGCTCGGGTTCACGGCCTTCAGGAGGAGCCTGGGAAGCGATCAGTGGGCTTCCATCCCCCATGTCCGCTGGTGGTTACGCCTGTTGGGGACGGTGACGGCGGTCTTCGCCGGTGTGGTCGCCTTCATGACGGGCCGGCTGGCGGTGGTGCGCGGCAAGCAGCATCTCACCGACGTCGTCGACTCCTTGGAGCGCCTGCCCGGCACCCACTACCTCCTGTACTTGCGCCCGTTCTCCAACGACGAGGTCATGAGCGCGCTGCCCGATGACATCCAGGGTGGCGGGGCGAACCTCCAGGCCCTCTTCTTCATCTCGGGGCTGACGCATGAGGAGTCCCTGGTCCGCCGCTTCCGGCGGTTCGGCCGTGTCATCGCGATCGGCCGGCCCGGCGAGGAACTCCCACTGCCCGGCGCGGCACGCGGCTACCTGCCCCTGCACGACTGGCAGTCCACGGTGAGCAGGCTGATCGCAGGCGCGCACGCCGTGCTGCTGTCGGCAGGTCCCGGACCGGGCACCGTATGGGAGTTCACCGAGGCGGTGCGCCTCGTGCCGCCGACGCGGCTGTTCCTGCTGGCCTACTGCGACGCCCCGACCTACGACCGCTTCCGCGAGGCCGTGGCCGAGGAGTACGAGCGGCGGTCACACGCCGAACCGGGGGCGCCGGGCACGGGGCTGTGGCCCCCACTGCCCGACCTGCCGGACTACCCGCCGCCCGCGCGCCCCGAGCGGCCCCGCTGGGAAGTGTTCCTGAACGGCGGGCGGAAGCGGTTGCGCTGGGACTTCACCCTCAAGGGGTTGATCGTCTTCGGGCCGGGCTGGGAGGCCCGGTTCGTACGGTTCGACCCCACGACCCTCCGCCTGCCCAGCACCTGGTCACTCAGCCGCCTGGTCAAGCGTGAACTGCAGCCGGTTGTCGACCAGTTGACCGCGCTGGACCCACGACACCAATGAGGGGAGGACGGGTGACGGCGAATCCCCGGCCGGAGCAGCGGCCGGAGTTGCTGGAGCTGTACACACTCGCCGTGGAGATGGCCGACCGTGTCTCCGCTCGTCGAGGCAGCGCCAACGCCTTCTTTCTGTCGGTGCAGTCCGCGCTGGTCACCCTGGTCGGCTTCGGCACACCCCAGTTCGAGCGGTCGCCCTGGTGGGTACCGCTGGCCGTGGCCTCGGCGGGCATCACCCTGTCCGTCACCTGGTGGATGCAGCTGCGCAGCTACCGCGATCTCAACCGGGCGAAGTTCAAGGTCATTCTCAAGCTGGAGGAAGGCCTCGCAGCGAGGGTCTTCGGGGACGAGTGGGACATTCTCCGGCGTGATCCGCTTCCCGGCCGGCGGGGGCGCTACGCAGAGCTGGGCACGTCCGAGCGTGTCGTTCCCCTCGTGTTCGCCGTGGCGCACCTGATCCTGTTTGCGGGCACACTGTCCGTGTGACCTACCTGGACGCTCTCGCCGATCGCATCCGGTCCTGTCTGCCCCCGCACGCCGAGCCTCCCGCGGACTCCGACGCCCTGTTCCGCCTCTATGCCGTGCTGCTGCAGGCCAAGGGGGAGCAGGTGACCGACGAGGACGTGCACAACGCCTGGTGTGCCTGGATGCAGACGGTGAACGGCAACCACAAGGCCCTGGTCCCCTTCGACGACCTCGACCAGGAAACGCGCGCCGCGGACGCCCCGTACACACAGGCCATCCGCACGGCGGCACGCCGGGAGCTTCACGGCCAGGAGTAGCCGTCCACCCGGCCGGACACCACCGTGTCCGTCGCTTCGGGGAGTGCCGATCGGCCCGGAGCTCCTCGTCGCTCGTGCACCGCGCCGTCGGCCATGGCATCGGTCGCGGGTTCCGGACCGACGATCTTCGGGCCACTGGCGAAGGGGGACGGCTCCTGGCTCCCCCCGAGGCAGTCTCGAAGACCTTCCGCCGCATCCTCGCACGGCACATCCGATCGGGCACCGCTCCCGCAAGCACCCGGAAACGAGACAGCGCCCGAGCCGACCGAAGCCGGCTCAGGCGCTGCACCGCAGGTCAGGGGCCATATCCCCCCGCCCGTCGTCCGTAGGCCCTGTGGGACTCGAACCCACAACCAATGGATTAAAAGTCCACTGCTCTGCCAATTGAGCTAAGGGCCCAGGCGATGTTGCCTGTCCGAGCATAGCCGGACGAGGCCGAGTCTCCGATCGGGTATCGGTGACCCGGCCGCGTCACGTGGGGTTCGGAACGGGAGGAGCGTGCCGGATGGTCACTTTTCGACCAGCGTCGGGGTAGCGGCCCGCTCCCCGGCGAGGAACCAGTGGCGGGCCGAGGCCAGCCACCAGGCCGCCGCGAAGCCGAGGACGACCAGGACGGCGACGGGGGCGTAGTTGAAGGTCTTCCAGGTGACCGGGGAGACCTGCGGGAGCATGAAGAGGATCGTGATCACCACGACCCAGGTCACCGAGACGACACCGATCAGGGACGACCAGCGGCCCAGGTGCCACGGCCCGCGTTCGAAGGCGGCGCCCCTGCGGACCCGCAGGAAGGTCGGGATGACGTACGCGATGTAGAGGCCGATGACCGCGATCGAGGTCACCGCCGCGTACGCCGTCGAGTTGATCAGGTAGGGCAGGCCGAGGGCCAGGGCACCCAGTGCGGCCAGCCAGACCGCTGCCACGGGGGTGCGGGTGCGCGGGCTGACCGTGTGCCAGACATGGGAGAACGGCAGTGCGCCGTCGCGCGAAAAGGCGTAGATCATGCGGCTGTTGGCGGTGACGGACGCCATGCCGCAGAAGAGCTGGGCGCCGATCACGACCAGGAGCAGGAGTTTGCCGGTCGTGGCACCGAGTGCGTCCAGGAGGATCTGGGCCGGGGGCGCGCCCGTCGGGGACGTCAGTTCCCCGTCGTAGGACTGGATCGCGAACGTGAAGCCCAGCAGGAGCACGAACCCGGCGATCCAGGACGTCCAGATCGAGCGGACGATGCCCTTCGGGCCGGCCGTGGCCGCGTCGTGGGTCTCCTCGGTCATATGGGCGGAGGCGTCGTAGCCGGTGAAGGTGTACTGGGCCATGAGGAGGCCGAGGAGGACGACGTACGGGCCGCTGCCCCAGCCCGTCTCGTTGACGAAGTGGGTGAACACGAAGGACGCCGACTGGTGGTGACCGGGGACGAACGCCAGCGCGCCGACGATCACCGCCACGCCCAGCACGTGCCACCACACGCTCACGCTGTTCAGGAACGCGACGATGCGCACGCCGAAGGTGTTCAGCAGGCCGTGGAGGACGAGGATCGCCGCGAACAGCAGGACCGTGCGGACCGGTGTCACCTCGAAGTCGAACTGGAGGTTCAGGTACGCGCCCAGGAAGGAAGCCGCGCCGAAGTCGATGCCCGCGGTCACCGCGACCTGGCCCAGCACGTTGAACCAGCCGGTGAACCAGGCCCAGGCCGCCGCCGAGCGGGGTGGTGCGAGGCGGTGGGCCCAGAAGTACAGGCCGGCCGAGGTCGGGTACGCCGAGCAGATTTCGGCCATGGAGAGTCCGACGAACAGGGTCAGCAGTCCCACCGCCACCCAGCCCCAGGTGATCACCGCCGGACCGCCGGTGGTCATGCCGAAGAGGTAGAGCGTCAGGCAGCCGGACAGGACCGAGATGATCGTGAACGAGACGGCGTAGTTGGAGAACGCCGACATCCGGCGGGCCAGGACCTGTGTGTAGCCGAGCTGGGCCAGCCGCTCCTCGTCCGAGAGGCCGTGGGTCCCGCTCGCTCTCGCGTCTTCTGTCATGCCCCCAGCAATTCCCTCCCTGGGTGCGTGACATGCGTCACGCAGTGACTGAAAAGGGCCCGTACGACCGGAGTCGTACGGGCCCTCGTCAGGTCACTCTGCGTCAGCCGTTGCGCTTCCAGCGCGGCTTGTCCTCACGGCGGCCGAAGGAGCCGTTGCCGCGGTGGTCGTCACGGCGGCCGTAGGGGCGCTCGTGGCCGCCGGAGCGGAAGCCCGGGCGGTCGTCGCGGCGGTCGCGGTTGAACGGACGGTCGCTGCCCCGGTGCCCGCCGCGCTCGTCCCGACGGAAACCGCCACGGTCGTCACGGCGGTCGAAGGAACGGCCACCGCGGTCGCCGCGGTCGCTGCGCTCGCTGCGGTCGCGGTCGAACGGACGGCGGTCGTCACGGCGGTCGTCACGGCGCTCGAACCCACGGCCACCGCGGTCGTCACGACGCTCGAAACCGCCACGGTCGTCACGGCGCTCGAAGGAGCGGCCACCGCGGTCGCTGCGCTCGCTGCGGTCGCGGTCGAACGGACGGCGGTCGTCACGGCGCTCGAACCCGCGGCCGCCCCGGTCGTCACGGCGCTCGAAGGAGCGGTCGCGGTCGAACGGGCGGCGCTCGTCACGCCGCTCGAAGCCACGGCCACCCCGGTCGCCCCGCTCACCGCGCTCCTCGCGACGGTCGAAGCCACGCTCACCACGCTCACCACGGTCGTCGCGGCGGTCGAAGCCGCGCCGCTCCCGGCGCTCGTACGGCGCCGAAACCGCCGGGCGCTCCTCGCGCTCGGTCTCGCGCTCCGCCGACTCCTGGGCCACGGCGAGCTCCTCGGCCGCCGTCGCCTGCGCCTCGGCCACCGCGGCCTCGGGGTCCTCGCCGCGCTCGCGGGCGACCCGGACCACCAGCCGGTCGGCCTCCTCGCGCAGCTCGGTCGCACGGCGCTGGGCGCGCTCCAGCTGCTTGGTGAGCTGGGCGACCTCACGCTCGGCCTGCTGGGCGGCGTTGGCGGCGGACTCGGCCTGGACCTCGGTCATGGAGCGGGCGCCGGTGATCTCGGCGACCTCGGGGTCGAAGGCGGCACCGCCCTGGATGATGTGGCGGGCCGCGTCGACGCCGGCGTCCTCCATCAGGCGGAAGATCTGGCGCCGCTGGTGCGGCAGGGAGAGGGAGACGACCGTGCCGGTACGGCCCGCACGGGCGGTACGGCCGGCGCGGTGCAGGTAGTCCTTGTGGTCGCCGGCCGGGTCCACGTTCAGCACCAGGTCGATGCCGTCGACGTGGATGCCGCGCGCGGCGACGTCCGTCGCGACCAGGACGTTGACGTAGCCGTCCTTGAAGTCGGCCAGGGTGCGGGTGCGGGCGCCCTGGGTCATGCCGCCGTGCAGCGCGTCGGCCTTCACGCCGGCGTCGCGCAGCTGCTCGGCGACACGGTCGGCGCCCAGCTGGGTGCGGACGAAGATGATCGTGCGGCCCTTGCGGGAGGCGATCGCGGCCGTGACCGGCGCCTTGTCCTTGGGCTTCACGATGAGGATGTGGTGCGACATGGTCGTCACCGCGCCCTGGGCCGCGTCCACCTCGTGGGAGACGGGGCTGTTCAGGTAGCGGTCGACCAGGGTCTGGATCTCGTTCTCCATCGTGGCGGAGAAGAGCATGCGCTGGCCCCCGGCCGGGACCTGGTCGAGCAGTTCCGTCACCTCGGGCAGGAAGCCCAGGTCGGACATCTGGTCGGCCTCGTCCAGGACGGCGATCTGCACGTCCTCCAGGGAGCAGGCGCCGCGGTTGATGATGTCGCGCAGGCGGCCCGGGGTGGCGACGAGGATGTCGACGCCGCGCTCCAGGGCGTAGATCTGGTTGCCCATGGAGGTGCCGCCGCAGACGACCTTCATCTTCAGGCCGACGACGTCGCCGTACGGCTGGAGGGCGTCGGCGACCTGCATGGCCAGCTCGCGGGTCGGGGTCAGGATGACCGCGCGGGGCCGCTTCTTCTCGGTGCGGCCGCCGGCCAGCTGGGCCAGGGTCGGCAGACCGAAGGAGAGGGTCTTGCCGGAGCCGGTACGGCCCCGGCCGAGGATGTCCTTGCCGGCCAGGGCGTCCGGGATGGTCGCGGCCTGGATCGGGAAGGGGGTGGTCACGCCGTTCTGCGCGAGCTTGCGCACGACACCCTCGGGCAGGCCGAGGTCGGCGAAGGTGGTCTGGGGGGTCTGGGTGGTGTCGGCCTCGGGGGCCTCGGTGACCTCGGTCGTCACGTCGACGAGTTCGTTCTCGAGCTCGTTCTCGGACACGACGATCTGATCAACACTGGACACGGACATGCGAATGCGAAACCTTCCGGAGTCTCTTCGGCACGCGCCCGTCAACTCCGTGATTCGCTCACGACCGCCTCAATGCGGTCCGCCACGGCAAAGGAGAGTACGCGCCACACGGCGCGCTCTGTGGTGGCGCCGGGCAAATGGGATCAAACGATCTACCACCATACGCACCCACCACCCCTGAAGGCAAACTGAGCCTCATCGCCGCAGGTCAGGTCGGCAGCCGGGGGCGACTGGATGGGCGGGAAGGGCAGCTCGTCGCCCGCGGACCGGCTCGGCGCCGGCTGAGCCGACTCGATGTCCGCCGGGTCGGCACGGTGCCAGTGGGGTCGGCTCGTCGGCTGCGGACCGGATCGGTGCTCGTGCGTCGGCCCATCGTCCGCTCGGCCGCTCACGCCGGTGCGCCGGCCGTGGGTGCCGGCTCCCGCTGGACGAGCTGTGGTCCGGTCTCCTCGTGCGCCGAGGAGGACGGCTCGGCCGACGGCGGCTCGGAGGTCGCCGGGGGCGGGGTGGAGGCCGGGGGCGGCTCGGGCGGGGCGGAGGTGACCGGCGGAGCCGACGGGGCCTTGGTCGGCTCCGGGTCCACGGGCTCTTTGGTCTTCGGCGGCTTCGCCGAGGCCGCCGGGGCGCTGCCCTGGCCGGACGGGGTGGCCGACGCGGAGGCCCGCTTCTCCGGCTTCGCCTTACCGCCGCGCCCGTGCTTGCCGTCGACCGCCGCGCCGTTGTGACCGAGGCCGCCGGCACCGACCACCGGGCCGCCGTCGGGCGCCTTGCCGTCGTGCTGCCCCGCCGAGTGGGAGGGCCTGGCCGGGCCCGCGGCGTCACCCACGTTCACACAGCCGGCGGCAGCGGCGAGGGCCAGCACCGTGACGGTGAGCCGGACGGGTACGGGCAAGGGGCGCACGGCGGCCACCTCCGAGGCGAGGAAAGGAGTCAACCTCCCCAACTCCCGTTACCCACAAGAGGACACGCGCCCCCGCCCCTTCCCCGCACCCATCACCGATCACATACACCCGCATCACCGATCGGCCCCGGCATCCACAACCCATCCACACCCGCCCACGCTCAACCCCGCCCGCCCGGGGCCACGCCCAGTGCCACACCCGGCGCCACCCGGCCACACCCGGCCCCACACTGCGCCGCGCCCAGCCTCAGCCCGCCCCCGCCCCTCCATCCACCCTCACCCATAACCGAGCGCGTGCAGGCGGGCGTCGTCGATGCCGAAGTGGTGGGCGATTTCGTGCACCACGGTGACCTCGGTCTCCGCGACGACGTCCGCGCGGCTGGTGCACATTCTGAGTGTGGGTCCGCGGTAGATGGTGATCCGGTCCGGCAGCACCCCCGCGTACCACTCGCCGCGGTCGGTCAGCGGTGTCCCCTCGTACAGACCCAGCAGCTCGGGGTCGTCGGCGGGCGGTTCGTCCTCCACGAACACCGCCACGTTGTCCATGAGCCGCATCAGCTCCGGCGGGATCCGGTCGAGCGCCTCGGCGACCAGTTCCTCGAACTCCTCGCGCGTCATCTCCAGCACACGGTCATTGTCCGGTACGAGAGGCTCGCGGGAGCGGTCCCGGACGGGCCGGGCGCGGCCCGCACGAGGCCGACAGGGGCGTATTTCCGCATATCCGCACGGGGCCGTGGGCATACGGCACCAATGGTCCGCGTCCCGGTCGCAGCACTCCGCACGATGACGAACCGCATGACGATGACGAGCCGCATGCTCACCGCCCGCCACGGCAGCCGCCCCCTGCCCGACCCGGAGCTCGCCCCTCGCCCCCGCCCCTGGCTCCGCGCCCTCGGCCTCACGGCCGTCGTTCTGCTCGGCGCCTGGCTGGGCCTGCTGATCGTGGGGAACGTACGGACCCCGGTCGGCCCCATGAACACGACGATGGCGCTGCGCCCGTCCCTGACCGGCGGCACGAGGATCAACATCTCGCCCCTGGGCGCGCTCTCCCTGGACAGTCATGTGGCACCGGTCCGCCTCGACGTGAACGTGGACCAGCTGGACCCGCTCCGCTCCCAGGCCCTGGTCGACCACCCGGAGCGGATCTCCGGCCTCCAGGACGAGGTCGCCAAGGATGTCGAGCACGGCACGCTGGACCTGGCCGTACGCTCCTGTGTCGCCGTGGTCGCCGGTGCCACGGCCCTCGGCCTGGCCGTCTACCGCAGCCCCCGCCGCGCCCTCGCCGCCGGCGGCCTCGCGCTGGCCCTGCTGGCGGCGTCCGGGGTGAGCGCGTACGCCACCTGGAACCCGAAGTCGATCCTGGAGCCGAAGTTCTCCGGGCTGCTCAGCTCGGCGCCGCAGGTGGTCGGCAACGCGCGCAGCATCGTCACCGATTTCGGCGTCTACCAGCAGGAGCTGGCCCGCCTGGTGACGAACGTGACGAAGCTCTACGACGTCACCTCCACGCTCCCGGCCTACCAGCCGGACCCCTCCACCGTCCGGGTCCTGCACGTGTCGGACATCCATCTCAACCCGGCGAGCTGGAAGATCATCGCTTCGCTGGTGGAGCAGTACAAGGTGAACGTGATCGTCGACTCCGGCGACACGATGGACCACGGCACGGCGGCGGAGAACGGCTTCCTGGACCCGATCCGGGACCTGGGGGTGCCCTATGTGTGGGTGCGGGGCAATCACGACTCCCGGACCACCCAGCGCTATCTGGAACGGATGAAGAACGTGCATGTCCTGGACGACGGCCGGGCCGAGACCGTCGCGGGCCTGCGCTTCGCGGGCATCGGCGATCCCCAGTTCACCCCCGACCGCTCGGTCGAGCCCGGCGGAGACGCGGCCGAGCAGCTGGCCGGTGACCGGCTGGCCAGCGCCCTGCGCGACCAGCGGGCGGCCGGGAAGCCGGTCGATGTCGCGGTCGCACACGAGCCCTCCGCGGCCCGTGAGACGGACGGTGAGGTGCCGCTGGTGCTGTGCGGCCATCTGCACCACGAAGGCGACGAGACGCTCCCCTACGGCACCCGGCTGCGCATGGAGGGCTCCACGGGCGGGAGCGGGCTGCGTGCGGTGGAGCGCACGTACCCCGCCCCCATCGAGGCCTCGATCCTCTACTTCGACCGCGACAACCGCCGTCTGCAGGCGTGGGACGCGATCAAACTGGGCGGGCTGGGCGAGACGACGGCCGAGGTCAGCCGCCACCTGGCCGACGACGCCCTCGGCCATCGGCACCACCGCGAGCAACGAGGCGTCACACTGGCTCCGACGGCCCCTTCGCGCGCCTCCACCGCGCCCTCGCCGTAAACCGTTTTGGCGATACCCCCCGCCATCCCATATGCTTCTCACGTCCCCGACGCGCTGAGAAGCGCCCAGGCGGGCCGATAGCCCTCATCGTCTAGCGGCCTAGGACGCCGCCCTTTCAAGGCGGTAGCACGGGTTCGAATCCCGTTGGGGGCACGCAATACCGTGTGCGACACTGTTGCATGCACGCTTGGTCCTGTGGAGCAGTTTGGAGTGCTCGCCACCCTGTCAAGGTGGAGGCCGCGGGTTCAAATCCCGTCAGGACCGCTGGTGTTTCACGTGAAACACCGTGGCTGGGTAGCTCAGTTGGTACGAGCGTCCGCCTGAAAAGCGGAAGGTCGCCGGTTCGACCCCGGCCCCAGCCACAGCCAGAAGGCCCCGTTCAGCGAACGGGGCCTTCGTCGTACGGGGCTGGACGCTGCTGAACAGGGGGAACGGGGAGATGAGCCAGAATCAGGCCGCCGCTCTGCCGGCCGACACCCAGCTGGAGAAGGTCCGGGCGCGTTACGGGCTGCTCGCGGTCGTGGTCAGCAATCTTGCGATCGTCGCCGTCGCGATCTTCGGGGTGTGGCGGCTCGACGGGGACAAGTCCGTGATCGTCGGCATCTTGACCGCCGCGTTCACCGCCATGAGCGGTATGACGACCGCCTACCTGGGCATCAAGGCCGTTTCCAATACGGCGAGGTCGATCGCGCTGGGGCAGCAGAACGCCGCGTCGGCCGCCGCACCGCCGGTCTCCGCACCGCCCGCCCGGCCCGCCCCCTAGGCAACGCAGCAAATCGTTCGCGTGTTTTTCGGACGGGGTGAGATCCTGGACCGCGTATGTCTACGCATCCCGCCCCCGTCCTCGGCACCCTCGCCCCCCGTCTGACCGAGCTGTCGCTGCGCGACGCGCACCGGCTCGGCCGGCGGCTTGAGGGCGCGCGCAAGATCCGTAAGCCGGAGGCCCGCGCCGCCGTCCTCGAAGACATCGAGGCCGAGATCGGCAGGGCCGAGGAACGGATCGGTGAGCGGCGTGCCCGTGTGCCCGCCGTCACATATCCCGAGCAGCTGCCGGTCAGCCAGAAGAAGGACGACATCGCGGCGGCCATCCGCGATCACCAGGTCGTCATCGTCGCCGGTGAGACCGGCTCCGGAAAGACCACGCAGATCCCGAAGATCTGTATGGAGCTGGGCCGTGGCGTGCGCGGCATGATCGGGCACACGCAGCCCCGTCGTATCGCCGCCCGGACCGTGGCCGAGCGGGTCGCGGACGAACTGAGGACGCCGCTCGGCGAGGCCGTCGGCTGGAAGGTGCGGTTCACCGACCAGGTGAACCCCGACGCCACGTTCATCAAGCTGATGACGGACGGCATCCTGCTCGCCGAGATCCAGACCGACCGCGAGCTGCGCGCCTACGACACGATCATCATCGACGAGGCCCACGAGCGGTCCCTCAACATCGACTTCCTGCTCGGTTATCTGGCGCAGCTGCTGCCCAAGCGGCCGGATCTCAAGGTCGTCATCACCTCGGCGACCATCGACCCCGAACGCTTCTCGCGGCACTTCGACGACGCTCCGATCATCGAGGTCAGCGGCCGGACGTATCCGGTGGAGGTGCGCTACCGGCCCCTCCTGGAGGAGGAGAGCGACGACGCCGACCGGGACCAGATCACCGCGATCTGCGATGCCGTGGAGGAACTCCAGGCCGAGGGCCCGGGCGACATCCTCGTCTTCCTCTCCGGCGAACGGGAGATCCGGGACACCGCGGACGCGCTGGAGAAGAAGAAGTACCGCTTCACGGAGGTGCTGCCGCTGTACGCCCGGCTGTCCCACGCCGAGCAGCACCGCGTGTTCCAGCCGCACACCGGGCGCAGGATCGTTCTGGCCACCAACGTCGCCGAGACCTCCCTCACCGTCCCCGGCATCAAGTACGTGATCGACCCCGGCTTCGCCCGGATCAGCCGCTACAGCCACCGCACCAAGGTCCAGCGGCTGCCCATCGAGCCGATCTCGCAGGCCAGCGCCAACCAGCGCAAGGGCCGCTGCGGCCGGACGAGCGACGGCATCTGCATCCGGCTGTACAGCGAGGAGGACTTCCTCGCCCGGCCGGAGTTCACGGACGCCGAGATCCTCCGTACGAACCTCGCCTCCGTCATCCTGCAGATGACCGCGGCCGGCCTCGGCGACATCGAGAAGTTCCCGTTCATCGACCCGCCGGACCACCGCAACATCCGCGACGGCGTCCAGCTGCTCCAGGAACTGGGCGCGCTGGACCCGACGCAGAAGGACGTGCGCAAGCGGCTCACCGACACCGGCCGCAAGCTCGCCCAGCTGCCCGTCGACCCGCGCCTGGCCCGGATGGTGCTGGAAGCGGACAAGAACGCCTGTGTCCGCGAGGTGATGGTCATCGCCGCCGCGCTGTCCATCCAGGACCCGCGCGAGCGCCCGGCCGACAAACAGACCCAGGCCGACCAGCAGCATGCCCGCTTCAAGGACGAGACCAGCGACTTCCTCGCCTACCTGAACCTGTGGCGGTACGTCCGCGAGCAGCAGAAGGAACGCGGCTCCAGCTCCTTCCGCCGGATGTGCAAGCAGGAGTACCTGAACTTCCTGCGCATTCGCGAATGGCAGGACATCTATACCCAGCTGCGCACGGTCGCCAAGCAGATGGGGATCCACCTCAACGAGGAGGACGCCCCGGCCGACCGCGTCCACGTCTCGCTCCTCGCCGGCCTGCTCTCCCACATCGGGATGAAGGACGTACGGGACGGCAACAAGAACGAGTACCTGGGCGCCCGCAACGCCAAGTTCGCGATCTTCCCGGGCTCGGCGCTGTTCAAGAAGCAGCCCAAGTTCCTGATGTCGGCCGAGCTGGTGGAGACGAGCCGGCTCTGGGCGCGGGTCAACGCGAAGATCGAGCCCGAGTGGGTCGAACCGCTGGCCGGGCACCTGCTCAAGCGGACGTACAGCGAACCGCACTGGGAGAAGGACCAGGCGGCCGTGATGGCGTACGAGAAGGTCACGCTGTACGGCGTCCCGATCGTCGCCCAGCGGAAGGTGAACTACGGCCGGATCGACCCGGAGACGAGCCGCGAGCTGTTCATCCGCAACGCGCTCGTGGAGGGCGACTGGCGTACGCACCACAAGTTCTTCGCCGACAACCGCAAGCTCCTCAGTGAGGTCGAGGAGCTGGAGCACCGGGCGCGGCGCCGGGACATCGTGGTCGACGACGAGACGCTCTTCGACTTCTACGACCAGCGGGTACCCGAACACGTCGTCTCCGGCGCGCACTTCGACTCCTGGTGGAAGCGGAAGCGGCACGAGCAGCCGGACTTCCTGGACTTCGAGCGGGAGATGCTCATCCGGGAGTCGGCGGAGGCGGTCACCAAGGCCGACTATCCGGACTCCTGGCGGCAGGGGCAGCTCAAGTTCCGGGTGACGTACCAGTTCGAGCCGGGTGCGGACGCGGACGGTGTGACGGTCCACATCCCGCTCCAGGTGCTCAACCAGGTCACGGACGAGGGCTTCGACTGGCAGATCCCGGGCCTGCGCGAGGAGGTCGTGACAGAGCTGATCCGCTCCCTGCCGAAGCCCATCCGCCGTCACTACGTGCCCGCGCCGAACTACGCGAGGGCGTTCCTGGAGAAGGCGGTGCCCCTGCAGGAGCCGCTGACGGTGACGATGGCGCGCGAGCTGAAGCGGATGGTCGGCGTTCCCTTCGAGGCGGACGACTTCGACTGGTCCAGGCTCCCCGACCACCTCAAGATCACCTTCCGTATCGTCGACGAACGGCGCCGGAAACTGGCCGAGGACAAGGACCTGGAGGCGCTGAAGCTCAGGCTGAAGCCGAAGGCGAGGCAGGCGCTGTCCCAGGCGGCAGCGGCGACGGCCTCCCGCGAGGGCGGCGAGTCCCTGGAGCGCAAGGGCCTGACCGACTGGACGATCGGCACGCTGACCCGAGTCTTCGAGACCCGCCGCGCCGGCCAGCCGGTCAAGGCGTACCCGGCGCTGGTGGACGACGGCGACACGGTCTCGGTCCGGCTCTTCGACACGGAGGCGGAACAGGCCGAGGCGATGTGGAAGGGCACCCGGCGCCTGATCCTGCGGAACATCCCGGTGAATCCGGCGAAGTTCGCGTCGGACAAGCTGACGAACGCCCAGAAGCTGGCGCTCTCCGCCAACCCGCACGGCTCCGTCCAGGCGTTGTTCGACGACTGCGCGATGGCGGCGGCCGACAAGCTGATCGCGGACTTCGGCGGCCCGGTGTGGGACGAGGAGTCGTACCGCAAGCTCTACGACAAGGTGCGGGCGGAGATCGTCGACACGACGGTCCGTGCGGTCGCCCAGGTGCAGCAGGTCCTCACGGCCTGGCAGGCCTGTGAGCGCCGTCTGAAGGCCGTGCGCAGCCCCGCGCTCCTCGCAAACCTGACGGACGTCCGCAAGCAGCTGGACGCCCTTGTGAAGCCCGGTTTCGTGACGTGGGCGGGCATACGGCGCCTCCCCGACCTCATGCGCTACCTGGTGGCCGCCGACCGGCGCCTGCAGCAGATGCCGACGGGCGTCCAGCGGGACACCACCCGCATGGAGAAGGTCCACGAGATGCAGGACGAGTACGCCTGGCTCCTGGAGCAGCTCCCCCAGGGCCGCCCGGTGCCGCAGCAGGTCCTGGACATCCGCTGGATGATCGAGGAGCTCCGGGTCAGCTATTTCGCCCACGCCCTGGGCACCGCGTACCCCGTCTCCGACAAGCGGATCGTGAAGGCGATCGACGCGGCCGTCCCGTAACCGTACACACACAGAGGGTGAGTTCGACCAGGCGGGCTCCCCTCCTGTACAGTCTCTTCTCGCAGCGCAACGCAGCAAGCCGAGCGCCGCGAAACCTGGTCCTGTGGAGCAGTTTGGAGTGCTCGCCACCCTGTCAAGGTGGAGGCCGCGGGTTCAAATCCCGTCAGGACCGCACAAGAAGGGCCCGCATCCGGCAACGGACGCGGGCCCTTTCTCATGCCCCCAGTCACAGCGGAGGCCGCGCCCGCGGCGGAGCATCCGACAACGGACGCGATCCCTTCCCCAGGCCGTCAGCTTCTCGGGTCGACCGGGGCTGGGGGCGGCGGCACCCAGAGGGCTCCAGGGGGCGCACCGGCTTCGGTGGCGGTGCTCGTGATCGACTGAACCGGCGGAGCCCCCCGCCCTTGACGGCGGCACATTGCGCCGGTACCCAAGGACCAGGGCCCGTTCCCCTGTGCGGTCCGCGGAGGTGGCATATGGCGGCATCGGCCAGGCACGAGACGCGGGCGCTGCTGAGGGCGCACCTGTCGGCTGCCTCGTCCTACCGGCATCTCACCCGCCACTGCCCCATCTGTCACCACCTGCTGAGGCTGGCCATGGACGCCGGCCCCCGGGTCACGGAACCGAGCGACGAGGAAGCCGAGGACGAAAGTCCCCGCAGCGCATGACCGACGCCGGCCCCAACTGCCCACCGCATGAGGGACGCTGGAACAGGCCACTCCGCTAGCGCACACATGCCGTCGGCAACAACCGCCGGGGCATGTGACGGGAGTCACCGCATGAGTTTTTGAAAGGCCGGTACTTACCCCCGCCCTACAACTGTTCAATTTAATATGTGCAATTGCACCGGCCCCCGGGGTCATGCACAGCGGTTCCGGCAGCCCTGCCCAGACTCCGACAAGGCCGCTCACAGCGATCCACCCACCACCCGACCAGCGCACAAAAAAGATCGCGCTGGACCCGGCGGAGTCCAGCGCGATCTACGACGCACCCTGTGTCGCTGCCTACAACGTTCTTTTCGGCTTGGGCGAGGGGCCTGTTGGGGCAGGTCCCGCGTCGCTTGGAGCTAGCGTTCCAGGCGCCTCGGCGGGTTGGGGGACCAGCCGTATTGCCCGGTTATGCGATGGTTCAGGCCTCGCTGCGCTGCTGCGGGATGCCCGCGAGCAGAGCGCGGACCTCGGCCTCGCGGTAGCGGCGGTGCCCGCCGAGCGTACGGATGGACGTGAGCTTGCCGGCCTTCGCCCACCGCGTGACCGTCTTGGGGTCGACGCGGAACATGGTGGCGACCTCAGCCGGGGTCAGCAGCGGCTCGGCATCAGGGGTGCGAGCGGTCATGAGCGGCCTCCTCGGGAGAACCGAACCTTCTCGGTTCTTTCCTCTAAATTCTGCACCTTGACCCGCGTTGCCCGAAATGGCGGACGCGAGTCGAGTCGGTTATAGGACGAACGGCTTGTCCTCGGCACTACAACTACACCATCTGTCCAGCCGCGTCGGCCAAACCGATGGAATTGCCCTCCCAGGTGTTCATCAGCGACGGAAGCCGATGGACCATGCCATAGCGGACAGTCACGCCACTGTGACGATCAGTCACAGGACGATCAGGAGCCACGAGACCCCCCAAAGCGCGCAATGCCGAGAATCCGCCCATGATGGAGCATAGTTGGACGGACGGAGCCCTCCCCGGACTCCTTGTCCTATTTTGGCATGAGGGGCGGCACTTAGGGCAAGGCTCTTGTAAGTGCCGTCCGTCACCCTTGGGACAAAAGTCCAGATCGGGACCAACGTCCCGTCAGATGAGCAAGTGCCGTAGACCGTACGTCGTGCGACGCCATTCGAGCCGTGACCTACGTCACTCGACTGCGTCACTCAGTTCGCGGACCGCCGGTCCCGCACCGCCCGCCACCGCTCCACGAGCCGCACATAGGCCTCTCCGGCCGCCGCCCCGTCACCCCGGCGCAGCGCCGCGATGCCCTCGGCCACCTCCGCCGCCGAGTGGTCGCCCTCCAGCTCGCCGGCCGGCAGGACGTGCACCAGGCCGCCGTAGTCCAGCTCCACCAGCGAGCGCGGGTGGAACTCCTCCAGCCAGCGGCCGACGTCCAGCAGGCCGTCGATCAGCGGGCTCTCCTCGACGGTGTCCTTCAGCGTGCGCAGCGCGCGTGCCACCCGCCTGCGGGCCTGCACCATCGGCGTGCGGTAACGCAGCAGCGGCGGCACCTCCGCGGTGCCCTTCTCGTACCGCCGCTCCTCGTCGGACACCAGCACGAACCAGTTCAGCGGCACCTGCCAGGTCGCCGTACGGATCCACGGGCGGGCGTCGGGGTTGCGGGCGAGCCAGCGCTCGTAGTCCTGCGCCGCCTGACGGCGTACGACCGGGGGCAGCACCGCGTCCAGGACCGGCGCCGGAAGCTCCTCCGCCAGCTCGTCGAGCGCCTGCCAGCCGCGCAGCCGGGTCCGCCACGGGCACACGCAGACCACGCCGTCGACCTCGGCCACGAAGGCGTCACTGCTCTCGTGCACCGGCACCGCGACCGGCGGGGTGGGCAGCAAGTCGGCCAGGGAGCGGCGCAGTTCGTCCTGGTAGGAGGGGCGGTCGGAGCGACGGGCGTACCGCGCCCAGTGGCTGCGCTCCGGCTCCGGGAAGGCGCCCAGCGGCTCGTACACGCGCAGATACGCGGCATAGGGGACGACGACGGAGGACACCTTCGGCACGCCTGCTCCCTCCCCATCGGGCCCCGCTCGAAAACCGCTGCAAAACCACTGCAAATCGTGCCACGGTCATGCGTGCACAAGAGGCCCGCGCGAGTGATCCTGAACACTGCGCGGATGGTGGTCGTGCGAAGGCTCTACGCTCATGCCACCAGCACCCGCCACCCGCACGGGGGCTGAGCCCCACTCGCCGCTCTTTACACAGGAGTCACCACAGTGACCGACGTAATTGGCGCACCTGCTGATGTCCTGCACACCCTGTTCCACTCGGACCAGGGGGGCCATGAGCAGGTCGTGCTCTGCCAGGATCGGGCGACCGGCCTGAAAGCCGTGATCGCCATCCACTCCACCGCCCTGGGTCCGGCCCTCGGCGGCACGCGCTTCTACCCCTACGCGACCGAGAGCGAGGCCGTAGCCGACGCCCTCAACCTCGCGCGCGGCATGTCGTACAAGAACGCCATGGCCGGTCTCGACCACGGCGGCGGCAAGGCCGTCATCATCGGCGACCCGGAGCGCGACAAGACCGAGGAGCTGCTGCTCGCCTACGGCCGCATGGTCGCCTCGCTCGGCGGCCGCTACGTCACCGCGTGCGACGTCGGCACATACGTCGCCGACATGGACGTCGTGGCCCGTGAGTGCCGCTGGACCACCGGCCGCTCCCCGGAGAACGGCGGCGCCGGCGATTCCTCGGTGCTCACCGCCTTCGGCGTCTACCAGGGCATGCGCGCCTCCGCCCAGCACCTGTGGGGCGACCCCTCGCTGCGCGGCCGCAAGGTCGGCGTCGCCGGCGTCGGCAAGGTCGGCCACCACCTGGTGAAGCACCTGCGCGACGAGGGCGCCGAGGTCGTCGTCACGGACGTGCGCGCGGACGTCGTCCAGCGGATCCTCGAGCAGTACCCCGTGGGCGTGACGGCGGTCGCCGACACCGAGCAGCTGATCCGGGTCGAGGGGCTGGACATCTACGCCCCCTGCGCGCTCGGCGGCGCCCTGAACGACGACAGCGTGCCGGTGCTCACCGCCAAGGTGGTGTGCGGCGCGGCCAACAACCAGCTCGCCCACCCGGGCGTCGAGAAGGACCTCGCCGACCGCGGGATCCTCTACGCGCCGGACTACGTGGTGAACGCCGGCGGGGTCATCCAGGTGGCCGACGAACTGCACGGGTTCGACTTCGACCGGTGCAAGGCGAAGGCGGCGAAGATCTTCGACACCACGCTGGCCATATTCGCACGTGCGAAGGAGGACGGGATCCCGCCGGCCGCGGCGGCCGACCGGATCGCCGAGCAGCGGATGGCCGAGGCGCGCGCGGGACACGCTGCGCACTGACCCGGTCGCACAGGTGAGCGGTACCCGTCGGCGGGAACTTAGAGAGAACTCTCACTTCCACCGGCGGGTCGTTCCCCGATAAGTGGTTAAAATCGCCACTGACCAGCGAGGACGGGGCGCCTCGAAGGTCCTGGGCACACGCGCGTGCTGCGGGCGACGTACCGTATGGGCGCGGGCTCAGGTACCGTGGAAGCCCTACGGACCGGCCTCTCCGCGGAGGGTCCGTTCCAGATCATGAACGCGTGTCAGACTCTGGGGCCATCAAGCCCCGTCACCGAGGGGGTCGAGCCATGGGGCGCGGCCGGGCCAAGGCCAAGCAGACGAAGGTCGCCCGCCAGCTGAAGTACAACAGCGGTGGGACTGACCTGTCACGGCTGGCCAGTGAACTGGGCGCATCGACTTCGAGCCAGCCGCCGAACAGCGAGCCGTTCGAGGACGATGAGAATGAAGAGGACGATCTTTACTCTCGTTACGCCGACCTCTACGAGGACGACGACGAGGATGAAGACGACGGTCCCTCACAACATCGTCGCGGCGCTTGACCTTGCACTGAGCACTCGCCCGGTCGGTGGCACTGCCACCGACCGGGTTCTGTGCTACCCGCAGGTTCAGCCGGCGTAGTCTCCGGCCATTTCCGCGCCGGTCTCCTTCTCGCCCCGCTCGGTGATCTCGCCGGCGACCCAGGCGTCGACCCCACGGTCGGCCAGCGTCGCGAGGGCCACCTCGGTGGACTCCTCGGGGACGATCGCCATCATGCCGACGCCCATGTTGAGGGTCTTCTCCAGCTCCAGGCGCTCGACGTTCCCGGTCTTCCCGACCAGGTCGAAGATCGCGCCCGGGGTCCAGGTGGAGCGGTCGACGGTCGCGTGCAGCCCGTCCGGGATGACGCGGGCCAGGTTGGCCGCGAGTCCGCCGCCGGTGATGTGCGAGAAGGCGTGCACATCCGTGGTGCGGGTCAGGGCGAGACAGTCCAGCGAGTAGATCTTCGTGGGCTCCAGCAGTTCCTCGCCGAGCGTACGGCCGAGCTCCGCGACCTCCGTCTCCAGGGCCAGGCCCGCCGTGTTCAGCAGGACGTGGCGGACCAGGGAGTACCCGTTCGAGTGAAGCCCGGAGGACGCCATGGCGATCACCGCGTCACCCTTACGGATGCGATCCGCGCCGAGCAGCCGGTCGGCCTCCACGACGCCCGTACCGGCGCCGGCGACGTCGAAGTCGTCCTCGCCCAGCAGGCCGGGGTGCTCGGCCGTCTCACCGCCCACCAGGGCGCACCCGGCGAGCACACAGCCCTCCGCGATGCCCTTCACGATGGCCGCGACGCGCTCGGGGTGGACCTTGCCGACGCAGATGTAGTCGGTCATGAACAGCGGCTCGGCGCCGCACACCACGATGTCGTCCATGACCATGGCGACCAGGTCGTGGCCGATGGTGTCGTAGACGCCCATGCGGCGCGCGATGTCGACCTTCGTGCCGACGCCGTCCGTGGCGGAGGCCAGCAGGGGGCGCTCGTAGCGCTTGAGGGCGGAGGCGTCGAAGAGCCCGGCGAAGCCGCCGAGGCCGCCGAGGACCTCGGGGCGCTGGGTCTTCTTCACCCACTCCTTCATGAGTTCTACGGCGCGGTCGCCCGCCTCGATGTCGACGCCCGCCGCTGCGTAGCTGGCACCAGTGGTCTCAGACATGACTGTGACTTTCGTGTCGTACTGCAGGGTGTTACGGGCGACGGATCGCGTCGCTGGCAGCGGTGGCTGCCGGGCCGGCGGCCAGCTCGGTCTCCAGCAGCTGCTTGCCGAGCAGCTCCGGGTCCGGCAGCTCCATCGGGTACTCGCCGTCGAAGCAGGCACGGCACAGGTTCGGCTTGGCGATGGTGGTCGCCTCGATCATGCCGTCGATGGAGATGTAGGCGAGCGAGTCGGCGCCGAGGCTGGTGCCGATCTCCTCGATGGTCATGCCGTTGGCGATCAGCTCCGCGCGCGTGGCGAAGTCGATGCCGAAGAAGCAGGGCCACTTCACGGGCGGCGACGAGATCCGGATGTGGACCTCGGCGGCGCCGGCCTCGCGGAGCATGCGGACCAGGGCCCGCTGGGTGTTGCCGCGCACGATCGAGTCGTCGACGACGACCAGGCGCTTGCCCTTGATGACTTCCTTCAGCGGGTTCAGCTTCAGGCGGATGCCCAGCTGGCGGATGGTCTGCGAGGGCTGGATGAAGGTCCGCCCGACGTACGCGTTCTTCACCAGACCCGCGCCGAAGGGGATGCCGGAGGCCTCCGCGTAGCCGATGGCGGCCGGGGTGCCGGACTCCGGGGTCGCTATGACGAGGTCGGCCTCGACGGGGGCTTCCTTGGCGAGCCGGCGGCCCATCTCCACGCGGGAGAGGTACACGTTCCGGCCGGCGATGTCGGTGTCCGGGCGGGCCAGGTACACATACTCGAAGACACAGCCCTTGGGCTTCGCTTCCGCGAATCGGGAGCTGCGCAGACCGTTCTCGTCGACGGCGACGAACTCGCCCGGCTCGATCTCGCGGACGAAGCTGGCGCCGCAGATGTCCAGGGCGGCGGTCTCGGAGGCGACCACCCAGCCGCGCTCCAGCCGGCCGAGGACCAGCGGGCGGATGCCCTGCGGGTCACGGGCGGCGTAGAGGGTGTGCTCGTCCATGAAGACGAGCGAGAAGGCGCCCCGCACCTTCGGCAGGACCTGGTGGGCGGCCTGCTCGATGGTGAGCGGTTTGCCGTCCTCGTCGACCTGTGCGGCGAGCAGCGCCGTCAGCAGGTCGGTGTCGTTGGTGGCCGCGACCCGGGTGGACCGGCTGTTGTTGTCGTTCGGGAGCTCGGCGACCATCTCGGCGAGCTGCGCCGTGTTGACCAGGTTGCCGTTGTGGCCGAGCGCGATCGAGCCGTGCGCGGTGGCGCGGAACGTCGGCTGGGCGTTCTCCCACACGGAGGCGCCGGTGGTCGAGTAGCGGGCGTGTCCGACCGCGATATGACCCTGGAGCGAACCGAGCGAGGTCTCGTCGAAGACCTGGGAGACCAGGCCCATGTCCTTGAAGACGAGGATCTGGGAGCCGTTGCTGACCGCGATTCCCGCGGATTCCTGACCCCGGTGCTGGAGGGCGTAGAGCCCGAAGTACGTGAGCTTTGCGACCTCTTCACCCGGAGCCCAGACACCGAAGACGCCGCAAGCGTCCTGGGGGCCCTTCTCGCCGGGAAGCAGATCGTGATTGAGTCGACCGTCACCACGTGGCACGCCACCGAGTGTAGGCGAGGTCGACCACTGGTCCGAATTGGGGATACGTGGCCGTAACCGACACAGCGGTCGCGATCACCTTGTGGGTTTCCTCGTTTGCGCTGGTCAGCGCGGTGCCGCTGGTGCGCGGGCGGCCGTGGGGGGCCTGCCCCGCGGCGGTCGAAGGCTCTTTTCGCCCGATGCGCGAGTGAGGCGTCGCACATCATTCGGGCGCGCTGCGGCTGAGGTGGATGCGGTCGCCGTCGCCGTCGGTGAGCGTCAGCTTCCCGTCGTCCGCCTTGGCGACGAGGGTGCCGGTGGTGAGCGCGCGGGCGAGGGCGCGCTCGAAGTCCATGCGGTCCGGGGCACAGGCCATCCTGGTCGTGCGCAGGTCGCCGAAGGTGATCCGGTCGCCGTGCACGGTGGCCCGGGCGCTGAACTGGTTGCAGCCCAGGTTGCCGGCCGCCTTGCCGTCGTCGTCGATGCGGAGCCGGGCTGCGGCGGGTGCGTGCCGGGTGGTGCCGCCGGCGGTGATGCTGTCGACCCGCCAGTCGATGCCGGTCAGCCGTGACTGCTGGACGCCCACCGGACCACTGTCCGCCTTTCCGATGCCACAGGCCACCGTGAGCGGGACGAGCACGGCGGCCGCCGTCAGGGTCATGCGCTGCTTGTACCGGTTCATATGGGTTCGACGGCCAGGCGGTACGACCGGTTCCGCCTGGGGCTCTACGACATGAGCGGCAGCAGTCCCCCGATGTCCGCCCGCTCCCCGCCGGCCCTCACCTTGGCCTCCTCCAGGGCGTCCTTCCAGGCCAGGCGCCCGGTGGCGAGCCGGATCCAGGTCAGCGGGTCGGTCTCGACCACGTTGGGCGGGGTGCCGCGGGTGTGCCGGGGCCCCTCGACGCACTGCACCACGGCGTACGGCGGCACGCGGACCTCGGTGGAACCGCCGGGCGCCTTGACGGCGAGGGCGTCGGCGAGCAGCCGGGTGGCGGCGGCCAGGGCCTGGCGGTCGTAGGGCACCTCCAGGCCGGGCACGGCGGCGTTCAGGTCGTCGGTGTGGACGACGAGTTCGGCGGTGCGGGTGACCAGATAGTCGTCCAGAGGCATCGCGCCGGCGCTCGTCCGCAGGATCCGGGTGCCGGAGTGCTCCGCGAGCAGGGCGCGCAGGGACTGCTCGATGTCTGCGAGGTAGGCGTCGGGGTCGGGGTGTCCGGCGGTGATCTCCCGGGTGAACGCGTCGATGGCGGCGGCGTTGGCCGCAGTGGCGAAGGGCCAGTCGAGCAGGACGGCGTCCGCCTTCGGCGGCTCGGGCAGGGCGAGCGCCCGGGGGATCGCGGTGAGCGCCATGCCGATGTGCGCGATCAGGTCGCGTACGGTCCACTCGCCGAGCCGCGTGGGCAGCGCGAGCTGCTCCGGTGACAGGCCGCGTACGGCCTCCCGTACGTGTCCGAACTGGGCGAGGACCGCCGCGCGGGTCTTGACGGGGTCGTAGCTGCGGGCGCGCTTCTTGGCCGGGGACATGGCAGCGACCCTATGCCTTGACCGCGTAGCCCTTCAGGCCGTTTTCGACCAGGCCGAAGGCGGTCCTGGCCCGTTCCACGGCGTCGGCGGCGACCTGCTCCGGGCTCTCGCCCTCGGCGATACGGCGGTGGTGCTCCTCGATGAGGGCGTTGCGGGCGGCGCTCAGGGTAGCGGCGGCGACCGTGGCCTGCATCAGGTCCCCGGTCTCGGCGGCCAGCAGGGCGGCCAGCTCACGGGTGCCCTTCTGGAAGCTGACGAAGGCACGCTCCATCAGGACGGGGGTGTCGCGCACGAGTTGCCGGACCTGGCGGGCGGTCGGCTCGGGGTTCAGCCCGATCGAGGGGTCGCGGGACTCGACCATCTCCAGAAACTGCCGTCGTACGGCGTCCAGGGCGGATTCTCCCGGCTGCCGCTCGCGCACCGCGCGGGCCGTGTCGCCGAAGTGCTCCTCCATCGGCCGGAAGATCAAGTCCTCCTTGGTGCCGAAGTAGTTGAAGACGGTCATCTTGGAGACCTCGGCGGCGTCGGCGATCTCCTGCACGGAGACGTTGTCGTAGCCGCGTTCGACGAACAGGCCGACCGCGACCCGGTAGATCCGCATCGCCGTCTGCAGCTTCTTGCGCTCGCGCAGCCCCATCGCCTCAGCCATGGCGTCAGATTACCAAGATGAACATTGTGCTCGGATTAAATGTAATCGCAGACAAAACATTGACTGGGTACATAGTCGTGGGGCAGTGTGATGCCCATGACCGACACCCAGCGCAAGATCGGCTTCCTCGTCTGCCTCGTCACGATCGTCCTGGCCGTCCTGGACATGCAGATCGTGTCCGCGGCGACCGTCCCGATCGTCCGCGACCTCGACCCCTCGCACGGCATCGCCACGATCCCGTGGCTGGTCAGCGCCTTCTCGCTGGCGTCCGCGGCGATGCTCCCGCTCTACGGCAGGCTGTGCGACGTGCTGGGCGCCAAGCGGGTCTTCCTCGGCGCGCTCGGCGCCTTCCTGACCGGCTCGGCGCTGTGCGGAGCGGCCCCGTCGATCGGCTGGCTGATCGCGTCCCGGGCCGTGCAGGGCATCGGCGCGGGCGGGCTGATGAGCGTCACGATGGTCGTGATCGCCCAGCTGAAGGGGCCGGGCGAGAAGAAGAACAAGGGTGCCGGGACCGGCGGGATCGTCGCGGGCGGCGGCATGGCGGTCGGGCCGTGGCTCGGCGGCTTCCTCGCCGACCACGCGAGCTGGCGCTGGGCCTTCTACCTCAACCTGCCCCTCGGCATCGCCGCCCTGGCCACCGCCGTGGTCGTCCTCAAGCTCCCCCGCCACACCGCCGACCGCGCGATCGACTTCCCCGGCGCGGCCCTCGCCGCCGCGTTCTCCACCACGCTGCTGCTGGTCACCGAGTGGGGCGGCAAGCAGTACGCCTGGACGTCACCGCAGGTCCTCGGCGTCGCCCTGGCCTCGGTGATCGCGCTCGCGCTCTTCCTGCGCCGCCAGTTCACCACCGCCGAACCGATCCTGCCGCCCTCGCTGTTCCGCGTGCCCGAACTGCGGCTGGGGTTCGCGATCCAGGGTCTGATGGGCGTGGCCATGACCGGCGCCATGTACTACGTCCTGGTCTATCTCCAGGTCGCACGCGGCATCGCCAGCTCATCCGCCGGGCTCTTCCTCATCCCGATGGCCGTCGGCATCATGACCGTCGGCATCGCCGCCGGCCGGCTCACCGAACGCGGCTGGTCCGAGCGCACCTTCGTGATCAGCGGTGCCTCCGTGGCCACGGCGGCCTTCCTGCTCCTCGCCACCACCGGCACCGGCACCTCGCTGTGGCAGCTGCGCGCCGCCCTGCTGCTCGTCGGCATCGGCTTCGGCCAGCTCCTCGGCCAGCTGATCCAGGTGGTGCAGGAGGCGGCACCCCGGCACCAGCTCGGCGTAGCCACCACCGCCGTCCGCTTCTTCCAGACCCTGGGCACGGCGCTGGGCGCCACCCTCTTCGGCACCCTCCTCAACCGCCTGTACGACGGCCCCGGCGACATCGGCTCCCTGGCCGCCCTGCGGGGAGCGGCACACGCTGCCGGTGTGGAGGCGTACGTCTCCGCGATGGACACGGTGTTCCTGTGCGGCGCCGGGGTGATGGCGCTGTGCCTGCTGCTCGCCCTACACCTGCCGAAGGCCCGCCCGGCCGGGGCGGAACCGGCGAAGGAACCCGTCACCGCATGAGAAAGGCCCCGCCCGGCGTCCCGGACGGGGCCTTCACCGGCGTACGACCACTACGCCAGCAGCGCCGGAATCGTCTCCTCGTGCGCCTTCCGCAGCTCCTCCAGCGTGAGCGTGAACTCGCCCTGGATCTCCACGGCCGCACCGTCCACGACACCGATCCGGGTGGCCGGCAGGCCCCGCGCACCGCACATGTCGTTGAAGCGGACCTCCTCCGAGCGCGGCACGGCGACGATCGCGCGGCCGGCCGACTCGGAGAACAGGAAGGTGAAGGCGTCCAGGCCGTCCGGGACGACCAGCCGGGCACCCTTGCCGCCGAGCAGCGCGGACTCCACGACCGCCTGGACCAGACCGCCGTCGGACAGGTCGTGCGCGGAGTCGATCATGCCGTCGCGGGAGGCCGAGACCAGGATCTCGGCCAGCAGGCGCTCCCGTTCCAGGTCCACGGCCGGGGGAAGGCCGCCGAGGTGGTCGTGGATCACCTGGGACCAGGCCGAGCCGCCGAACTCCTCACGGGTGTCGCCGAGGAGGTAGATCAGCTGGCCCTCCTCCTGGAAGGCGACCGGCGTGCGGCGGGCGACGTCGTCGATCACGCCGAGGACCGCCACGACCGGCGTCGGGTGGATCGCCGCCTCGCCCGTCTGGTTGTACAAAGACACATTGCCGCCGGTCACCGGGGTGCCCAGCTGCTGGCAGGCGTCCGCCAGACCGCGTACGGCCTCCGCGAACTGCCACATGACCGCCGGGTCCTCGGGCGAGCCGAAGTTCAGGCAGTCCGACACCGCGAGCGGCTTCGCGCCCGTCGTCGCCACGTTCCGGTACGCCTCCGCCAGCGCCAGCTGCGCGCCCGTGTACGGGTCGAGCTTGGCGTAGCGGCCGTTGCCGTCGGTAGCGATGGCGACGCCGAGGCCGGTCTCCTCGTCGATGCGGATCATGCCGGAGTCCTCCGGCTGGGCCAGGACGGTGTTGCCCTGCACGAAGTGGTCGTACTGGGACGTGATCCACTTCTTCGACGCCTGGTTGGGGGAGCCGACCAGCTTCAGGACCTGGTCCTTCAGCTCCTCGCCCGACGACGGACGCGGCAGCTTGTTCGCGTCGTCGGCCTGGAGGGCGTCCTGCCAGGACGGGCGGGCGTACGGGCGCTCGTACACCGGGCCCTCGTGGGCGACCGTACGCGGGTCGACGTCGACGATCTTGCCGCCGTGCCAGTAGATCTCCAGGCGGTCGCCGTCCGTCACCTCACCGATGACCGTGGCGATCACGTCCCACTTGGCGCAGATCTCCAGGAAGCGGTCGACCTTCTCCGGCTCCACGACCGCGCACATGCGTTCCTGCGACTCGCTCATGAGGATCTCCTCAGGAGACAGGGTCGAGTCGCGCAGGGGGACGTCGTCCAGCGTCACGCGCATACCGCCGGAGCCGTTCGACGCCAGCTCCGACGTGGCACAGGACAGGCCCGCGGCGCCCAGGTCCTGGATGCCGACGACCAGCTTCTCCTTGAAGGCCTCCAGGGTGCACTCGATGAGGAGCTTCTCCTGGAAGGGGTCGCCGACCTGGACGGCCGGACGCTTGGACGGCTTGGCGTCGTCGAAGGTCTCCGAGGCCAGGATCGACGCGCCGCCGATGCCGTCGCCGCCGGTCCGGGCGCCGTAGAGGATGACCTTGTTGCCCGCGCCGGACGCCTTCGCGAGGTGGATGTCCTCGTGTCGCATCACGCCGATGGCACCGGCGTTGACCAGCGGGTTTCCCTGGTAGCAGGAATCGAAGACGACCTCGCCGCCGATGTTCGGCAGGCCCAGGCAGTTGCCGTAGCCGCCGATGCCCGCGACCACGCCCGGGAGCACCCGCTTGGTGTCCGGGTGGTCCGCGGCACCGAAGCGCAGCGGGTCGACCACCGCGACCGGGCGGGCACCCATCGCGATGATGTCGCGGACGATGCCGCCGACGCCGGTGGCCGCGCCCTGGTAGGGCTCGACGTACGACGGGTGGTTGTGCGACTCGACCTTGAAAGTGACCGCGTAGCCCTGGCCGACGTCGACGACACCGGCGTTCTCGCCGATGCCGACCAGCAGGGCGTCGTTCTCGGGGGCCTTCTCGCCGAACTGGCGAAGGTGGACCTTGGAGGACTTGTACGAGCAGTGCTCGGACCACATGACCGAGTACATGGCGAGCTCGGCACCGGTGGGCCGGCGGCCGAGGATCTCGACCACGCGCTCGTACTCGTCCTTCTTCAGGCCGAGTTCGGCCCAGGGCAGCTCGACGTCGGGGGTCGCGGCCGCGTGCTCGACCGTGTCCAGAGGCGTCCGGCTCATGCGTTGACCAGCTTCTTGAGGATCGAGGTGAAGAAGGGGAGGCCGTCGGTGCGGCCGGTGCCGACGAGCGGCTCCACGGCGTGCTCCGGGTGCGGCATCAGGCCGACGACATTGCCCGCCTCGTTGGTGATGCCGGCGATGTCGCGCAGCGAGCCGTTGGGGTTGAAGTCGAGGTACCGGAAGACGACACGGCCCTCCGCCTCCAGCTTGTCGAGCGTGTACTCGTCGGCGACGTACCGGCCGTCCATGTTCTTCAGCGGGATGTGGATCTCCTGGCTCTGGCGGTAGTCACCGGTCCAGGAGGTCTCCGCGTTCTCCACCCGCAGCTTCTGGTCGCGGCAGATGAAGTGGAGGTGGTCGTTGCCGAGCATCGCGCCCGGCAGGAGGTGGGCCTCGGTGAGGACCTGGAAGCCGTTGCAGATGCCGAGGACCGGCAGGCCGGCCTTCGCCTGCTCGATGACGGTCTCCATCACCGGCGAGAAGCGGGAGATGGCGCCGGCCCGCAGATAGTCGCCGTAGGAGAAACCGCCGGGGAGGACCACGGCGTCGACCTGCTTGAGGTCCTTGTCCTTGTGCCACAGGGCGACCGGTTCGGCGCCCGCAAGGCGGATCGCGCGCTGGGTGTCCCGGTCGTCGAGGCTGCCCGGGAAAGTGACGACGCCAATACGAGCGGTCACTTGGCCGCCTCCGCGACTTCTTCCACCTTGACGGTGAAGTCCTCGATCACCGTGTTGGCGAGGAAGGATTCCGCAAGATCGTGGATGCGGGCGAGCGCGGCCTCGTCAACGGGCCCGTCAACTTCCAGTTCGAAACGCTTTCCCTGACGTACGTCCGAGATCCCTTCGAAACCCAGACGCGGCAGCGCACGCTGGACCGCCTGGCCCTGGGGGTCGAGGATCTCCGGCTTGAGCATGACGTCGACTACGACGCGTGCCACTGGCACTCCCGGTGTGTGGTGCTGAGCAGGTTCCTTCAGACTACCCGCACAAAATTTCTACGCGAGTAGAGTTGTAGGAAACTACGTGAGGCGCATCACGATCGGGTGTCGAAGCCGTACCGCCGCGAAAAGTTCTGGGAAAGTTCGACAGTCCACCCGGCCTGCCTATTGTGTTCGGACACGCGGGCGGATTTAGTCGGGCTTCACTTTGCATTGCCGGGCACTGTACAAATGAATTGGCAATAGCCGATACTCGGCACGTCATCGCTGTTGAGCTGTATCGACGTGCCGCACGAAGGGACCGATATTCGTGGCGCAAAAGGTCGTGGTCACGCTCTTTGACGACATCGACGGCTCGGAAGCGGCGGAAACGATCGCCTTCGGACTCGACGGCAAGTCGTACGAGATCGACCTGAACGAAACCAACGCCAAGAAACTGCGCAAGGCGCTCGCGCCCTACGTCGAGGCCGGCCGCAAGCGGTCGCGCTCCGGCAAGGCGTACAAGCAGACGGAGGTCGCCCCCGATCCGGCGGCCGTCCGTGCCTGGGCCCAGGCCAACAAGATGGACGTCCCGGCCCGCGGACGCATCCCCAAGAAGGTCTACGAGGCCTTCAGCGCCGCGCAGTGAAGCCCGCGAAGGGGCAGTCCTCAGGGCCCGTCAGCGGACCCTGAGGACCGTGCACTTGGGCATACCGGACAGCAAGGGGAGCCGACTTGCGCGACCCCCCTGCTGATCAGCTAATGTCTGGAGCACGCCGAGGGGCGAGGCCGAAAAGGCCGAAACCCCGAGGAGCGTGCGGGTGTAGTTCAGTAGCAGAACATCCCCCTTCCAGGGGGAAGGCGCAGTGTGCGATTCCTGTCACCCGCTCCGGCACCGGTCACGACCACTCGTGTGGATCAGGTAGGCTGGTGCTCGCACCGATCGGTGGGAGCCGGTCGGGAGCAGTGCGGACGTAGCTCAGTTGGTAGAGCGCAACCTTGCCAAGGTTGAGGTCGCGAGTTCGAGCCTCGTCGTCCGCTCCAGGGAAAGCCCCGGTCCTCGCGACCGGGGTTTTTTCGTGCGCCTGTGCCTCCGGCACGTTCCGGTTCGCCTCTGACATTTGTCATGCCGGGCGATGACAGCGCGCACTGCCGTCCCGCCCCGGGCGCCGCGACGCTGGCTTCATGCACTACGACGAACACGAACACGTGATTGAGGTCACCGATCTCAGGCGCGTCTACGGGGGCGGGTTCGAGGCCGTACGCGGAATCAGCTTCTCCGTGGCCCGCGGGGAGATCTTCGCCCTGCTCGGTACCAACGGGGCGGGCAAGACGTCGACGGTCGAACTGCTGGAGGGCCTCGCCGCACCCGCCGGAGGCCGGGTCCGCATCCTCGGACACGATCCCTGCCGGGAACGGGCGGCCGTACGCCCCCGCACCGGCGTGATGCTCCAGGAGGGCGGCTTCCCGGCCGAACTGACCGTCGCCGAGACAGCCAGGATGTGGGCGGGGTGCACGAGCGGGGCCCGGCCGGAGACCGAGGTGCTGGAGCTGGTCGGGCTGGCCGGCAAACACGGGGTGCGGGTCAAACAGCTCTCCGGTGGTGAGCGGCGCCGGCTCGACCTGGCGCTCGCCCTGCTCGGCGATCCCGAGGTGCTCTTCCTCGACGAGCCGACGACCGGGCTCGACGCGGAAGGCCGCCGGGACACCTGGGAGTTGGTGCGCAGGCTGCGCGACGCGGGTACGACCGTGCTGCTCACCACGCACTACCTGGAGGAGGCCGAGGGCCTCGCCGACCGGCTCGCCATCCTGCACGAGGGCCGGATCGCGGCCTCCGGAACCCCGGCCGAGGTCACGGCGGGCCGCCCCTCCCGGATGACGTTCGAACTGCCCGACGGCTACTTCCTCGGCGACCTGCCACCCCTGGCCGACCTCGGCGTCTGCTCCCACGAGAGCGACGGAAGGGTCGTACGGCTGCGCACGACCCAGCTGCAGCGGACCGCGACCGGCGTCCTGACCTGGGCCGAGCGGACCGGGGTCGAGCTGCGCGCCCTGGACATGCGCTCGGCGTCACTGGAGGAGGCATTCCTCGGAATCGCCCGCGAGCACGCACCACGGGCGGCGGCATGAGCGGAACCGAGACACGTCCGAGGGGGCGCAGCGGGGTGAACGGGGCCGGAGCGGAGACGGAGGGTTGCGCGGTGAGCGGGACGAGTGGGGTTCGGGTGGCGGCCGGGGACGGTGTACGGGCAGTGGGCGGTACGCGGGTGAGTGGCCGGGATCGTGTGGGCAGTGGTGGCTGGGGGGTGGTGGGGCGGCGGCTGGGGGCGCTGGGGCGGGCCGAGTTCGTGCTGCTCGGCCGTAACCGCGGGGTCGTGTTCACCGCGCTGGCCGTGCCACTGCTGCTGCCGTTCAGCGTGCGGCCGGCCATCGATCAGCTGGACCTGAGGAAGCAGGGACTGACCGTCGGCACCACTCTGCTGACGGCCGCGATCGGCTTCTCCTTCCTCTTCGCCGTGTACACCTCGCTGGTCAACGCCTACGTCGCCCGACGCGAGGAACTCGTCCTCAAACGGCTGCGCACCGGCGAGCTCTCCGACGCCGAGATCCTCACCGGCACCGCCCTGCCCGCGCTCGGCATCGGACTCGCCCAGGCGCTCGTGCTGTGCGTCGGATGCGCGGCCCTGCTGTCCACCGGCGCGCCCAGGGCGCCGTATCTGATCCTGCCCGGACTGCTGGCCGGCTACCTGGTCAGTGCCGCGCTCGCCGCGCTCACCGCGTCCTTCACCCGGACCGTGGAGAGCAGCCAGGTCACCGCGCTGCCGCTGATGTTCCTGTCGATGCTCGGATCCGGGATCACGTTCCCGACCGAGCTCCTGCCGGACAAGCTGGCCACCGTCTGCGAACTGCTCCCGCTGTCCCCGGCGATCCGGCTCGTCCGCGGCGGCTGGACGGGCCAGTTGAGCGCCGGCGAGGCACTCGGCGCCCTTGTCACCGCGTTGGCCTGGATCTTCATCGCGGTGTTTGCTGTACGGCGGCGGTTCCGGTGGGAACCGCGGCGCTGAGCACGGAAGCGACGGGGGACGGGCGCGCATGGTGGGCCGGATACGAGGATGGCAGCAGCGGCACTGGGGGCGGCGGAGCAAGGCGGAGCGGGTCGAGCTGACCAGCGTCTTCACCTGGTACGGCACGATCTGGTTCATCATGTGCTTCTGGGTGCTGCTGCCGTTGCCCGGCGGTCTCGCCCACCGGCCGGTGGCGGGTGGGCTCGGCGCCCTCCTCGTCCTCGTGGCGATCCTGCAGTGCGTGGTCGCGAACCGGCTCACCAGGCCCGTGCTCAGCCACTATCTCGGGCGTGCCGAGCTGCCGGCCGGGGCGCACCGCACACCGGCCGTCCTGCTGGGGCTGGCGCTGGCGCTGATCGTGGCGCTCGCCGGGCTGAACGCGGCGAGCGGGATGACGGTCCGGTTCACGATCGGCGGCGTCGTGCTGCCGTTCGCGCTGCTCTACGGGTTCATGGTCCCCGTCGGGGTGTTCCTGCGCCGGTCCGCGGTGTTCACGGTCCTGCTCACGACGGCCGTCGGGCTCGCCGACCGTGACGGCTTCGGCCTGGTGGCGACCGTCGCGACGATCGTCTTCCAGGCGGTCTTCGCGCTGCTCGCCGGCCGCTGCGGCGCCTGGACCCTCTCCGTGCTGTGGGAGGGGGAGCGGGCCCGTGAGGTGGAGGCCCGGCTCGCCGTCGCGGAGGAGCGGCTGCGGTTCGGGCGGGATCTGCACGACGTGCTGGGCCGGAACCTGTCCGTGATCTCGCTCAAGAGCGAGCTGGCGGTGCAACTGGCCCGGCGGGGGCGGCCGGAGGCCGTGGAGCAGATGATCGAGGTGCAGCGCATCGCGCAGGAGTCCCAGCGCGAGGTACGGGCCGTCGTACGCGGCTACCGGGAGGCCGACCTCGGGGCCGAACTCACCGGCGCCCAGGGTGTGTTGACGGCCGCCGGGATCGACTGCGAGGTCAGCGCGGAGACGGCGGGGCTGCCCGCAGAGGTGCAGTCCGCGCTCGGCTGGGTGGTGCGCGAGGCGACCACCAATGTGCTGCGGCATGGGGACGCCGGACGCTGCACGTTGTGTCTGCGGGTGCTTGAGGGGCGTGTGGTGCTGACGGTGGAGAACGACGGGCTGCCCGGAACCCCCCACGGGGGTGGGGGTTCCGGGCTCGCCGGGCTGCGGGAACGGCTGGCGGTCGTCGGCGGCACCTTGAAGGCGGGCGCGGTGCCCGAGGCCCGGTTCCGGCTGGTGGCAGAGGTGCCACTGGAACAGAAAGTGAGTGAAGTCACGTCATGAGCACTCCGGTACGGCTGTTGCTCGCCGACGACGAGCATCTGATCCGCGGCGCGCTGGCCGCGCTGCTGTCGCTGGAGGACGATCTCCTCGTCGTCGCGGAGGCGGCCAGCGGACCCGAGGCGCTGGCGATGGCGCGGGCCCACGCACCCGACGTCGCCGTGCTCGATCTCCAGATGCCGGGCGCCGACGGTGTGAAGGTCGCCACATCCCTGCGGGCCGAACTGCCCGGCTGCCGGGTGCTGATCGTCACCGGACACGGACGGCCGGGCCATCTGAAACGGGCACTCGCGGCCGGTGTGCGGGGGTTCGTCCCGAAGACGGTCAGCGCGCAGCGGCTCGCCGAGATCATCCGGACGGTGCACGCCGGAAACCGTTACGTCGACCCGGAGTTGGCCGCCGACGCGATCTCCGCCGGGGACTCCCCGCTGACCGCGCGGGAGGCCGAGGTGCTGGAGCTGGCGGCCGACGGAGCACCGGTCGCGGAGATCGCCGAGCGGGCCGCACTGTCCCCGGGGACCGTACGGAACTACCTCTCCTCGGCCGTCACGAAGCTCGGCGCGGAAAACCGTCATGCGGCAGTGCGTCTCGCACGGGAGCGAGGTTGGGTATAGTTGCTCTCGCGCCACGGCGCAACGCGGACGTAGCTCAGTTGGTAGAGCGCAACCTTGCCAAGGTTGAGGTCGCGAGTTCGAGCCTCGTCGTCCGCTCCAGTAAGGCCCCCGGTCTCCCGGGGGCCTTTTGCGTCACCGCTCGCGGGTCAGGACCAGCTCATGCCCGTCAGCCGCTCGTACGCCTCCACGTACTTCTGCCGGGTCGCCTCCACGACGTCCTGCGGCAGCGGCGGCGGGGGCTGCTCACTCTTGCGGTCCCAGCCGGACTCCGCCGAGGTCAGCCAGTTCCGGACGAACTGCTTGTCGTACGACGGCTGCGTCCGGCCCGGCTGCCACTGGTCGGCCGGCCAGAAGCGGGAGGAGTCCGGGGTGAGGACCTCGTCGGCGAGGACGAGGGTGTCCCCGTCGAAGCCGAACTCGAACTTGGTGTCGGCCAGGATGATCCCCCGCTCGCGGGCGATGTCCCGGGCGCGGGAGTACACGGCGAGCGTGGCCTGGCGCAGCTGGGCCGCGGTCTCGGCACCGACCTGGCGGGCGACCTCCTCGTAGGAGACGTTCTCGTCGTGTTCGCCGACCTCGGCCTTGGTGGCGGGGGTGAAGATCGGGGCGGGCAGTTCGGAGCCGTCGACGAGGCCTTCGGGGAGGGCGAGGCCGCAGACCGTACGGGACTCGTCGTACTCGACGAGTCCCGAGCCGGTGAGATAGCCGCGGGCCACGCACTCGACCGGGACCATCCTCAGGGACTTGCAGACCAGCGTGCGGCCCGCCCAGTCGGCGGGGGCGCCCTCGGGCAGCTCGGTGCTGATCACATGGTTGGCGGCCAGGTCCCGCAGCTGGTCGAACCACCACAGGGAGAGCTGGGTGAGGACGCGGCCCTTGTCGGGGATCTCCGTGGGCAGCACCCAGTCGTAGGCGGAGATGCGGTCGCTGGCGACCATCACGAGGTCGCCCGCCTCGTTCCGGTACAGCTCGCGCACCTTTCCGGTGTGCAGATGCACCAGGCCCGGAACCTGGATCGGCTCGGGCTTTTCTACGAATCCGGACACGGTTCCTCCCCGTGGTTCTGTCCAATGGCTTGATTGTCCCGTATGGAACCCCCGAGCCGGACAGCGGGTCAGTCGCGTTTGCAGATGCGGTCCAGCAGATTCGCCGTGGCGCGCTGGATACGGGGGTCCACATGGCCGGGGCGGTCGAGGGCCGGGGACCAGGCGAAGGTTCCGGAGGCGAAGACCCAGGCGCCGGAGGGGGCCCGGTACAGGGACGTCTCCTGGTGGCGCAGGGCGCCCTCGCCGTCGGTGTACGGGGAGTGGGCGAGCAGGATGCGCTCCTCGTGCTCGGGCAGCGGGGTGCGCGGGAAGTACCGGTCGGCCTCGCCGGCGACCAGGCCCTCGATCTCGTCGCCCTCGTGCGCGCCCGTCGCCTCCCACAGCCAGTGGCCGGCGTTGCGGACGATCAGCGGGTGCGGCTCGGGTACGCGGCCCGCGTACTGGATGCCGACCAGCTGCTGCTCGGGCCGGTCGATCTCGCGCCACAGCACCGGCTTTCCGGGGCCCTTGCGTTTGCGGCAGGTCAGCAGCCGGTCCGGGACGCCGGACGGGGAGGGGCCCAGCTCCACCTGCCAGTACATGGTGTTGGCGGAGAGGAAGACCAGCGAGGTGCCCCGGTCCCGGGCGTCCTCGACGGCCCGGCGCATCGGCACCGACCAGTACTCGTCGTGGCCGGGGAAGACCAGGCCCCGGTAGCGGGTGGGGTCGACGCGGCCGGCGTGCAGATCGCGGGCTTCGGCGTAGGCGAGGTCGTAGCCGTAGCGCTCGGCCCAGCGGATGAAGTCGTAGGCGTGCCCGACATGCAGGGGCAGGCCCGCTCCCGCGTAGGGGCGGTCGAAGGAGACCGTGGTGGCAGCGTCGGCCTCGCCGAGCAGCCGGCCGTTCTCGTCCCAGGCGTGGTAGAGGCTGGCGCCGGTGCGGCCGTCCTCCGGATACAGGTTGTACGCCTGCCAGGTGATGTCCGGCAGCAGCAGGAGCAGGTCGGCGGGGTGGTCGTCGCGGACCGTGAACGGCACGTGGGAGCGGTAGCCGTCGGCGGTGGTGAGGACGGCCACATAGGCGCCGATGCGCCAGTGGGAGGGCACCTGGAGGCGCCAGGACAGCCACCAGTGGTGGCAGGAGACCGTGCGGTCGGCGGCGAGCGGCGGGAGCTGGACGATGCCGGACAGCCGCGGGCTGGTGGTGATCTTGGAGGCGCCGTCGCCGCCGTAGTGGCCGATCCGGTAGACGTCGACGCTGAACTCCTGGGGCGGGTCGACCGTGACGTGGAAGTCGATCGCCTCGCCCGGCCTGACCGCGCCGGTGGAGGTGAAGCCCTTGATCTGGCGGTGCACGTCGTCGGCGGCGCGGGGCCCGGTTGCACCCGCACGCGGCGCGGGCACCCGGGGCCTGCCGTCGGTGAGCTGCTGCGGGCTCGCATCGACGTACCAGGGCACGACGTGACCGGTGTCGTCGAAGTAGGTCTCACTGCCGCGCAGCCAGGGCAGAGGACCCTGGCCGAAAGGATCCGTGACGGCGTGCGCGAGCGCTCCGGACTCCCAGCGGCGAATGTGGTCCGAGGCCATGGCCGTCCCCTCCCTCATGCCCCCGTGTCGTCCTGTCTCGGTGGTGCTCGCGGTGCTCGGTGGTGCGCCCCGGGCTCGGCCGTGCTGTCGTATGTCGCACGCCTTTGCCAGGTGCGTGGTCGCTCCCAGCACATCACATAACGCACGGGCTCGGTCACTACTCGTTGCGAATTGACCTGAACTGGAAGACAGGGCTTCCGTCAGACGAGCCGAACGGGCTTCTCGGGGCGTATGCCGGAAGCGGCCAGCCAATCGCGCAGCGGGCCCGGGTCTCCCTCTTCGACCAGGCTGAGCACCCTGGTCGTGAGGTCGGCGGCCCGCTCGCCGCCGAGCAGCAGGGAGGGGCCGTCCAGCCAGTCCAGGGCGGGGACCGCGCCGGCGGTGTCGATGGCCGCGCAGCACACCATCGCCGTGACGTGGTCGGTGAGCAGGTCGCGGGCGGTGCGCGGGGGCTGCAGCGGGAACAGCGGCAGCCCGCCGTCGTCCCACAGGGCGCTCTCGGGGCTCCGGCCGGTGGCAGTCGCGCCCCCGGGCACCCCGTGCTCCTCACGGGCCAGCGCGGCGCTCAGACCGGCGGCAAGGGCGGCGCTCCGCTCCCCCTGCGGCGCCTCGCCCTCACCTTCGGCGGGGATCCGCATCCCACCCCCGCGGCTTTCGCCATCGGGCACGTGCGGCGCCTGTGGGGGGTGCTCGCCGTCGGGGATGTGCGGGTCGGGCGCCGGGGCGGGCGGCTCCAGGGGGCCGTGCTCGCCCTCGGCGGCTCGCGGGTTGCTGTGGGGGGTTCGGGGGGCTGCCGCCTCTGTGGCGGGCACGGTCAGGTGGTCCAGGACGCGGGCCAGGGTGGGGCCGCCGGGGTCGGGGGTCGCGGGGTCGAGCGAGGCGCGGACGCCGAGGGAGTCCAGGACGCGGTGCAGACGGGCCGCGTCGGCACGCCAGGTGCGGTCCACGACCTCCTCCGGGTACGCCTGCCAGTCCACCGGCGCCCAGTCCGGACCGGACTCCGCGGGACCGCCGTGGAACAGCCGCGCGGCGAGCAGCGAGGCGGCCTCGTCCACCGCGCCGGGCTCTTCCAGCAGGTCGCAGGCGGGGCGCTCGCCGAGCCGGGAGGTGAAGCCCTCGGCCAGGCGGTCCCGCCGGGACAGCTCGGTGAGCGCGGCGACCACGCCCGCGTCCAGCCCGGAGGGCCAGCGGCCCATCCGCCAGGCGGGCAGTGCGACCCGGGTCAGCAGCCGGTCCCAGCCGGCGTAGGCGAGGCCGACCTGCTCCTGGGCGACGATCCTCAGGCCGTAGTCGACGGCCTGGGCCCGCTCGGCCGCCGCCGCGGCGACCCCGCGCTCCATCTGCGTCGCGTGCTCCCGGCAGCCGCGCAGCAGCAGCCGGGCCACCCCGCCGAGGGCCGCGCACACCCCCCGGGCCACCAGGCAGCGGCCCGGTGCGGAGGCGACCGCGACCGCGGCATCCAGACCGCGCACGAAGCGCCGGGCGGCCGCTATGTCCGGGTGCGCCGAAGGGCCCGTACCCGCGATGACCGGGGCGAGGACCGCGCGCAGCTCCCCGACGCGCATCCACCACAGAAACGGGGAGCCGATGACGAGCACCGGCGCGACGGGGGCCCGGCGGCGGCCCGGGCCCGCTATCTCGTCGGGCGCGGGGCGCGGGGGCGGGCCGTGGGCCGCGTGTGTGCGGTCCTCCAGCCAGCTGTCGCAGTCCGGGGTGAGCGCTATGGCCGAGGGGGCCGGGACGTCCAGGCGGTCGGCGAGGTCGCGCACCAACCGGTACAGGTCCGGGGCGGACTGCTCCGGGATGGGCACCGTCGGGCTGACTGCGGGACGCGCCCGGGCCACGACCAGCGCGATGCCGACGGCGGCCAGCAGCACCAGCACGGCGAGGACGCCCACGGCCCAGCGCGCGGCGTCCCAGCCCCGGCCGACGAAGTGGCCGGTGGACACGCCGGTCAGCAGGATCACCGCGGCAGCCGCGGGCAGCAGGGCCACGCCCAGCGCGCGGCCCCGGACCCGCAGTACGGCGAGGGCCCGGGAACGCGCGGCCTGCGCGCCCGCCTCCGCACCGATTCCGGTCACGTGCCGACCTCACCCCCTCGCTGCCGATGCCGTGCCGATCTGGTGGTGCTCACTCCCCCACTGTGGCACCCGCCACTGACATCGCAATGCCGGTGGGCCAAGTGCCGGAACGCTTGCGCGGCACCCTAGTTGGGGCCCCGGCCCCCGTCAGCCGTATGGGCGATTGCTCACTCGATGGAATGGCTTTGGTCAGAGGTGGGTGACAGACAGCAAAGATCAGGCCCCGGATTCGGAAATCCGGGGCCTGGGTGTCGTGCCGGCGGCAGGGGGGCGGGTCAGGCGCTTGCCCGCGCCGCCTTCGCGGCGATGTCGGTGCGGTGCTGGGAGCCGTCCAGACGGATCCGGCCCACCGCCCGGTACGCCCGCTCGCGCGCCTCGGTCAGGTCCTTGCCGGTGGCGGTGACGGACAGCACGCGCCCGCCCGCACTGACCACGGCGTCGCCGTCCCGCTTCGTCCCGGCGTGCAGGACGTACGCGTGCGGGGCGTCCTCGGCGGCCACCTCGTCCAGACCGGTGATCGGGTCGCCGGTGCGGGGGGTGCCGGGGTAGTTGTGCGAGGCGACGACGACGGTGACGGCCGCGTCCTCGCTCCAGCGCAGGGGCGGCAGATCGGCGAGGTTGCCGGTGGCGGCGGCCATCAGCAGCCCGGCCAGCGGGGTCCTCAGCCGGGCCAGCACCACCTGGGTCTCCGGGTCGCCGAAGCGGGCGTTGAACTCGATGACCCGGACACCGCGGCTGGTGATCGCCAGGCCCGCGTAGAGAAGGCCGGAGAACGGGGTGCCGCGGCGGTGCAGCTCGTCCACGGTCGGCTGCAGGACCGTCTGCAGGACCTCGTCGACCAGCTTCGGCTCGGCCCACGGCAGCGGCGAGTAGGCGCCCATGCCACCGGTGTTCGGACCCTCGTCGCCGTCCAGGGCGCGCTTGAAGTCCTGGGCGGGCTGGAGCGGTACGACCGTCACGCCGTCGGTGATCGCGAAGAGGGACACCTCGGGGCCGTCGAGGAACTCCTCGACGACCACGCGTTCACAGGCGGCGGCGTGGGCCTTGGCGGCGTCCAGGTCATCGGTGACGACGACGCCCTTGCCGGCGGCGAGGCCGTCGTCCTTGACGACGTAGGGGGCGCCGAAGGCGTCCAGGGCCTCGGCGACCTCATCGGCCGTCGTGCACACGTAGGAACGGGCGGTCGGCACCCCGGCCGCCGCCATGACGTCCTTGGCGAAGGCCTTGGAGCCCTCCAGCTGCGCGGCTTCCTTCGACGGACCGAACACCGGGATGCCGGCCGCACGGACGGCGTCGGCCACACCGGCGACCAACGGGGCCTCCGGGCCGACGACGACCAGGTCGGCACCGAGGCCGGCGGCCAGCTCGGCGACCGCCTTGCCGTCGAGCGCGTCGACCGGGTGCAGCTCGGCGACCTCCGCGATGCCGGCGTTGCCGGGGGCGCAGTGCAGCGCGGTGACGTCGGGGTCGAGGGACAGGGAGCGGCACAGGGCGTGTTCGCGGGCGCCGCTGCCGATGACGAGGACCTTCACGGGGTCAGCCTAATGGCAAGGTTGCCGAAGACCGGGGCCCGGGCTTGTTGGACTTTCCTCCAAAGGGCCCGCGCCGGTCCTGCCTGTTCGTTGCCGACCCAGCCCATTCGTCCGGTCCGGCCCATTCGTAGCCGGTCCGGCCTATTCGTTGGAGAACTCCTCCACCACCGTCGCCCCCAGCTCCTTGACGATCAGTTCGTGGCCGGAGAGTGCCGACTCGTCGAGGTCCGGGTCGTCGTCCTCCGGAATGTCGTCCTCCAGGGAGACCGGCGGCGGCTCCGGGGCGGCCGTGGGCCGCGGGGCGGGTGCGGCAGGAACGGCAGCGGGGCCGGACCGCGCGGGTGCGGACGGCTGCGGGGCCGGCTGGGGAGCAGGGCGGGGCGAGGCGGGGGCGCCGTAACCGCCACTCCCGGCCGAAGCGCCGCCGTAACCGCCTCCGCCGAAGCCACCGGCGGACTGGGGTGCGGATCCGCCGCCGGACGGGTCGACGACCGCCTCGATCTTCCACTGCACGTGGAACTGCTCGGCCAGCGCCGCCCGCAACACGTCCTCGCTGCCGCTGCCGGCGAAGTTGTCCCGGGCGCCGGCGTTGACGAAGCCGAGTTGCAGGGTGGTGCCGTCGAAACCGGTCACCTGGGCGTTCTGGCTGAGCAGGATCCAGGTGAAGCGGCGGCGGTTCTTGACGGCCTCCAGGATGTTCGGCCAGAGCACACGCGGATCGAGGCCGCCGGCCGCGGGAGCTGCTGCCGGAGCCGGTGCGGGTGCCGCCGGAGCCGCGGGGGCCGTCTGCGCGGCGCCGCCCGCCTGGTGCTGCGGCGCAGCGGGTGCCTGGCCGGGAGCCGGCCGGCCCTGCTGCCCACCCTGCTGACCGCCCGCCGGTGCCGCGGCCGTGGGCCAGCCACCGGGGCGCCGACCGCTGCCGGCAGCAGCGGCAGTGGGCCAGGCGCCGGGAGCGGCGGGGGACGGGGTGGAAGCACCGGCCGGGGCCGGGAAGGCAGCGGGCGCACCAGGGGAGTCGGACGGCCGTACCGGGGCCTGGTCGGTGGGGGTGGGGCCGGGGGCCGTCGTGGGGGTGGCCGGGGTCGGCGCTGCCGGGGTGGGGGCTGTGGGTGCGGGGGCGGCCGGAGCCGGACCACCGACGCCGGAGCCGGGACCGTCAACGCCCGGGCCACCGGCACCGTGACCAGGGACGCCAGGACCAGCGGCCTCCGGACCACCGGCACCCGGACCAGCGACACCAGGACCACCTGCGCCCGGACCGCCCGGGACGGATCCGCCCACGCCCGGCTCCCCGGCCCCCGGACCACCGGCACCCGGACCGTTGGCCGCGCGCACCGCCGCGCGGGCCGCCGCGGGACCGCCGCCGGGCGGCACTGGGGCGCTCGCGGGCGATACCGGAGCACCGGCGGGCGATGCCGGGGCACCGGCGCCGTGGGCCTCGGGCCCGGGGACGTACCCCATGGCGGGCGCACCGGTGCCGCCCGAGAAGTGGACGCCGCGTTCGAGACGGTCGAGGCGGGCCATCACGGACCGCTGGTCTCCGTAGGCGGCGGGGAGCAGCACGCGCGCGCAGATCAGTTCCAGCTGGAGGCGGGGCGAGGTGGCACCGCGCATCTCCGTCAGGCCCTCGTTGACGAGGTCGGCGGCGCGGCTCAGCTCGGCGGCGCCGAAGGTGGAGGCCTGGGCCTGCATCCGCTCCAGGACGTCGGCGGGGGCGTCGAGGAGCCCCTTGTCCACGGCGTCCGGAACGGCGGCGAGGATCACCAGGTCCCGCAGCCGCTCCAGCAGGTCGGCGACGAAGCGCCGCGGGTCGTTGCCGCCCTCGATGACGCGGTCCACGACCTCGAAGGCGGCGGCCCCGTCGCCGGTGGCGAAGGCCTCGACGACGGAGTCGAGCAGCGAGCCGTCGGTGTAGCCGAGGAGGGAGGTGGCCATGGCATACGTCACACCCTCCGCTCCGGCGCCGGCGAGCAGCTGGTCCATGACGGACATGGAGTCACGCACGGAACCGGCGCCGGCGCGCACGACGAGCGGGAGGACGCCCTCCTCGACCGGGATGTTCTCCTTCTGGCACACCTCGGCCAGGTAGTCCCGCAGGGTGCCGGGCGGGACCAGCCGGAAGGGGTAGTGATGGGTCCGGGACCGGATGGTGCCGATGACCTTCTCGGGCTCGGTGGTGGCGAAGATGAACTTCAGATGCTCCGGCGGCTCCTCCACGACCTTCAGCAGCGCGTTGAAGCCGGCCGACGTGACCATGTGGGCCTCGTCGATGATGTAGATCTTGTACCGGCTGCTCGCGGGGCCGAAGAAGGCTTTCTCACGCAGCTCACGGGCGTCGTCCACACCACCGTGGGAAGCGGCGTCGATCTCGATGACGTCGATCGAGCCGGGCCCGTTCCTGGCCAGGTCCCGGCACGACTGGCACTCCCCGCAGGGCGTCGGCGTGGGACCTTGCTCACAGTTCAGACAGCGGGCGAGGATCCGCGCGCTGGTCGTCTTGCCGCAGCCGCGCGGACCGCTGAACAGGTACGCGTGATTGACCCGGTTGTTCCGCAGCGCCTGCTGCAGCGGGTCGGTGACATGCTCCTGCCCGATGACCTCGGCAAAGGTCTCCGGGCGATAGCGGCGGTACAGCGCGAGAGACGACACGCATACGAGGTTATAGGCGCTCACTGACAACCGGCCCCGGCCGCGGACGCCCCGGGAACGCAAGGGCCCCCCACGCACCCGCCAGAGCCGACCTACCCTTGCTGCCTTCCGGCCCTGGGGGAGTTCAGTCAGATAGCGCCGCGTGAGGGGCTGCGCCCACAGTACCCGATCGCGGCCCGTGGGCTGTAACGGATGCGGGCCTGCGGGAACGGGTTCGCGAGCACTCCCCTCGGTCATGTAATGTTTCCGGCGGAGGATTCGCCTAGAGGCCTAGGGCGCACGCTTGGAAAGCGTGTTGGGGGCAACCCCTCACGAGTTCGAATCTCGTATCCTCCGCCAGCCCGAAGGGCCGGACCGCAGCAGCGGTCCGGCCCTTCGGCGTATGTATGTCTGTCCGAGCAGGCCCTTCCCGAACCCGCGACCGGTGGGGAGGGGTCAGCGGCTCGGGGAGGAAGTGGGTGGGGTTGTCGGGAGGGGGCTGATGCCCGGCTCGTAGTGGTCGCGGAGGTAGATGCGGGTGCGGTCCGGGGCGTAGTCGTGGGCGTAGAGGCTGACGCAGCCGGTGTCCGAGGTGCCGTACGGATCGGCGAGCGGGTCCGGGCTCGCGGTGGGCTCGGGGTCGGCGCCGGGGCAGACGGAGCCGTAGCGCATGCCCTTCTTGAACGACTCCGGCTCCGGCACACCCAGGTGTCTGAAGTCGTGGGTCCGCACGTCGGTCACGGCGGCCGTGGGCTCCAGCAGTTCGCCGGCCGGCGGATAGGCGGCCAGGAAGGCCCGTGCCTGGGACCTGGTCAGTGTGAAGGTGAGCACACCAGTGTCGAAGCGGGAGGTCACCTGATAGCCGGCCCGCGCGTCCTGGGCCGCCGCCGGGATGTCGACGCCCATGTGCCCGCTCATCCACCCCGGCGTGACGCCCTCGACCCACCTGTCGTCCGCGGTCTGCCGGGCGGCGCGGTCACCGGCCGGGCCGGTACCGGAGTCGGGTACGGAGCAGCCTGTCGCCGTCAGGGCGCCCAGCAGGGCCAGCGTGCCGAGGGCCGCCCCGGCGGCGCGCGTCCGGCGGTGGCCGCCTGTGTTGTCGTGGGCGTCGTTCATCGGCCGGCCGTCCTCCCGGGTGACCTGTGCGTCGTACGGCCCTGCTGTTGCTCCCGGCCCGGGTCCGTGCGTCCGTCCCTGCTTTCGTCGGGGCCCGGCGGCGGGGACTGGTTGGGCTGCGAGGAGCCGAGATCGTAGTGGTGCGTGCTGCTGCTCCCCGCCATGTCGTACTCCTGGGCGAGTCCCACCCGGTGGAGCTTGGCCATCTGGCCGTCGGGGATCTTCATCGGGCCCACGTTGACGCCCTTGCCCTCGTCCCAGTTGTAGCGGTCCCAGACGTTCGCCTGGTAGTCGACGGAGATCTTCGGGTTGCCGTGCGCATCCGGTACGGCCGTCACGACGCCGGTGACGTTGGTGTTGGCGCCGCCCACCGCGTAGAACCAGTTCTCGTTGATGTCCTTGCTGAAGTAGAAGCCGTCGGGCAGCTTCGCCTCCACCGGGATGGCGACCGGTTTGCCGCCGTTCTCCCGGAACTGCTGCAGGGCCTGCTGGCGCCAGCCGTTCTGGTGGTGCCGGACGATGTCGTCGACGTACGTCTTGAACTCCGGGACGTCCGCCATCATCTTGTCCACGGGCAGGACCATCGGGGAGCCGCTGTTGCCGAGGTAGTGGGCCATGTTGCGGGAGGCGTCCGTCATGCCCTTCCAGTCGGCGCCCTCGGCGAGCAGTTCCATCTTTCGCTTGGTGGCCCACTCGTCGAATCCGGGTGACTCCGATCCGTGCGCCCCCGCCCCGGCGTCGGCCGCGACCTGCGGCATGGTCGGGCTCAGGATGCCGGCCGCCATGAGGTCGTCCTTCTTCGCGAGCCAGAGGCGGGCCCGCGCCTCGGGGCTCAGCGACCCCCACAGGCGTTTCAGCTCGGCGCGTTGTTTCGCGTCGGCGTCACCGCCCAGCGCGGCGAGTTCCTCGGCGCGGGGCAGCTGCTCCTCGTCGAGGGAGGTGTACTTGGCGTGCCCGGCGTTGTACGGGTCGTTGCCGTGGCTCTTGCGCAGCGCCCGTACCGCCGCGGCGTCGACCTCGGCGGCGTGCTGGACGATTCCGGTGAGCGTGTCGGCATACCACTGGATGTAGTCCTTGGTGCGCTGGTTCGGGCCCTTGGGTGTGCACATCGCCTCCATCACGCGGACCGTGCCGCCCGGCCCGTCCGTGACGAAGAGAGGGGGGTCCGGGGGGTCGTGGGCGGGGTTGCCCTTGCGCGCCGCGTCGGTGAGGCTCTTCGCCTGCTTCTGGTACGTCGTCAACTCCGCGTGGGTGTCCGCGAGCACGGCGGCGATGCTCTCCGCCTCCGACTGGAGATCGGCGATCTCCTTGGCCGTCTTGCGTACGAACTCCCTTGTGACGTCCGCGTTGACACCCTTCCAGCGAGCCCCTTCGGACTTCTTGAGCATGCCGTCCCGCGTGTCGGTGGCCAGTTCGGCCAGGCCCTCGGCCATCGACTTCCAGTCGGACACCGCCGTGCCCAGCTTGCCGAGGTCCAGAGCCATGAGATCCGAGTAGGTGAAGTCCCCCATGTCCTCTCCTACCTGCCCTACTTGAAGTACTCGCTCAGCACCGAGACGGGCACCGGTCCGTTACGTCCACTGATGTCGGCGGCGATCCGGGCATCGTCCCGCGCGTGCAGCTTCTTGCTGTAGTCGAGGTGGTTGGAGATGTGCGCACACGCCTGCAGCACGTGCTTCACCTGGGAGGTCCAGATCTCGACGGTCGTCTCCAGTTCCGAACCGAGCCCGAGGTGGCTGCTCTTCAGTTCGGCAGCCGCCTGCATAGTGGATCCGGACGCGTGACGGCCGGCGCCGGCCGCGGCGATGTCGGCCTTCTTGCTCAGCTCACCATGGAGAACGAACGCCTCGTGGCCCACGGCCCCCAAGTCGTCCTCGTGCACGACGAGATCCGCGTCATCGGATCCTCCGAGCCCGGCCTGGTTCAGCTGCATCCGGGCGCCGCCGCCCTGCGCTGTCGCAGCCTTGGCCCTCTCCCACTCTTCCCACGCCATGTGTTCCCCCCTGACACCCGTCAGCCCGTGCGACGACCGATCAAACGCCGCACCAGCGAACCTATCAATTCCTTTACCAATTCGGGTGGAGGTTTTGGTCTATCGAGGCACCCGCACCGGTACCGGCACCGTCACCTGGTCCACGTCCGACACCCGTACCGTCACCTTCATCGTCCAGGTCCCCGGCAGGGGCAGGTCGAAGGAGTCGGAGGCCCAGTAGCCGCCCCGGTCGGTGACCCTGGTGTCCAGGGGGCCGATCCGCCGTCCGGCCAGGGTGAAGGTGACCCGCAGTTCGGGGACCGAGGACAGGCCGCCGTCGGGGCCGTAGACCACCGCCTGGACGGAGGTGCGGCCCACCCGGCCCGGGTCCAGGGTGACCTGGACCTTGCCGTGGCCGCCGGGGGTGCCGACATCGAAGGGGACCGTGGTGACGGAGGCCGTCGGGATGCCGCTCGCCGGTGCCGCCGTCTCCGCGGTCTCCGCGGCCTCGGTGGCCGTCCGGCCCGGCACCGTGCTCGTCAGGAGCGTCGTCAGGGCCAGCACCACCACGCCGACGGCCGCCTCCGCCAGCACCGAGCGGCGCAGGAGGTGGAAGGGGAGCTGCGGGGGCGGGGCGGGGGGGTCCGGCGGGAGCGGGGGACCCGTGGCCGGTTCGGGGACGCGGGCGGCGGGTGCCGCCTTGCGGGCCCGGGCCTGCGTCAGGCGGGCTGTCCAGGTGCGGGAGCAGGCCGCCGCCAGCAGCAGCGCGGTGACCGCCGCCAGTTTGGCCAGCAGGGTGCGCCCGTACGTCGTGTCCGTGAGCGCCTGCCAGGAACCGAGGCCCCGCCAGGACTGGTAGACACCGGTCAGGACCAGGACCGTCACCGAGGCGAAGGCCAGGCGCGAGAAGCGGGCCGGGACCGAGGCCGGGAGGGCGGGGGTGCGCTGCAGCATCCTCAGCAGCGCGGCCAGGCCGCCCAGCCAGGCCGCCATGGCCAGCAGGTGAAGGGTGGCGGAGGTGATCGCCGGCGGGACTTGCAGGCCCGCGGAGGCGTGCTCGGCCGCCGACCAGGTCAGGACGAGGGGCAGGGACAGGGCCGCGGCCACGGCGAGGGTGGCGCGGCGGGGAAGCCTTCTGCGGCGGGCCCTGAGCAGGGCCACGGCGGCTGCCGCCAGGAGCAGCAGCGCCAGCCGGGCGAGCAGGAGTGCGCCGGGGCGGGTCGTGGCCGCGTGCGCGAGGGCGCGCAGGGAGAGGGCCTGCGCGGGGGAGGTGCCTTCCTCGTAGGGGGTGCGCAGGACGAACAGGGCGGCCGTCGAGGCGAGGAGGGTCCAGGCGGCGGCCAGGGCGGGGGTGCGCAGCGGGGCCGCGACGGGCGGGCGGCAGTACGCGACGAACGCGGTGGTGCCGAGGAGGAGGGCCAGGCAGAGGTAGGCGAGCCAGCGGGCGATGTTGTACAGGGCCGCCGTGGCGGGGTTCTCCGTGGCGTCGGGGACCGCGCTCACGGTCGTCGCCGTGCGCTTGCCGACCGAGAAGGTGAGCGCGCCGGACACCGGGTGGCTGTCCGCCGACACCACCCGCCAGGCGACCGTGTAGGTGCCGGTGGCGAGGTGGGCGGGCAGGGAGACGCGGGCCGTGTCCGAGCGGCCCGGGGCGTGGCCGGCGGGGCCCGTGCGCACCCGGTGGTTGCGGGGGTCGTAGACCCGGAAGGAGTCGGTGAGCAGGCCGACCGACTCGGTGAAGGTCAGGGTGACGTGCCGGGGGGCCGTACGTACGACGCTGCCGTCGCCGGGGTCGCTCGTGCGCAGGGCCGCGTGCGCCGACGCGGGGGCGGCCGGGACGAGCAGGAGGAACAGCAGGCCCGCGCAGAGCAGGGTCAGCCGTCGTGGCCACCGCCGGTGTCGGTCGCGCAAGCGCACCTCGTCCCCTCCGTCACCGCATGCCCTCGTGCGAGCAGGCCTCGCCACAGCCCTCGGGTGAACACGTCTCGCCGCGTGCCCTGCCTACGAGTACGCAGAGACCGGCCGGAGTGCTCACCACGTCGGGCGGGCCGAGACACCGCCGTCCACGGTCAGGTCGTGGCCGGTGATCCAGCTCGCGAGCGGCGAGGCCAGGAACACGCACGCGTCGGCCACGTCCCGGGGACGGCCGAGGCGGCCGGTGGGGGCGGCGGCCAGCCAGCGGCGTACGCCGTCCGGCCAGGACTCCGCCAGGCCCTCCCGGTCGATCAGGCCGGGCGAGACGCTGTTGACACGGATGCCGTCGGGCCCGTACTCCAGGGCGGCCGCGCGGGCGTGCATGACGACCGCTGCCTTGGCCGCGCTGTAGTGGGCGTGGCCGGGGGCGGGGCGGGCGGCCTCGATGGAGGCGATGTGCGTGATGGTGCCGCCGCCGTGTGCGCGCAGGTGCGCGGCGGCGGCCTGGGTGCAGGAGAAGACGCTGGTGAGGTCGGTGTCGACGACCGTGCGCCACTCGTCCGCCGTCATACCGGGCAGGGGCTGGACGGGCTGGACGGCCGCGTTGTTGACGAGGGCGGTCAGCCGGCCGCCGGACCAGTCCGTCACCTCCCGGACGAGGCGGTGGCAGGCGTCGTCGTCCGTCAGATCCGCCTGGAGTACGACGGCCTCGCCGCCCGATTCCCGGATCCGGGCCGCCACTTCCCCGGCCGCGTCCACCGCCGTACGGCAGTGGAGGGCCACCGCCGCGCCCTCCTCGGCGAAGCGCAGCGCGATGGCGCGGCCGATGCCGCCGCCCGCGCCGGTCACCAGGACGGTCTGTCCGTCGAGCAGGCTCATGGGCGGCACAGTTCCGTGATCCGGGCGGCCTCGGCCGGGTAACGCGCCGTGAGCTCGGCCGCGTCGCCGTGTTCGTAGTCCGCGTAGGTGAATCCCGGGGCCATCGTGCAGCCGAAGAACGACCATGCGCCGGCCGGCGCCACCCGTGCGCCCATCCAGGTGCCGGCCGGCACGGTCAGCTGGACGTGCTGCCCCGACAGCGGGGCGGGGCCGAGGGTTTCGGTGCGGGTGGTGCCGTCGGGGGCGAGCAGCAGGAGATGCAGCGGGTCGCCGAGGTAGAAGTGCCAGATCTCGTCGGTGGGCAGGCGGTGCAGGGCGCAGAAGTCGTCCGAGGTGAGCAGGGCGACGATGGCCGAGCCCGCGGGACGGCCGTCGGTCCCCTCCGGCCCCTGCCAGGTGCGGCGGAACAGGCCGCCCTCGCGGGGGATGGGTTCGAGGCCGTAGTGGGCGATCAGCTCTTCGGGCGTCGTCGTCACGCGGGCAAGGTTAGCCTTCCGGAAAGGCCATCGCCCGTTCCAGGAAGGCGAGTTGGGCGTGCTTCTCGGGCAGGTACACGTCGGGGACGTCCACCTCGGGCAGGACGACCACGGGGCCGCACACGAATCCCTGGCGTTCGAAGCGGGCGATCGCCTTGGTGTTGCGTACGTCCGGGTCGACCACGAGCCGGCGCCGGTCCAGGACGCGCAGCGCGTAGGCCGTCATCACGTGCAGCAGGGCGGCGGTCCAGCCGGGACGGCGGCCGTCGGGGCCGGCGGGGCCGAGGAGCACATGGACGCCGAGGTCGCCGGGGAGGACGTCGTAGCACTCGCCGACCCGGTCCGCGGCCGGCTCGTACGTCTGGAGCAGAGCCGCCGGCGTGCCGTCCTTGGTGACGAGGTGGGCGTGGTGGGTGTCGAGGCCGGCCATGTGGGTGTAGACGTCGGCGACCTGGTCCCGGGTGAGGCCGTTCATGCCCCAGAAGGCGGCGCGTTCCTCGCTCACCCAGCCGTGGATCACGTCCGCGTCGCACGCCGGGTCGAGGGGACGGACGCGGATGGTGCCGAAGCCGTCGACGTGCTGGGCGAAGGCTTCCTCGAAGCGGTCAGTCATGGGTTTCCTCGGTGCGTTCCAGGAGGGTCAGCAGGGTCCAGTCGGTGACGACGGGGGCCAGTTCCCCCTTGAGCCACAGGGGGAGTTGGTCACGGTGGTGGGGGGCGCCGGGGACGCCGTCGGCGCCGAAGGGGACCACCCAGCGGCTGCCCGCGCGGTCGGCCAGGTCCCAGACGTACCGGGCGGCCGGGCCACGGGCCGCGCGGTCGGTGAGACCGGGTACGGCGGAGGTGCAGAGCACGCAGTCGTGGTCACCGGCGAGCCCGGGTCCGGGGTCCTCCGGCGCTTGCGGGAGTGCGCGCCAGGGGGCGAGGCGGTGGGTCGTGGACCAGGTGCCGGCCGGCTGTGCGGCGGCCACCTCCTCCAGGGCCGCACGGACGGTCGCCGGGCGGTCGATGCCGTACAACTCCCTGGCGCGCAGCAGGTGTTCCAGGGCGTATCCGATGCGCGGGACGAGGGCCAGCCAGGGGAGCAGGACCTCCGGGTAGGCCGGGGGCTCGGCGAGCGGGGCGAACACCGGGTGGGCGGCGAGACGGCGTACGACCGCGGAGCGTACGGCGGCGTAGGCGGCCGCGTCGGTGCTGTCGGCGTCCATGCGGCGGTTCCAGGCGAGCAGGCGGGCACGCAGGCGGGCCGCTGCGGGGCTGAGGCCGGCGAGGGCGGAGAGATGGTCCAGCAGGGGCGCGGCGGAGGCCAGATGGGTGTCGGTGTGGATCGCGGGCATGCCGTCGGCGGTCCAGGTGCGGTGCGCGTCGAGGAGGGCGCGGATGCGGTCGGCGCGGTGCGGTGGGGCGAACTCGACGCCGAGGGGGGTGGCGGGGCCGCGCTGGTTGGCCATCACCGCGATGCCGTCCGGCACGGGCGCGTACGGCGTCTCGTGCCAGCCGTGCCATTCGTGGCCGGGGTGCCAGGCGGGGACGGGGTGGAGGCGGTTGGCCCGGGCGCGCACGGGGACGCGGCCGGCGACGCGGTGCAGGGTGCCGCCCCGGGTGTCCGCGGCCTGTACGACGTTGACGGGCTCGGCCCAGGCGTCGAGGGCACGGTCGACGTCTTCGACGGTGCGGGCGCGGAGGAGGGGCAGGAGGGCGCTGAAGCCGAGGTCTGCGGTGACGCGCGGCGGGCAGCGGAGAGCGAGTGCCTGCGGCGCTTCGGCGCGAGGGGATCCCGCCTCGGCTTCGTCCTCGGCTCGGATTGCGTTCCCACCGGCAGCACCCGTACTGCCTTCGTGGTCGGGCGCGGGTGGCCCCTGTGGGGAGTTCTCGACGTCGGCGGCCTGCGGGGTGTACGGCCGTGTCGACGTGAGACCCGCTTCCAGCCCCTCCGGCCCCCCGATGATCACCGGCCCCCGGTCCGTCTCGATCACCTCGATCGCGATCGGCGGTTCGCCCGCGATGTCGACCGTCTCCGTGTGCCGCGTGGCCCGGTGCCAGTGGCCGTCCGGGCCGAGGGCCTGGACGCCGGTGCCCGTGCGGCGCAGGCGTTCTCGGTACAGGTCCTGGTAGTCGGCCATGGCGTTGGTGATGGCCCAGGCGACCGTGCCGGTGTGACCGAAGTGGGCGATGCCGGGGACGCCGGGCACGGCAAGGCCGATGACGTCGAACTCGGGGCAGGCCAGGCGGATCTGCTGGTAGACGCCGGGGTCCTCGATGAAACGGTGCGGGTCGCCGGCGATCAGGGCGTGGCCGGAGGCAGTGCGGGCGCCGGTGACGAGCCAGCCGTTGCTGCCGGCGGTGCCGGGGCCGTCGGTGGCGAACAGGCGGACGACGTCGGGGCCGAGGTGCCGTATCGCCTGCTCGCGCCAGAGCTTGGCCGGGAAGCCGGCGAAGAGGAGGTGGGTGGCGAGCCAGACGCCGAGCGGGGTCCAGGGCTGCCAGCGGCCGGGGGCGAGGCCGGTGCGGCCGAACTCGCAGGCGCGGCGGGCGCCTTCGGGCAGGCCCGCATTGACGCCGTCGACGTATGCGCGGACCCAGTCGGCCGTTTCGGGGTCCCGGCGGTCCAGCGCGGCGAAGCACCGGCGGGCGGTGTCGTCGAGCCGGGCCCGGCGGGCGAGGACGTCCCAGGACAGGGCGCCGGCGCCGAGGAAGGAGGCGGAGGTGCCCTGGGACCGGTGGCGTTCGACCTCCAGCTGCCAGGCGCGGTCCAGTGCGGTCACCCGGCCCTGGGCATGGGCCAGTTCACGGGCGCTGGAGGCGCGCAGGTGGGGGATGCCCCAGGCGTCGCGGTAGGTCTCGGTGGTCACCCGTGAGCCCCCCTTTGTTTTAGGTAAGCCTTGCCTAAGTTCCTTGCAGGAAGGAATCGTACGCGATGCATGGCCGACCCCGGCCGAGGTTCGCTTCCGCAGGCGGACAACCATTCGAGTACTTCATGGGTCGAGTGGGACGTCCGTTACTAGTGGGGGAGATTTCGTGCGAAGAGTTCTGACCGCGGGCACCGTGCTGGCCGCCGTCGCCGCCGTTCCGCTGACCCCGGTGGCGTCCGCCGCCGCCACGCCCTACAAGGGGGCCAACACCGCCGCCGTCCAGGACGACTTCAACGGGGACGGGTACCGGGACCTGGTCATCGGTGCGCCCGACGCCGCGAGCGGCGGCGTGCTGAAGGCCGGCGCGGTCGTCGTGCTGTACGGCTCGGCCTCGGGCGTGAGCACGGCCCACCGTCAGGTCATCACCCCGGCCACGGCCGGGATTCCGGGGGCCCCGGAGAAGAACGACCGCTTCGGCCAGACCGTCACCACCGCCGACCTGGACCGGGACGGGTATGCGGACCTGATCGTCGGCACCCCGCGCGAGGACTTCGGCCTGCAGCAGGGCTTGCGCGGCACCGTGACGGTGATCTGGGGCGGCCCGAGCGGCCTCAAGGGCGGCGCTGACATCGCTCCGCCCGCCGGCTACGGCCCGGACCGGACGTACTGCCTCTTCGGGCGGTCGCTCGCCACCGGGGACATGAACGGCGACGGCGCCCCCGAGCTGTCCGTCGGCAGCAACTGCCAGAGCGTCACCTACACCGGGCCCTTCACCCGCAGCGGAAAGCCCGTCTCCGGCTACCTCGGCAAGGGCGAAAACCACAGTGTGGTCATGGGTGACGTCGACGGCGACGGCAAGGCCGAGCTGTTCTCGCTGCCCGGCCCGGTCCAGGCCTACAGCGGGCCCCTCTCCGTCGGCCAGGACGATCCGGCCGCACCGATGACCCGGCTGCCGCTCGCCCACGGCTGGAACGGGCAGGTCGGCGACGTCAACGGCGACGGCTACGGCGACCTCGTCACGGGCATCCAGTACGACACCCACTTCACCCAGGACCCGCACGGCGCCCACAGCGGCGGCGAGATCCAGGTCCTGTACGGCAGCGCGCACGGCATCACCGCCGACCAGCAGCCCGTCGCCATCCACCAGGACACGCCGGGCGTCCCCGGCGTCGGCAAGGACGGCGGCCAGTTCGGCTCGTCGCTCAGCGTCGGCGACGTCAACGGCGACAAGTACGCCGACGTGCTCGTCGGCGTGCCGTGGAAGACCGTCGGCTCGGCCAAGTGGGCCGGTGAGGCCGTTCTGCTGCGCGGTTCCGCCGCCGGGCTCACCGGCGCCGAGGCCACCGCCTACACCCAGAACACGGCGGGCGTCCCCGGCACCGCCGAGACGGAGGATCACTTCGGCTGGGCCGTCCACCTCGCCGACCTCAACAAGGACGGCGAGGCCGAGGTCGTCGTCGGCACGCCCGGTGAGAACACCGACGGCCTGGTGTGGATCGCCCGCGGGTCGGCAGGCGGACCGGTGACGAACGGCTCGGCCGCCATCTCCGGCAAGAGCGCCGGCCTCACTGTCCGCACGACCGACAGTGCCTCCGGCCTCGGGGCCGCGCTGCCCAGCACCGCGATGACCCGGTAGCGGGCTGCCCGGCAGCGGGCGGATCCCGGGCGAGGCATGATCGACGCATGGACGTCACGCTGCACCTCGCCCAGGATCCCGAGGCGGACGCGCTCCTCGGGCGCAGTCCACTCGCCGCGCTGACCGGGATGCTGCTGGACCAGCAGATCCCGATGGAGTGGGCGTTCAAGGGACCCCGGACCATCGCCGACCGGCTCGGCGCCGGAGCCGGCGGGGATCTCGACGCGCACGACATCGCCGCGATGGACCCGGAGGCCTTCGCCGCGCTGCTCGCCGAGAAACCGGCCGTGCACCGCTACCCCGGCTCGATGGCCAAGCGCATCCAGCAGCTGTGCCAGTACCTCGTCGAGCACTACGACGGGGACGCCGAGGCGGTCTGGCGGGACGCCGGCAGCGGTGCCGAGCTGCTGAAGCGGCTGGAGGCACTGCCGGGGTTCGGCAAGCAGAAGGCACAGATCTTCCTCGCGCTGCTCGGCAAGCAGCTCGGGGTCACCCCGAAGGGCTGGCGGGAGGCCGCGGGCGCGTACGGCGAGCCCAAGTCCTTCCGCTCCGTCGCCGACATCACCGGACCCGAGTCACTGGCGAAGGTCCGCGCGCACAAGCAGGAGATGAAGGCGGCGGCAAGGGCGGCGAAGGCCTCCGGCACGCAGGACGTCCGGGACGCGTAAACCTCTCGGACGTCACCCGACCGGCCCCTCTCTGCTGGCAGCTCCCGCCCCGCCGGTCCAAGCATGGACCATGACCGAAGCACCCAACAGCGGCCCCGAGTGGGGCCGTGAGTACGACGACCAGCGCGCCCACGCCGCACAGCCGCCCGGCGGGCCGCACGCCCGCCATGAGCCCGAGCCGCCGTTCGAGGGCCCTCTGCACGCCCTGTCCCGGGCCGCCTGGCAGGTGGTCCTGGTCACCGGGATCGCCTCGCTGATCCTCGGCATCCTGGTCCTCATCTGGCCCGGTGCCTCCCTGCTCGTCGCCGGCGTGCTCTTCGGCGTCTACCTCGTGATCAGCGGCATCTTCCAGCTGGCCTCCGCGTTCGGCACGCACAAGACGACCTCGCTGCGCGTACTGGCCTTCATCAGCGGCGCCCTGTCGATCCTGCTCGGCCTGTTCTGCTTCCGCGGGCCCATGCAGTCGATCCTGCTGCTCGCCCTGTGGATCGGCATCGGCTGGCTGATCCGCGGGATCACCCAGACCCTGGCCGCCCTGCACGACTCCCGGATGCCCGCCCGGGGCTGGCAGATCTTCCTCGGGGTCATCACCTTCATCGCCGGAATCGTGCTGATCGACTCGCCGTTCCGGTCGGTCGGCGTGCTGACCCTGGTCGGCGGCATCTGGCTGGTCGTCGTGGGGATCACCGAGATCGTCACCGCGTTCCGCATCCGGGGCCGGGCCAAGGCGGTCCCGCAGACGCTGTGATCCCGGGCCACGGACCTGTGATCCCGGGGCACGGACGCCGCGACACGAGCGTCAACCGCGCGCCCCGTTCCTACGCCGAGCGGGCGGATCTCGCGCCCCGCATGCTGCGTTCCGCTGTCGCCCCGGGGAGACACCTGCTGTGAGCAGGACCGCAAGCCGTCCCCGCAGCCGGACCTGGCTGCGGGTGCTCGTGCTGCTCCTCGCCCTGTGGGTGCCCGGCGTCCATGCACAGGTACAGGCGGCCCCCGCGCTGGGCGTGTCGGCCGAGACCTTCGAGCACGACGTCTTCGACATCCTCGTACGCCCACCCGCCCGTGCCGTCCACCTTGCCGACGTGCCCGAGCGCCCGGCTCCCCTCGCCGACCCGGCACCCGTCCGGCCGACGGCCCGGACGCGCCCCGCCGCGCCACGGGTGGCCTACCCCTCGTCCCTGCCGCGCACGGTGGTCCTGCGCTGCTGACAGACCCGCGTCCCCCACGACAGGTCGGTCGGCTCGACGCAAGGAGCACAGCCATGCCCATGGATCCCTACGCCGTCCTGCGCGCCCTGCTGCGCGCGGAGGCCAGACGTGCGACGGCACCCAGACCGGAGCAGAAGGAGGAACCGCAGCGGCCGCCCGGGCAACCGGGCCGCTGAACCGGCGCCGGCGGAGGCGGGCCACCGCCTTCGCCGGCCGTCCTCGGCCGAACGGAGGAAATCGGCCGCGTCCTTGTTCCGGCGCACCGCAGCGGACGATAGCCACCCCTATGACCCTTTCGCGGCATCTTTTCAAGCGGCACACTCCGCCGCCATGGCTGCGCCCGGAACGTCTTGACCGGTAGGCTTTCCGTGTGATCTTCAAGCGCATCGGAAACGGCCGGCCGTACCCCGACCACGGCCGGGAAAGCACCCGGCAGTGGGCGGACGTCGCGCCGCGCCCGGTCCGCCTCGATCAGCTCGTGACCACCAAGCAGCAGCTCGACCTGGAAACCCTGCTGGCGGAGGACTCGACGTTCTACGGCGACCTCTTCGCGCACGTCGTGAAGTGGCAGGGCGACCTCTACCTGGAGGACGGGCTGCACCGCGCGGTCCGCGCCGCCCTCCAGCAGCGCCAGGTGCTGCACGCACGCGTGCTCGAACTCGACTGACCCGGCGCGACAGGGCCGTTGGCCCTTGACCCTTTCGGGTTCCGCTGAGCGGCGTCTACTGATCATCTAATAGGCATCGCCGCTCAGGCGCACTACGCTGCGCCCATGAGCATGCTGACTCCCCCGGGCATGGGCGGCCAGTACCGGATCACGGGGGACAAATACCCTCGGATGCGTCCGCCGCGCCGGCACGGCAGGCTCGTGGCCGCCGTGGTGGCGTCCGCCGCCGTGCTCGGCCTGCTCGGCTGGGGCACCCTGCAGCTCATCGACGTCTTCACCGGCGGCAAGAAGGGCACGGTGGCAGCCGCCAAGACCGAGTGCCGGAAGACCAAGGCCGCACCGGCGGCCCGGGTCAGGGCCCTGCCCAGGCCCGGCGACATCACCGTGAACGTCTACAACGCCACCCAGCGCACCGGGCTGGCCAAGGACACCGCGGACGCACTGAAAAGACGCGGCTTCAAGATCGGCGACGTGGGCAACGCGACCAAGGAGTTCGACAAGAAGGTCAAGAACGCCGGGATGCTCCTCGGCCCGCCCGAGGCCCGGAACACCTCACTGGCGGTGCTCGGCACCCACCTCGCCGGGGCCGAACAGCGCACCGCCGCCGGCCGCAAGGGCGCCGCCGTGGACCTGATCATCGGCGACGCCTTCAAGGGCCTGACCTCACCCGCGGCGGCGGACCAGGCACTGGCGGCCCTGACGGCACCCGAACCGACGGCATCTCCGAAGAAGAGCTGCTGACGAGCGCCCCGAAAGGGGCCCGGGGAACGGCGTGGTCGACCACCACGCACCCGCAGTCGCCGGACGGCCAGTGGCCGCCTATTCAGCCGCGCCGTAAAGCCGGTCCCCCGCGTCCCCCAGCCCCGGCACGATGTACCCCTGCTCGTTGAGGTGATCGTCCACGGCCGCCGTCACCACCGTCACCGGCGTCCCCGCCAGCTCCCGCTCCATGACCGCGACCCCCTCGGGTGCGGCGAGCAGCACGACGGCGGTCACGTCGTCGGCCCCGCGCTTGATCAGCTCCTGGATCGCCGCGACCAGCGTGCCGCCCGTGGCCAGCATCGGATCCAGGACATACACCTGGCGGCCCGAGAGGTCCTCCGGCATACGCGAGGCGTAGGTGGAGGCCTGCAGCGTCTCCTCGTTGCGGATCATGCCCAGGAAGCCCACCTCGGCGGTCGGCAGCAGCCGCACCATGCCGTCGAGCATGCCGAGGCCGGCGCGCAGGATCGGCACGACCAGCGGGCGCGGACGGGCGAGCTTGACGCCGGTGGTCTGCGCGACCGGCGTCCGGATGTCGACGGCGTCCGTGCGCACGTCCCGCGTGGCCTCGTAGGCGAGCAGGGTGACCAGCTCGTCGGCCAGCCGGCGGAAAGTCGCGGAGTCGGTGCGCTGGTCGCGCAGCGTGGTGAGCTTGTGGGCGACCAGGGGGTGGTCGACGACGTGGAGACGCATGCCCCTAACGGTACCCGCGCCCGGCACCCCGCCGACCCTGGCGTCGGACCCGCCGTCCGAGGGAAAGTGGGAGGGACGGACTGGGGTGGTGTGACGTGCCCGACCTGCCTGAGCTGCCCGACGACACGGGCGGCGATCCCGAGACGGCCGAGACCGCGACGCCGGAGACGGCCGCCGAGCGGCGGCGCCGCCGCGCCCAGTTCCTGCGCGACCTCGCCGAGGCCCGCGCGCTGCGCGCCCGGGTCCAGCCGCGACGCGCCAAGGCCGCACGGCTGCGCCACGCGATGCGCATGCGGACGTTCCGCTGGTAGGGAGGACCCTTGTGAGCCCGGTGAGCACGACACTGCAGGGAAAGTTCTGGTGAGGAAGTTCCGCGTGCGCCCCGGCGTTTGGGCGGTGGGCGTGCGTGAGTGCTTGGAAAAGCCGCGTACGATCCGCAGGTGGTGGCAACGAACGCTCAAGACACAGGGAGCCGAAGACGTCCCCTGACAGCCTTGTTTCTGCCACGATTCCGAGTGGGTGGGGCTCGGAGCCCAGCTCTCTCCGCCCAAGTACCTCCGCCGGGGGGACCCCCAACCGGCACGCCTATGACCAGTGGGAGAGTCACGGTGTACTTCGCCGCACTGCTCGCGCGCACCGAAGACGGGTGGGAAGCGAGCGACACAGAGCTCGACGATGTGGAGACCCTGTCGGATCTGGCCGACCTGGCCCGGGAAGCCTCTCCCGACGAGGACACGGTGCTCGTCCTGATCGAGCAGGAGGACGCCTGGTTCGGCGTCGTCCGCGTGGACGGCGAGGACGACCCTCGCATCTACGTCTCGGATGCCGCCGCCGCCCAGCGCAGCGCGTACGGTGAGCTGCTGCTCACCGACGAGCTGCTCGGCCGGGAGCCGGGTGCCGACGACGGCCCCGATCTGGACTCCCTGGACCTCGACGGCACGGAGGACGGCGAGTCCGAGTCCGACGAGGACGACGAGGAGGGCGGCGCCGACGCGGTCCCGCACAGCCCGGTGGGCGACAGCCGGATCCTCGACGACCTGGGCATCAGCGAGAAGGAACTGCGCGCCCTGGACGCCGATGACGCGCTCAGCTCGATCGCCGAGGCGCTGGGCGCCTCGGAGGTGCTGGAGACCGTCCGCTGACCGCGGCACAGGACACGCAGGGCCCCGTGGACCCGGTACGCGACCGCTGGCGGGCCGCGATGCGGCTCGCCCTGGACGAGGCCGGACGGGCCGTCCAGGGCGGGGACGTCCCCGTCGGCGCCGTCGTGCTGTCCCCGGACGGTACGACGGTGCTGGCCGCCGGGCACAACGAGCGTGAGGCCACCGGCGATCCCACGGGCCACGCCGAGGTCCTCGCGATCCGGCGGGCCGCCGCCCGGCTCGGGGAGTGGCGGCTGGCCGGCTGCACTCTCGTGGTCACCCTGGAGCCCTGCACGATGTGCGCGGGCGCGATCGTCCAGTCGCGGATCGACCGGGTCGTCTACGGCGCCCGGGACGACAAGGCGGGTGCGGCCGGTTCGCTCTGGGACGTGATCCGCGACCGTCGGCTCAATCACCGTCCGGAAGTCGTGGAGGGCGTTCTCGCGGCGGAGTGCGCGCGGCTTCTCACCGAGTTCTTCCGGGACCGGTGACGGCGCCGCCGAATTCCGATTTCAAACCATGCCCCACCTTGCTGTAAGGTCTCCCTCGGTAGCGTGTCCGAGCGGCCGAAGGAGCTCGCCTCGAAAGCGAGTGTGGCGCAAGTCACCGAGGGTTCAAATCCCTCCGCTACCGCTCGAAGAAGGGCCCCGTCGAAAGACGGGGCCCTTCTCGTCGTAACGGTCCCTTGAGCACAGGGCGGGGCAAATGACCCGGGGCGGCGGGCCGTTGGTCCCCAAAAGGGGCGTGAAGGTTACACTCGCCGCCGGCAGCAGGGGGCCCACAGGGCGCAGACGCAGCACAGGGGAGGCCGCGGTGGCGGTGAACGCCAAGAAGATCGCCGTATACGTGCTCGTGGTCTTCGCGCTGTACGTGATCATCACGGACCCGCCCAAGGCGGCCCACTACGTCCAGATAGTCTTCGAGGGCATATCGGACGCGGCCAAGGCCATCGGCGACTTCATGACATGGGTCGCCAACGGAGGAAAGAGCTGAGGTACACCCCATGATCCGCCACCTGGTCCTCTTCAAGCTCAACGAAGGTGTCGAGCGCGACGATCCGCGGGTCGTCCAGGGGGTGCAGGCCTTCCGTGAGCTCGGCGACCGGATCGAGGAGCTGCGCTTCTGGGAGTGCGACTGGAACATCAGCGACCGGCCGATCGCCTACGACTTCGCGATCAACTCGGCGGTCGAGGACAGCGACGCCCTCAAGCGCTACCTGGAGCACCCGGCCCATCAGGCGGGCGTCGCGCTGTGGCGCGAGTTCGCCACGTGGGTGATCGCCGACTACGAATTCTGAGTCGGCCGCGCCAAGAGCCCCCCGCTGGAACGGCGGGGGGCTTTCCTATGTTTACGCCCCAACTTGTCATTGTTTGACCACAACACGGCGTAATGCGGTGCTTGCACACAGTGCACATCTCTTGTGATGCTATGACCACTTTTGACGGATGGTTGATCGATGAAGAGGTGGCGTTGACCGTGTCGGCCAGTACTGCGCCGCCCCAGGAGGAGGCGGCAGCCCCTGCCTGCGAGCCCGCTCCCGCGGCCCCCGAGAAGCGGCGCGGCGCCGACACCCGAGCCCTCACCCAGGTGCTCTTCGCCGAGCTGAAGCAGCTGACCCCGGGCACGCCGGAGCACAACCGCGTGCGGGGGACGCTGATCGAGGCGAACCTCCCGCTCGTGCGCTACGCGGCCGCCCGCTTCCGCTCCCGCAACGAACCGATGGAGGACGTGATCCAGGTCGGCACCATCGGCCTGATCAACGCCATCGACCGCTTCGACCCGGACCGGGGCGTGCAGTTTCCGACCTTCGCGATGCCGACCGTGGTCGGCGAGATCAAGCGCTACTTCCGGGACAACGTCCGCACGGTCCACGTACCGCGCCGGCTGCACGAGCTGTGGGTGCAGGTCAACAGCGCCACCGAGGACCTCACCACCCTCTACGGCCGCTCGCCGACCACCGCCGAGATCGCCGAGCGGCTGCGCATCACCGAGGACGAGGTGCTGGGCTGCATCGAGGCGGGACGCTCGTACCACGCCACCTCGCTGGAGGCCGCACAGGAGGGCGACGGACTGCCCGGCCTGCTGGACCGGATCGGCTACGAGGACCCGGCCCTGGACGGCGTGGAACACCGCGACCTGGTCCGGCATCTGCTCGTCCAACTCCCCGAACGCGAACAGAGAATCCTTCTCCTGCGCTACTACAGCAATCTCACCCAGTCACAGATCAGTGCGGAACTCGGCGTCTCCCAGATGCATGTCTCCCGGCTCCTCGCCCGCAGCTTCCAGCGACTGCGCTCCGCGAATCGCATTGACGCATAGAAGGACATCGGCGCATAGAAGGACTCGCGGCGAAGCACAGCAGGCGCACGGAAGCACACCCGCGAAGACCCCCGCATCGCAAACCCGCTCGATCCATCACCACCGCGAGCGAATCGCTCACCAGCACAGATGCCGACAGTTGAGACCCGAAAAAGCGTCAGACCCCTTCTTTCCAGGGCCGATTCGCCTCTCACATGTCGACATGTCACTACAGCGTGTTGCCGACATGTGACATTCTGCGGGAGACGCGTTTGCCGGGCCTTCGGCTCCGGTATTCAGGTGAAGGCTGCGTTGTCCGAAAGACAGCGCCGCCACGACCGTCCCGCGACCCAAAGGGGGTGGCATGTCCGCAGACCAGGGCAGCTCGAAGGTGCTGACGCCCGCGAAGAGCGAGGCTGCACCCAAGGAGCTCGACGCTTTCGACGTCCTCGACGGCATCGAGGGCGTCACGGCCCTCGATGCCGTGCCGGCCCCGCCCGCCCAGGCGGCCGCCGACACTCCGGCCCCGCCGGCGTCGGGAGACATCGACACCCGCACCCTGTCCCGCTCCCTGTTCCTGCGGCTCGCCGCACTCGACGAGGAGAGCCCCGAGCGGGCCTATGTCCGGGACACCCTGATCGAGCTCAACCTGCCGCTGGTCCGCTACGCGGCCGCGCGCTTCCGCTCCCGCAACGAGCCGATGGAGGACATCGTCCAGGTCGGCACCATCGGCCTGATCAAGGCGATCGACCGGTTCGACTGCGAACGGGGCGTGGAGTTCCCGACCTTCGCGATGCCGACGGTGGTCGGCGAGATCAAGCGCTTCTTCCGGGACACCTCATGGTCGGTCCGCGTCCCGCGCCGGCTCCAGGAACTGCGCCTGGCCCTGACCAAGGCCAGCGACGAGCTGTCCCAGAAGCTGGACCGCTCCCCGACGGTGACGGAGCTGGCCGCGGTGCTCGGCGTCTCCGAGGAGGACGTGGTCGACGGCCTCGCGGTCGGCAACGCCTACACCGCCTCCTCGCTGGACTCCCCCGCCCCCGAGGACGACGGCGGCGAGGGCTCCCTGGCCGACCGGCTCGGCTACGAGGACGCGGCCCTGGAGGGCGTGGAGTACCGCGAGTCCCTCAAGCCCCTGCTGGCCAAGCTGCCGCCCCGGGAACGCCGGATCATCATGCTGCGCTTCTTCGCCAACATGACCCAGTCGCAGATCGGCGAGGAGGTCGGCATCTCCCAGATGCACGTCTCCCGCCTGCTCACCCGGACACTGGCTCAGCTGCGGGAGGGGCTCATCTCGGACTGACCCTTCAGTTCTGACAGCCCGTCAGACACACTGGCCCGATGCTGCGAGCGACAGGGTCGGGCAGGGCGACGGGAACGGCATGGACACGTGGCCGCCGAGGCGCCGTTACGGCAGCGTCGGCGGCCGTCGTCGTCCTGGGCGGGGTGTCGGCCGCAGGCGGGGACCACGGGCCGGGCGGCGGCTACGTCGCGGTCGGCCCGGCGGGCGGTCCGGAGAAGCAGCGTACGGCGAGCACACCGACGGACCCCGTGTCACTGGTGCCACTGGACGGCAACCGGGACACGGCGGGCGTCAATCCGCCCGCGGCCACGACCCGTTCACCGCACCGGAGCAGTGGATCAACCGCCCACGACAGCCCAGCGCCGCCCCCACCGACGCCGGATACGCCGGACCCTTCCGGCAGTACGGGCGACGGACGCGGCCGCGCGGACGGCCGTACGACAGCACCCCCCGCCGCCCCGGCGACCCCAACACCCGGCCGTAGCACGCCACCCGTGCCCGCCGACCTCTCCTGGGGGAAGCCGGCGACCGACGCGGCGGACCATCGCTGGTGCCAGAAGGTGACCGTCGGCTTCCACAACTCCGGGGGTGTGGCGGTGCGTTCGGGCTCGGTGAGCTTCGGCACGCACATCATCGGCGCGCTCGGCATCGACTGGGGGACGGTCACCTCGACGGTGGACCTCCCGGCGCCGATCCCTCCGCGGACGCACAAGGGTCACACCTGGACGGTGTGCGTGGACGCCTGGCGGGTACCTCTCGGCATGCACATCGAGACGCGGGACGTCTCGGTGAAGTGGAAGTGACTCCTACTTCAGCGCCAGCCAGGCGACTCCGGCCACCACGGCCAGGGCCACGATGACGCCGATGATCACGCCGATGCGGGGGCCGGAGGAAGCGGCCGCCTGCGCCTGGCGTCCCTGGGGAGCCTCGTCGACGAACGCGCGGAACATCTGGGTGCTGCCGGCGGGGTCGTAATTGCCCTGGGGGCCCTGGGTGTTAGCCATGGCCCGAGACACTAGCGAATCCACGTGACCGACCCAAGTGCGGGGCCACCGGGACAGACGGGGGCAGCTCACCCGCACCCACCTGCGCGTTTACGGTAGCAATACTTGCCTTTGCCAAGTTTTTGCGCCGCCCCCTCCCGATTTGTTTGCCTGCAGCAACCAAACACAGCTATGGTTGCCCCAAGCAACGAATACGGGAGGTGTGATGGCCGAGCAGGCGCAGTTCGAAGAGCTGGCGCGTCAGCTCAGTGCCGTCGGCGCCGTGAAACGGGACATGGGGCGGATCCTGCCGCCCGACTGCCCGGCCGGCTCGGCCGCCGTGCTGACCCTGCTCAGCCGCCACGGAGCCATGCGCATGAGCAAGCTCGCGGAGCTGCTCGCCGTGGACATGTCGGTCACCAGCCGGCATGTCGCGCACGTCGCCGCGCGCGGCTGGATCGAGCGGCACCCGGACCCGGCGGACAAGCGCTCGCGCATCCTGCGCCTGACGCCCGCCGGCCTGGAGCAGCTCGACGATCTGTCCCGGCGGACCACGCACCTGCTGGCCGAGCGGCTCGCCGACTGGACCGACGACGAGGTGGCGCAGCTGATCCGGCTGATGTCCCGCCTGCGCGAGTCCTTCGGCGACTGCCGGTCCACCGCGTTCCGGCACCTGGCCCCCGTGGCCGCTCCCGTAGTCGAAGAGACCACCCGTACACCCGCAAGCACGTAAGAAAAGGAAGCCCATGGCAACGACCACACCAGCCGGTGTGCGGGCTCACGCCAAGCACGGGGGAGGCTCCCACGGCGACGCCCCGATGACGCACCGGCAGATCATGGAGGCCCTGTCCGGGCTGCTGCTCGGCATGTTCGTGGCGATCCTGTCGTCCACGATCGTCTCCAACGCCCTGCCGCACATCATCGGAGACCTCGGCGGCGGCCAGTCCGCCTACACCTGGGTGGTCACCGCCGCCCTGCTGTCGATGACCGCGGCCACTCCCCTGTGGGGCAAGCTCGCCGACCTGTACAGCAAGAAGGCTCTCGTCCAGATGGCCCTGGTCATCTACGTGATCGCCTCGATGGCGGCCGGTCTGTCGCAGAACCCGGGCATGCTGATCACCTTCCGGGTGTTCCAGGGCATCGGCGTCGGCGGTCTGTCCGCCCTGGCGCAGATCGTCATGGCGGCGATGATCTCCCCGCGCGAGCGCGGCCGGTACTCCGGCTACCTGGGTGCCACCTTCGCCGTCGCCACCGTCGGCGGTCCGCTGCTCGGCGGTGTCATCACCGACACGTCCTGGCTGGGCTGGCGCTGGTGCTTCTACGTCGGCGTCCCCTTCGCGGTCATCGCGCTGATCGTGCTGCAGAAGACCCTGCATCTGCCCGTGGTCAAGCGGGAGGTCAAGGTCGACTGGGCCGGCGCGTTCTTCATCTCCGCCGCCGTCTCCCTGCTGCTGATCTGGGTCACCTTCGCCGGTGACAAGTACGACTGGCTGTCCTGGCAGACGTACACGATGGTCGCCGGTTCGATCGTCCTCGGCGCGATCTTCGTGCTCATCGAGGCCAGGGCGAGCGAGCCGATCATCCCGCTGCGCCTGTTCCGGAACCGCACCATCACCCTCGCGTCGCTCGCCTCGCTGTTCGTCGGTGTCGCGATGTTCACCGGCACGGTGTTCTTCAGCCAGTACTTCCAGCTGGCCCGCGACAAGTCGCCGACGATGTCGGGCGTCATGACGATCCCGATGATCGGCGGTCTGTTCGTCTCCTCGACCGTCTCGGGGCAGTTCATCACCCGCACCGGCCGCTGGAAGGCATGGCTGGTCAGCGGTGGCGTGCTCGTCACGGCCGGTCTGGTGCTGCTCGGCCAGATCCGGTACGACACCGACTACTGGAAGATGGCCGTCTTCATGGCGCTGCTGGGTCTCGGCATCGGCATGATGATGCAGAACCTGGTGCTCGCCACGCAGAACCAGGTGGCGCCCTCGGACCTCGGCTCGGCCAGCTCCACGGTCACCTTCTTCCGCTCCCTCGGCGGTGCGGTCGGCGTCTCCGCGCTGGGCGCGGTGATGTCCCGCCGGATCACGCACTACGTCCAGGACGGCGTCGCCGCCCTGAGCCCCAAGTACCAGGCGGCCCTCGCGGGCAGCTCGGGCTCGACCGACAGCATCCCGGACATGGACAAGCTCCCGGCGCCCATCCGGACGCTGCTGGAGAGCGCCTACGGCCACGGCATCGCCGACGTCTTCTTCATCGCCGGCTGCCTCGCCGCCGCCGCCTTCCTGATCACCCTGTTCATCAAGGAGGTCCCGCTGAAGACCAAGGGCGCGCTCGCGCAGGCCGCCGAGGGCGAGGCCCCCGTCGCCGACCCGGCCGCCGCCCCTGTCGAGGCCACCCCGGAGAACGCCGTGGAGAACCCCGTGCGGGAACCCGCCCGGGAGCAGGTGCCCAGCTGGGCCGAGCCCGCCGTCCCGTCGGACCGCTTCCAGGAGGCTCCGGCCACCGCGACCGCCACCCGGCAGCTGACCGCCGTCGCCACGCTCGCCGAGTCCGGCACCGGTGGCGGCACCCCGGTGCACGGCTTCGTCCGCGGCGTCGAGAGCGCCCCGGTCCCGCAGGCCGCGGTCACCCTGATCTCGCTGTCCGGCCGCCAGCTGGGCCGCGCGGTCGCCCACACCGACGGTGGCTACGCGGTCGAGGCCCCGGGCACCGGTTCGTACGTCCTGATCGCCTCCGCCGACGGCTACCAGCCGCAGGCCTCCACCATCGTGGTGGGCGAGGAACCGCTGTCGTACGACATCCTGCTCAGCGGCACCAGCGGGCTGACCGGTGTGGTCCGGGCCGCCGACAGCGCGCTGCCGGTCAAGGACGCCATGGTGATCGTCACCGACGTGCGCGGTGACCTGCTGGCCACGGCCGCCACCGGCGAGCAGGGCGACTTCGCCTTCACCGACCTGGTGCCGGGCACGGTGACCATGGCGGTCAACGCGAGCGGGTTCCGGCCGCGCGCGCTGCCGGTCGAGATCGGCGCCACCGGCGTCACCCGGATCGAGGTCGACCTGGACGCGGGCGCCTGCCTCCAGGGGGTCGTCAAGGCCCCGCACGGTCCGCTGGCCGACGCCCGGGTGACGCTCGTCGACCAGGCGGGCAACGTGGTCGGCACCGCCACCACCGGTTCGGACGGCGCGTACGCCTTCACCGACCTGGACAGCGGCGAGTACACCGTCATCGCGACGGGCTACCCGCCGGTGGCGACGGCCCTGACCGTCTCCGGCACCGGAGTCGACGGCCACGACATCCAGCTCGCCCACCCGGGCGAGTAGTTCACCGCCGGCCTGTGGCACACGGACATCCGTGCGCCACAGGCCGGTTCCCTACGACCGATTCATAAGACTTTTTCAGGGAGTTGGCGGGATGGGACTGACCGCGAAGATCCGTACCCGGGACGGATGGGCCGTGTCGCACGCGGTCGTCACGGTGACCGACATGACCGGTACGCAGGTGCTGCGCGCCGAGGCGGACGCCGAGGGAGCCGTACGGGATGCCACCGAGCTGGCACCGGGGGCGTACACGGTGATCGTGACGGCCGTCGGCTACGCACCCGCGGCCTCCTCCGCGATCGTCACCGCTGGGGGTGCCCCCTCTGGGGGAGGGCGGGCGGAGGTCGGCACGGTCACGCTGGCCCGGCAGGGCGGCACCGAACTGCCGCCGCCCGGGCCCTGGACCATCGACCCGGTGCACTCCTCGGTCGCCGCGGTCGCCCAGCACCTGGGAATCTCCAGTGTGCACGGCCGGTTCACGGAGTTCGGCGGCACGATCGAGATCGCACCGGACGACGTCACCAAGTCCCGCGTGGAGGCGGTGATCAGGGCCGCGTCCATCGACACGGGCAACGGCATGCGTGACACGCATCTGAAGTCCGGGGACTTCCTCGACGTGGAGCGGCACCCCGAGATCACCTACCGCTCCACCGGCGTGACGACCGCGGGTCCGGACCGCTGGACGGTCCACGGCGAGCTGTCCATGCACGGGGTCGTACGACCGGTGGACCTGGACCTGGCCTACCTGGGCACCGGCGCCGACCCGTGGGGCGGCACCCGCGCCGCCTTCCGCGCCACCACCGAACTGCACCGCGAGGACTTCGCCATGAACTACAACCAGGTCCTGCAGGCGGGCATCGCGGCCATCGGCACGACACTGAAGGTGGAGCTGGACATCCAGGCGGTGCAGGGGGATTCGCTGCCCCAGGCATAGGCAGAGCAAGGGAGCAGTCAGCCGCGTTCGACCATCGCCTCGATGCCGGCGATCAGCAGGTCCAGGGCGAAGTCGAAGTCACGGTCCATCATCTCGGCGACCGTGTCCCCGCCGCAGGCGTCCATGATCTCCTTGGACTCCTGGAGGAGGTCCGCGGCCTGGGGATGCCGCTGGGCCTCGGACATGGACTGCTGGAAGTAGTCGTCGGGGGACAGCCCGGAGTCCGCGATCCGTCCCAGGAACTGGACCTCCAGCGTGCCGTAGCCGTACACGAACTGGAAGACGGCCGAGATGGCGCTCATCATGCGGTGCGCGGGCAGCCCGGTGCGCCGCACCACCCGCTGGACCACCCGGGAGTACGCCAGCGCGTTGGGGCCGATGTTGAGGTACTGCCCGGCCAGCGGCGACAGCCAGGGGTGACGCACCAGCAGCGCCCGGTACGCGGCCGCCAGCCTCCGCAGCTGGTCCCGCCAGTCCTCCGCGGTGTTCTCCGGGTCGGGCAGCGGCAGCTCGCCGAAGGCCGCGTCCAGGGCGAGCTCCAGCAGGTCGTCCTTGGTGTCGACGTACCAGTACAGGGACATGGCGGTGACGTTCAGCTCCGCGGCCAGCCGCCGCATGGAGAACTTCGCCAGCCCCTCGGCGTCGAGCAGCCGCACGGACGCCGAGGTGATCCGCTCCCGGTCGAGCCCGGAGGGCTGCCCGCCGCTCCGGCCACCCCGGCGGGCCTTCCCCTCCAGCCAGACGCTGGCTCGCGGAGGCCGACCTGCATCCTTTGCCACCAGCGCACCTTCCTAGTTTCCGGCAACTGGTCCAACCTAAAGGGGCGCGGGGCTCCGACGACATACGGCTCCGCGGCGCGGGCGAGGGAAACACGACCAACCCGCATTCGTACCCATACCCACGCCACCCGAGCTGTCAGGCGGTCTTTTCCTCCGAGGACGAAGGCGTGTTGTACACCGCATAGGCAGCCATACGGTGCACAACACGCTTTTCCGTCAGCTGTTCTTCTGCGTGAGGTCGTAGAACGTGGCCGAGCCGGCCGCGACCTTCTTGAAGTTGCTCTGGACCCAGGAGCTGATCTGCGAGGACGTGCCGGAGTTCGCACCGGCGCCCATGCCTCCGCCGGCGATGAAGTAGTGGATCCTTCCTTCGGCCACGTACTTCTTGAACTGCGCGAGCGTCGGGGACGGGTCGGTGCCGTTGAAGCCGCCGATCGCCATCACCGGGTCCCCGGTGGCGAGCTGGTAGGCGGCCGCGTTCTGGGAACCGACGGACGCCGCGACCCAGGTGTACCGGGAGTCGTCCTTCGCCAGCAGCTGCTTGGCGGCGGAGGACACGTTCGCGCCGTTCAGCAGGCCGCCGGCGCCACCGCCGCGGCGCATGCCGCCTTCGCCCGCACTGCCGCGGCCGGGGAAGCCGCCACCGGGGAAGCCGTTGCCGGGGAAGCCGTTGCCGTTCTGCGGGCCTTGCCGGCCCTGCCCGTTCTGCCCCGGACCGTTCTGCCCCGGACCGTTCTGGCCGGGACCGTTCTGGCCCTGTCCGCCGGGCATGCCGCCGCCGGGGAAGGCGCCGCCGCCCGGGAAGCCGTTGCCGTTCTGCTGCCCCTGGGCGTTCTGGCCCTGACGGCCCGGCATCCCACCGCCGAAGCCGTCCCGCATGCCGCCACCGCCGGGACCCCGCCCGCCGCCGAAGCCCATGATGCTCGCGCCCGCCGGGCCCGCCGTCGGGATGGAGCCGGTGTGCGCGGAGTCCACCGTGCTGAGGGTGTACGCCGTCGGTCCGGCGAGCGCGGCCACCAGGCCCACGGCAGCCGCCACGAGGGCCGGCCGCCGGGAGGTCCGGCCGGCGAAGACCAGGCCCACCGCCGCCGCCGTGCCGCAGATCAGCACCAGCCACTTCAGCCAGGGCAGGTAGGCGGAGGTGCGGTCGAGCAGGACGTAACCCCAGGCCGCCGCTGCCACGACGGACCCGGCGAGGGTGATCGACGCCCAGGTCTCCCTGCGCCTCTCCCACAGCAGCCCGGCACCCATGCCGACGACGGCCGCGAGGTAGGGCGCGAGGGCCACCGTGTAGTACTGGTGGAAGATGCCCGCCATGTAGCTGAACACCGCCATGGTGATCAGCAGCGAGCCGCCCCACACCAGGAACGACGCCCGGGTGACGGACGTACGGCGCAGTTTCCTGGTCGCCCACAGGCCCGCGACCAGCAGGATCAGCGCGGCCGGGAGCAGCCAGGAGATCTGGCTGCCGATCTCGGAGTTGAACATCCGGTCCCAGCCGGTCTCCCCCCACTGCCCGCCGCCGTTGCCACCGCGACCGCCACCACCGCCGCCGGGTACGACGCTGCCGGTCTCGTCGCCGCTGATCCGGCCGAGGCCGTTGTAGCCGAAGGTCAGCTCCAGGAAGCTGTTGTGCTGCGAACCGCCGATGTAGGGGCGGGAGGAGGCCGGCCACAGCTCGACGACCGCCACCCACCAACCACCGGAGACGACGAGCGCGACGGTGGCGAGGCCCAGCTGGAGCAGGCGCTTGCGCAGCTTCACCGGACCGCAGACGGCGTAGACGAGCGCCAGCGGCGGCAGGATCAGGAAGGCCTGCAGGGTCTTGGCGAGGAAGGCGAAGCCGATCGCGGCCCCGGCCGCGACCAGCCACCCGGTCCGGCCGTCCTCCACCGCCCGTACGACGAAGTAGCAGGCCAGCGCCATCAGCAGGGCCAGCATCGCGTCCGGGTTGTCGAACCGGAACATCAGCGCGGCGACCGGCGTGAGCGCGAGCACCGCGCCCGCGACCAGACCGGCCACCGGGCTGAACCGGCGCCGTACGGCCGCGTGGACCACCGCCACCGTGCCGACGCCCATGAGGACCTCGGGCGTGAGGATCGCCCACGAGTTCAGGCCGAAGATCCGGACCGACAGCTCCATCGGCCACAGGAACGCCGACGGCTTGTCGACGGTGATCGCGTTGCCCGCGTCCAGCGAGCCGAAGAAGAACGCCTTCCAGGACGTGCTGCCGGCCTGTACGGCCGCCGAGTAGAACGAGTTGGCGTAGCCGGAGGCGCTGAGGTTGTACAGGTAGAGCAGGAGGGTGGCGGCCAGCAGGCCGAAGAGGGCCGGGCGCGCCCAGCCCGGGTCCTCGGGCCGGCCGCGCCACAGTCTGCGGACGAACGGCCGGCGCGGTGCGGTCGGGGGAGCGGTCGGCGACGGGCCCCGGACGGCGGTACTGCCCCGATCGGTGGCCGGCTGGTCGTAATGGGTGGTCATCGGGGATCCCCCGCATCGGTGTCGTGAGGGCGCACCGGCTGCAGTTGCACGGTGGCGTCCCTCCAGCTGCCGTCCGCGGCTGCACCGGCGCGGACCTGGGCGGTCGTCGGACACGACGGCTGGTACGGCACCGGCCGCCGGGGCAGCGGTGCGTGCGGGGCCGTCGTCGTGCTGTGGGCCGGCGAGGACACGGCCGGTGCGGCGGTCACCGTCGGGGCGGCGCCGGACTCGCCGCGGTCCGGGAAGACCCACGCGCGGAAGAGCAGGAACCGCAGCACGGTCGCGGCGAGGTTGGCGGCGATGAGCACCGCCAGTTCGGTGGAGTGCGCGGGGCTGCCGCCGGCCGCGTCGAGGGCGGCCAGCGAGCCGCTGGTCAGGGCGAGCCCGATGCCGAAGACGACCAGGCCCTGCGCCTGGTGCCGTACGGCCCCGCCCCGGCCGCGCACCCCGAAGGTGAGCCGGCGGTTCGCGGCCGTGTTGGCGACCGCCGAGACCAGCAGCGCGAGGGCGTTGGCCGGCTGGGAGCCGGAGAAGTGCCGGAAGACGCTGTAGAGGAGGAGATAGAAGAGGGTGGACAGGCCGCCCACGACACAGAACCCGACGAGCTGGCGGGCCAGTCCCTGCGGAACGTTGGTCAGTTCACGGTCACGCGGGTCGTCACCGAAGGGCCGGGCGAGCCGGTCCAGCGGCAGTGAGCCGCCGGCCAGCGCCCTGCCGACCCGCCAGACGCCCTTGAGGTCGTCGGTCGCGGTCTTCACGATGTGCACGGTCGAATCGGGGTCGTCGACCCAGTCGACCGGCACCTCGTGGATCCTGAGCCCCGCCCGCTCGGCGAGCACCAGCATCTCGGTGTCGAAGAACCAGCCGGTGTCCTCCACCAGCGGCAGCAGCACCCGTGCCACGTCCCGCCGGATGGCCTTGAAGCCGCACTGCGCATCCGAGAAGCGCGCCTGCAGGGAGCCGCGCAGGATCAGGTTGTAGGCCCGGCTGATGAACTCCCGCTTCGGGCCGCGCACGACCCGGGAGGTGCGGGCGAGCCGGGAGCCGATCGCGAGGTCCGAGTGGCCGGAGATCAGCGGGGCCACCAGCGGCAGCAGGGCGTTGAGGTCGGTGGACAGGTCGACGTCCATGTAGGCGAGGATCGGCGCGTCCGAGGCCGACCACACGGTCCGCAGGGCCCGCCCCCGGCCCTTCTGCTCCAGGCGGACGCCGGCCACCTCGGGGATCTCCGCCGCCAGCCGCGCCGCCACCAGCGGGGTGGTGTCCGTGGACGCGTTGTCCGCGATCGTGATGCGGAAGGCGTACGGGAAGGTGCGGGTGAGGTGCTCATGCAGTCTGCGGACGCACGGCCGGAGGTCCTTCTCCTCGTTGTAGACGGGTATCACTACGTCCAGGACAGGCGTACCGGCGTCCGTGGCCGGGAGGTGCTCCCGCGCCGGCAGGGTGCCGGGAGAAGAGTGGGTTCGCATGGGAGCGACTCTCGTCAAGCGCCCTGTCGCACCCGTGTGGTGGCGCTGTGCTGTGCCTGTGAGTGCTGTTGCCAGTTCATTTCGGGCTGCGGCTGCGGGGCCAGTGCGGGCAGGTGCACGGTGAACACCGTCCGCCCCGGGACGCTGTCCACGGTGACGGCACCGCCGTGCGCGGCGGCGACGGCCTGCACGATGGCGAGCCCGAGGCCCGTGGACCCGGTTGCCCTGGACCGTGCGGAGTCCCCTCGGGCGAACCGTTCGAAGACGTGCGGCAGCAGGGCCGGCGGAATGCCCTGCCCATTGTCCTCGACGTCCACGCACATCCAGGGCCCGCGCCGCTGCACGCGCGCGGTGACGGTCGTACCGGGCGGGGTGTGCTTGCGGGCATTGCCCAGCAGGTTGACCAGCACCTGCTGGATGCGGGCGGCGTCCGCGGACACGAGCGCGGGCTCGTCGGGCAGGTCGAGCCGCCAGTTGTGGTCCAGACCGGCCGCGCGGGAGTCGCTGACGGTGTCCACGACGAGCGGAATCAGATCGGTCTGCTCGAACTGCAGCGGCCGGCCGGCGTCCAGCCGGGCGAGCAGCAGCAGATCCTCCACAAGGAGGGTCATCCGCCCGGCCTCGGACTCGATCCGTCCGAGCGCGTGCCGCGTGTCGGGCCCGACCTGCTCGCGCCCGCGCCGGGTCAGTTCGGCGTAGCCGCGGATGGAGGCGAGGGGGGTGCGCAGCTCATGGCTGGCATCGGCGACGAACTGCCGTACCCGCATCTCGCTCTGCTGCCGGGCGTGCAGCGCGCCGTGCACATGATCCAGCATCCGGTTGAGCGCGGCCCCGACCTGGCCGACCTCGGTGTGCGGATCGGTCTCCGACTCCGGGACCCGCTCGCTGAGGTTGACCTCGCCGGTGTGCAGGGGGAGTTCGGAGACGCGGGTGGCGGTGGCGGCGACCTTGCGGAGGGGGCGGGTGGCGACGCCGACGATGACCGTGCCGGCGAGGGAGGCGGCGACCAGTCCGGCCACGGTGACGCAGACCTCGACGACGACCAGGGTGTCGATGTTGTCGTCGACGTCCTTGGTGGGCAGGGCGACGTAGTAGGCGTCGCCGTTGCCGTCGGGACTCGCCTCGTAGCGGACGAGGTAGTCCCCGAGCCCGGGCAGCTCGACGGTGTGCGGCTCGGTGTCCCTCGGCACCTCGGCGAGCGCCCGCTTCTGCGCGGCGGTGAGACCGACGGAGTCCATCTGCTTGAAGCCGCCGTAACTGTCGTTCAGCTGGACGGTCTTGCCCGCGTCCGCGATCGTGCCGTTCCTCAGGTAGGCCGCGACCGTGTTGCGCTGCGTCGGGCCGCTGGTGAGGAGGCGCTTGAGTCTTTCGCTCGGCGTCAGGACGGTGTGCGACCTGCCGGGCTCCACGGGTGCGTCCGGCGCCGTACCGTTCGGGTTCGGCATGCGGCCGCCCGTCGCCCGGATGCCGATGTCCTTCACCTTTTCGTCGAGCTGGCCGTACAGATGGGTCCGCAGCGCGAGCGTGGTCACGGTGCCGATCACCGCGGACACCACGGCTATCAGCACCACGGACGCGACGACGAGCCGCGCCCGCAGGGTCCGCGGCTGTCCCGCGCGGCGTCTCCGCGGAGCCGGCCGTCGTCGCCCGCTCATGACACGGCGGGCTTGATCAGATAACCGGCCCCCCGCCGGGTGTGGATCATCGGCTCACGCCCCGCGTCGATCTTCCGCCGCAGATAGGAGATGTACAGCTCGACGACATTGGCCTGCCCGCCGAAGTCGTACGACCACACGCGGTCCAGGATCTGCGCCTTGCTGAGGACGCGCCGCGGGTTGCGCATGAGGAAGCGCAGCAGTTCGAACTCGGTGGCGGTCAGGTGGATGTTCTCCCCCGCCCGCGACACCTCGTGGCTGTCCTCGTCCAGGGTCAGGTCCCCGACGACGAGCACGGAGTCCGACCGCCGGTCGGCCGCCCCGGACCGCCGGATGAGCCCGCGCAGCCGGGCCACGACCTCCTCCAGGCTGAACGGCTTGGTGACGTAGTCGTCGCCGCCCGCGGTGAGCCCGGCGATACGGTCCTCGACCGCGTCCTTGGCGGTCAGGAACAGGACGGGCACGTCCGGCAGCTCGCGGCGCAGCCGCCCCAGCACGGTGAGCCCGTCCATGTCGGGCAGCATCATGTCCAGTACGACGGCGTCGGGCCGGAACTCACGCGCGGTCTGCACGGCTCCCTGCCCGTCCCCCGCACTCCTGATCTGCCAGCCCTCGTAGCGAAGGGCCATGCTCAGCAGTTCGGTGATCGACAGCTCGTCGTCCACCACAAGCACTCGGACGGGGCTCCCGTCCGGCCTCAGCAGTTCGGTGCGCCCCTGGGGCGAGGTCGTGGTCATGGCGGACACCTTGTCGGGGTCCTCTGAGAAGACGCTTTCCCTACTCTGTGATTTCCCTGAGAAACACACAGGCGTCTCTCAGGAATCACCTGGGAAACGCTCATTCCCGCGCGAAGACATGCGCGTGCTCGACCCTGGCGATGTGGATCGCGTACCGCTCGTACCAGCGCTCCCGGCCGCGCCGCTTGGCCGCGAGATGCGCCGGGTGGTCCCGCCACTGCTCGATCCCGGCGAGGTCCCGGAAGTAGGCGACGGAGATGGCGAGTCCGCCGGGGGTGCGGGCGGCGTCCTCACCGAGGAAGCCGGGGACTTCGCGGACGAGACGGGAGAGGTGTTCGGCGGTGCGCTGGTATTCGCCGGGGTCGTCGTCGGTACGGACGGAGGTGAAGACGACGGCGTAGTACGGCGGTTCGGGAAGGCTGGTGGGTCGTACAGGGGCTTTCGTTCGATCATTCATGGCAACCACGGTCGCCCGAAGGCCTCTTCGGGTCCATGCCCCTTGCCGAAAGGGATCCGTACGGGATCCGAGTCTTTGCCTTCGGCCCCCGGGATCCTCAGAACAGGCCCTCCGGCTGCTGGGTGAACTCCCGCAGGGGGAAGGGCGTTTCAGCGGCCCTGGGAGCCGTGGGGGACACCAGCGCCCAGCCGGTCATGAGGCGGGTGTCGAGGACGACGACCCCTCGTCGGCCTCCGGCGACCGCCAGATGCAGATCGGGCCCGGCGGCCGCGACCAGCTCACCGCTCACTGCGCCACCCGGGACGAGCTCCACCACTTCCCCGAGGGCGGCTGGAGCACCGGCGAGCCCGAACACCCGGATGTGGTCGACCACTTCGCAGGGCTCGGGCCGCAGGGTCTCCGGCCATCCACTGAGCGCGCCGGCCCGCGCATGCAGCTCCCGCAGCTCCGCCGCACGCTCCGCCTCGGTCTGCGGCAACGCCGACCGCACCGCCCGCTTCTCGGCGTACGGAATCCGGTCCGGCACCTGGAGCGCGGCCCGCAGCAGCTCCTCGGTGCGCCGGGCGGCCATCAGCGGTCCGGTGCCGAGCCAGCTGAAACAGACGGCACCCTGCTCCAGCAGCCGGGCCGAGCCCCGCTCGACCGCGGTGATCCCCACCTTGACCATCCCGGGACCGAACCACGCCAGATACACCCGGTACGGCCGCGGATCATCGGCGATCGTGTCGGCGGCCACGGAGTGCGCCCGGTCCAGCCGCGCGCACTCCTCGCACCGGGCCCCCGTACTCCGCCCCGGCACCACGGCCCGCACCGGGCAGGCATGTCCCCGCGCCCCGACGCACTGCCGCGCCGAGCCGTCCGCGACGGCGAACGCGACCCGCTTCCCCCGGGGCAGGGCACTGCGCCGCCCGCCGTCCCACATCAGCACGGGGCCGTCCGGCGTCCAGCGCAGTCCCGCGCATGTCCATACGTGTGCCATCACCGGTGAGCGTAGAGGCCGGGTCCGACAGTGCCCGGGGACGGCCCCGCGGAGGCAGCCGACGGGAGTGCTGAGCCGCCCGTCGCGGGCCAGGCGCATGACGAAGGCCCCGGATCTCTCCGGGGCCTTCTCAAGAGCGGCCGGCTCACTCACTCAGGAGTGAGCAGCGGATCTCGTGGGTCAGCGGACGTCGACGTAGTCGTAGGCGTCGGCGACGGACGAGTTGCTGTTGCCCGCGTAGTGGAAGCGCCAGGTGCCGTCCACGGAGGCGGTGACCGTGGTCTTCGCGTAACCGCTGGAGGAGGTCGTCACGGTCTTGACGGTGCTGTAGGTGCTGGTGCCCGCCTTCTTGAACTGCAGCTGGACGGGCTGGCTGCCGTAGCCGTAGTACTTCATGTTGCTCCAGCTGGCGCGGTTCAGGGTGCCGGAGACCGTGATGGTCCTGCCCTTGGCGACGGGCTCGGGGCCGGCGTTGAAGCCGCTGAAGCTGCTGGCGCGCTTGATCCAGTGGTTCTTGTAGAAGTCGTTCTCGTAGGAGTCGCCGTCGTTGGCGGACGCGAAGACGGTGACGTTCCACTTGCCGTTCAGCGAGCTGTCCCACAGCCCGTCGGCCTCGCCCGGCTTGGCCGTGATGGTGAACTTGCAGGTGGCGGCGGTCGCGCTCCAGTAGTCGCAGCTCTCGGCGCCGTTCTCGTTCCAGAGGAAGCCGTCGACGTCGCCGCCCTCCAGGTCGGTGCCGTGCCACAGGGCGACGTCCACGCCGTGCTGCTCCGGGTTGACGCCCGACGGGTCGGTCACCGTCACGTAGACGTTGAACGACTTCGGCGACAGACCGACGACGACGTCCTTGTTGGCGTTGACGGTGACCTTGGTGACCTGGATGTCGCCGTCCGTCTCGGTGGCGGGCGACGCGGCGACGGACTGCTTGCTCGGCGCCTGGTGGGCGCTCTTGAACTGCTCGGCCTGTGCGGCAGCCGGGTTTCCCTCGGCGTGCGCGGCCGGGACGGCCAGGGCGGTCAGGGCGGCACCGGAGAGGGCCGCGGCGGCCAGGCTGGCACGAATGCGCATGTTGTTCCCCAAGTGAGGAATGGGGCCCGAGCGAGGTGGGGGACTCGCGAGCCCGACGGGTCTGAGGAGTCTGGCGACTCTTACCTGAGACTTACTGGAACGTTGAACGGTTGTACGGGAAATGGAAGTTTTCTCGACCGGTTTCACCGCCCCGGTGGCCTACAACCTTCGCGCCGGGCCGCGGGTCTCCCCTGCGTCCGCCCAGCCCGCGCCCGAGGGGACCCCATCATGCACAAACGCCGCAGTCTGGTCCTGGCCACCGCGACCCTCGCCGCCCTCGCCGGCGGACCGCTCGCCGTCCAGGCGGCGGCCGCCGCCCCCCGGGTGGAGAACGACTTCAACGGCGACGGATACAGCGATGTCGCCGTCTCCGCGCCCGGCGCCGAGGTCTCCGGACATCCGGGCGCCGGTGCGGTCGCGGTGTTCTACGGCTCCCCGACCGGCCCCTCTCTGGAAGGCCGCACGATCCTCAGCCAGGACTCGCCCGGATCCGCGGGTGCCGCCGAGGACACCGACCTGTTCGGTGCGGCCACCGCGCCCGGCGACTTCAACTCCGACGGGTACTGGGACCTGGCGGTCGGCACGCCCAAGGAGGACACCGACGCGGGGGCCGACTCCGGGGCCGTGCACATCTTCTGGGGCTCCCCGCACGGCCTGACCGGCGGGGCCGGCGTGCCCAACCCCGCTCCCGGCCCGCAGGCGAGGTTCGGCGCCTCGCTGGCCGCGGGTGACTTCGACGGTGACGGCAGGACGGACCTGGCGGTCGGCTCGGCCTCGGCCACCCTGCGCGTCTTCTCGCACGGCATCGCCGCGAACGGCACCCCCGGCAGGGTGGCGGCAGTCCCCCTGCCCCTCCACACCGGCGTCTCCGCCGGCATCCTCAACCTCACGGCCGGCAGGGTCGACAAGGACGGCTGCACCGACCTCGTGGTCGACGGCCAGAGCCGCAACATCTCGGGCGGCAAGCACCACAACGTGAACTACTACCTCCCCGGCGCGGCCGGCGGTTTCAAGGCGTCCGGCGCCAAACTGCTCCCCGGCGGCATCAGCGGGGCGATCGGCGACCTGAACGGCGACGGATACGGCGACATCGTCACCGGTGTGTGGTGGGCCGCCGCCGGGCCCAAGCAGCTGGCCGCCGGCAAGGTGATCATCAACTACGGCTCGCCGAGCGGGCCCTCGGGACGCACCCAGAGCATCGACCAGAGCACCGGTGCGGTCCCGGGCGACCCGGAGAGTCTGGAGCGCTTCGGCGACGCCGTCTCGGTCGGGGACGTCGACGGCGACGGCACGAAGGACCTCGCCATCGGCACCCCGCGCGAGAGCTTCGCCCTGCGCACCACCACCTTCCCCGACGTCGGCACGGTCATCGTCCTGCGCGGCACCGCGAAGGGCGTCGACACCTCGTCCGTGCAGAACCTGCACCACCTCGTCCCGGGCATGCCGGGCGTCGACGAGCTGGGCGCCCGCTTCGGCGGCGACGTACTGCTGTCCGACCTCAACGGGGACAGGAAGGCCGACCTGACCGTCGGCTCCCGTTACGCGACCGCGGGCCGCGGCATGATCACCACGCTGCCCTCGAACGACGGCAGGATCGTCGTCCAGGGAGCCTTCCACGCCAGCGTCAAGGACGCCGGGCTGTCCTGGAGCGGCTACCCGCAGTTCGGCGGCGGACTGCACAATTCCCGCATCACATCGACGATCTCCCACTCCGGAGACCAGTAGCCCCTGCGAGGCCGGCACCCTCCCTGCTTGGGTCCCCGACTCCCTTTCCCACTCGAATGACGCATCTGCATATGACGACGACATGACCAGCTGGCAATCCTGAAGACGTCGTCGCAGAGCGCGAGACATGAGATCGAGGAGAGTGACCGACCGATGCCGGACACCGCGACCGACTTCCAGAACCAGCTGATGGCCCAGATCGCCAAGCTGCAAGCAGAGAACGACCAGCTGAAGAAGGAGAACGAGGACCTGAAGAAGAAGCAGGAGGGCGGCGGGGGCAGTACCAACGGCCAGGCCGGCCAGAAGGAGCCCGTCCAGCTCACCGCGTCGGACACGAAGGGCACCGTCTCCGGCCTGGCCAGCGGCACGGGAAAGGCGACCCTCCTCGACAAGAACGGCAACCCGATCGTCGGCGAGAAAATCGTCTTCAAGGTCGGTGACACGCTGGTCGGCACCGGCGTCACCGATGCCAATGGCACCGCGACCGTGAACTCGGGGTCGTACCTCGGGGACCCCGTGTTCTGGTTCAAGGCGGTCACCAGCGGATACAAGGCCGTCTACAACGGCAATGGGAAGTATTCGCCCGCGGAGGCTCACGCCGCTGTGACACCCGCCTTCTCATGACACGGCAAGCCCCGGCCGGCCGTTCCGCGGACAGACCGAGTGCCGCCTGACCAGAGGTCACGGCAACCGACGTGTCCGACCACTGCCGAGCCGGCGACCGGCACCGAGCGCAGCCCCCGGCCTTCCCGATCACCCCACGATCGGGAAGGCCGACTCGCGATCCGGCCCTGTCACCTGTCCGGCGCTCCCCTGTCGCGACCGGGAACAGGGTGGCCAAGCATGGACGTGAACCCAAGGCGCTGCGCGCTCCCGCCCGCCTTGCACCCCTCGTCCACGGCAATGCCGAAACCGGAGGAACGCCCATGCCCATCACGCCCGTACGACCTGTACCGCCCGCGGACACGCCGCAGGTGCTCGTGCACTCGGTCAGCGGCCTGTTCATCACACCGATCGGTCATACACATGACCCCGGAGAGGTACGGCTGTGGCGGGGGGACTTCCGCACCAGCAACAAACAGGACATGTGGGAGTTTTTGCCCGCCGACGAGGAAGGACTGTGGCGGATCAAGAACGGACGGGACGATCTGTACCTGACCGTCAGGGACAAGCACCCGAAGGCGGTCGTCTACCAGGACCGCTGGAACGACAGCCACAAGGGGCAGCTCTGGCGGATGATCCAGGCCGACCCCGCCCAGGCTGATGTGGTCATCGCTTCGGCGCTGGACGAACGACTGGTGATCTCGCCGGTCGAGGGCTGCCATTGGGCGGAGACCACCCTGGAAGTCGACCAGGTCGGACCGTACTCGGACCAGTTCTGGCGCTGGCGCACCCCGCGCGGCTGACCCGGCGACGGGCCACGACCGGACGCCTTCGGCGACACGGCCCTGCCAAGACACGTTCCTGGCAGGGCCGTCGTGCGTGCGTGTCGCCGTTGCCGTCGGAGTCGCCGTCAACTCCGGCCTCAGTGCCGTCCGAGCGTCGGCCGGCATGGATGCGAAGTGCCAGGCACGGCCTGTCACGAGGTGACGATGGAGATGCCGTCTCCGAGCAGTTTCAGCCCGAGGACGAAGAACAGGGCGGCCATCACGGCGACATTGTGCTGAGCTGCCCAGTCTTTCCAGTTTCCGAGCGTGGTCCTGGCCCGTTCTCCACCGAGGAGGTAAACGCCGAGCGGGACCAGCAGGCCGAGCGTGGCGATCACGACGAAAATCGCCAGTGATGCGATCTGCTGCCCGACCGGAAGACCGGCCGAGCCGATGGCGGCCCCCGCGGCGATGGTCAGCGGCGCGTTCTTGGCGTTGAGCGCGGCCAGGGCCGTTCCGAGCCCGAAAACCTTGACCGGCGTGAGGCGGTCGATCGCACCCATCCACTTCGGCAGCTTCGCCTGCGAGGGATCCTTGGGGCGCCGCCGCCACTGCCGGGCGCCGAAGAAGACGAGGAGCAGGCCGAGTGCGAGCTTGAGAGCCCCGACCCAGGTGGCCGGTTGCTTGTGCGCGGAGGCGCCCGCCGGGGAGGCGACCGCCAGCATCACGGCGCCCAGCACCGAGAGTCCGAGGATCCAACCGACGGTGAAGAGGATTCCGTTGAGACGTCCTCGGGGCGTGGCGAGAATGAGGATGACGGCGATGACCGGAAGCGGGCTGACCGCGACGCCGGCCGCGAAACCCAGCACGTCACCGAGAACTGCGCCCATGGCTGCCTCCAACTGGGGTCGGGTGGCGATCCCGTTGAGCAATGGTCCGGCGGGGGGAGGCGAGTGCCCCGGCCGTCTGCCCGGCGCGAGGGGTTCTTGTGCAAAAGCTGTGGCCCAGTCCCATCTTCCTGCGCCCGGTTCGATCTGTCCTGGCAGCTGTCCTCGGCGGCTTCGGCTCGTGCCGCGTTCCTCAGCGGCCGAGATGCAAGGCCGGGCCTCCGTTGTGAGCATGGAGGGGTGGGGCGATGGTGCCCCGGTTTCGGGTGCTTGGCGGCCCTCACACCGATCCGTGGCAGGAGAGTTTCACGATGACTGCAACGGCACGAGCGAATCAGTCGGCCCACCCCGAACGTCCGGGCAGGTCGGACGGGGTATGCAGCGAGTTCACCGTGTTCACCGAAATCAAGCCCGGCCATGCGGATGCGTTGCGGAAGGATCTCGCCGCAATGGCCGACGTGGCGGATGACGAGAGGGTCCATGCGGCGGTCCGCCAGATCGGCACCCTGCATGACGCACGGCACGTGATCTTCGACAACGACACCCGGTTCATGTTCGCCAGCGTCTTCGACGGCTCGTGGGACGCGTACATCGACGACTTCGCCAAGACGGTGGTCGGGGAGCGCTTCGACAAGGTCTTCTCGCACAGCGTGGGGTTCCCCGGCGTCAAGGATCCCGGGGTGAAGGACTGGTTCGTGGCCCATCAGGCGCCCGCAGGAGTCTTCGTCAGCGCCTATCCCGATCTGACCGTTCAGCAGATCTACAAGGACCACCGCGTGGAGGAGGCGTTCGAAGAGGTGCTGGACACCCCCGAGTTCCGCGCGGCGCTGGAGAACCCGGCCAACGCGGAGCTGGTGAACACACCCGCCTTCCAGAAGCTGCTGGAAGAAGCCTCCGCCTAGAACCCGGGCACAGCTGTCCCGCAGAGTTGTGCCCGCTTCGGTGAACAGCGTCAGCGGGCGCAAACCGCCTCTGCGGGGCCGTCCGGACAGGAACCCATGCGGAGGCCGAAGCGATCATGAGCACGGCAGACAGCGGCAGCGCGACCGGTGTACGCGTCGAGGTCGAGGACGTCCAGAGCGGGGCGCTGCGCCCGCGGCCCGTCCCCTACGAGGGAAAGTTCATCTTCCTGCGCGTCGACGACCGCCACGCCGGACGTGCCCTGCTGCGGCGGCTGCTGCCGCTGACCTCGGGCGGCCTGCCGAGCGCGGACCGGAGCCGGGATGCCTGGGTGGCTGTGGCGTTCACTTATCAGGGGCTGAGGGCCCTCGGGGTGCCCCAGGAGTCGCTGGACAGTTTCCCGCGGGCGTTCCGCGAGGGCATGGCCGCTCGGGCGGAACTGATCGGCGATGTGGGCGAGAATGCCCCGGCGCACTGGGAGAAACCCTTCGGGACGGGTGACGTCCACATCGCGTTGAGCGCCCTCGCCTCGGATGCGGCACAACTCGACCGGGAACTGGCACGGGCCCGGGTCGCCTACCGGGAAACCCCCGGTGTCCAGGTGATCTGGGAACAGGACGTCCACCAGCTTCCGACCGGACGCACCACCTTCGGTTTCCGGGACGGCATCAGCCATCCCAACATCGAAGGTGTCGGTCTGCCCGGCTCCAATCCGCAGGAAGCCCCCATCAAGGCCGGCGAGTTCATCCTCGGCTACCCCGACGAGACCGGCAATCTCCCGCCCATGCCCAGCCCCGATGTGCTGGGGCGCAACGGGACCTACGTGGCCGTTCGCAAGATTCACACCAACGTGGCGGCCTGGCGCCGGTACCTGCGCGCCAACAGTTCCAACGCCGAGGAGGAAGCCCTCCTGGCGGCGAAAATGGTCGGCCGCTGGCCGAGTGGCGCGCCGCTGACGCTGACGCCGGAGCACGACGACCCGGAGCTGGCCGCGGACCCGCAGCGCGTCAACGACTTCCTGTACCGGGAGAACGACGATCGCGGCTTGCGATGCCCCGCCGGCGCGCACATCCGCCGGAACAATCCCCGCGATGCCACCATCATCGGCGACGCACGGATGCACCGGATCATCCGCCGCGGCACCACCTACGGTCCGCCGCTGCCCGACGGTGTGCTGGAGGACGACGGTGCCGACCGGGGCCTGGTGGGAGTCTTCATCGGGGCCCACATCGAACGGCAGTTCGAGTTCATCAAGTCCGAATGGGTCAACGACGGCAACTTCATCGGCTACCCCGGCGAACAGGACCCGGTGGCCGGCCATCACGACGGAACCGGCAGCGTCACCATTCCCGGCAAACCAGTCCGACGCCGCCTGCGCAACCTGCCCAGCTTCGTGGTCACCCGCGGCGGCGAGTACTGCTTCGTGCCGGGGCTGCGTGCCCTGCGCTGGCTCGCCGAACTGGAGAACTGAAAGGAAGTCCACCCCGAGCTCCGAACGCCCTCTCGAAGGAGAGACCGAAGTCATGGCAGCACAGTTCGTCCCCTACACGCCTGACGTCGAGGTACAGGACCCGGACTTCGACCGGCACGTGCAGACGGTGATCGAGAAGACCGAGAACTACATCGCCGAATCCGTCCAGTCCGGTGGCACCGGACAGGCCCTGCGCGACGCCCACGCCAAAGGCTACGGACTGGTCCGCGGGGAAGTGGAAATCCTGGACGGGCTGCCCCCCGAGTACGCCCAAGGCATCTACGCGACGCCGGGAACCCACGATGCGCTCATCCGCTTCTCCAACGGCTCGCCGCATGCCGGAGCGGACGCGCGACTGGGGGCCGCCACCGGACTGGCCCTGAAGATGTTCGACATCCCCGGCCCGACCCTGCTGGAAGACGAACCGGACACGGGCACCTTCGACTACGCCAACATCAACGGACCGATCTTCTTCTGCAACACGGTCGAGCACTACCTGTTCATCCAGGAATTGTTCTTGAACGCGCCGGCCTACTTCTCCCAGGGCCGCCCCGGCGCGCATCGCTTCTTCACCGAGTTCGTGACCGGCAAGGGAACGCTGGACCAGGACAACTGGGCATGGGACGAGTTCCTGGCCTTCCTCCGCCTGGCGAAGACCCCGCCGGCCAACCTGCTGCTGTCGACCTACTGGACGATGGGTGCGGTCAGGCACGGCGACTACATCGCCAAGGTGCGCATCACCCCCGACCCGGACTGTGCCGCCGCGGTGGTCCGGCGTGCCATCGACCCGTCCTCCGAGCAGGAGGTCTTCCGACCGGCCCTCCAGGCCGAACTGCAGGAGCGGCCGTACGCCTTCGACATCCAGGTCCAGCTCTGCACCGACCTGCAACGCATGCCGGTGGAGGACACCACCGTGGAGTGGCCCGAGAAACTGTCCCCGTCCGTCACCGTGGCCAGGCTGCGGCTCCCGCAGCAGGACATCTCCGGCCCGGAGAACCTGGCGAAGATGGACTCACTGTCCTTCACACCCTGGAGGGTCACCGCCGAGCACGCCCCGCTGGGCAACATCATGCGGGCCCGCAAAGAGGTCTACCGACAATCCTCCATCGCCCGCCACAAGCTCAATCAGCAGGCGCGCACAGAGCCGCGCAGCGCCGACGAGGTGCTCGGCCCGGCTCAATGACACGATGCACCAAACACTGCCGTCAAGGAAAAGGCCAGAGGCCCTGGGGATTGATCCACAGGGCCTCTGGCATGCTGCGCACTCGGCAGGATTCGAACCTGCAACCTTCTGATCCGTAGGATCGGGCAGGCTGTGGGGTGAGGGCCCCGCCTTCCTCCCGGCTGATCGCTGACGGTCGTGATCAACGGTCTCTGTGTGCCGTCGTTGCCGTCAGGGTTGCCGTCAGCGCTGAACGGTGGCACCGGCTAGCGCCGACTCGCAGTGTGCGCAGGACTTCAGGCCCAGCCCGGATGAGAGTTACAAGTTTCTCTACAGGTTCAAGGGCTCGCTGCGCTCGCCGTGCTCCCGGCCTCCTGAACTGCAAGCAGTCTGATGCAGAGATCAGAGGTGCCGCGCACAGCGCGGCAGCGCCGGCCGGTCGGCTCCACGGCAACCTCAGTTAGCGCGACTAGAAGCCCAGAGGACACACCTTTAGGCCGACCGAGCGTGCTTTGCGAATTGCATCTGTGGCGTAGCGGCTCGATTCGTCAAGGTAGTGATTTGCCCTGTCCTCATTCCCCTGTGAGCCCCAATGCACGGCGGTTTCCCACTCCTTCGCGGCGGAGTCAGCCGCGAAGTAGGCATCGTTTATCTCGCCCTGCAGATGCGAGGGCACCTTCACTGCCCCCCAGTCTTTGAGTGCAGCACGTATGATGTCACCGCGGCGTTGCAGGTAGGCCGTGTACGCTTGCTGGTTGTCACCAGGGGGCTCCGGACCCAAGGCATCCAGATCCGACTGGTGCCTCGCACAAGCGCTGTCCGCCTTATCTATGTAAGCGCTCTCGGTGACTCTTTCTTCACCGGTGTCGATCACACTCCAAGCGATAGGGATCGCCGCCAGAACAATTCCGACTACGGCGATAATCGTCGCCTTTTTAGCGTGAGAATCCTGCGAGGGTGGGGAGCTGGTGTCATCCGAACTGTCGCTCAATTTCACTCCCTTGATCCGCGTACTGGCGTGAGCGAACCTAGAGTCCTCAAAAGGATCCCACCAGGTGTCTGCGTTAAGGGGTCGATGCGCGCGGGAGCGCGAGCGGGCAAGAGTGCGCCGTTACTTCAGGTAATCTTTCACTCAAGTCTCACCTATAACTTCTGATTCTCACTTCAGCCATCCGACGCGGCGCTGTGGCACCTCGAGGGCCTTGGCCAGGCACGGGAACGGGCCCGGCTCCGGAGGATTCTCGATCTTGTTCCACCGCACCTTGTTCCACCAGGTCACTGACTGGTCCGATGACATCCAGCGCTGACATCAACGAGGGTGGACGACAGTGCCTGTCGGCACCCACGTACGGCACGACCACGTAACGCAGACCCCACCCACGCTGATGGTCGATCGAACTCCTAAAGCGGGTGTCGCAGGTTCGATCAGCCGAGGTAGGGCCGTTCCCGGTGCTCCAGGAAGTGACGGATCCGGAGCCGCTGCGTGTGGTGCATCGGCAGTTGATCGATTTCCTCCGGCTGGACGAACCGCAGCTCCGTGGACTCGTCCGAGATGGCGAGCCGACCGCCGACTACGCGGGCGGTGAAGCAGACGTTGAACTGTCGGCGCACCTCACCGTCCGAGTAGGCAATGATGTGGCGAGGGTCGGTGTACGTGCCCACGAGCCCGGTGATCTCCACGTCCAGGCCCGTTTCCTCCTTCACCTCCCGGACAGCCGCGCCCGGAAGTGAGTCGGTCATCTCCATGCCGCCGCCAGGGAGCGCCCAAAGGTCGTTGTCCCGCCGACGCTGAAGGAGTACGCGCCCTTCCTCATCGGTAACCACGGCGGACGCGGCGACCACCAAGCTGTTCGGCTTAGGTGCCGCCGGGTCGTCGTAGTACTCGGTCCGTGCCATGGTCAGTCTTTTCCTACCGGCGTCGCGGTCTCCCACACCGCGTCGAAGCTGCTGGCGTAGGTATCGAACATGCCGCCCTCTCCGTTGCGCCGAAGATGCCACACGGGAGCACCGTACGCGTTCACGCCCCAAACATGGGCATTGACCAGCGCCTGGTCATCCGCTCGATAGATCGAGTTGTAGAGCGTGGTGGCATGGGTCCGCACCTCGATGCCGGGTACCTCGGCCAGGGGGCGATAGTGCATAAGGGCGAGTCGGCAGCGGGACTCAATCCCATGGCCGAACCTCTCCTCGCTACCGCGCTGTTGGACGTTCGTGCTGTCCGGGTCGCCGATCGCGATACCCCACCGACGCGGGCAAGCCCCGGCCCTGCGCCTGCGGCAACACCCACGCCGAAGACGCCCCCGAACTCGGCACCCCACTGAACCCATCCACCTACGACTACGCCGGGGCCGTGCTCTGGAACGCGCACGCCGGACAGCTCTGGGCGCGGTTCACCACGTACCTGCGCCGCGCCCTGGCCGAACACCTCGGCATGACGCAGAAGGCGCTGAACACCGCTCTCCGCGTCTCCTTCGCCAAGGTCGCCGAGTACCAAAAACGCGGCCTGGTCCACTTCCACGCCGTGATCCGCTTCGACGGACCCGACGGCCACACCAGCGCGCCCCCGCTCTGGGCCACCTTCGACGCCCTGAAAGCCGCCGTGGGCCTGGCTCGGAAGCGCGCCCGGCTCACCGTCGAGTCGGACGCAATCGGCGAACGAGTCATCGCCTGGGGCTGCCGGTTCAAAGTCGACCCCATCTCGGCCCTGGGCGACGGTGAACTGACCGACGCCAGGGTTGCCGAGTACACAGACGCCAAGGTCGCCGGATACATCGCCAAGTACGCCACCAAGAACGCTGAAGGCGCGGGCACCGTCGACCGCACCTTGATGTGCCGCCCCTGCCAGGGACGCGGCTACGTACGCGGCCCCGACGGCTTCCGCGACCTGTGCGCCGACTGCGACGGCACCGGACAGGCGGAACCCATCAAGGCCCTGCCCGTCCAGCAGCACGTACGGCAGATGATCCGTACCGCCTGGGACCTCGGCCACCTGCCGGAGTTCGCCGAACTCAAGCTCTGGAAGTGGGCCCACATGTTGGGCTTCCGCGGCCACTTCTCCAGCAAATCCCGCGCCTACTCCACCACCCTCGGCGCCCTCCGCGACGTACGCCGCACCTGGCGCAGCGCCCAGGCGGAAGCCGCCCGCGCCCGCGCCGGCCTCCCCGCCACCGACGAGACCACCCTCGTTACCGCCTCCTCCTGGACCTACCTCAGCAGCGGCTACCGCCCCGGCGAAGAGCTCCTGGCCGCCCAAGTCCGCCACGACATAGCCCATGCCCAACGCCTCAAGCAGGAAGGACTGGTGCCCGAATGACGTCGGCCGTCCTCACCGTGGACCAGGTCGCCGAGCGTCTCGGCATCAGCCGTTGGAAGGTCAACGACCTGATCCGCTCCCGCGAACTCGCCTCCTTCGAGATCGGCCGCTGCCGCCGCATCAGCGAAACAGCCGTGGACGCCTACATATCCCTCCGCGCCGAACAGGAAGCCGCCTGATGGCCAAGCCGAAGAAGAACGCCAACAACGAAGGCACCATCTACAAACGGAAGGACGGCCGTTGGGAGGGCAGTGCCTACGTGCTGACGACGGACGGCACGTACAAGCGGCGCAGCGTCTACGGCAAAACCTGGGACGACGCCCACGAGAAGCTCACCAAGCTCAAGGCCGACTCACTCAACGGCCTCCCGGTCGCCACCAGCAAGATGACCATCGCCCAATACCTGACGTACTGGCTGGCGAACGTCGCCAAGGGCAAGGTCCGCCGGACGACCTACGTCAACTACGAGTCGCTCGTCCGCAACTACGTCACGCCCGAGTTCGGCAGGAAGAAGCTGACCCGGCTCACCGCCCGCGACATCCGGGCCTTCCTGACCAAGACGGCGGCAACCTGCCAGTGCTGCGCACAGGGCAAGGACAACAAGCGGCCCGAGCACAAGCGGCGCTGCTGCGCCCTCGGCAAGTGCTGCAAGAAGCTCCCCTCTGACCGGACCGTGCGCTTCCTGCTGGTGATCCTGCGGGCAGCTCTCCAGCACGCCGTACGTGAGGACGAGCTGCCTCGCAACGTGGCCCGGAACGTGGAGCTGAGCATGGGAACGCAGCGCGAGATCGAACCGCTCACCGCCAAGGAAGGGCGTCAGCTCCTGACAGCGGCCCGTGAGAACCGGCTGTGGGCTGCGTACGAGCTGGCTGTCCGCATCGGCCTGCGGCGGGGTGAGGTGCTGGGGCTGCGCTGGTCGGATGTGGATCTCCACGAAGGCGTCCTCACCGTGCGGCAGGCCCTACAGCGGGTCGGCGGCGAACTGCTGATCGTCGCACCGAAGACTCAGCGCTCGGCCCGCCGCGTCGCCCTGCCGGCCGAGTGCGTGACCGCACTCCGTGCGCAGCGTGCTCAGCAGATAGCCGACCGGAAGGCCGCCGGTGCCAACTGGAAAGGAACGGGTCAGGGCCTCGTCTTCACCACAAGGAACGGGACCCCCATCGAGCCGCGCAACCTGAACCGGTCCTTCGAGGCCCTGTGCGCCCGCGCCGCCGTCCGTAAGGTCCGCTTTCATGACCTCCGCCACACCTGCGCGTCCCTGCTCCACGAACAGGGCGCCGACGCCCGAATGATCATGGAAGTCCTGGGTCACAGCTCCATCCGCGTGACCATGGACATCTACACCTTCGTACGGCTCGACTCCCAGCGCTCCGCGTTCGATCGCGTCGGCGACGCGCTGAGGGGTGACGGCAACGGGCCGGACGATGACGACGGCGCGGCCGGTGTCCTCGTAGCCGTTTGATCGAGCCCACACTCACCGGTTAGGTCGAACTGACGGCGCTCCTCGTTCCGACCCAGCGATTCATGGGAAAGGCAGTGGAGGACAGCGCGACAGAAGGGTGGCAGCGTGCAGGCCAGTGTTGGTGACAGGATTCTTGTCCACGGTCGGATCGTGGGGCAGCACGATCGCACCGCAGAGATCATCGAGGTGCTCGGGGCGCATGGGGGACCTCCCTACCGGGTCCGTTTCGAGGACGGGCACGAGACGCTGATGAGTCCAGGCCCGGACACTGTTGTCCGTCCCTTCGGATCCGACGACTAGGCAGCACTCCAACCCGGCGGTTGCCGTCAAACACTGCCGTCAAGGCAAAAGCCAGAGGCCCTGTGGATCGCTCCACAGGGCCTCTGAACTGTTGTGCACTCGGCAGGATTCGAACCTGCAACCTTCTGATCCGTAGTCAGATGCTCTATCCGTTAAGCTACGAGTGCTTGTGTTCTTTTGTTCTTGTCTCCGTTTCGGCCCTTTCGGCCCGTCCCGGCGACAGGAAGAACATTACATGACTGCCGCCGTCATGTGAAATCCGATTCGCACACCCCTTGTGACCTGCGAAAACGTCGATGGAGGCGGAGGAGGAGGACCTAGGGGCGCGGCCGGGGCGGGAACGCCGAAGCCCCGGTCCTGGGGACCGGGGCTTCGGGATCGGTGCGGAGGCGGAGGGATTTGAACCCTCGATGGGCTTTAAGGCCCAAACCGCATTAGCAGTGCGGCGCCATAGACCGGACTAGGCGACGCCTCCAGCACAACCGCTCACACGAGCGCGCGAGTGGTGCGTGCAGATGATGACACAGCCGAGGGGCTTGTCACCAATCGCCCCCCACGGTACTAGGCAGTCGGGTCACAGAGCAAAGGGCTTCGTCCGGCGAGGCGCGCGCAACGTCCGGGGGCCGGAGGCGTTGGGCAGGTCATGGTCTTTCTTCTTCAGCGAGGTCCGGCGCGCGCCGGTGTCCGGCCGGGTCCGGTTCGGGGCGGCGCCGGGCCGGTCCTCGCCGCTGTCTCGGGACTCCTCGCCCTGTCCGCCGTACCCGCCGTAGCCGTCGCCGTACCCGCCGTCGCCGTACCCGCCGTCGCCGCGCCCGCCGGGCCGTCGCCCGTGCGGCCCGGGGACCGGAGCGGCGATCACCTCACCGTCGTCGTGCGGCAGGCCGGATCCGGGCGGGACGGGAGGTACGAGCTGTCCTGCCATCCGGCCGGCGGGAGTCACCCGGACGCGGCGCAGGCCTGCCGGGTGCTGGACGAGCGCACGCGCTGGGGGCAGGATCTCTTCGCTCCGGTGCCGCCCGGTACCCTCTGCACCATGATCTACGGCGGTCCGGCCACCGCCCGGGTGACCGGTACCTGGGCCGGGCGCAGGGTCGACGCCGGCTACGACCGCAGCAACGGGTGCGAGATCGGGCGGTGGGACGGTCTGGTGCCACTGCTGCCGAAGCTGGGCTCGGTGCCCGCCTGAGCGGCCGGCCGGCGAAGGGGCCGGGTGGGTGGCTCAGTGGCGTTCTCCTGGTGGCATCACCGGTCCGGTAAAGGTCCCGCGAAGGTCTCACGGAATCGGAGTGGAGCCGGAGCGGAGCCGGAATGGAGCCGGAGTCGGAAGCGGCGGAGCAGTCTGCCTGCGGCCGGAGGGCGTGGTCGGCGTGTGGTCATGCGTTCGGTGTCACTTCGTCGTGGGACCTCCCTCTCATCCGGCGTCGCGAGCGCAACGCGTGCGCTTAGACTCCCTCGCGTGACACGTCGCGGGCCGGTTGGCAAGATGGCCCGAGCGGTCGGCAAGGTGCGGTAACAGGGAGGAAGGCGTCTCGTGAGCAGCAGGCCATCCCGAGGCGCTGCTCGCCTCGCAGCCATACTCGACGCGCTGCCGGACGCGTTGGTCCTGGTCAACGCCAACGGAACCGTCGTCAACGCGAACACCATCGCGCTGGAGGCCTTCGAGGCGCCGGGCACGGCGCTCGTCGGGCGCGGGTTGCTCGATCTGCTGCCGGAGTTCGACTCGCGGCTCATCCCGGGATCGATGCGGCGGCCCGATCACATGGACCCGCGGGGGCGGACCAAGCCCACGCGGATGATCGCTCGGCGGACCGACGGGACCGAGTTCCCGGTCGAGGTCACGAGCGCGAATCTGGAGAACGGCCAGCAGGCCTACGACGGTTACGGCTACACCGGCGACGAGCTGCTGATGGTCGTCGTACGGGACCTGTCCGGGACCGTCGACACCGAGGCCGAGCTGGCGCGCTCGCAGCGGCAGACCGAGATGATCCTGCGGGCCGCGTCCGAAGGCGTCGTGGGCACCGACACCGAGGGGCGGATCGTCCTCGTCAATCCGGCCGCCGCCCAGATACTGGGTTACCGGGCCGGTGAGCTGGGCGGCAAGGAGCTGCACACGCTCGTGCTGCACTCGCGTGCCGACGGTTCCCCCTTCCCGTACGAGGAGTCCCCGCTCGCCGACACCCTGCGCTCCGGGCGCAAGCACCGGGTGCGCGGGCAGGTGCTGTGGTCCAAGGGGGAGCAGAAGGTCTCCGTCGATCTCACCACCGCTCCTGTGCGCGACGGGGACCAGCTCGTCGGCGCCGTGATGACCTTCACCGACCGGCGGCCGTACGAGGCGCTGGCCGAGGAGAAGGCGGCGCTGGAGAAGGCGCACGCGGAGGAGGTGGAGCGGCTCACCGAGGAGCACGCCTCCGATCTGACCGCGCTGCGCCAGCAGCACGTCACCGAGCTCGAGGAACTGCGCGAGAAGCACGCGGAGGAGCTGGCGTCCGGCGAGGAGCGGTACGCCGCGCTCGCCGAGCGGGAGAAGGACCGGTACGAGGCCCTCGCCGGGCGGCACGAGCAGCTGCTGACCCTGCTCGGGCAGTCGCTGCGCGGGCCCCTGGAGGAGCTGCGGCGCGAGCTGGCCGCGCTGGCCGCCGACGACGCCGGGCAGCTGTGGCCCGAGGCCAATCAGGTGCTCCACCACCTTTCCGCGGGGTACTCGCGGATCACGACGCTGATCGACAACGTCCTCGGCTATCAGCGGCTGGACGCCGGCGCCGAGGACATCACCCGTACGAAGGTGATGCTGGACGCCGTCGTCGCCGCGGGTGTGGACGGGGCCGTCGAGCTGATCGGGCCGGGGCGGGTGCAGTTCGCCGTGCACGCGCCGCCCATCGAGGCCGAGGTGGACCCGCAGCGGCTCGCCACCGCGCTCGCCCATCTCGTGGCGGATGTCGCCGGCGTGGACGCGACCGGCAACTCGCCGGTCTCCGCGGGCGGTTACCTGGACAACACGGTCGTGGTCGCGGCGGCGCAGCGCGGTGAGGTCGCGCGGATCGAGGTGCGCGGGCCGTACGCCGGGGGAGACGCGGTGCACGAACCGATCGTGCGCGGGATCGTACGGGCCCACGGCGGCGTGCTGCAGACCCACGAGGTGCCGGGCATGAGCGGCAGCGCGTATGTGCTGGAAGTGCCGCTCGGCGGGGGCGCCGGGACGGTCGACGGACAGGTGCCGCAGGTCGCTGCGCTCCCGGCCGGGCAGGGTCCGGGCGAGCAGGGGCCGGGCACGCCGGTCTCCGGCGGCGGTGAGCCGGCCGCGGAGGAGTCGGCCGGTGTCGTCGAGCAGTCGGCCGGTGGCGGACGGCGGCGGGCCCGGCGCGCCTCCACGGACGCCTTCCTGGAGAGTGAGGTGCCCGCGGCGGGTCAGGCCGGTGACACGGAGGCGCCCGTGCCGACCGGGCGGCGCCGCAGGCGTGCCGCCGCGCCCGCCGAGGAGACCGGCGCGGTCCCGGTGGCCGAGGGCACGGAGAGCGCGTCCGGCGGTACCGGGCGGCGCCGTGGCCGGCCCGCCGAGAGCAACGGCGGTTCCGGTGCGGCCGTGAGCGAGGGTTCGGTGGTGACGGCTGCCGAGCATGCCGCCGGGGCCGCTGCCTCGGGTACGGGCCTCGGCTCCGCCGTTCCGCCGCAGGGCGTGCCCGCGCCCACGGGCCGACGCGCGCCCCAGGACTCGGGCGCCCCGCAGCCGGCCCTGCCGCCCGCCCTGCCCGCAGCGGCAGGCAGCGGGGCGGCGCCGGGGGCTCCGGCCGTTCCGGGAGCGGAGATCGTTCCGGGTACGCAGGCTGTTGCGGGTACGCAGGCCACTTCGGCTGCGGAGACCGTTCCGGCCGAGGGCGGGCAGCCGACCGGGCGGCGCCGGCGTGCGCTGGCCGCCGCGGCGGAGCGGGCCGCCGCCCAGGAGGCCGGCGCCCGTACGGTCTTCGCCCTGCCTCCGGCCGAGGCCGACCGCTCACCGCAGTCCGCGGACGCGGCGAACGGGGTGGGTACGGTTCCGGCGGCCGGTGGGGTTCCGGGCGTGGGCACGCCTGTGGGACCGGGGGCCGCTGTGCCGGTCGGGCCCGGGGCGGTCGCGCCTGCCGGGCCGGGTGCCGGTCTTGTGGCGGGTGCCGTGGCAGGCGCCGCTCCGGGAGCCGTCGAGGGGCAGCCGCGGATTCCGGGGCAGGGCTCGGGGCACGTGCAGATGCCCACTCAGCAGCCGCTGCCCGTCACGGGGGTACCCGGTGGTGACGGCCGGCACGACGCCGTACCGCTCGACCAGGGCTCGGACCACACCCCGCCGCAGCCGCATCCGACCAGCGCGCCGACCGGTCGCCGCCGCCGGGCCGTGGCCCAGCCGACGGGATCCGGTCAGCCGACGGCCTCCGAGGCGCAGAGCGCACAGCCGGTCTCGGCGCCGACACCTCCCGCACGGACGCCTTCCGTGCCGACACCTCCCGCACCGACCCCTTCCGTGCCGACGCCTCCGGCACAAGCCGCTCCCGGCCAGGCTCTCGCGGGGCAGGCCGGAGCGGGGCAGATGACTCCTCCCCAGGGGGTTCCGGTCGCTCCGGGGCAGGCCGTGCCGCACCCCGCCGGGGCGCCGACTCCCGGTCAGGGTACGCCCGTTCGCGGCCTCCCGGCGCACGGTACGGCCGGACAGGGCATCCCCGTCCAGGCCGGTCCCGCGGCAGCCACGGCGCAGACGCCCGCTCCCGTGCAGGCTGTGCCGGGTGCCCAGGCCGGTGTCTCCGCGCCCGGTCAGCAGCCTGCCGTACCGCATCCCGCCGCGCCCGCGCACGACACCGCCGGCCGGCCCGTGCCGGCCGCCTCCGGACCGGTCCTCCCGGCCCAGCAGCCCGCCCCGGCCTCCCCCACGACTCCGCCCGCCGGTACCCCGAACGGCGGGCCGCTGCCCGCCGCGGCGGGTACCGGACAGGTACCGGCGGCCGTCCAGCCGCCCGGCGTGCCCCAGCAGTGGCCCGGCGCCGATGACACCTCCGGCGCGGGCACACCCGTGGCGCAGACCGGTACGCCGGCCACGGGCACCCCGCTTCCCGCGGAACACGCCGGTGCGCAGGCGCCGCGGGCCGCGCAGCCGTTGCCCGCCGAGGATGCCGCGGTCGACCCGAACTCGACGCAGGGGCGGGCGATCAGTGTCCGCACGCTCGGGCAGGGCGTGCCGTTCTCACGGCAGGCCGCGCAGGTGCAGCAGCCGACGGCGACCCCGCCGCCGCACGCGCCGGGCGGATCCGGCCGGCGGCGCAAGCTGGGCACGCCTCCCGACCCGGCCCAGCGCGCGGAACAGCAGCCGGAGCAGGCGGCCCTGCCGCATCCCCCGGCCGAGCCGACGCCCGCACAGCCCTCGCCCGCACAGCCGTCGCTCGGCGGACAGCCGCTCCCCGCTCAGGCGCAGCCCTCGCTCCCCGGGCAGTCCCTGCTCGCCCCGGGCACCGAGGGCGCCGGGCGGTCGTACGCCATAGGCGCGCCGGACGCGAATGCCGCCGAGGGGCCCGAGCCGCTGGACGGTCCCGGCGGGGCGGTCGAGATCTCGGACGCACCGTTGCCGCAGCCGCTCGACGACGAGCTGCCCCCGGAGCCGCTGGACAACCCGCGCCGGCTGCTGGTGTGGCCCGCGCCGGACGTGACGACCCAGCAGGCGCTGAGCGACCGTGGCTACCGGCCGGTGATCGTGCACTCCCGTGAGGAGGTCGACGCGCAGATCGCGGCGTTCCCGGCCGCGCTGTTCGTGGACCCGCTGACGGGGCCGATCACGCGTACGGCCCTGCAGGCGCTGCGGCAGGCCGCGGTCGCGGCCGAGGTGCCGGTCCTGGTGACGGCCGGACTCGGGCAGGCGACGCGCGAGGCGGCGTACGGCGCCGATCCCGCCGTTCTGCTGAAGGCGCTGGCGCCGCGGGACAGCGAGCAGCATCCGCCGCGAGTGCTGCTCATCGAGGAGCACGCGGAGATCGCGCTGGCGCTGACCGCGACGCTGGAGCGGCGCGGGATGCAGGTGGCGCGGGCCGCGAACGACAACGACGCGGTGACGCTCGCGGGGCAGTTCCGGCCGAACCTCGTGGTGATGGACCTGATGCAGGTGCAGGTGCGGCAGGCCGGCTTCACCGGGATCGTCGACTGGCTCCGCGCGAACGGGCAGCTCAACCGCACCCCGCTGGTCGTCTACACGGCAGCCGTCGACCAGGCCGACCTGCCCCGGCTGGCCTCGGGCGAAACGGTGCTGTTTCTCGCGGAGCGGTCGACCAGCACCGACGTGCAGAGCCGGATCGTGGATCTGCTGGCCAGGATCGGCACGAACTAGGGGGTGTCGGGCGCAGGTCCGGGGGCTTCCCGTATCGGGCGGCCGCGGGGGCGTGGGGGCTGATCGTGCCGTCAGCTGCCTGGTGCTGCCGCCTAGCGCGCCACCAGCCTGCGGGCCGCCTCCTTGACGGAGGCCCGCAGGCGGTCGTGGTCGGTGTCCTCCGCCCCCGTCAGGATGCGCCGCATCTGCGGGACCACCGCCATCCAGTTGGTCAGGGCGGTCAGCAGCAGGAGGAGGTCGCCGGGCGGGAACGCGTCGGTGATCACGCCCCGGGCCTGGCCGTCGGCGACGGCGGCCACCTTCCGGGCGTAGTGCTCCTGGCGGGTCGGCTCGTCGGGCAGCTCGGCGGTGCCGTACTCGATTCCCTCCCAGAACAGCAGGCGCAGCAGCTCGGGGTGGGCGGAGTGGTAGTCGAGCAGGCGGTCGACCCAGCCTTCGATGTCGTCGGGGTCGACGGGGACGGCGGCGGCCAGATCGACCATGCAGGTGCCCAGTACCTGGGTGAACAGCTCCGCCTTGTTGCCGAAGTAGGCGTAGATCAGCTGCTTGTTGGCCTTGGCCTCGGCGGCGATGCGGTCGATGCGGGCGCCCGCGATGCCGTGCCGGGCGAACTCGGCGACCGCCGCCTCGAAGATACGGGCCTTGGTGGCCTCGGGGTCCCTGACTGCTGCCATGGGGACAGGGTAGGGCCAGGCCAGACAGGTAACCAACTATTTGGTTGACGGGAATGAGGGCGGGGTGCACCCTGTTGAGAGTTACCAACCAACGAGTTAGTTGTCAGAGTCGGCTCCAAGGAGTGTCCCCGCTCATGCCGTCAGCCACCAGCACCCGCCCGGAACCCCGGAATCGTCTCCGCGGCCGTGTCCCCGGCCTCGGGCCCGCCGCCGCACCCGGCGCTTCCGGAGGTCCGTTCCTCCTGCTCATCGCCGTCTGTACGGCCGTCACCGCCGCCAACATCTATCTCGCGGCCCCGCTGCTTCCCCTGATCGCCCACGACTTCGGTACGGTCCCCGCGGCCGTGACCTGGATCGCATCCGTGGCCCAGCTCGGCTATGCGGCCGGCCTGCTCTTCTTCGCCCCGCTCGGCGACCGCGTCAACCGGCGCCCGCTCGTCGCCGGCCTGTCCGCGGGCACCGCGGTGGCACTGGTCGCCGCCGCCGCGGCCCCGGGCACCGCCGCCCTCGCCGCCGCCGTGTTCCTGGCCGCCGCCGCGACCGTCGTACCGCAGCTGCTGGTCCCGCTGGTCGCCGAGCGGGCCCCCGCGGACCGGCGCGCCCGGCATGTCGCGGCCGTCATCGCCGGGCTGTTCACCGGGATCGTGGCCGCCCGTGTCGTCGGCGGCCTGGCCGGACAGGTCTTCGGCTGGCGCTGGGTGTTCGCCGGGTCCGCCGTACTGACCCTCGCACTGGGTCTGGCCACCGCCCTGGCCCTGCCCTCGGAGCGGCGGACGCGGCAGGGCGGGCTGTTCTCCGGACTGGCCGAGCTGCCGGGACTGCTGCGCCGCTCGCCCGCCCTGTGGCGGGCGTGCCTCAGGCAGGCGGGCATGTTCGGCGCCTGGAGCGCACTGTGGACGTCGCTGGCCCTGCTGCTGACCGGCCCCTCCTACGGCCTGTCCACGGCGACCGCCGGGCTCTTCGGCCTCTTCGGACTGACCGCCAGCGCGGTGGCGCCGCTGGCGGGGGATCTGGTCGACCGCTTCGGTGCGGCACGGGTCGTCGGCACCGCGTATCTGCTCGCGGCCGTGGCCGTGCCGCTGTTCTGGCTCGGCGGACACGTCCTGGTCGCGCTGTTCGCCGCCGCGATCGCCGTCCATGCGGCGCTGGTCGCCTCGCACGTCGCCAACCAGACCCTCGCCCTGACGACGACGTCCACCCCGGCCACCGCCAACACCGCCTACGTCGTCTCCGGCTTCGCCGGCGGCGCCCTCGCCTCGGCCGTAGCGGGCCCCGCCTTCGGCCACTGGGGCTGGACCGGGGTGTGCACGGTGGCCGGTCTGTGGCTGCTGCTGGGCTGGGCGACCACGCTGCGGCGCGGGTGAGGGCACGGCAGCGCCGGCCGCCTGCCGCAGCCCATCAGAGGGATGCGGCAGGGCGGGGCCGCACGGCCGGCGCTGCAAGGCCGGCCGTACACCGAGAACCGACGCCGTACGGCGGGTGCCACACCGCTGCCGCACCACGAGTGCCACACCAGCCGGCGCCCTACGGCGAGGGCCGTTTCCCGGTCAGAGGTGGGTGACGTCCAGGTGGCCGTCCGCGTACTGCCTGCGCAGCACCTTCTTGTCGAACTTGCCCACGCTCGTCTTGGGCACCGTCTCGACGACCGTCCAGCGCTCGGGCAGCTGCCACCTGGCGATGCGGCCCTCCTCGGCGAGGAAGGCGCGCAGGGTCGCGAAGTCGGCGGTGGCGCCTTCCCGCAGGACGACCGTGGCCAGCGGGCGCTCGCCCCACTTCTCGTCGGGCACGGCGACCACCGCGGCCTCGGCGACGTCCGGGTGGGACATCAGCGCGTTCTCCAGCTCCACCGAGGAGATCCACTCGCCGCCGGACTTGATGACGTCCTTGGCGCGGTCGGTGAGGGTGAGGAACCCGTCGGGGGAGATGGTCCCGACGTCACCCGTCTTCAGCCAGCCGTCCTTGCTGAACTTGTCGGCGGGGCGGAGGGGTTCGGCGCCGGGGCCGTTGTAGTAGGCCCCCGCGATCCACGGGCCGCGCACCTCCAGCTCGCCCGCCGACTCGCCGTCCCAGGGCAGGCGTTCGCCGCCGGGGCCGATGAGGCGGCCCTCGACGCCGGCCGGGAAGCGGCCCTGGGTGAGGCGGTAGGCGAACTCCTCCTCGGTGCCGACCGCGTGGGCCGGCGGGCGGGCCACCGTGCCCAGCGGCGAGGTCTCCGTCATGCCCCAGGCGTGACAGACCCGCATGCCGAGCTTGTCGAAGGCCTCCATGAGGGAGGGCGGACAGGCGGCACCGCCGATGGTGACCTGGGTGAGGGACGTCACGTCCCGGGGGCGCGCGGTGAGTTCGGCGAGCAGGCCCTGCCAGATGGTCGGGACGGCAGCCGCGTGGGTGGGCCTCTCGCATTCGATCATCTCGGCGAGCGGTGCGGGCTGCAGGAAACGGTCCGGCATCAGCATGTTCACGCCGGTCATGAAGGTGGCGTGCGGCAGGCCCCAGGCGTTGACGTGGAACTGGGGGACGACGACCAGTGAGGTGTCCTGGTCGGTCAGGCCCATCGACTGGGTCATGTTGACCTGCATGGAGTGCAGGTAGATCGAACGGTGGCTGTACACCACGCCCTTCGGGTCCCCCGTCGTGCCGGAGGTGTAGCACATGGCGGCTGCCTGGCGTTCGTCCAGCTCCGGCCAGTCGTACGTGGTCGGCCGGCCCGCGATCAGCTCCTCGTACTCGTGCACCCGCGCGGTGGCGCCCGCGAGCGGCGTACGGTCGCCGGGGCCGGACACGACGATGTGCTCCACCGTCGGCAGCTCGGTCAGCAGCGGCGCGAGCAGCGGGATCAGGGAGCCGTTGACGATGACGACCTTGTCGGCCGCGTGGTTGACGATCCACACCAGCTGCTCGGCGGGCAGTCGCAGATTGAGCGTGTGCAGCACCGCGCCCATGGACGGGACCGCGAAGTACGCCTCGACGTGCTCGGCGTTGTTCCACATCAGGGTCGCCACCCGGTCGTCGCCCCGGACGCCGAGTTCGTCCCGCAGGGCGTTCGCCAGCTGCACGGCACGCGTACCTGCCTCGGCGAAACTGCGCCGCTGCGGCTCGGCCTCACCGGTCCAGGTGGTGATCTGGGACCGCCCGTGCACCAGCGTCCCGTGTACGAGGATGCGGGTGACGGTCAGCGGTACGTCCTGCATGGTGCTCAGCACGGAGTCCTCCCGGGGCGGCGTTGCCTACGCGGTGGTAGAGGTAGCGCTGATTGTGCTCACATACCGCGCGGTATGTCACTAGGGGATGGGTCACCGGGGGAGGAAAACGGAAGGAAAATCCGGCTAGCGGACCAGTTCCAGTTCGGGGTCCTCGCGCAGTTTGCCGAGCGCACGGGACACCGCCGACTTCACCGTGCCCACCGACACCCCGAGCACCTCGGCGGTCTGGGCCTCGCTGAGGTCCTCGTAGTAGCGCAGGACGACCATCGCCCGCTGTCGCGCCGGCAGCCTCATGACCGCCTGCCACATGGCGTCATGCAGCGCCTGCCGCTCGGCCGGATCGCCGTCGCCGGGCACGGGCTCCGGCTCGGGCAGCTCGTCGCAGCTGAACTCGTCCACTCTGCGCTTGCGCCACTGCGAGGTCCGGGTGTTCAGCAGCGCCCTGCGCACATAGCCGTCGAGCGCCCGGTGGTCCTCGATCCGCTCCCACGCCACATAGGTCTTGGTGAGCGCGGTCTGCAGCAGGTCCTCGGCGTCGCTCAGGTTCGCGGTCAGCGAGCGGGCGGTGCGCAGCAGGACCGGCTGGCGGGCTCGCACGTACGACGCGAACGACGGGTAGGCCGGAGTCTCCCCGCCCGGCCTGAGCCGTGCGTGCGGGAGGGTCTGCCGCCTTGGTGCGGCGGCGGCCGAGGCGCTGGTGCAGACGGGTGTGGTCATGGCTCCACGCTAGGAGCGGGTCCCCCTGCTGCGGATCGCCCGCAGGTCCCGAAGCGGAGTCCGCCTCAGGTTGTAGGGGTGGGGCCGGCCCCACCTCCTGAAGGTGGACGGCGGATGCACCCGCTCTACGGGTACGACCCTGACTCCGCACCGATCAGCCCTGGCTCCGCCCGACGGGCCGACCCTGACACGGGGCGGGCCGTGGACACCGGTCAGCGGGCCACCCGTGCAGGTGACGGACGCCGGTCTGCGTGCTTCCGTGCGGGTCCCGGCCCTCGGATCAGTCGTCTGCCGTCAGGATCAACCCCGACGTCGGTACTCCCGTGCCGGCCGTCACCAGGGTCCGGGTCGCTCCCGGTATCTGGTTCACGGCCGTGCCCCGCAGCTGGCGTACCGCCTCCGCGATGCCGTTCATGCCGTGCAGGTACGCCTCCCCGAGCTGGCCCCCGTGCGTGTTGAGCGGCAGCCGCTCCTCGGCCACGAAGCCGGCCGCCTCCCCCTTCCCGCAGAACCCGAACTCCTCCAGCTGCATCAGCACGAACGGTGTGAAGTGGTCGTACAGGATCCCCACATCGATGTCGGCCGGGCCGAGACCCGAGCTGCGCCACAGCCGGCGGGCCACCCCGGCAGTCTCCGGCAGGCCGGTCAGATCGTCCCGGTAGAAGCTGGTCATCTGCTCCTGCGCCCGGCCCGCGCCCTGGGCGGCCGCCGCGATCACGGCGGGCGAGTGCGGCAGGTCCCGGGCCCGCTCCAGGGACGTGACGACGATCGCCTGTCCGCCGTCGGTCTCCTGGCAGCAGTCCAGCAGCCGCAGCGGCTCCACGATCCAGCGGGAGGCCGCGTGGTCGGCGAGCGTGATCGGGCGGCCGTGGAAGTACGCCGCCGGGTTCGTCGCCGCGTACCTGCGGTCCACCACGGCCACATGACCGAACACCTCCGGCGTCAGCCCGTACGTGTGCAGATACCGCTGGGCCGCCATCGCCACCCAGGAGGCCGGCGTGAGCAGCCCGAACGGCAGCACCCAGCCGAGCGCCACGCCCTCCGCCGAGGGCTCCCGGTGCTGTACGCCCGCGCCGAACCTGCGGCCCGACCGCTCGTTGAAGGCGCGGTAGCAGACCACCACCTCCGCCACGCCCGCCGCCACCGCGAGCGCCGCCTGCAGAACCGTCGCGCAGGCCGCACCGCCGCCGTAGTGGACCCGGGAGAAGAAGGAGAGCTCGCCCATCCCGCAGGCCTGGGCCACCGTGATCTCCGGGTTGGTGTCCATGGTGAACGTCACCATCCCGTCCACGTCCGCCGGCGCCAGCCCCGCGTCGTCCAGCGCGGCCCGCACCGCCTCCACGGCCAGCCGCAGCTCACTGCGCCCGGAGTCCTTGGAGAACTCGGTGGCCCCGATGCCGACGACCGCGGCGCGTCCGGCCAGGGTGTCGCGGCTGCGCACGCTCATCGGCGGCCCTCCGGGACCGTGACCGTCACCGTGCCCGTCACATGTCTGCCGAGGGCGTTGGCGCCGACGACCCGTACGGTGGCGGTGTCGCCGTCGACCGCCTCGACCGTGCCCGTCAACACCATCGTGTCTCCCGGATAGTTGGGCGCCCCCAGCCTGATGGCGACCTTGCGGAGCACCGCCGTCGGGCCGAAGTGGTCCGTGATGTACCTGCCGACCAGACCGTTCGTCGTCAGGATGTTCATGAAGACGTCCGGCGAGCCCTTCTGCCTGGCGAGCTCTGCGTCGTGGTGGACGTCCTGGTAGTCCCGCGAGGCGATCGCCCCCGCCACGATCAGCGTCCGCGTGACCGGGATCTCCAGCGGGGGCAGTTCCTCCCCGGCCCTCACCGTTCCACCACCCGGAACACCGGCACCGTCAACTCCTCGTCGCAGGACTGGAATTCGAGCCGCACGGGCAGCCCGATGCGCACCTTGTCGTACGGCACCCCCACCACGTTGCTCACCATCCGCACCCCCTCGGCGAGCTCGATCAGGCCGACCACGTACGGGGGCCGGAAGGCCGGAAAGGGCGGGTGGTGCATCACCACGTACGAGTGGACCGTCCCCTCCCCGCTCGCCTCGACGGTGTCCCAGTCGAGGCAGCCGCAGGCGTTGCAGCCCGGCAGCCAGGGGTGGCGCAGGGTGCCGCAGCCCGTGCAGCGCTGGATCAGGAGCCGGCGGGCGGTCACCCCCTCCCAGAAGCCCGCGTTGTCCCGGTTGACCACCGGGCGGGGACGCGGGGCCGGGCGTTCCCGGCGGGCCGGGGCGTACTTGAGGATGCGGAAGCGGTGCGTGCCCACGAGGTCGCCGCCGACCCGGACGTCCGTGCGGGTCGTGACGAAGTACCCGGTGCCGAGCTTCGTCGTCTTGCGGTCGGAGACCGACTCGATCACCGAGTCGAACGTGACCCGGTCGCCCGGGCGCAGGGGCCGTAGGTACTCCTGCTCGCAGTCGGTGGCCACCACCGACGTACAGCCCGAGGCGTCGAGGAGGGCCAGCAGCTCGTCGTAGGCGCCGGTGCGGCCCTCGTGTCCGGACAGGCCGCCCATCGTCCAGGCCTGGAGCATGGTGGGCGGGGCGACGGCGTCCGGGCCGGAGTAGGCCGGGTTGGCATCGCCCATGGCCTCGCACCAGTGCCGGATCATCGGCGCGTTCACCGGGTCCTTGCCCTCCCCGGCGACGGCGGCCGGCCGGCCCTCGTACGCCTTGAGCCGGGCACCGAGCAGGTCGGACACCACGTCTGCCGTGCTCACAGCCGCCCCCTCGTCATCCCGAGCCGCATCACCGCGACCCCGGTTTCTGACTGTCCGTCAGATACTGGCGGGTGTCAAGGTCCGGAAAACGCCTGCGCGGCGGCACCGAAGCGCGTTCCTTCGCACATCGGGCCAATTTCTCCTCGTCCGGCGCGCCACCGCGACCCCCCTTCCCTTTTTCGAACATGCGTACGAACATGGAGGCATGGCCACCACCGACCGGCAGGCCACGACGCTGGCCCTCGCACACGCCCTGTCAGCCGCCGACCGCGGCCTGGCCGTCATCCCCCTGTCCCGGACGAAGCTCCCGGCCCTGCGCTCCCCCCACCACGACGACCCCGGCCCGGCCGGAGCCCGCTGCCACGGCGAGTGCGGCCGTTTCGGGCACGGCGTGTACGACGCCTCGACCGACCCGGTCCGCATCCGCGAGCTGTTCGCCGCCGCGCCCTGGGCCACCGGCTACGGCATCGCCTGCGGCCTGCCGCCGTACCATCTGATCGGCGTCGACCTGGACACCAAGTCCGGCACCGACTCCCCGACCGCGCTGCGCGAACTGGCCCTGCGCCACCTGTTCACCATTCCGGAGACGGTCGTCGTACGCACGCCGAGCGGCGGGCGGCACCTGTGGCTCACCGGCCCGCCCGACGTCGTCGTACCGAACTCCGCCGGCCGTCTCGCCCCCGGCATCGACATCCGCGGCGCCGGCGGCTACCTCGTGGGCCCCGGCTCCCGTACCGACCACGGCGTGTACACGACCACCCCAGCCACCGCACACCTGGCCCCGGCCCCCTGTCCGCCCTCCCTGCTGCGCCTGCTCGTGCCCCCGCCCCGGCCCCCGCACCCGGGCCCGCCCGCCCCCGGCGACCACGGCCGCGGGCTGGTCCAGTTCGTCCTCTCCGCGCACGAGGGCCAGCGCAACACCCGTCTGTTCTGGGCGGCCTGCCGCGCCTACGAGAACGGCATCGGCCCCGCCCTGGTCGACCCGTTGACCGAGGCGGCCCGGGGCACCGGCCTGTCGGAACGCGAGGCCCGGGCGACGATCGCCTCGGCGGCACGGATGACGGGGCACCGGCCGTGACCACGGGGAAGACGGCCGGGCACACGAAAGGGGCGCCCCCTCAGGAGGCGCCCCTTCCCGGCATCCGCGGTGGGTGTGGGATTTGAACCCACGGTGACTCGCGCCACGACGGTTTTCAAGACCGTTCCCTTAGGCCGCTCGGGCAACCCACCTCGGCCCCGTCCCACCTGGGGCGGAGCGGCTACAGCCTACCGGCCTCGGCAGCCGTACGGGGGCTGTGGTCCGCACAGGGCCCACTGGCCGTGCTGGTGGAGCCGGGCGAGGTAGGTCCGTTCGTTGGCCAGGTGGTCACCGGTCTCCGCAGGCCCGGTCGCCCCGGCCGGCGACCGGCGGCGACGCGAGGACCCGGGAGGTCAGCTGGATGGGGTCAGTTGTCGCCCACCCGCGACCCCAGCGTCAGCTGCGCCGTGTGCTCCTGGCCGTCCCGCTTGTAGGTGAGGGTCACCTTGTCGCCCGGCTTGTGGGTCCAGATCTCGCCGATCAGGGTCGGGCCGCTGTCGATCACCATGTCGTCCAGCCTGGTGATCACGTCGCCGGGCTTGAGGCCCGCCTTGTCGGCCGGGCCCCCCGACTCGACCGGGGCGGAACCGGACGCGCCCTGGTCGGTGATCTTCGCGCCGTTCGAGGAGTCCTCCAGCGAGACGGAGGCGCCGATCTTGGCGTACACCGGCTTGCCGGTCCTGATCAGCTGCTGGGCGACGTACTTGGCCTGGTTGATGGGGATGGCGAAGCCCAGGCCGATCGAGCCGGACTGGCCGGAGCCGAAGCCGCCGCTGCTGCTCGACTGGATCGCGGAGTTGATGCCGATGACCGCTCCGGAGGCGTCCAGCAGTGGGCCGCCGGAGTTGCCCGGGTTGATCGACGCGTCGGTCTGCAGGGCGCTCATGTACGACGCCTTGCTGGTGGAGCTGCCGTCGCTGGAGGCCACCGGGCGGTTCTTGGCACTGATGATGCCGGTCGTGACCGTGTTGGACAGGCCGAAGGGCGCGCCGATGGCGATCGTCTCGTCGCCGACGGCCACCTTGTCGGAGTCGCCGAGGGCGAGCGGATTGAGGTCCGAGGGGGCGTTCTTGAGCTTGATGACGGCGACGTCGTAGCCCTGCGCGTGGCCGACGACCTCGGCGTCGTACTTCCTGCCGTTGGGGAACGTGGCCGTGAGCTTGCCGCCGTCCACCGCGTCCGCCACCACGTGGTTGTTGGTGACGATGTGGCCCTGTTTGTCGAAGACGAAGCCGGTACCGGTGCCACCCTCGCCGTTGTTGCTCTCCGCCTCGATGGTGACCGTGCTGGGCAGCGCCCTGGCGGCCACGTTGGCGATCGTGCCGGGCGCACGCTTGACCTGCGCGGCGCTGCTGTCGGAGGCGGAGACGGTGGTGGAGCCGCTGCTGTCGTGGTCCTTGGCCAGGGTGTAGCCGAGGCCGCCGCCCAGGCCGCCCGCGACCAGCGCGGCCACCAGGACCGCGGCGACGAGACCGCCGCGCCCGCTGCGGGGCTTGGGGGCGGGCTGCTGGTACGACGCTCCCCAGCCGCCGTCGCCGTACGGCGGGGTGGCCGGCGGCGGGGGCGGCCAGGAGCCGTCGGGGGCCGGACCGGAGGCGTACGGCGCGCCTGCCGGGCCCGCCGGCGCCTCGGGCGCGGGGCCCTGCGGGGAGGCGGGAGAGGCCACCGGCACGGGAGGCGCGGACGGGGCCGGGGGTACCTCGTTGCCCTCGTTCTCGGTGCTCACAGCTCTTCTCCTCGATCCACGGCTGTTGTCCCGTTGTATGCGGTCAGCTTTTCCCACGGGCCGTCAGAGCACGATAAGCGGTGGCTGTGGGTCCGGGGGTTCTCTTTATATAAGACCATTCGGGCAAAAGTTATATAAATGATCAGAGCGGATGGTGTCGTTCGCCGCAAGGACGCATCCGCGCCGCCACGTGTACCCCGGGACGGTGGCACCATGACGCGGTGACCCACGCACCACACCGCTCCCTGCAGGTCGTAGCCCACCGAGGCGCCTCGGAAGACGCGCCCGAGCACACCCTGGCCGCCTACAAGAAGGCGATCGAGGACGGCGCCGACGCCCTCGAGTGCGACGTACGGCTGACCGCCGACGGCCATCTGGTCTGCGTCCACGACCGGCGGGTGAACCGTACCTCCAACGGCCGCGGCGCCGTATCCGCCCTGGAACTGGCCGATCTCGCCGCCCTCGACTTCGGGTCCTGGAAGACGCGCGAGGCCTGGCGCGGGCGGGACGAGGAGCCCGACTGGGTGTCCCGTCCGGAGGACCCCGCGGACACCTCCGTGCTCACCCTGGAGCGGCTGCTGGAGCTGGTCGCGGACGCCGGGCGGCGGGTGGAGCTGGCCATCGAGACCAAGCACCCCACGCGCTGGGCTGGCCAGGTCGAGGAGCGGCTGCTGGAGCTGCTGAAGCGGTTTGCGCTGGACGCGCCGGCCTCCGCCGACGAGTCCCCGGTGCGGGTCATGAGCTTCTCGGCGCGTTCGCTGCACCGCGTGCGTGCCGCCGCGCCCACGCTGCCGGCGGTCTACCTGGTGCAGTTCCTCACCCCGCGGCTGCGCGACGGGCGGCTGCCCGCGGGCGTGCGGATCGCGGGGCCCTCGATCCGCATCGTGCGCAACCACCCCTCCTATGTGGAACGACTGAAACGCGCCGGCCACCAGGTGCACGTGTGGACCGTGAACGAGCCCGAGGACGTCGACCTGTGCGTGGAGCTGGGGATCGACGCCGTCATCACCAACCGGCCGGGCGCCGTCCTGCGGCAGTTGGGACGGGTGTGACCTCAAGAGGCCGGTAAAGAGCTGTGCACATGCCTTGACCCAGCTGTGCGGCTGCTGGATTCTCCCTCTCGGCCACACCAATGAAATCCAGCCATACGACAGCCATACGACCAGCCGAGGCGAAGGGCCTTCGTCACAGGGAGTACCCCGGCGCGTTCGCTCCGTACAGGGCCGTTGCGAATGCGTCACCGGAAGGGGATTGGCCGGTTTCCGGTACAGGCCAATGGGGCATCCACACCGTGGCGTGGGGCAAAGGAGGTCTCGGGGGTGGCGTTGGTGGTGGCACAGGAGGTGCCCACGTCGTCGAGCATGGCCGTACCCCATGGCCCTGCGGGCGTGGGGAAGGCGCGGCACCGGATGCGTGCACAGTTGCGCAGCGGGGGCGTGGCCGAATCGGTCATCGACGATGCCGTACTGATCCTTTCCGAACTGTTGAGCAACGCCTGCAAACACGGGCGGCCCCTGGGCGATGCGCTGTCCGGCGACGGTGATGTGCGCGCCGCGTGGCGGGTCGACGCGCGTGGCCGGCTCATCGTGGAGGTGACGGACGGCGGCGGTCCGACCCGGCCGGCGCCGGCCACGCCGTCGGTGACCGCGCACGGCGGCCGCGGGCTGAACATCATCACCGCCCTCGCCGACGACTGGGGCGTACGGGACGACGTCCACGGCGAGGTGACGGTCTGGGTGGTGGTCCACGAGGACGTGCACGATCCCGATGCCGGGGGCTGCCCGGACGGTTTCGCTACGCGCGTCACTGCGCCCGCGCTCCCGGACATGGCCGGCCTGGACTTCACCAAGGCCTTCGAGGACCTGGACTGACGGGATCTCACGGACTGACCGGCTCTCATGGACTGACGGGAATTCACGGACTCGCGGGATGTCACGGACCGGGAGACCCCGCACCGGGCCGCGGTGCACCCCGAGGTCGTCCCCAGGTTCACTCCCCTGGCGCCGAGCGGGCGTGCGTTGTCCACAGGTTCCCGTCGGTCACGGCCCGAACGGCTAGGCTCCCGCCCGTACGAGAAGAGCCGTAACCGGGAGACACCCACGATGGCCAAGAAGCGACCCCAGACGAAGGCCGAGCGGCCGCAGCTCAGCGATGCAGAGGTCCCGGTGGTCGGCGCCCGCGAACCCTGCCCCTGCGGCAGCGGCCGGCGCTACAAGGCATGCCACGGCCGGGCCGCGGCGCACGCGGCGACCGAGCTGGTGCAGCGCCCGTTCGAGGGGCTGCCCGGCGAGTGCGACTGGGTGGCGCTGCGCGAGCTGGTGCCGGCCGCGACGGCCGAGCTGACCCTCAAGGACGGCCTGCCCGAGGGCGTTCCCTCGGTCACGCTCGCCACGGTGCTGCCGATGGCCTGGCCCGCGCTGCGCCGCGACGACGGCTCGGTGCTGCTCGGCCTGCAGAACGACACGGCCTCCGGCGACCTCAGCCGCGACCTCGCCGACATCCTGCAGCGCGCCCTCCAGGCCGACCCCGGCACCCCGGTGCAGGGCCGCCGCGCCCCGTCCGGCGGTCCGCGGCTGCAGGACCTGCTCGACCTCGATGCGCCGTTCGAGCCGGTCGTGCACAGCGGTTTCGAGTTCTGGGTGCCGGACGCGGAGAACGCCACTCCGGAGGTGACCGCCTCCCTGGAGCGGGCCAACGCCGCCGCCATCCCGACGGCGAAGCTCACCGGCGTGGACGCCGCGTACTGGTGCCAGACGCCCGAGAAGAACCACCTGCGCTGGGTGATGCCGCATCCGGAGGAGCAGCTTCTGGACGCTCTCGCGCGGCTGCACGCGGCGGGCCGCTCCAGCCTGGGCGAGGGCACCCGGCTCGTGGGCTCCTTCCGTGCTCACGGCCTCACGGTGCCGGTCTGGGACCTGCCGGGCGGGGTCTCGGCGGAGGACGTGGAGAAGCCGGCCGCCGAGTTCGCCGAGCGGCTCGCCTCCGCCCTGGCCGCCGGCGAGCCGCTCACGGCGGACGAGCGCCGGGCGCGCGGCGGACTGACCAACCGGCAGGTCACGCTCAGCTGACGGCACCCGCGCGGGGCCGCAACTGAACGGTCGGTAAGGCGGGGAAGCGGCCCGCACACCAGGTGACTCCTGTCACAACTCCCCGTTGTGACAGGGAAATCGGTGGCTGAATGACCGAGGCGGAATTTGCGAACCGCGGATCTCTTGTTACGGTTCCAATAGCCCGGTTGCTGGTGCATCCCCCGTCGCCAGCAACCGGGTCTTTCCATCTCCGCGTACGGCGTACAACGCGCCGCGGACCGTCAACTCCCCTTTTGGATGACGGAGTTGCCGTCGGTGTCCGCCGAGTCGCTGCCCGAGCGCAGCAGCAGGGCGCCGTCGGCTCCGCGCGAGGCGAACTCGGTGACCGCCGTGTAGGCGTCCGGCCCGCCCTTGCTGTGCCGACGGGGTGTCTCACAGGTGGCGGGCTCGTCGTCCGCAGTCGTGACACAGTGCATCTGCAGGGTGCGGCCGTCCGGACCCATCAGGCTCAGCACGGAGTCCAGCGGCTTGCCGGTGGCGTTGCGGTAGTAGGTGCGGGCCCAGGTGTCCTCGCCCTGGGTCAGCACACAGGTCTGCGCCTCGATGCCGTCCGGGGAGGTGAGCTGGGGGCCGCACCGCGCGGCGGTGTCCAGGCCCAGCCCGAGCAGCCGGGGCGCCCCGCCGGACGGCGGAATCTTGCCGTCCGCGGACCCGGTGGCGTCCTCGCGGGAACCGGTGCCGTCCTCGCCCCCGGAGGCCTTCTGTCGCCCTGACTTCTCCCCGCCGTGCGGCTTTGCAGCCGCCGCATGCCGGGCCGCCTCGCCCACCTGCACCGCGGACGCCACAGCCAACGGCAGCACGACCGCGGCCGACACGCCGCCGACGAGCGCGAGCAGCCGCAGCCTGTGGGATTCCGGTCCGCCCCGCTGTGGCGATCTGCGGCCGTGTCGCCCGGAGTGTCGACGGCCATGTCCCCCAGAAATTCGCAGCATGTGCGGAAGATAACGATCGCGTGGGGCTTGCCCGCCACGACCGTGCCGGAGACCGCTACAACTCGGGTGCGATCACACCCGTACGAGTGAGGGCGTCGACCACGGCGTCGACCACGGCCTCCACATCGGGCACCCAGGGCGCGGCCGAACCCGGCAGCGGGGCACGCTCCCAGCGGACGGCGCCCTGGCCGGTCTCGGACGGGGGCAGGGCGAGATAACCGCCCTCGCCGTGAAAGCGCAGGGAACCGGGGACGAAGTCCTTGGCGTAGAGCAGTTCGCCCAACTGCTCCATCGAGTACGGCTTGACGAGCAGCGCCCAGCGGTTGGGCGCGGCGATCACCGGGCCGAGGCGCATGCCCCGCCGGTCGAGCAGGGCGAGAGCGCGCGAGGCGGCGAGCGCCGGCAGGCTGACCGCGCAGGGCGCCCTGCCTCCGGTGGCCAGGATGACCGGCGCGCTCGGCCGATTGGTCCACCACCAGCGCACCATGCGCGCGTCGGTCGTGGCCGCGAGCAGGCCGGGTTCGAAGGGGTGCGCACCCGGCACCGTGCATTCGGGATCGGGGCAGGCGCAGCGGGCCCGCCCCTGCGGGTCGGGGGCCACGCCCGGGAGTACGGGCCACTGCCACTCGGTCGCGAAGGTCAGGGCCGCGCCGATCAGCTCAGGCCTTCCGTCGTTACGCCGGGGCCTCCCGTCGTTCCGCTTGGACAGGAGCCTGCGTCGCCTTCCGAGGATCTCGCGCATGAGCGCTCGTTCCTTTCCGTTGCACCGCTGGCAACACCGTGGTCCACATCATGTGTCGATCACTTCACTGTGCGTACCTGTTGGCGCATCACACCCCTGCGCACAGCAGGGGGAACCCCAGGGGGTCGAGCATGGGCCGCGTCCGCGTCCCCGGTGCGTCCATCACAAGCACGGGTGCGGCGCGGGGGTGGCGAAGTCTGGCGTTTTGCCGTCGCGCGTGTTTCTCTCCGCCTCCGCCAGGGAGGATGGGGCTCGGCCGTCGGTGGCTATGACGCCCGGGTCCGTCGCCAGGTTCCGGGTGGCCCCCAACCACCCCTGGCCTTCTCCGAGTACGTACCCATCACGACCGCTGTGACGCTCTGTGGAGCAGGGCCAGTCGACCGCAATGAACCGATACCCGAGGCAGTTTCAAGCCAACTTGGCAGTAAGGCAAGGGGTTCGGAAGAAACCCTCGGCAACCCCATGGACACCAGGAATCCCCGCAGGACAATGCTGGACATCCCCTCACGAGTGCGTGTACATGTGGAGACACTGCTAGCGGCGCAGAATGACATGGGGGTTTGCGATGCTTTTCAGCAATACGCACCGGTCTGAAGGCCGGACGCCATGAACGCCCCGCACCCTCCGAAAGTGGCCGGAATCGATCCAACAGTTTCCACGTCAGCACACACTGTCGCGCCCGCTCCCCCCGCCCCCGGCGCCGCTGCTTCCCCGGACACCCCTCCCGTCCCCGCCCCGCACGCCCCCGCGCCCGGCACCCTCCTCCAGGACCGGCTGGCCGGCTGGGTCTCCGACCTCACCACCCTCCATGAACTCACCGAGCGCCTGTCCCGCACGGACACGCTGGAAGGCGCCCTCCACGAGCTGCTGCGCGCCGGAGCCGCCCTCGTCGGCGCCCGGCGCGGCATCGTCGCCCTGGAACCCGGCGACGGACGCGGCCCCCGCACCACCCTCGGCCTCGGCCTCGGCCGCGCCGACCTCGGCCACATCGAGACCGTCCCGCGCGGCGCACTGCCGTACGACACCGCAGCCGCCGCCGAGATCGTCCACCCCGACCTGTTCGCCGAGGACGGCCTCGACCCCCGGCACCGCGAGGTGGCTGCCCGCCTCGGCTACGCCGCCAGCTACTGCCTGCCCCTCGCCACCGAATCCGCCGGCCGCTACGGCGCCGCCGTCTGGCTGTACGACGAGCCGGCCGAACCCCACGAGCGCCGGCGCCACCTCGCCGGCCTCTACGTCCGGCACGCCACCGAGCACCTCGCCCGGCTGCTGGAAGTGGAACGCACGCGCGCGTGCGTGGCGACCCTCACCGAGGAACTGCTGCCCACCCGGCTGCCCCGCGTGCCCGGCGTCCAGCTCGCCGCCCGCCGCCGCACCGGTCCGCGCGGCGGCGGCGACTGGTACGACGCGCTGCCGCTGCCGGACGCCGCGCTCGGCCTCTCCGTCGGTTCGGTCACCGGCTCCGGTCCGAGTGCCGTGGCCGCCATGGGCCGGCTGCGCGCCTCGCTGCGCGCCTACGCGGTGATGGAGGGCGAGGACCCGGTCGCCGTCCTGTCCGACCTGGAGCTGCTGCTGCGGCTGACCGAGCCCGCCCGCTCGGCCACCGCCCTGTTCGCCTACTGCGAGCCCGCCCTGCGCAAGGTCACCCTGGCCGGCGCCGGCCACAGTCCGCCGCTGCTGATCGGCGAGCGGCGCACCGAGTTCGCCGAGACCTCCGTCTCCGCGCCGCTCGGCATGCTCGCCTGCTGGGAGGCGCCCAGCGTGGAGATCCAGGCCGAGGCCGGGGAGACGGTGCTGCTGTACACCGACGGGCTGCTGCACCGTACCGGCGACTCGATGGACCGCGCCTTCGCCCGGCTGCACTCGGCCGCCGCGAGCATCCCGCGCACGCTGCGCCACGACCCCGGCGCGATCGCCGACCACGTCCTGCGCACCGTCCTGCCGGAGGGTCTGGACACGGCCGACAGCGAGGAGGACGTGGTGCTGCTGGCGGCCCGCTTCGACTGAGCCCGCCTGGAATGACCGGGCATAACAGGGCATCCGGCCCTGGTCCGCTCCTGGTACGACCGTACGATGATGGAGGTCCCCGCTCGGCCACAAGCAGGAGCGACGCGGGCCCCGGGGGAGATCACCAGGCGTATCGAGGAGGATCACGTGTCCGACGAGCTCAACCCGGTCGTGCCCGACACCGCTACCGCGGAGGGCCCCGAGACCGAGTCCGAGGAGCCCATCAAGCAGCGGAAGAACGGCCTGTACCCGGGCGTCTCCGACGAGCTGGCCGAGAACATGAAGTCCGGCTGGGCCGACACGGAACTGCGTGACCTGAAGCCCGTCCCGCAGGCCGCCGAGACCGCGCGCCGCCGCGCCGCGCTGTCCGCCCGCTTCCCGGGCGAGCGCCTGGTGATCCCGGCGGGCAATCTGAAGACCCGCTCGAACGACACCGAGTACCCCTTCCGGTCCTCCGTCGAGTACGCGTACCTCACCGGCAACCAGACCGAGGACGGCGTCCTGGTCCTGGAGCCCAAGGACGACGGCCACGAGGAAACGATCTACCTGCTGCCCCGCTCGGACCGCGAGAACGGCGAGTTCTGGCTCTCCGGCCAGGGCGAGCTGTGGGTGGGCCGCCGCCACTCCCTCGCCGAGTCGGAGGCGCTGTACGGCATCCCGGCCGCGGACGTACGGGAGCTGGCGGACAAGCTGCGCGAGGCCACCGGCCCGGTGCGCGTCGTGCGCGGCCACGACGCCGGCATCGAGGCCGCCCTGACCGACAAGGTCACCGCCGAGCGCGACGAGGAGCTGCGCGTCTTCCTCTCCGAGGCCCGTCTGATCAAGGACGAGTTCGAGATCGGCGAGCTGCAGAAGGCCGTCGACTCGACGGTGCGCGGCTTCGAGGACGTCGTGAAGGTCCTCGACAAGGCCGAGGCCACCTCCGAGCGCTACATCGAGGGCACGTTCTTCCTCCGCGCGCGCGTGGAGGGCAACGACGTCGGCTACGGCTCCATCTGCGCGGCCGGCCCGCACGCCTGCACCCTGCACTGGGTGCGCAACGACGGCCCGGTCCGCTCCGGCGACCTGCTCCTGCTCGACGCCGGCGTGGAGACGCACACCCTCTACACCGCCGACGTCACGCGCACGCTGCCGGTCAACGGCACGTACAGCGAGATCCAGAAGAAGATCTACGACGCCGTGTACGAGGCCCAGGAGGCCGGAATCGCGGCGGTCAAGCCGGGCGCCAAGTACCGCGACTTCCACGACGCCGCCCAGCGCGTGCTCGCCGAGAAGCTCGTCGAGTGGGGCCTGGTCGAGGGCCCGGTCGAGCGCGTCCTGGAGCTGGGCCTGCAGCGCCGCTGGACCCTGCACGGCACCGGCCACATGCTCGGCATGGACGTCCACGACTGCGCTGCCGCGCGGACCGAGACGTACGTGGACGGCGTCCTGGAGCCGGGCATGGTGCTCACCGTCGAGCCGGGGCTGTACTTCCAGGCCGACGACCTGACCGTGCCGGAGGAGTACCGGGGCATCGGGGTGCGGATCGAGGACGACATCCTCGTCACCGAGGACGGCAACCGAAACCTTTCGGCCGGTCTGCCGCGCCGCTCCGACGAGGTCGAGGCGTGGATGGCCGCGCTCAAGGGCTGATCTGAGATTCAATGGCCGGGTACCGGGCAGGTGCCCGGCCATTCGCGTGCCTGGGGGAAGGTTCTCGTGGACGACTTCTGGTCCGGTGTCGGTGTCGATCTGCATCTGGAGCCGGACTCGGCGGACGGGCGCCGTATCGGACTGGAGCGGGCTCTGCGGGACGCCGTACGGGACGGGCGGCTCGTGCCCGGGACCCGGTTGCCGGCCACCCGGCGGCTCGCCGCCGGGCTCGGCATCTCGCGCGGCACCGCCAAGGCCGCCTACGACCAGCTCGTCGCCGAAGGATATCTGACGGCCCGTCAGGGTTCGGGCACCCGGGTCGCCGAGCTGCCGGCCGTCGCATCGGCGGAACCGGGGACGGCGACACACACGCGTGCCCCGCGTTTCGATCTGCGCCCCGGCAGCCCGGACGTCGGCGCGTTCCCCGCGGCGGCCTGGCTGCGCGCGCTGCGCCGGGCCATAGCGACGGCGCCCTCACTGGCGTACGACTACGGCGACCCGCGCGGCCGGATCGAGCTGCGCACCGCGCTCTCCGGCTATCTGGGCCGGGCACGCGGGGTGCTCGCGCCGCCGGAGCGGATCGTCATCACCTCCGGGTACGTGCAGGGCCTCGCGCTCCTCACACGCGTGCTGGACGGCGCCGCCGTCGCCATGGAGGACCCCGGGCTGCCGTTCCACCGGGAGGTGGTGCGGCGCAACGGCGGAACGGTCCTGCCGGTCCCGGTGGACGCGCGCGGGGTGCGCCCCGAGGAGCTGGACGAGGCGGCCGCGGTGGTCGTCACCCCCGCGCACCAGTACCCGACCGGGGTGACCCTGCGTCCCGAGCGGCGGCGGGCGCTCGGCGACTGGGCACGCGCGCGTGGCGGACTGATCGTCGAGGACGACTACGACGGGGAGTTCCGCTACGACCGCCAGCCGGTGGGCGCCTTGCAGGGCATGGCGCCCGGCCAGGTGGTGTACCTCGGCACGGCCTCCAAGACGCTCGGCCCGGCGCTGCGGCTCGGCTGGATGGTGCTGCCGCCGCACCTGGTCGACGCGGTCGCCGACGCCAAGCTGCACAGCGACCACCACACCGAGACCATCGGCCAGCTGGCGCTCGCCGAGCTGATCGACAGTCATGCCTACGACCGGCACGTCCGCGCGTGCCGGCTGCGCTACCGGCGCCGCCGCGACCAGCTGCTGGCCCGGCTGGGCGCGGGCCGGAACGTGCACGGCATCGCGGCCGGCCTGCACGCCCTGATCGACGTGCCCGACGAGGCCGAGGTGCTGGCCCGCGCAGCGGCGGAGGGCCTCGCCCTGGGCGCCCTCGGCGACCACTGGCACGCCCCCGGCCCCGACCGGCCGCAGGGCCTGGTCGTCGGCTACGGCACACCCCGCGAACGGGCGTATCCGGAGGCCCTGGAGGCCCTGGCGAAGGTCCTCGGCAGGGGCTGAGCGCGCCGAGCCCCGGCTCAGAGGACCGGATCGTGGTCGTGCAGGACCCGCTGGAAGAGGCGGCAGTCGCGCCGCTGCCCGTCGATGTGCAGGTACTTCGGGGCCATGCCGATCGGTTCGAAGCCGCACTTCGCCAGCACCCGCTGTGAGCCGATGTTGTCGAGCAGCGTGGACGCCTCGATCCGGTGCAGCCCCACCACATCCCGCGCGATCTCGCAGACCCGCTCCACCGCGGCGCCGGCCAGGCCCTGTTTCTGCTGGTCGGCGGCGACCCAGTAGCCGAGCGACGCACTGCAGAAGGGTCCTCGGACGATCCCGGTCAGGGTGACGGTCCCGACGATCCGCCCATGCGCCGCCTGGAACACCAGGGGCACCGCGGCGCCCTCGGCGAACAGATGCAGCAGCCCCCGGATCCGCTCGCGCTGTCCCGCCCCGGTGAAGAAGGACTCCGGCCGGTGCGGCTCCCACGGCCGCAGGTGCTCGCGGTTGTCCACGTAGGCCGCGCACAGCGTGTCCGCGTCGGTCTCCGCCAGCAGCCGCAGTGTCACCCCGGCCGCTATCTCTGCGCTCTCGATCCGCATGCCGACACTATGCCGTCAGCAGTGAAGGATCCTTCTTCCATTTGAGGATCTTGTCGAAGCTGACCACCGTGCCGCCGCGGCCGGGCTTGGGGCCGATGTGGACGTGGTCGGCGAGTTCGCGGATGAGACACAGACCCCGGCCGTGCTCGGCGTCCGGGCGGGCGGGCCGGAGGTCGTGGGCGCGGGAGAAACCCGGTCCGGAATCGGCCACTTCGATGCGGCACTTCTCGCCGTCGAGGTACGCGGTCACCCGGTACGCCTCCGAGGAGCCGCCGTTCGGGGTGTCACCGCCGTGCTCGACGGCGTTCGCGCAGGCCTCGCTCAGGGCGACGGAGAGGTCGTAGGAGATCTCGGGGTCGACGCCCGCCGTCTCCATGGTGCCGATCAGCAGCCGTCGGGCGAGCGGCACGCTCGCGGCCTCGCGGCGCAGATGGAGTGACCACCAGATGCTCATGCTCCAGCCTCCTGGCCGCGGCTCGACATACCGATACGTATTGCCGCCCGTAGGGGGCCGTAAGCACACAGTTGACGTGACTCCGCCCATACAGCCGATGCGCCGGGGGAGGAATCGGTGTATGAGGGACGTTCCCGCGGCCCTGTCGTAGGACGCCGATAAGCACAGTGGGATGATGAGGCCGCCATGACTGCCCCCCACCCGCGCACGGCGCGTCCCGGAGCCGGGCTCCGGATCCTGCGGGCCGCGGTGTTCGCCGCGGTCTGTGTCGCGCTGTCCGCGTGCGGGCACACCCTCGCCTCCTGTGCGAGCGTGCCGCTGTGGACGCTGGGTGCGGGCTTCCTGGGCTGTCTGCTGCTCGTGGTGCCGCTCGCCGGGCGGGCCCGCTCACTGCCGGGCATCGCCGCGCTCCTCGCACTCGGCCAGGGCGCGCTGCACACGCTGTTCGTGCTGGGCCGGCACGGGACCGCCATGGCCCCGGGCGGGATGACCTCGGGCGGGATGGCCTCGGGCGGCATGGCGATGACGGCACCGGGTGCGCGCGGCTCCTCGTTGAGCGACACCGCGCTCGTCGAGCAGGCCGCGCGCTTCCTGTGCGGTTCGAACCCCACCGCCCTCACCCCCGGGCGTGCCTTCCACGTCCTGCTCACCGCCCACCTCATCGATCGCTCGGGCCGGCCCGTGACCGTCCTGGGCGGCGTGTACCGCACCCAGGACACCGCCGGCTCCGCCGCGGGGCTGCTGCCCTCGCTGCCGATGCTGCTCGGCCACGTCCTCGCGGCCGTCGCCGTCGGCTGGCTGCTGCGCCGCGGCGATCTCGCCCTGCTCCGGCTGATCGAGCTGTCGGCGCACGGAGTCGCGGAGGGGGCGCTCGTACGATCCCTGCGGGCGGCGCTGGCGCTGGCGCACGCCCTGTGCGCCGGGCTGCTGCCCGCCTCCGCGCCCCGTCCGGGCGGCCGTCGTACCGCGCGGGACGACGCGCCCGGCCCGCACACCACCGCACTCCAGCACACGGTGATCCGGCGCGGCCCGCCCGCCGCCGGTTTCCTCCTCGCCGCCTGACGCGACGCGCGCACCACTCCACTGATCCGAGAGGGAGAGGGCTGCCGCCGTCGCGCGGCACGCGCGCGTGCGCGTCCTCTCCTCGCCATCAGAACTCTCAGAGTGGAGTGCTCCTGTCATGCAGGTTTCCCGAATCGCTTCCCGTGTCACCGCTGCCGGCGCCGTCGCGGGCACGGCCGTACTGGCGCTGTCCGTCCCCGCCTTCGCGCACGTCACCGTCCAGCCGGAGGGCACCGCGGCCAAGGGCGGCTACGCCGTCGTCGACTTCAAGGTCCCCAACGAGCGCGACAAGGCCTCGACCACCAAGGTCGAGGTCAGCCTTCCGGCCGACCACCCGATCGCCTCGGTCATGGCCCAGCCCGTGCCCGGCTGGAACGTGCAGGTCACCAAGTCCAAGCTGGCCAAACCGCTGACCGTGCACGACGAGAAGATCGACGAGGCCGTCACCAAGGTCACCTGGACCGCCGCCGACGGCAAGGGCATCCAGCCCGGCTACTTCCAGAAGTTCCCGCTCTCCCTCGGCGCCCTGCCCGACAACGCCGACCAGCTCGTCTTCAAGGCGATCCAGACGTACTCCGACAAGGAGGTCGTGCGCTGGATCGAGGTGCCGCAGGCCGGCCAGGACGAGCCGGAGAACCCGGCGCCGGTGCTGGAGCTGTCCGCCGCCACCGACGACCACCACGGCACGGCGAGCGCCGAGGACGCCTCCGAGAAGACCGCGAACGCGGCCGCCGCCACCGGCTCCCGCACCGACACCACCGCGCGCGTGCTCGGCGTGGTCGGCATCGTCATCGGCATCGCAGGCGTGGCCTACGGCGTCCTCGCGGGCCGCCGCCGCACCGCCTGAGCCCCGCCGCTTCCGGACCGCGCACGGGGGTCGTACGACGCGTGCGACGCTGTCATGGCCGTTTGCCATGGCTGTCGTACGACCCCGGTACGCACCGGAGTACTCACACCTGGGACATTTTTCTATGCGCAAGAAGACGTTCGCCGCGGCCGCGCTGCTCGCCGCCGCCACCCTGACCCTCTCCGCCTGCGGCAGCGGGAACGACGGCAAGGCACCGATCGCCGTGGTCTCGGAGGAGTCCGACTCGGGCAAGCCCGCCATCGTCCTCGACAAGCCCTTCGAGAAGCCGGACCTCGTCCTCACCGACACGCACGGCAAGAAGTACGACCTCCGCAAGGAGACCCAGGGCCGTCCGACCCTGCTGTACTTCGGCTACACCCACTGCCCCGACATCTGCCCGACGACGATGAGCAACATCGCCGTCGCCAAGAAGGCGCTGCCCAAGGCCGAGCAGAACGACCTGAGGGTCGTCTTCGTCACCACCGACCCCGGCCGTGACACCCCGGCCGAGCTGGCCAAGTGGCTCAAGGGCATCGACCCGCAGTTCATCGGCCTGACCGGGGACTTCGCCACCGTCCAGGCCGGTGCCCGCTCGGTCGGCATCACCGTCGAGCCGACGACGAAGGACAAGAACGGCAAGCTCGTCTCCGTTCACGGCACCCAGGTCATCGCCTTCTCACCGAAGACGGACGGCGGTTACGTCTACTACGGCGAGAACACCACGGTCGACGACTACACCAAGGACCTGCCCAAGCTCGTGAAGGGGGAGAAGCCGTGAGGCGCCACGCCCTTGTGACGGCGGCTGTCTGCACGGGGGCCCTCGCCCTCGCGGGCTGCTCGGGCTCCGGGCCGAAGGCCGGCTCCGCGAAGGCCGAGCTGTCGGTGAACGGGCCGTACATGCCGCAGCCGGTCTCCGCCGACATGGCCGCCGGCTTTCTGACGATCACCAACAACGGCGGCGCGAAGGACGAGCTGACCGCGGTGAGCAGTGACACCGCCGGCCAGGTCACCATGCACAGCACCATGGGCGGCGCCATGCAGGAGAAGACCTCCTTCGCGATACCCGCCCATGGTCAACTCGTGTTCAAAAGCGGCGGCAACCACCTGATGTTCGAGAAGCTGAAACGCAAGCCGAAGCAGGGCCAGACGGTCACCGTGAAGCTCACCTTCGCCGAGTCCGGGCCCCTCACCGTCGAGATGCCGGTGAAGTCCGCCACGTACAACCCTTCGACCGGCCACTGAGGGAGGACCGACCACCGTGACGCGGACCATCACCCCCACGCGACACCGGAGCAGCCTGCGCACCCTGGTGCTGCTGCTCCTCGCCGTCACCGGCGCACTGCTCGCGGGTGCCGCACCGGCCTCCGCCCACGCGGCGCTGACCGGCAGCGACCCCGCGCAGGGGGTGGTGGTCAAGCAGGCACCCAGCCAGGTGGCGCTGACCTTCTCCGAGAAGGTGGCGATGAACGACGACTCCCTGCGCGTCCTCGACCCCAAGGGCAAGCCGGTCCAGACCGGCACACCCGCCAACCTGAGCGGGACGACCTACGCCGTGCGGCTCAAGAGCGGCCTGGGCAAGGGCACCTACACGGTGACCTACCAGGTCGTCTCCGCCGACAGCCACCCCGTCTCCGGCGCCTACACGTTCTCCATCGGGGCGCCCTCGCAGACCGTGGTCTCCGGCACCGGGCCGGTCGCGGGCGGCGGAGTCGTGGGCGGGCTCTACGCGTTCGGGCGGTACGCGTCGTACGCCGGGTTCATCGTGCTCGCCGGCGGCGCGGCGTTCGTGCTCGCCTGCTGGCAGCGCGGCGCGGGCGTACGGGCCCTGCAGCGGCTGGTCGTCGGAGGCTGGCTCACGCTCACCGCGGCCACCCTGTGGCTGCTGCTCCTGCGCGGCGCGTACACCACCTCCGGGAAGGTCGCCGACGTCTTCGACCTCGGTCTGCTCGGCCAGGTGCTGCAGACCAAGACCGGTGCGGCGCTGGTCTCCCGGCTGCTGCTGCTCGCCGCCGCCGCGCTGTTCATCGCCGTCCTCTTCGGCGCGTTCACCAAGCGCGAGGAGGGCCCGGAGAAGCGTGATCTGACCTTCGGGCTCGCGGTCGGCGGGGTGGTCGTCGCGGCGGGGCTCGCCACCAGCTGGGCCATGGCCGAGCACGCCTCGGTCGGACTCCAGCCGGGCATCGCCATGCCGGTCGACGTCCTCCACCTGCTCGCGGTCGCCACCTGGCTGGGCGGGCTCACCGCCCTGCTGGTCGCCCTGTACCGGGCGCCCGCCGGGACACCGGTTCAGGCCTCCGCGGTGCGCCGCTTCTCCCGCGTGGCCTTCGGCTCCGTCATCGCGCTCGTCGCGACCGGCACCTACCAGTCCTGGCGCCAGCTGGGGTCCTGGTCGGCGTTCACCGACACCCGGTACGGACAGCTGCTGCTGGTCAAGATCGGGCTGGTGGCGCTGCTGATCGGCATCGCGTCCGTTTCGCGGCGGTGGACGGGCCGGCTCGCCGACGCCGTCGCCCTCGCCAGGCCCGCCAAGGAACGTGTCGCCGCGTCGAAGGCGGCCGGGAAGAGCAGCGGCTCCGGGGACTCCCGGCGCGCCGCCCAGCTCGCCCGGCAGCAGGCCGCGATGGACGCCGCCCGGCAGAAGCGGCTGCGGGACGGCGACCCGAACCGTCTCGGGCTGCGCCGCTCGGTGCTCGCCGAGGCCGGTGTCGCGGTGGTCCTGCTCGCCGTCACCACCTGGCTGACCCAGACCGAGCCGGGCCGCACCGAGCTGGAGGCCAAGGCCGCCGCCCCGTCCTCGTCCAGCTCTTCGACGGCGCCCTCGAACGGCGCCCTCACCCTGGACATGCCCTTCGACACCGGCGGCACCGACGGCAAGGGCGTCGTCAGCATCGACCTCGACCCCGCGCGCGTGGGCGGCAACGAGATGCACGTGTACGTCCAGCGGCCCAACGGCCGGGCCTTCGACATCCCCGAGGTGAAGGTCGCCTTCACCCTGGAGGCGAAGAAGATCGGCCCGCTTCCCGTGACCCCCGACCACATCACGACCGGCCACTGGTCGGCGAACGGAGTACAGATCCCCATGGCCGGCGACTGGAAGATCGCCGTGACCGTGCGGACCTCCGACGTCGACCAGGTGACCGTCTCCAAGAACGCGCAGATCGGCTGACCGACACCATGCCCGACCAGTCCATCCCTCAGGTCCGCACATCCCCCGAGGCGTCCCGGGCGTCCGAGACGTCCGAGCCCGCGGGCGGCCGCGGCATCTCCCGGCGGGCCCTGCTCGGCACCGCTGGCGCCACCGGTCTCGTGCTCGGCGCGGCGGGCGGGGCCGTGGGGTACGCCGCCGCCCCCGCCCAGGCCACCCCGCTGACCTCGGTGGGCTCCGACCGGGCGATGTTTCACGGGAAACATCAGCCCGGTATCACCGAGGGGCTTCAGGCGCACGGTCATCTCGCCGCCTTCGACCTGGTGGCGGGCGCGGGCCGCAGGGAGGCGGCGGCACTGCTGCGCCGCTGGTCCACGACGGCCGAGCGGCTGATGGCGGGCGAGGCCGCGCCGCACGACGACACCGATGTGGCCCGCGACGCCGGGCCGTCCTCGCTGACGATCACCTTCGGCTTCGGGCACTCCTTCTTCGGCAGGACCGGTCTGGAGAAGCAGCGGCCGACCGCACTGGATCCGCTGCCGGACTTCTCCTCCGACCACCTCGACAAGGCGCGCAGCGACGGCGACCTGTGGGTGCAGATCGGTGCGAACGACGCCCTGGTCGCCTTCCACGCCCTGCGTGCGATCCAGAAGGAGGCAGGCGGTGCGGCCCGGCTGCGCTGGCAGATGAACGGCTTCAACCGCACCCCGGGCGCCACCGCGCACCCCATGACGGCCCGCAACCTCATGGGCCAGCTGGACGGCACCCGCAATCCGAAGCCGGCCGACTCCGACTTCGACCGGCGGATCTTCGTACCCGCCGCGGGCGAGCCCGCCTGGATGGCGAACGGCTCCTATGCCGTCGTACGCCGCATCCGCATGCTCCTGGACGACTGGGAGAAGCTGTCCGTGCCGGCCCAGGAGGCGGTCATCGGGCGCCGGAAGTCCAACGGGGCGCCGCTGTCCGGAGGCGACGAGACAACCCCGATGGACCTGGAGAAGACCGACGCCAAGGGCGAGTACGTCGTCCCGCTCAACGCGCACGCCCGGATCACCCGGCCCGACAAGAACGGCGGCGCGGCCATGCTGCGGCGCCCCTTCTCCTACCACGACGGCTTCGACGCGGACGGCACGCCGGACGCCGGTCTGCTGTTCATCTGCTGGCAGGCGGACCCGCTGCGCGGTTTCGTACCGGTGCAGCGCAAGCTCGACCGAGGCGACGCGCTGTCACCGTTCATCCGGCACGAGGCGAGCGGACTGTTCGCGGTGCCGGGCGGGGCGGCGAAGGGCGAGTATGTGGGACAGCGGCTGCTGGAAGGGTGAATGTCCGGCCTCAAACCACCCGGTCGTGTGGTGTTCATGGGACAGCGAAGCCGCTCTGCCCTGCGCCCATTAGGGTGAGGACATGCCAGCGAGCTATGCGTATCTCGGCCCGGAGGGCACTTTCACCGAGGTCGCCCTGCGGACGCTCCCGGAAGCGGCCACCCGGGAGCTGATCCCGTATGTGTCGGTGCAGTCCGCGCTGGACGCGGTGCGGGCCGGGGACGCCGAGGCGGCGTTCGTACCGATCGAGAACTCCGTCGAGGGCGGCATCACCACCACCCTCGACGAGCTGGTCGCGGGCGAACCGCTGATGATCTACCGCGAGGTGCTGCTGTCGATCACCTTCGCGCTGCTCGTCCGGCCCGGCACGGACCTCACGGACATCAAGACGGTCTCCGCCCACCCCGCGGCCCAGCCGCAGGTGCGCAACTGGCTGCGGCGGCATCTCCCGGACGCGACGTGGGAATCGGCCGCCTCCAACGCGGACGCCGCCCGCCTGGTCCAGGAAGGCCGTTACGACGCCGCTTTCGCGGGCGAGTTCGCCGCGGCCCGGTACGGCCTGACGGCGCTGGAGACCGGGATCCACGACGCGGAGAACGCACAGACCCGTTTCGTGCTGGTCGGCCGCCCGGCCCGGCCCGCCGCGCCGACCGGTGCCGACAAGACCTCGGTGGTGCTGTGGCAGCGCGACGACCACCCCGGTGCCCTGCGGGACCTGCTGGGCGAGTTCGCCTCGCGCGGGATCAACCTGATGCTGCTGCAGTCCCGGCCGACCGGCGCCGGCATCGGCAACTACTGCTTCTGCATAGACGCCGAGGGTCATATCTCCGACCGGCGGATGGCGGAGGCGCTGATGGGGCTGAAGCGGATCTGTCTCCAGGTGCGTTTCCTCGGCTCCTATCCGCGTGCGGACATCAAGCCGGACGATGCTCCGGGGACACGGCCGGGAACCTCGGACGAGGAGTTCATGGCGGCGGCGGACTGGGTGGCGCGCTGCCAGGACGGCCGGTTCTAGCCAGCCCTACCTGCATATCATCGTTATCCACAGAAGTTATCCACAGGTGCCCTTCTCGACCTGGGGACAAGTCGACAGACAAGGGCGACCGGGTCGACAAATCGCCCTGCAGCCCCTGGATCGGGACACCGTCACCCGGTTCACCCTTCGCCCATCCGTTTCCTTTGGTTCATCTTTCAGGGCGACCGTTTTCCACCCGAAGGCAGGTGTCGAGGTGGTTTGACCCGGGAATTCTTCCCTCCGTTCCTCACTTCCGGAGTGATCAATTCCGAAGTCCACAGACCTTCCACACAGCCTGTGGATAACTCTTCGGAGGGTGTGGATTTCTGTGGACAACCGACCCGCCAAGTCCCGTTCTCCACAAGGGAATCCAGTCAACCCGAGGCCCGACGCATGCCCCGTCCCAGGGAGTGAGACACTTTTCCTTGACACGCTCGGCAATTACGGCATAACGGAACGTAAGTCGCGAATCAGAACACGTCGGAATAGAGATTCGTGAGCGGCAACCCGGCACCGGTAGCCTTGGCCTCGTGATTGACCTTCGCCTGCTCCGTGAGGACCCCGACCGTGTGCGCGCGTCCCAGCGCGCCCGTGGAGAGGACGTCGCGCTCGTCGACTCCCTCCTGTCTGCCGACGAGCGGCGCAGGTCCTCCGGCGTCCGCTTCGACGAACTGCGCGCCGAGCAGAAGCAGCTCGGCAAGCTGATTCCCAAGGCCACCGCCGACGAGAAGGCCGAGCTGCTCAAGCGTGCCGAACAGCTGAAGGCCGACGTCAAGACCGCCGACGCCGAGCGCGACGCGGCCGACGCCGAGACCCAGGAGCTGCTGCTCCGGCTCGGCAACCTCGTCCACCCCGACGTGCCCGTCGGCGGCGAGGAGGACTTCGTCACGCTGGAGACGCACGGCACCATCCGTGACTTCGGTGTCGAGGGCTTCGAGCCCAAGGACCACCTGGAGCTGGGCCAGCTGCTCGGCGCGATCGACGTCGAGCGCGGCGCCAAGGTCTCGGGCTCCCGCTTCTACTTCCTCACCGGCGTCGGCGCCCTGCTGGAGCTCGCCCTGGTGAACGCCGCGATCGCGCAGGCCACGGCGGCCGGCTTCACCCCGATGCTCACCCCGGCGCTGGTCCGGCCCCAGTCCATGGCCGGCACCGGCTTCCTCGGCCAGGCGGCCCAGGACGTCTACCACCTCGACAAGGACGACCTGTACCTGGTCGGCACCTCCGAGGTCCCGCTGGCGGCCTACCACATGGACGAGATCATCGACGCCGACAGGCTGCCGCTGCGGTACGCCGGCTTCTCGCCGTGCTTCCGCCGTGAGGCCGGCTCGCACGGCAAGGACACGCGGGGCATCTTCCGTGTGCACCAGTTCGACAAGGTCGAGATGTTCTCCTACGTCGCGCCGGAGGACTCCCAGGCCGAGCACCAGCGGCTGCTGGAGTGGGAGAAGCAGTGGCTGACCTCGCTGGAGCTGCCGTTCCGCGTCATCGATGTCGCCAGCGGTGACCTCGGCGCCTCGGCCGCCCGCAAGTACGACTGCGAGGCGTGGATCCCGACCCAGGGCAAGTACCGCGAGCTGACCTCGACCTCGGACTGCACCGAGTTCCAGTCCCGCCGCCTGTCGATCCGCGTCCGCGACGGCAAGCAGGTCAAGCCGCTCGCCACCCTCAACGGCACGCTGTGCGCCGTACCGCGCACGATCGTGGCGATCCTGGAGAATCACCAGCAGGCCGACGGCTCCGTCCGGGTCCCCGAGGTGCTGCGCCCGTACCTGGGCGGCCGGGAGGTCCTGGAGCCGGTCGCCAGGTGACCGGTTTCCCGTACCGACTGATCGCCACCGACCTCGACGGAACGCTCCTGCGCTCCGACGAGTCGGTCTCCCCGCGCACCCGTGACGCGCTCGCCGCGGCCACCGCGGCGGGCGCGGCCCACATCGTCGTCACCGGGCGCGCGGTCCCCTGGACCCGGCACATCCTGGACGACCTCGGCTACGACGGCCTGGCCGTCTGCGGCCAGGGCGCGCAGGTCTACGACGCCGGAGCGCACCGCCTGCTGACGTCCGTGACCCTGGACCGGCAGCTGGCGGGCGTGGCGCTGGCCAAGATCGAGGCCGAGGTGGGCCCGCTGTACCTGGCGGCCAGCCGGGACGGTCTGGACGGCGAGGTGCTGGTGGGCCCGGGCTACGCGGTCACGGGCAAGCTCCCCGCCACCCCCTTCACGGACGCGTCCGACCTGTGGACGGCTCCGCTGGGCAAGATCTACATACAGCATCCGACGATGGGCGACGACGAGCTGGCGGACGCCGCCCGGCAGGCTGCCGGGGGCTTCGTCACGGTCGCCATGGCGGGCCAGGGCATCGTGGAACTGCTCCCGCTGGGCCTGTCCAAGGCCACGGGCCTGTCTCTCGCCGCCCGCCGTCTCGGTCTGAGGGCCGCGGACACGATCGCCTTCGGCGACATGCCCAACGACATCCCGATGTTCACCTGGGCGGCCCACGGGGTGGCCATGGGAAACGCTCACGACGAGCTCCGCGCGGTGGCCGACGAAGTGACGGCCTCCCATGAGGAGGACGGGATCGCGATGGTGCTGGAGAGACTGCTGCCGTAGTCGCGGTGCCCCGCCGTGGGTCCTGCGGTCCGCTGCCGAGTGCGGGTGGATGGTGGGCCGATCGCGCAGTTCCCCGCCCCCCGGGAGGTGCGGTTCCGCCTGCTCTCTGGGCACCGCCGCTGCTGCGGACGGTCGTGCCGCTGGGGCGGCACGGGTGGGCGCAGCAGCACTTCGTCAGCGCCGCATTGCGCGACTCACCCGGCCACCCCAGCGCAGAGTGCCCCCTTGCAGCAGGGGGCCACGGGGAAGGCGGCCCACGCGAGAGCGACATCGCGTGCTCGAAGCGGCCGCCCCGGGCTGCCCCTTGGGCTCCACGGTGGGGTAACTACACCGGAGCCGGCCTCGGGCCGCCCTGTCGGGAGCTGGGCGTACTGCCGTGCATGGACATCGCCCACCTCCACTCCCAGTTCGCGACGCCGGGACACTCCCGGCGGATGGGGCACAACCACTCTGCCCCGCCGCCGTGTTGGGCGCCACCCAATTACATCCGGGCCCGGGCGGACGGCTCGGCGGTCTCGGCGGCGCGTACGAAGTCCTCGTCCAGCACGGGCCCGTCCCAGACTTCGCCCCCGGGCCGCCCGTGCCCGCCGGTCCCCGGTATCTGCTCTGCCATCAGCAGCCTCCTACCGTTCATCCGCTTTGCCCAGTGTGCCCGGACCGGTGTGAGCTCCTCGTCAAGCCGCCGGAGGCCTACTCCTCGCCCGCCAGCTTCAGCGTCCGCAGCTTCTGACCGGCGTACCAGGTGGCCAGCACGGTGACCGCCACCAGCAGCACGGTGGCCGTCGGCAGGCCCACCTCCGAGGTGACCAGGTCGCCTCCGGCGATCTTGTGGGCGACGGCCAGCGACCACTGCTGGACGCTCAGCGTGCGCGCCCCGGGCACCAGGGACCCGAACAGGGCCTCCCAGACGAGTGCGTAGACCAGCCCGAAGACCACCGCGTGCCGGGACACCGTGCCGAGGAGCAGGAAGAGCGCGGAGTACGCGATGGAGGAGACCAGTGCGGCCACCGTGTAGGCGACGGCGATCTGCTGACCGTTGCCGTTGAGGATCAGGCCCGCGATCAGGGTCGGTACCGCCGAGAAGACCATGGTCACGGCGATGGCGACGATCAACTTGGTGAAGATGATCGCGGGCCGCTTCAGCGGCTTGGACAGCAGGTAGACGACGGAGCCGTCGTCGATCTCCGGACCGATCGCGCCCGTACCGGCAATGACACCGATGATCGGCACCATGGTGGCGATCGCGAAGCCGCCGAGCACGTCGGCGGCGGTCTGGTCGTCGGCTCCGGTCAGGCCGCGCACGGCCACGGAGAGCACGATCAGCAGCAACGGCAGCGCCGCCAGGATGAGGGCCCGACGGCGGCCGAGCAGGGCCCGGTAGGTGAGCCGGGCGACGGTGGGGTCGTACATCTTCGGCCTCCTACGCCGCGACCAGATACGAGAAGACGGACTCCAGGGACTCGTCCGACGGCGAGACCGTGAGCAGCCGGATGCCGTGGTCCCGGGCGACCTTCGGCAGCAGGGCGGTGAAGCGGCCGAAGTCGACGGCCTGGATGCGCAGCGCTCCCTCGGTCAGGTCGACCTCGATGCCGGCCGTCGAGGGGTCGGCGATCAGTGCGGCCGCGAGGGCGCGGTCGTCGCTGGAGCGGACCAGATAGCGGTGCGGGCGGTCGGTCATCAGCCGGCGGATCCTGCGGAAGTCACCGCTGGCCGCGTGCCGTCCGGCGACGACGACCTCGATGTGCCGGGCGAGCTGCTCGACCTCCTCGAGGATGTGCGAGGAGAACAGCACGGTGCGGCCCTCGTCGCCCATCTTCCGCAGCAGGTCCATCAGTTGCATGCGCTGGCGCGGGTCCATGCCGTTGAACGGCTCGTCCAGCAGGAGCAGCGACGGGTCGTGGACCAGCGCGCTCGCCATCTTCACGCGCTGCCGCATGCCCTTGGAGTACGTGGAGATCTTCCGGTCCTGCGCGTACTCCATCTCGACCGTGGCGAGGGCCCGCCTGGCCGCCTTGTCGCCGAGTCCGTGCAGTTCGGCATTGGCGACGACGAACTCACGCCCGGTCAGGAAGTCGTACATCGCCTCGCGTTCGGGGACGATGCCGATGTGCTGGTAGATCTGCTCGTTCCGCCACACCGGCTGTCCGTCGAGGGTGACGGTGCCGGTGGACGGGGCGAGGAAGCCGCCCATCATGTTGATCAGGGTGGACTTTCCGGCGCCGTTGGGGCCGAGCAGGCCGGTGACGCCGGGGCCGATGGTCATGGTGATGTCGTTGACGGCGACCACGTTGCCGAACCAGCGGGAGACGTGGTCGATGTTGAGGGTCGTCACAGTCCCACCTTCTTGTAGCGGCGCATCAGCAGGCCGTAGCTGCCGGCGATCAGGGCGAGCACGACCAGGACGTAGACCACGCCCTGTCCGGCCGACGGGTCGATCGCGCCGGGGTTGCGGGCGGTCGCGCCCAGGAAGGCCGACTGGACGCCGTCGATGAGCGTGACGGGCGAGAACAGGCCGATCCACGGGATGGCGCTGGAGTGGTTCTGTACGTCGGCGATGGCCTGGAGCGTACTGACCGCGCCGTAGGAGATGATCATCACGGCGATCACCGCGGCGATGCCGAAGCCCCGGCGCGGGGTGACGGCGGCGATGACCAGGCCGATGCCGGCGAAGAGCAGGGAGAGCAGGGCCACGGAGACCAGTCCCTCGGCGAATTCCTTCGTCTGGTGGGCGAAGCCCAGCTTGGACAGCAGCGCGCCCACGTACATCACGAGCAGGGGAGCGGCGGTGAGGACGAAGATCGCCGAGGCGAGCGCGGCGAACTTGGCGCGGACGTAGTCGGCGGTTTCGATGGGCCGTGAGAAGTACAGCGGCACGGTCTTGAAGCGCAGGTCGCGGGAGACGGCCTGGGGTGCCTGTGCGGCGACGTACAGACTGATCACGGCCTGCATCATGATCGCGTAACGGGTGTAGGCCACCGGCAGTTCGTGCGCCTTGGTGGCGACCGCGACGGCCACCATGATGGCCGCGGGCACGCACATCACCGCGAACAGCAGCATCGGCAGCACCTTGGTCTTGGCCGAGCGGCCGAGGCCGTAGGCGCCGCGCAGGGACTGCGAGTACAGCGAGCGGCGGGCGTAGGCGCGGCCGAGGCGGGGGCCGTCGTAGCCGCGGTAGCCGATGTCGTGGATGCGGGTCTGGTCGCCCGCGGGCGAGGTCAGGGGCTGCACGGGGTGCTCAACCGCCATGGCCGACGGCCTCCTTCCGCTGCTCGTCGTTGCTGTTCTGCTCGTCCTGGCTGGTGAACACCTCGGAGATGTGGTGCCGGCGCTGCTCCATGCGGACGAGGCCGAGCCCGAGGTCGGCGACGACGTCCCGGACCAGGTCGTAGGTCTCCTCGCCCTGGGCGGTCAGCAGCAGGATGTGTCCGGCACCGGGCAGCCCCGCACCCTCGGCGTGGGTGTCCACCCCGCGCGCGTGGAGCGCGTCGCGGACCGCGCGGGTGCCGTCGGGGTGGGTGTCGCTGTCGGTGACCTCGATCGCGAGGGTGGTCGTGGTCTGGGTGAAATCGGTGGTGGAGCTGGAGCGCAGCAGTGTGCCGCCGTCGATGACGACGACGTGGTCGCAGGTGCGTTCCAGTTCGCCGAGGAGGTGGGAGGTGACCAGCACCGAGATCCCGAACTCGGTGTGGATGCGGCGGATCAGGCCGAGCATCTCGTCCCGGCCGACCGGGTCGAGGCCGTTGGTCGGCTCGTCCAGGAACACCAGCTGCGGGTCGTGCACCAGCGCCTGGGCGAGCTTCACGCGCTGCTTCATGCCGGTCGAGTAGCCGCCGATGGGGCGGTAGCGCTCCTCGTACAGGCCGACGTGGCGCAGCGTGTCCGCGGTGCGTTCGCGGGCGGCGGTGGGCGGCAGGCCGGCCATGCGCGCCATGTGCACGACGAACTCGGTGGCCGAGACGTCGGGCGGCAGGCAGTCGTGCTCCGGCATGTAGCCGACGCGCTCGCGGATGGCGCCGCCCTTGGTGGCGACGTCCAGGCCGAGCACCTCGGCGCGGCCCTCGCTCGCGGGGGACAGACCCAGCAGGATCTTGATCAGGGTGGACTTGCCGGCGCCGTTGGCTCCGACGAGTCCGGTCACACCGGGCCCGATGTCCACGGACAGCCGGTCGAGCGCGGTCACCCGGGGGAACCGCTTGCTCAGGCTTTCGGTCGCGATCACAGTCACGCCTACGACGGTAGTGACCCGGGCCACGCCGGGCGTCAGACCTCAGAGCCGTCTTCGCGTCAGACCCAGGTATTACGGGGCCCTAGGGGATGCCCTGCCTCAGGGTTACCGCGAGTTGTCCACAGGCCGCCGACCCTCCTATTGACGCCGCCTCTAACAACTGTCACATTCACCAGTGTCAAGTTACGGACGCGTACCGCGGTCGGCTGGACGAGTCGACGGCACGACGGGACGGGGCGGCATGACGACGACAGTGAGCAGCGAACTCTCCGTGGAACTGGGAGGGTTCAGGCGGGTGCAGCGCCTCGCCTACGAGTGCGCGGAGGCGGTCGCGGCGCGGCTGGAGCCAGGTGTGACCGAACGCGAGGCGGCGCGGATGCAGCGCGAATGGCTGCGCGAGCGCGGGGTGCGGGACTGGTTCCACCTGCCCTTCGCCTGGTTCGGCGACCGCACGGCGTTCGTGAACTTCCGCATCCCGCTGCAGTTCTTCCCCACTGACCGCGCCCTGGAGCCCGGGATGCCGTTCATCCTGGACATGGCGCCGGTGTACGAGGGATGCACGGCGGACATCGGCTACTCGGGCTCGCTCGGCGTCAACCCGGTGCAGAACCGGCTGATGGCCGACCTGGAAGCCCATCGCGAGCTGATCCTGCGCGAGGTGCGCGAGCGGCGTCCGCTGCGCGAGATCTACGAGGACGTGGACCGTCTCATGGTCCGCCAGGGCTGTGCCAACCGGCATCGCGCGTACCCCTTCGGCGTGATCGCCCACAAGGTGGACCGCGTGAAGCAGCGCCGCTTCTCCCCCCACCTCTTCGGGTTCGGTACGCAGTCCCTGAAGGGCCTGGCCGCCGACGCGCTGCACGGCCACCGCGAGGGCTGGTCGCCGCTGTGGTCGCCGTACCGCTTCTCGGACCATCCGCCGCAGCCGGGCCTGTGGGCGGTGGAACCACACCTCGGCTTCCGGGGGACGGGCGCGAAGTTCGAGGAGATCCTGGTGGTCACGGACTCGGCGGACCCCGAGGAGAGCGCCTTCTGGCTGGACGACGATCTGCCGCACGTGCGGCGCTGGGCGGAGGACAAGTGACACTGCAGGGCGCGCGCGAGCGCTGGGTACGGACCGGTGGGGTCGAGCTGTGCGTGGCCGAGCTGGGCGACCCGGAGCAGCCGACGGTGGTACTGGTGCACGGCTACCCGGACAGCAAGGAGGTCTGGTCGGAGGTCGCCGTCCGCCTCGCCGACCGCTTCCACGTGGTGCTGTACGACGTCCGGGGCCACGGCCGCTCGACGGCCCCCCAGCCGCTGCGCGGCGGCTTCACGCTGGCCAAGCTCACCGATGACTTCCTGGCCGTCGTGGACGCGGTCAGCCCGGACCGCCCGGTCCACCTGGTCGGTCACGACTGGGGGTCGGTGCAGTCCTGGGAGTTCGTGACGGTGGGCCGCACCGAGGGCCGTATCGCCTCCTTCACGTCGATGTCCGGGCCGTCCCTGGACCACTTCGGGCACTGGATCAACGCGCGCGTGAAGCGCCCGACGCCCCGCCGGGTGGGCCAGCTCCTCGGCCAGGGAGCCAAGTCCTGGTACGTGTACCTGCTGCACACGCCGGTCCTGCCCGAGCTGGCCTGGCGCGGTCCGCTCGGCAAGCGCTGGCCGAAGATCCTCCAGCGGGTCGAGAAGGTGCCCGGCGGCGGCTATCCGACCTCCTCGCTGCCCACCGACGCGGCGCACGGCGCCTGGCTGTACCGCGACAACGTCCGCGCCCGGCTGAGGAGGCCCCGCCCCGACGCATACGCGCACGCGCCCGTGCAGCTCATCACGCCCCAGGGGGACGTGTTCCTCTCCGAGCGTCTCTACGACGACCTGGAGCAGTGGGTGCCCCAGCTGACCCGCCGTACGCTCCCGGCCAAGCACTGGATCCCGCGCACCCGGCCCGATCAGCTCGCCTCCTGGGTCGGGGAATTCGTCCTGTCCGTGGAAGGCGGCCGCCCGGAGCCGAAGGCCACCGGCCGCCATGCCGAACGGTTCGGCGGCCAGTTGGTTCTGGTCACCGGCGCGGGCAGCGGCATCGGCCGGGCCACGGCGTTCGCGTTCGCGGAGGCCGGCGCGCGCGTGGTGGCCGTCGACCGCGACACCGAGGCCGCGGCACGCACCGCCGAGCTGTCCCGGCTGGTCGGCGCGCCCGAGGCGTGGGCCGAGACGGCCGACGTCTCCGACGAGCAGGCGATGGAGAAGCTCGCCGAGAAAGTGCACCGCGCGTACGGCGTGCCCGATGTGCTGGTCAACAACGCGGGCATCGGCCTGTCGGGCTCGTTCTTCGCCACCACGTCCGACGACTGGCGCAGGGTCCTCGACGTGAACCTGTGGGGCGTGATCCACGGCTGCCGGCTGTTCGGCGGGCGGATGGCCGAGCGCGGCCAGGGCGGCCACATCGTCAACATCGCCTCGGCGGCGGCCTTCCAGCCCTCCCGGGCCCTGCCCGCCTACAGCACCTCCAAGGCGGCGGTGCTGATGCTCTCCGAGTGCCTGCGCGCCGAACTCGCCGGTCAGGGCATCGGTGTCACGGCGATCTGCCCGGGTTTCGTCAATACCAACATCACCGCCACGGCTCGCTTCGCCGGTGTGGACGAGACGGAGGAGCGCCGCCGCCAGAGGAAGTCGGCCCGGCTGTACGGCATGCGCAACTACCCGCCGGAGAAGGTGGCCGAGGCGATCCTGGACGCGGTGGCCCGCAACCGGGCGGTCGTCCCGGTGACCCCGGAGGCCCGCGGCGCCCACCTCATGTCCCGTTTCCTGCCGGTGGTGTTGCGGCGGGTCGCGCGCGTGGAGCCGAGGCTGTGACATGACCGACCCGCCGCCCCAGCGGACCTACCGCATCGAGGACCTCGCCCACCACACCGCCACCACGGTCCGGACCATCCGTGCCTACCAGGACCGCGGTCTGCTCCCCCGGCCCGAGCGCCGGGGCCGGGCCAACGTCTACTCCGAGGCGCATGTCACCCGGCTCCACCAGATCGCCCATCTCCTCGACCGCGGCTACACGCTGGCCTCGATCAAGGAGCTGCTGGACGCCTGGGACACCGGCCGCGGTCTGGGCGGGGTGCTCGGCCTGGTCGCCGAGGTGGAGGGGCCATGGACGGACGAGCGCCCCGACCGTCTCACGCGGGCCGAACTGGACGCGCGCTTCGGGGGCAGACCCGACGACGACGCGGTGAGCGAAGCCGTCGAACTCGGTGTGCTGGAGCGGATCGACGGTGACCCCGACGCGTTCCTCGTACCGAGCCCCCAAGAGCTGGCCGTGGCCGTGGAGTTGCACGCGGCCGGGGTGCCGCTCTCCGCGATCTCGGGTCATCTACGGGAGTTGAGGGGCCAGGTCGAGCACATCGCCGCCCGTTTCCTGGAGTTCACCACCGAGTACGTCTTCGCCCGCTACCTGGACGATCCCGAGCGCCGCACGGACGCGCACGCGGCGGAGGCCGCCTCGCTCGTGCGCCGGCTGCGCCCGCTGGCCCAGCAGACGATGGACGCCGAACTGGCTTGCGCCATGCGTGCATTGGCGACCCGGCATCTGCGGACGCGTCTCGGCGCACAGCAGCCCCCGGAAGAGCAGCCCTACGCCCGTTCCGTCTCCCTTCCGGCCAGGACGATCGATGCCGTGGAAGGGCTCGTTGGGCGCACACACGTTTCCGACTTCATCGCGCTGGCAGCCGAACGCGAGGTGATGGCACGCACGTTGGACGGGTTCGCCACAGGCTTCGTAAGGACAGGGAAGTTGGCGAACCATCCTAAAAGGTGCATCACTTGTCCACAGATTCTCCAATTCGCTTGTGGATAACTCCACTTGGTTGTGGATCAAACCCATGAAGAAAAAAATCTGCGTGATTCACGCCTCTCCCGCACGCTGGTCGTATGAACGGGCCATACGACGAAAGACGCACCGTGAAGGTGTCGAAGTACCTCTCCAGGCACCTGCGCCACCAGCCGGAGGGAATCGGGCTCACGCTCGACCCGGGCGGCTGGGTGGAGATCGACACGTTGATCGCCGCGGCCGCCGCACACGGCTTCCGGTTCACACGTGAGGAACTGGACCATGTCGTGGCCACCAACGACAAGCAGCGCTTCGCGATCGAGGGCACCAGGATCCGGGCCAGCCAGGGCCACAGCATCGACGTGGACCTCGGCCTGCCCCCGGCCACCCCACCGCCGTACCTCTACCACGGGACCGTCGCCCGGAACCTGGACGCGATCCGCGCCACCGGCCTCAGGCCGATGAGCAGACACGACGTCCACCTCTCCGCCGACCGTGAGACCGCCACCCGGGTCGGCGCCCGCCGCGGCCGCCCCGTGGTGCTCGTGATCGACGCCGGCGCCATGCACCGCGACGGCCACGTCTTCCGCGTCAGCGCCAACGGGGTCTGGCTGACGAGGGCCGTACCCCCGCGCTACCTGCGCTTTCCGGGACCCCACTGACACGGGATACCGGCTCACGGCTGTGATCGGCGGTACGGACCAGTCGTCGGCTTCCAGGCATGGTCCTGCTCGTTGTGTGGCTGAGCACATGCGCTCGGTGACCGTTTGGTCCCTTGTCCGTGGGGCCGCTTACTCTCGAACGCATGACTCTGCGCCTGAGCACCGTGATCCTGCCGTACCGCCGCTGGAGCGAAGGCGGCCGTTCGGCCTGGGTGCGGGCCGAGCAGCTCGGCTTCCACACCGCGTACACCTACGACCACCTGTCCTGGCGCAGCTTCCGTGACGGGCCCTGGTTCGGCGCGATCCCGACCCTGACGGCCGCCGCCGGCGTCACCGAGCGGCTGCGTCTCGGCACGCTGGTGACCTCGCCGAACTTCCGGCACCCGGTGACCCTTGCCAAGGAGCTGATCTCCCTCGACGACATCTCCGGCGGCCGGATCACCCTCGGCATCGGCGCCGGCGGCACCGGTTTCGACGCCACCGCGCTGGGCCAGGAACCGTGGAGCCCGCGCGAGCGCGCCGACCGGCTCGCCGAGTTCGTGCCGCTGCTGGACCGGCTGCTCACCGAGGACGCGGTGACGCACGAGGGCCGCTTCTACTCGGCGCACGAGGCGCGAAACATCCCGGGCTGTGTGCAGCGGCCCCGGCTCCCGTTCGCGGTGGCGGCCACCGGCCCGCGCGGCCTGAGGCTCGCCGCGCGGCACGGGCAGGCCTGGGTGACCACCGGCGATCCGAAGCTGTACGAGTCCGGCACCCCGGAGCAGTCCGTCGAAGCCCTGCGCGGGCAGATCACCAAGCTGTCCGAGGCCTGCGCGGACGCCGGGCGGGACCCGGCCGGCCTGGAGAAGATCCTGCTCACCGGCTTCACTCCGGACCGCGCCCGGCCGCTGCAGTCCCTGGACGCCTTCGTGGACTTCGCCGGCCGCCACCAGGAGCTGGGCTTCACCGAGATCGTGATCCACTGGCCCATCCCGGACTCCGACTTCGCCGCGGACGAGAAGGTCTTCGAGCAGATCGCGATGGAGGCCGTGGCTCAGCTGAGCTGACGGGACCGGGGCTTCGGGCGTCTGGGCTTGCGAACGTCGGCCCGGAGCCGGGGCTTCGGGCGTCCGAACTGGCGGACGCCGGACGGGAGCCGGGGCTTACGGGAGCGGGGGCTTACGGCGTCGGACGCCGAGCCGTGGCCGACCGAACGTCTGGACCGACGGGCGCTGAGGGTCATCTGTGTCTCATCTGTGCGCAGTCCCGCACGGCCGTGCTGGCATATGCGTGAGAATGGCCGGGTGACCTCAGCGACCAGACAGCCCGGAACCCCGTCCGCCGCCGTACGTCCGCGGCTGATCGCCACCGACCTCGACGGCACACTGCTGCGCGACGACAAGTCGGTCTCGCCCCGCACGGTCGCCGCGCTGGCGGCCGCGGAGGAGGCGGGCATCGAGGTCTTCTTCGTCACCGGCCGCCCGGCCCGCTGGATGGACGTCGTCAGCGACCACGTCCACGGCCACGGCCTGGCGATCTGCGGCAACGGCGCCGCCGTGGTCGACCTGCACGGCGGCCCCGGCGCGCACCGCTTCGTGAAGGTGCGCGAACTGGCCCGCGAGAACGCCCTGGACGCCGTACGACTGCTGCGCCAGGCGGCACCCGGCACGGTGTTCGCGGTCGAGCAGACCTACGGCTTCCACCAGGAGCCGGACTATCCCAAGCTGCACATGGAGATACCGGACAACCTCCTGCCCGCCGAGCAACTCCTCGCCCCTCACGGCCCGGACGCCGACCAGCCCGTGCTCAAGATCCTGGCCTACCACCCGGACCTCGACCCGGACGCCTTCCTCACCCTCGCCCGGCTCGCGATCGGCAACCGCGCCAACGTCACCCGCTCCAGTCCCAGCGCCCTGCTCGAACTGAGCGGTCCCGACGTTTCCAAGGCCAGCACACTCGCCCTGTGCTGCGCCGAGCGCGGCATCTCGCACGAGGAGGTCGTCGCCTTCGGCGACATGCCCAACGACGTCGAGATGCTGAACTGGGCCGGCCACTCGTACGCCATGGGCAACGCCCACCCGGACGTCATCGCCGCCGCGTCGGGCCGTACGGTCGCCAACAACGAGGACGGTGTCGCGGTCGTCATCGAACAACTGCTCGCGGAAAGCTTCTGACCGGGCCGGTCCCGTCGAGCGACTCAACCCGCCCCCACCAACGACTCCGCCTCCGCCTCCCACCGTGCCAACGCCCGCAGCGGGCCGTCGGTCGCGAGCAGCTGCGCATAGGTGCCCCGCTGCACCACCCGGCCCGCGTCGAGGACGATCACCTCGTCCACCGCCTCCAGGCCGGCCAGCCGGTGGGTGATCAGCAGCGTCGTACGGCCCTCCGTGGCGGCCAGCAGATCGGCGGTCAGTGCGTCGGCCGTCGGCAGGTCCAGGTGCTCGGCGGGCTCGTCGAGGACCAGGACGGGGAAGTCGGCCAGCAGGGCACGGGCCAGTGCCAGCCGCTGCCGCTGGCCGCCGGACAGCCGCGCTCCGTGCTCGCCGACGAGCGTGTCCAGGCCGTCGGGCAGCCCGTCCGCCCAGTCCAGCAAGCGGGCCCGGTCCAGCGCCCGGCGCAGCTCGGCCTCGGTGGCGTCCTTCCTGGCCAGCAGCAGGTTCTCGCGCACCGAGCTGCCGAAGATATGCGCGTCCTGCGCACACAGTCCGACAAGCCGCCGCACGTCGTCACCGGCCAGCGCATGGGCGTCCACACCGGCGAGCGTGTAGGAGCCCTCCCGTGGATCGAGGAAGCGCAGCAGCACCTGGGCGAGCGTCGTCTTGCCGGAACCCGACGCCCCGACCACCGCGATCCGCCGGCCCTCCTCCAGGGTGAGGTCGAAGCCGGCCAGCGCTTCCCGCCGCTGCCCCTCATACCGTGCGGCCAGCCCCTTGACCACCAGAGGGAAGGGCGAGGCGGGCGCCTGCCGGGGCCGTTCGGGCTCACGCACGGGCTCCGGGGCATCCAGCACCTCGTGGACACGGTCGGCGCTCCGCCGCACCCGCTGCCGGTAGCGCACGGCGAGCGGCAGCCCCAGTACGGCCTCGAAGGCGGCCAGCGGAGTGAGGACGACCACGGCCATCGCCACGCCGTGGAGCCGGCCCCCGGCCACCGCCTGGGCGCCGAACAGCGCGGTCGCCGTGACGGTCAGACCCGAGATCAGCGCGGTGAGCCCGTCGCCGAGCGCCGTCACGGCGGCGGCACGCGAGGCGATCCGGGTGAGGGTGCCGTCGGCTCGCCGGGCCGCGTCCGTACGGGCGGGCAGCGCACCGGCGACGGTCAGCTCGGCGGTGCCGGTGAACAGGTCGGTGACGCGGGTGGCGAGGACTCCCCGGGCAGGGGCCAGCCGTCGCTCGGTCCGCCGGGCCACGGTCGCGGTGACGAGCGGGACACCGACGCCGGCCGCCACGAGGCCCGCCGCGAGGGCGGCACCGGCCTCGGGCAGCAGCCAGGCCGTGAAACCGACGGAGACAGCCGACACGGCGACGGCGACCGACGCGGGCAGCAGCCAGCGCAGCCAGTAGTCCTGGAGCGCATCGACGTCCGCGACCAGCCGGGTCAGCAGATCGCCGCGACGGACGGTCCGCAGTCCGGCAGGTGCCAGCCGCTCCAGACGCCGGTACACGGCGACGCGGGTGTCGGCCAGCATCCGCAGCACGGCGTCGTGCGACACCAGCCGCTCGGCGTACCGGAAGACGGCCCGCCCGATCCCGAAGGCCCGCGTGGCCGTCACGGCCACCATCAGATACAGCACCGGAGGGTGTTGCGAGGCCCGCGAGATGAGCCACCCGGAGGTCGCCATCAGCCCCACTGCACTACCGAGCGCCAGACACCCCAACACCAGCGCCAGCACCAACCGCCCCCGCCGGGCCCCGCCGAGCCCCCGCACCCACCCCAGCACACCCCGCGGACGCCGCGGACGCCCCGAATCCCCATCCCCCGCCCCACTCCCGACCCGGCCGGACCGAGAGACCGAGGTGTCACTGTCCAGCCGACCGAGTCGGGTGGCAGGTGGGCGAGGCCGGGGGTCCAGGGGGTGGAGCCCCCTGGGAGTCTCACCGTCGCACCGGTACGCCACCGGCTCCGCATCCCCCAGCCGCACCACCCGATCGGCCACCGCCAACAACGCCGGCCGATGCACAACAAGCAGCACCGTGCGCCCGACAGCAAGCCGCCGCACCGCCGCGACAATCTCCCCCTCCGTCGCCCCGTCCAGCGCAGCGGTCGGCTCATCCAGCAACAGCACTGGCCGATCCGCAAGAAAGGCCCGAGCCAGAGCCAACCGCTGGCGCTGCCCCGCCGACAGCCCGGTCCCGTCCTCGCCGAGCACCGTCTCGGCCCCGTCGGGCAGCGCGTCCACGAACTCCAGCGCACCCGCATCCCGCAGCGCCCCGCGTACGGCACGGTCGTCCGCATCCGGCCGGGCCAACCGCACGTTCTCCGCGATGGTCCCGGCATACAGATGCGGCCGCTGCGGCACCCATGCGATCCGCGACCGCCACTCCTGCAGATCGAGGTCCGCGAGATCCGCTCCCCCGATCCGCACCCGTCCCTCGCTCGGCTGGACGAACCCGAGCAGCACGTTCAACAGCGTCGACTTGCCCGCCCCGCTCGGCCCCACCAGCGCAACCGTCTCGCCGGACTCGACACGGAACGACACCTCGCTCACGGCGTCCAGGGAACGCCCGGGGTAGCGCACGGTGACCCCGTCGAAGACCACCGCGCCCGCAGGGACCGCACCGGTACCCGACGCCGGAACCGGCGTCTCCAGCACACTGAAGATCTCCTCCGCAGCGGCCAGCCCCTCCGCCGCCGCGTGATACTGCGCGCCTACCTGACGCAGCGGCAGATAGGCCTCGGGCGCCAGCACCAGGATCACCAGGCCGATGTACAGGTCCATCTCGCCGTGTACGAGCCGCATGCCGATCGTCACCGCGACCAGGGCGACCGACAGCGTGGCCAGCAACTCCAACGCGAAGGACGAGAGGAAGGCGATCCGCAGGGTCCGCAGGGTGGCCTCGCGGTACTCGCCAGTGATCCGGCGGATGGACTCGGCCTGTGCCTTGGCCCGGCCGAAGACCTTCAGCGTGGGCAGTCCGGCGACCACGTCCAGGAAGTGCCCGGAGAGCCGCGACAGCGCGCGCCACTGACGGTCCATCCGGGACTGGGTGGCCGAGCCGATCAGCATCATGAAGAGCGGGATGAGGGGCAGGGTGCCGACGATGATCGCTGCCGACACCCAGTCCTCGGTGACGATCCGCGCCAGCACCGCCACCGGTACCACCACCGCAAGCCCCAACTGCGGCAGATAACGCGAGAAGTAGTCATCGAGGGCGTCGGCCCCGCGCGTGGCCAGTGTGACCAGCGAACCGGTGCGCTGCCCGGCCAGCCACCCGGGACCGAGCGCCGCCGCCCGGTCGAGAAGCCGTCCCCGCAGTTGGGACTTCACCGCCGCGCTCGCCCGGTGGGCGGCGAGCTCGGTGAGCCAGGCGACAACCGACCGCCCCACGGCCACGGCCGCCAACAGCAGCAGGGGAGTACGCAGTCCGGCGACGGACTCCCCCCGCTGGAACGCTCCGACGACGACCTCGGCGATGAGCATCGCCTGAGCGATGACCAGCCCCGCACCGACGACTCCCAGGCCGACCACCGCCACCAGGAAGCGCCGGGTGGCGCGGGCGTAGCGCAGAAGACGGGGATCGATTGGTTTCACGTGAAACGCATCCTTCGGTCCAGAGGGTGTGTTTCACGTGAAACACACCCTCGGCGGACTCAGTGTGCGGCGTCGGGAGCGATGTGCTGTGTGCCGATCCGCTTGCGGAACACCCAGTAGGTCCAGCCTTGGTAAAGCAGGACGAGCGGCGTGGCGACGGCCGCCAGCCACGTCATGATCTTCAGGGTGTACGGGCTCGACGAGGCATTGCTGACCGTCAGGCTCCAGTTCCCGTTGAGCGTGGAGGGCATGACGTTCGGGAAGAGCGAGAGGAAGAGCATCGCCACGGCGGCCACGATGGTGACTCCGGACAGCGCGAACGCCCAGCCCTCACGGCCGAGTTGATTGGCCACCAGAGCAGCCACCAGAGCGGCGACCGCCACAGCGAGGGCCACCAGGCTCTTGCCGTCACCGCTGTCGGCCTGCGTCCACAGCAGGAAGCCGAGCGCCACGACGGCCGTGACGAGACCGACCCGCAGAGCCAGCTTGCGCGCCCGCACCCGGATGTCACCGACGGTCTTGAGCGCGGTGAAGACCGCTCCGTGGAAGGTGAACAGCGTGAGCGTCACCAGACCGCCGAGCAGGGCGTAGGGGTTGAGCAGGTCCCCGACGGTGCCGACGTACTCGAAGTGCTGGTCGATCTTCACGCCCCGCACGATGTTCCCGAAGGCCACGCCCCACAGGAACGCCGGGATCAGCGAGGTCCAGAAGACCGCTGTCTCCCAGTTGCGCTGCCAGTTCTCCTCTGGACGCTTCGCCCGGTACTCGAAGGCGACACCCCGGACGATCAGGCAGACCAGGATGATCAGCAGCGGCAGGTAGAAACCGGAGAAGAGGGTGGCGTACCACTCCGGGAACGCGGCGAAGGTCGCGCCGCCGGCCGTGAGCAGCCACACCTCATTGCCGTCCCAGACGGGTCCGATGGTGTTGATCAGCACCCGCCGCTCCGGCCGGTTGCGGGCCAGCAGCTTGGTGAGGATGCCGACTCCGAAGTCGAACCCCTCCAGGAAGAAGTAGCCGGTCCACAGGACGGCGATGAGGACGAACCAGACGTCGTGAAGTTCCATGACTGTTCCCCCGGCCTAGTACGAGAAGGCCATCGGCTTGTCGGCGTCACGTGTGTCGCCGCCGATCTTCGTGGGCGGGTTGAGGTCGGCCTCGGTCAGTTCGGGCGGGCCGGCCTTGACGTACTTCGCGAGCAGCTTGACCTCGACGACGGCGAGGATCGCGTACAGCGAGGTGAAGACGATCATCGAGGTGAGGACCTCGCCCTGGGAGACACCGGGGGAGACCGCGTGCCGGGTCTGCAGGACGCCGTAGACGACCCACGGCTGACGACCCATCTCGGTGAAGATCCAGCCCCACGAGTTGGCGATCAGTGGGAAGGCCAGCGTCCAGGTCGCGATGCGCCAGTACCAGGGCGTCAGCTCCGGGCTCAGCGCCTTGTTCTTGAACAGCACCAGATGCGGCACCTCGTCCTCACCGACCCGCAGATGCTGCGGCAGCATGAACTTCTTGCGGGTCAGCCACAGTCCGGCCAGGCCGATGGCGAAGGAGGCCATGCCGAAGCCGATCATCCAACGGAAGCCCCAGAAGGCGACCGGGATGTTGGGCCGGTAGTCACCCGGCCCGAACTTCTGCTGTTCGGCCTTGTTGACGTCGTTGATGCCGGGGACGTACGAGGTGAAGTCGTCGTCGGCGAGGAAGGACAGCAGGCCCGGAATCTCGATCGCGACGCTGTTGTGGCCCTTCTCCACGTCGCCGTAGGCGAAGATCGAGAACGGCGCCGGTTTCTGGCCGTCCCAGAGCGCCTCGGCGGCGGCCATCTTCATGGGCTGCTGCTTGAACATGACCTTGCCGAGGGTGTCACCGCTGATCGCGGTGAGCAGACCGGCGATGACCACGGTGACCAGACCGAGCCGCAGCGAGGTCTTCATCTCGCGGATGTGCTTCTTGCGAGCCAGGTGGTACGCGGCGATGCCCACCATGAAGGCTCCACCGGTCAGGAAGGCCGCGGACAGGGTGTGGAAGGCCTGGCTGAGCGCGGTGTTCTGGGTCAGCACGGCCCAGAAGTCGGTCAGCTCGGCGCGCCCCTTCGCCTTGTCGATCTTGTAGCCGACCGGGTGCTGCATCCACGAGTTGGCGGCGAGGATGAAGTACGCCGACAGGATCGTGCCGATCGAGACCATCCATATGCAGGCCAGGTGGATCTTCTTCGGGAGCTTGTCCCAGCCGAAGATCCACAGGCCTATGAAGGTGGACTCGAAGAAGAACGCGATCAGCGCCTCGAAGGCGAGCGGCGCGCCGAAGATGTCACCGACGAAGCGGGAGTAGTCGGACCAGTTCATGCCGAACTGGAACTCCTGCACGATGCCGGTGACCACGCCCATGGCGATGTTGATCAGGAAGAGCTTGCCCCAGAACTTCGTCGCCCTGAGGTACTTCTCCTTCTCCGTGCGCACCCAGGCCGTCTGCAGCCCGGCCGTGAGGGCGGCCAGGGAGATGGTCAGCGGGACGAACAGGAAGTGGTAGACGGTGGTGATGCCGAACTGCCAGCGCGCCAGTGTCTCCGGCGCCAGAGCCAGGTCCACGTCGTCACTCTCCTTACTACGCCGTGGTACAGCGGCGGTTTGCCCTGTTTATCGCGCATATACAGGGCAATCGGGACGCGCTTGTGAACGCGTTCACATTCACAAGCCATTATGACGCACTGATTTTCGGCAACAAACAGGGGGTCCCCCCTTCGCCTTCGCGTCAAGGCCTTGGCAGCGACTTCAACATCTTGTTGAATTGCGCGCCATGCAGATACGCATCTCCTGGCCCGCGGGAAACATCACCGCGACCCTCGACGCAGACACACCGACCGCGCAGGCCCTCACCAAGGCGCTGCCACTCACCTCCAGCGCCTGCACATGGGGCGAGGAGGTCTATTTCGACACAGGAGTCTCTGTTTCACGTGAAACGGACGCCCGGCAGGTTGTAGCGCCGGGCACGGTGGCCTTCTGGACGGACGGCGACGCGCTCGCCCTCCCCTACGGGCCCACACCGATCTCGCAAGGCTGGGGGTCCCCCCGAACGAAGTTCGAGGGAGAGTGCCGCCTCGCGAGTCCGTGCAATGTCCTCGGCAGCCTGGACGGGGACGCCGGCATCCTGGCGACCGTACGAGACGGCGACCCCATCCGTGTGGAACTGATCAACGAGTAGAGCCGAACTCGGACTACAGCTCCTTGCGGAACGCCTCCGCCGCCTTCACGAAGATGTCGTTCGCCTCGGTCTCTCCGACCGTCACCCGCACACCCTCGCCCGGGAACGGCCGGACGACCACGCCATGCTGCTCACAGGCCTGCGCGAACGCGACCGTACGCTCCCCCAGCCGCAGCCAGACGAAGTTCGCCTGCGTCTCCGGCACCGTCCAGCCCTGGGCGCGCAGTGCGTCGACCACGCGCTTGCGCTCGCACACAAGGGAGCCGACCCGGCCGAGCAACTCGTCCTCGGCCCGCAGTGAGGCGATCGCCGCTTCCTGGGCGAGCTGGCTGACCCCGAAGGGCACCGCCGTCTTGCGCAGCGCCGCCGCGACCGGCTCATGGGCGATCGCGAAACCGACGCGCAGCCCGGCGAGCCCGTAGGCCTTGGAGAAGGTACGCAGAACGCAGACGTTGGGCCGGTTCCGGTACAGCTCGACGCCGTCGGGCACCTCCGGGTCGCGGATGAACTCGCGGTACGCCTCGTCCAGCACCACCAGGACATCGCCGGGCACCCGGTCGAGGAACCGCTCCAGCTCGGCCCGCCGCACCACCGTGCCGGTCGGGTTGTTGGGGTTGCAGACGAAGATCAGATGCGTCCGGTCGGTGATCGCGTCCGCCATCGCGTCCAGGTCGTGCACATCACCGGGCGTGAGCGGCACCTGCACCGACCGGGCGCCGCTGATCTGCGTGATGATCGGGTACGCCTCGAACGACCGCCAGGCGTAGATCACCTCGTCACCGGGACCGCTGGTGGCCTGGACGAGCTGCTGGGCGACACCCACCGAGCCGGTGCCGGTGGCCAGGTGGGAGAGCGGGACGCCGAAGCGTTCGGACAGTTCCTCCATCAGCCCCGTGCACGCCATGTCCGGGTAGCGGTTGAAGTTGCAGGCGGCCGCCGTGACGCTCTCCATCACGCCGGGCAGCGGCGGATACGGGTTCTCGTTGGAGGACAGCTTGTAGGCGACCGGCCCGCCGGCCGCGGCGGGCTTGCCCGGCTTGTAGGTGGGGATACCCTCCAGCTCGGCGCGCAGCTTGGGGCTCGTCTCGCTCACCGCAGTCCTCCTCGCGATCACCGGCGGACCGTCGACGCCGCCGGCTTCCAATACTCCTCACCTTATGAGGATTCGGCTCCGGTGCGTACAGGTGCGGACCGGCAATACGCGAACGGCATCCGCTCCGGTGCCGTCGCGGGCATCACCGTACGAAGGCGTACGTTTCAGGGGGCGCGCCATACATATATCTATGCGCCGGTGGCTCGCGCCGTGGCGCGCATCCCCCGTGCAGGTGAGTTGAGACCTCTTCGAGACATCGGACCCTTGGCAGGCCCATGCGCGTTGACAAGACACGTCCTACCGCTGGATCGTTTAACTACCTTTGTTTCCAAGGCAGTTGTGCCTTAGCGACCATGCAGAAACGTGCCTGTCAACGCGTGCATATGCGTCCGCACTACCCCACCGTATGAGCCCTACTATCGGCTCGCCATGACAGCAGCAGGGAAGCACCAGGTGAGCCGCGCGGAAACCTCACGTCGAGGCAGTCGGCCGGGCCGGGCGGGCATCAGAGACGTGGCCGCCGCCGCCGGGGTCTCCATCACGACCGTCTCCGACGCTCTCAACGGCAAGGGCAGGCTCCCGGATGCCACCCGCCGCCATGTCCGCGAGGTCGCCGACCGACTGGGGTACCGCCCCTCGGCCGCCGCCCGCACCCTCCGTACCGGCAAGTCGGGTCTCATCGGCCTGACCGTGACGACATACGGGGATGAACCTTTCACCTTCACCGAATTCGCGTACTTCGCCGAGATGGCCCGGGCCGCCACCTCGGCCGCGCTCGCCCGCGGCTACGCCCTCGTGATCCTGCCCGCGACCTCGCGCCACGACGTGTGGTCCAACGTCGCCCTGGACGGCACGGTCGTCATCGACCCCTCCGACCAGGACCCGGTGGTCAGCGAGCTGGTCCGGCAGGGGCTGCCGGTCGTCTCCGACGGCCGCCCGGCCGGCTCGCTGCCGGTCACCGCCTGGGTCGACAACGACCACGAGGCCGCCGTCCTCGGCATCCTCGACCACCTCGCCGCCGCCGGCGCCCGCCGTATCGGCCTGCTCACCGGCACCACGACGGACACGTACACCCACCTGTCGACCACCGCGTACCTGCGCTGGTGCGAACGCGTCGGCCAGGACCCCGTCTACGAGGCCTACCCGGCGCACGACCCGTGCGCGGGCGCCGTCGCCGCCGACCGGCTGCTCGCCCGCCCCGACCGGCCCGACGCGGTCTACGGTCTGTTCGACCCCAACGGCACGGACCTGCTGGCCGCCGCCCGCCGCTACGGGCTCCGCGTGCCCGACGACCTGCTGCTCGTGTGCTGCAGCGAGTCCATGGTGTACGCCAGCACCGAGCCGCCCATCACCACGCTCTCCCTGAAACCCCGCCGCATCGGCACCGCGGTGGTCCAGCTCCTCATCGACGCCATCGAGGGTGTGGAGTCGAACCAGCCGGTCGAGCAGGTGATACCGACCGAGCTGATCGTGCGCACCTCCTCCCAGCGGCGCCCGCCGCGCACGACGGTCAGCCCGCCGCGGTCACCGGACGGGAAATAGCGCCGGAAAGCGGGGCGCTCACCCCGCACCGCCCTCTGCCGACGGAGGGGGCAGGGCGGGCCGGCGACCGGCGAGCCGGGTGTTCGGTCGGCGCGGAGTCGGCCGAACACCTGCCCAAACGGGGCGAAAGCCGCGGTGAACCGGAGTCTTGTTCCGATTCACCACCCCTGGGTCATCACACGGCGCGACGCGCATTCCTATGATGGGCCCACGACACCGCGGACCGCTGCGACCAGGCAGTCCGAAGCGGTGCAGCTGCGGCGCGATGGTGGAGGGGTCTGATGACTCAGGGGGCCGGTCAGGGACCCGAAGTGGAGCGGACGGCGACGCTGCGCGACTTCCGGGTACCTGCGTACGTCCACGAGACCGGTCCGTACGTCCACACCGCCCCTCCGGGCGACACCGTGCCGCCCGTCGACGAGGCGTACCCCGACGGCTACACACCCACCCAGCGCGACCTCCCCGTCATCAACCGGCCGCAGACGCTCCAGGTCCCCGTCGAACCGGCACCCTCGGCCCCGGCCCCGCAGCCCGCGACCGGGCCCGGACCCCTGTTCGTCGTCGGAGACGTCCACGGATACCTCGACGAACTGGTGACCGCCCTGCAGGAGCAGGGCCTGATCGACGCCTCGGGCCAGTGGTGCGCCGGCACCGCCCGGCTGTGGTTCCTCGGCGACTTCACCGACCGCGGGCCCGACGGCATCGGCGTCATCGACCTCGTGATGCGGCTGTCCGCCGAGGCCGCGGCGGCCGGCGGCTACTGCAAGGCCCTCATGGGCAACCACGAACTGCTGCTGCTCGGCGCCAAGCGGTTCGGGGACACCCCCGTCAACTCCGGTGCGGGGACCGCCACCTTCCAGGCGGCCTGGCTGCTCAACGGCGGCCAGAAGACCGACATGGACCGCCTCCAGGACCACCATCTGCAGTGGATGGCCCGCCTCGACGCCGTCGAGGAGGTCGACGGCTATCTGCTCGTGCACTCGGACACCACCGCCTACCTCGACTACGGCGACTCCATCGAGGCGGTCAACGACACCGTCCGCGAGACCCTCACCCGCAATGACGCGGACGAGTGCTGGGATCTGTTCCGCAAGTTCACCAAGCGCTTCTCCTTCCGCGACGAGGGCGGCGCCGACGCCGTGCGCTCCCTCCTCGATACGTACGGCGGCACTCGTATCGTTCATGGCCACAGCCCGATTCCCTACCTCCTCGGCGAGGTCGGCTCCGAGGACGGCGAGGAGGGCACCGGCCCGGTCGTGGAGGACCCGCACGTCTACGCCGACGGGCTCGCCATCGCGATGGACGGCGGGGTGACCATGGCCGGAAAGCTACTGGTCCGGCAACTCCCTCTGACTATCTGACCGTCCTGCGGGCAGGCGTCCCCAGGCAGAGCACACGCACGCCGGGGGCAATTTCCGGCAACCCCCTGTCACCGTGTGCCGTCGCGGCTCTACCATCGGCTTATCCGTAGCAGGCTCCCCTCCGTTTCTGCCCGACGGCTCGCCGGCGTGCGAGCCCCAAGCCCTACGGAGCATCGGGGGATGCACATGAACAGCGTTCCGCAGCACCTGCAGAGCGAGGACCGCCAGGAATTCGAGCGGCTCCTCAATGAGGCGCTGCGCTCCGCACCACACCGACCGGAACTGGCCGCTGTCGGACAGCGACTCAATCCCGAACAACTGCGCACCATGGCACTCAACGCCAGTGCCCTGATCACGGCCGCAGCAGCGGCCGAATACCAGCACTATGTGAAGGTCCGCCAGGAACTGCGCCACCCGGCCATGACCCCGTCGGCCGCCGGCGACTCGGCCGCCGCGGACCCGACTTCGGCCACGGCGGGGCTCGTCACCACCCTCGGCGAGGCCGCCGAGAGCACCGGTGCGGGCGCCATCGCGGTCATCGCCGTCCTGGCTCCCGTCCTCTCCGGAACCGCCGCGGCGATCTTCCTCCTCGTCGGCTACATCCTGAAGACGCTCAGCCCCGGACAGGCCTTCGCCCAGACCATGCTCACCGCCGGCTGGGTGTTCGGCGCGGTGACCGCGGCCTCGGCCCTCGTCGCCGCTGTCGGCCTGCTCCTCACCGCCCTGCGCAACGGCAGCTCGCCCCAGGCCCAGGCACTGGACGCGGCGCACCGGGAGCTGGACAGGGCCAGAGAGGCCTGGCGGGACGCCCTGCTGGAGCGAGGCATCGTGCCGTTCCTGCGTGAGGCACTCGCCGAACCCGGACCGGCCGCACTGCACCGCACGACGCCGCCCGCCCCGAGCGGCCGCATGCCCCGCCTCGGGTACGACCGCCCCGGCTTCAGCAGCCCCGACGACGGCACCGAGTCCGGCCGCCCGAGCTTCACCAGCCCGGACTACACGAGCCCGGACTTCGGCGGCCCGGAGCACCAGCCCGACTGACCCGCATCAGCACCCGAACAACCCGGCTTGCGCTCTCAAGCGGGGGCCCGGCCGGGCGGACGGAGCGGCCAACCGGTGTGGCCTCACCACCCGGTCAGCCGCACTCCCGCCGGCCCCCCGGCCGCACCGGACGCCTCAAGGGGCGACCCGGCGCGGCGAGTTGCTCCCACCTGTCTCAGTCGGCGATCGGCAGATACACCCTGTTGCCGCTCGCCGCGAACTCCTTCGACTTCTGGGCCATGCCCTCCTCGATCTCGGCGCGGTTGCCACCGTGTTCGCGGCGGATGTCCTGCGAGATCTTCATGCTGCAGAACTTCGGTCCGCACATGGAGCAGAAGTGGGCCGTCTTGGCGGGCTCGGCCGGCAGGGTCTCGTCGTGGAACTCCCGTGCCGTGTCCGGGTCCAGAGCGAGGTTGAACTGGTCCTCCCACCGGAACTCGAAGCGGGCGTCGGACAGCGCGTCGTCCCACTCCTGGGCTCCCGGGTGTCCCTTGGCGAGATCGGCCGCGTGCGCGGCGATCTTGTAGGTGATGACGCCGGTCTTGACGTCATCCCGGTTGGGCAGGCCCAGGTGCTCCTTGGGCGTTACGTAGCAGAGCATCGCCGTGCCCCACCAGGCGATCATCGCAGCGCCGATGCCGGAGGTGATGTGGTCGTACGCCGGCGCGATGTCCGTGGTCAGCGGGCCGAGCGTATAGAACGGAGCTTCATCGCAGATCTCCTGCTGAAGGTCGATGTTCTCCTTGATCTTGTGCATCGGGACGTGTCCCGGGCCCTCGATCATCGTCTGTACGTTGAAACGCCTGGCGATCCGGTTGAGTTCCCCGAGGGTTCGCAATTCCGCGAACTGTGCCTCGTCGTTGGCGTCCGCGATCGAGCCCGGCCGCAGACCGTCGCCCAGCGAGTACGTGACGTCGTAGGCGGCGAGGATCTCGCACAGCTCCTCGAAGTTCTCGTACAGGAACGACTCCTTGTGGTGTGCCAGGCACCACGCGGCCATGATCGAGCCGCCGCGCGAGACGATGCCCGTCTTGCGGTTGGCGGTGAGCGGGACGTACGGCAGCCGCACGCCCGCGTGGACCGTCATGTAGTCCACGCCCTGCTCGGCCTGCTCGATGACGGTGTCCTTGTAGATCTCCCAGGTCAGTTCCTCGGCCCTGCCGTCAACCTTCTCCAGCGCCTGGTAGAGCGGCACCGTGCCGATGGGGACGGGGGAGTTGCGCAGCACCCACTCACGCGTCGTGTGGATGTTGCGGCCGGTGGAGAGGTCCATGACCGTGTCGGCGCCCCAGCGGGTCGCCCAGGTCATCTTCTCCACCTCCTCCTCGATGGAGGAGGTCACCGCGGAGTTGCCGATGTTGGCGTTGACCTTCACCAGGAACCGCTTGCCGATGATCATCGGCTCGATCTCCGGGTGGTTGACGTTGGCCGGCAGTACCGCCCGGCCTGCCGCGAGCTCCTCGCGGACCACCTCGGGAGAAACGTTCTCCCGGATGGCCACGTACTCCATCTCCGGGGTGATCTCGCCCCGACGGGCGTACGCGAGCTGCGTCACGGCCTCTCCGCTGCGGCCCCGGCGCGGCTGACGCGGCCGTCCGGGGAAGACCGCGTCCAGATTGCGCAGCCCGCCACGCGGCGACGTGTGCTTGATGCCGTCGTCCTCGGGACGGACGGGACGGCCCGCGTACTCCTCGGTGTCGCCGCGGGCGATGATCCAGTTCTCCCGCAACGGCGGCAGGCCCCTGCGGACATCGGTATCAACGAGTGGATCGGTGTACGGGCCCGACGTGTCGTACAGCGTGACCGACTGCCCGTTGGTGAGGTGCACCTGGCGGACCGGCACGCGCAGGTCGGGGCGCGAGCCCTCGACGTACGCCTTGTGCCAGCCGATGGACTTCCCGGCCTCCTGGGACTTCTCGTCCTGAACGGAGGCAGGCGTGCGTGCGTCCTTGTTGGTCATGAGACCTACTCCCTACGCCGGCATTACCCGGTAACAGGTTCGGCGGTCGACGCAGCGGTTTCCGTCTGCCGACGTTTCCTGCGGAACATCGCCTGTTCCACGTGAAACATCGCGTGTACGGAGGTCAGCGCCCTCTCAGCCCGGTGCTCCGAGCTCCCGCGTGTGCAAAGGTGCCTCCACGCTAGCGTCATATGTGGCGCGGTGAACAGTGGGCCCCCCGCCGTTCTTGCAATGATCGGGCGGTGACCAGGATGGAGCAGTACCCCTATCAGCCGCACGAGCCGCACCATCGAGAGGGCTCGGGGCAGGCAGCCGGCTTCGGCGGGAGCGGCGGCGACCAGGGTCCCGAGCGGGGATCCGGTGGGGACGACGGCCGCGGTCACGGCCGCGGGCACAGTCACGCGCACGGCCACAGCCACAGCCACAGCCACGGTCCCGCGGCCCCGGTCTCCCAGCACCTGCGCAAGGTCATCGCCGCGATCCTGGTCCCGTTCACCGCGGCGGTCGTCGTCGGGCTGCTGGTGCTCTGGCCCGGGGGAGCCCCGGCCCACAAGCGCACCGGCGTCGGCTTCGACCGGGAGACACAGCAGGCCACGGTCACCAGGGTCGTCGAGGTGAGCTGCCGGTCGGTGAACGCCTCCGGTGACACCCCGACCGGCGACACCTCCACCGCCGAGGGCGCCTCGGCGCAACAGGAAGCGAAGGGACGCTGCAAGAAGGCGACCGTCCGGGTCGACACCGGCAAGGACAAGGGCCGTACGTTCACCGAGATCGTGCAGCCGGACCAGACCCGGCAGTTGCACCAGGGCGAGAAGGTCGTGGTCGCCTACGAGCCTTCGGCACCGAAGGACCTGCAGTACTCGGTGGCGGATGTGAACCGCAAGTTCCCCATGACACTGCTCGCGGGGATCTTCGCGCTCGCCGTGGTGGTGGTCGGCAGGCTCCGCGGCGTCATGGCGCTCATCGCACTGGCGGTGAGCTTCCTGGTGCTGACCCTGTTCATCCTGCCCGCGATCCTCCAGGGTTCGAACCCGCTGCTCGTGGCAGTGGTCGGATCGAGCGCCATCATGCTGATCGCCCTGTACATGTGCCACGGCCTGTCGGCGCGGACGTCGGTGGCGGTGCTCGGCACGCTGATCTCCCTGTCGCTGATCGGTGCACTCGGGTCCCTCTTCATCGGCTGGGCCGCCCTGACCGGCAACACGGACGACAACACCGGCCTGATCCATGGCCTGTATCCGTCGATCGACATGAGCGGCCTGCTGCTGGCCGGCGTCATCATCGGCTCGCTCGGTGTCCTGGACGACGTGACCGTGACCCAGACGTCAGCCGTCTGGGAGCTGCACGAGGCCAATCCGTCAATGGGCTGGCGCGGGCTGTACCGGGCCGGCATCCGTATCGGCCGCGACCACATCGCCTCCGTGGTCAACACCCTTGTCCTCGCCTATGCCGGTGCCGCGCTGCCGTTGCTGCTGCTGTTCTCGATCGCGCAGAGCAGTGTCGGGACCGTGGCCAACAGCGAACTGGTGGCCGAGGAGATCGTGCGCACGCTGGTGGGCTCGATCGGTCTCGTCGCCTCGGTCCCGGTCACCACCGCGCTCGCCGCCCTGGTGGTCTCGGCCGACCGCGCCAGCGGGGACGCCCCGGCGCTGCCCGTGACCGCACGCGGTGGCCGCGGCCGGCGCCGGAAGCGGTGAGCCCGAGCTGAACGGTCCGGGACAGGGCGCCACGCAGAAGCGTTACTTCATGCGTCCACGCGGCATGGTGGAGCGCTCGGCGACCCTGCCGTAACGCTTCAGCCCGCGCTCTGCTCCTCGGCCAGAATGCGGTCCAGTGCCTCCTCCAGATGGGCGTCGAAGTCGGCCAGGGCGCCCTCCTGGCCCAGCGGCACGAGCTTGTCCGTACGGTCCAGGAAGGCCACCAGTGGAGGCGCGGAGGACCGGAACAGCGCCTGGTCGCAACCGACCTGAAGCCTGATCAGCACCTCGCCCAGCACATCGGTACTGACCGGAGCAATGTGCACGTCCCCTTCCCCGCACGGCCGGCCGACGCCGTCGATCAGCAGCTCACGGCCGAACGCCCACGTCACCGGGGCGTCACCGGGCAGATGAAAGGTGAGCCGCACGGCATAGGGATCACTGGTCTCGTAGCGCAACTCCACCGGGATACGGAAGGAGAGTTCCTCCGACACGAGAAAGCTCATCATGACCTCTGCCTGTACGGACTCGCGCATCGTCCATCCCGTCATATGACATCACTGGCCGGGTTTGATCCCCTGTAGCCGTGGTCAAATCTTGCTGAACGTACACGGGAGATCACAAGGAGTAAGTTTTCAGATACTGATAGAGAGGGTGAGTGTCCCCAGATGCCGCCCGATCTCCGTCTGCAGCCGACGGGCGGCGGGCAGCAGCCGGTCGGCCTGGTCGGCCGGCAGCGACATGGCCATCGTGGCCACGGTCGTGCCGACCGTGATCGGCACCGCCGCGCAGACCGTCCCCAGCACGTACTCCTGACGCTCCACCACCGGCTCCATGCGCGGCATCCGGGCCAGCCGCCGCAACAGGGCATCGTTGTCGCGCACGGTGTACGGCGTGAGGGACTGGACGGGGTAGCGGGCGAGGTGGTCGCGGCGGGCGTCCTCGTCCAGTTGGGAGAGCAGACACTGCCCGATGGCGTGCGCGTGGCCGGTCTCGCGGAAGTCGGCCCACTCTTCGACCGCCGGCGCCTCGGGGGAGTCGGAGACGCACATGACCTCGATCTCGCCGTCCCGGTACATCGCGTAGTACACCGGCACCCCGATGGCATCGCGCCAGTGTGCGAGCGTGTCGGCCACCGCGCTGCGACGTTTCTGCTGCGCTCCGCTGCTGCCCAGCCGCTCAGCCGCCTCGCCGAGGAAGAACAGCCCTCTCTCGCGGCGCAGATAGCCCTCGTGCACCAGGGTGCGCAGCAAGTGGTACGTCGTCGGCAGGGCCAGGCCCGTCTCCCGGGCGAGTTGCTTGGCGGGGGCGCCGTATCCGTGTGTGGCCACGGTCTCCAGCAGACGCATGGCGCGCTGGACGGACCCGATGAGCGTCGCGGCGGCCGGTGGTGCGGAGGTGTCGGCGGGATGCGGCGGCCCTGAGGCGCCGGTGCGGTGCGGCGGGGCCGAGGCGCCGCTGGGATGCGGTTGTTCGGGGACCGCGACGGTCGGCGGCCGCTGGGCGGGGGGTGCGGGGGGCTCTGCCGGTGTGGTGTCAACCGTGGCCAAGGAGTTACTCCCGGAGCGCGAGGGGCAGCCCGTGCGGAGGAGGAGCACGGAGGGGATCTGCGCCGCCCGCGGGGCCGGTCCCCGCGGGAGTTCCGGACTCTAACCGTCGGCCCCCGACCACAGACGGCCTCCCGGGGAAACTTCCCTCCCCCGAGGGAAACCGGTGATCACCTTGCCGGCAACCGGTGATCCCGTGAGCGGTCACCAGTTACCGCGGCCGTCACCAGTCGCTGCGTGACGAGGAGCCCGCCATGAACTTGCGCACGAGGTAGATGAGTCCGCCGACCAAGGCCACGAAGACCAGGGCCTTGAACAGCAGGTCGATCACGAACCCGACCACGGTCGCTATCAGGCCGCCGAACACGAGCAGGGCGATGACCGGCACCGCGACCCACTTCACCCACCACGGCAGTCCCGCGAAGATCTCTCGCATCGCCCTCGTCCTTTGCGTTCTCGTACGTCTGTGTTGTCGGTACAGCGTTGGCGTTCTGCACTCGATGCTAGGTCCGCCAAGGGGCCCCGCGGGGGCCTCGCGTCCCTTGTCCTCCCCTGACCCGTCCCCTAGGGAACCCCGAGGTGCGGACTCACGCCTCAGGCGGAGAGAAGACGACGAGAACCCTCAGGTCCTCGCTGATGTGGTGGAACTTGTGGGCAACGCCGGCCGGCACGTAGACCACGCTGCCCCGCGCCACTTCGGTCGTCTCCAGGCCCACTGTGATCGACGCCCGGCCGCTCACGACGAAGTACACCTCGTCCTGGTTGTGCGGCTTCTGCGGGTCGTGCTCGCCCGCGTTGAGGGCGTACAGGCCGACGGACATGTTCCGCTCGCGCAGGAACTGAAGGTAGGCCCCCTCGTTGGCGGTGCGCTCCGCCTCCAGTTCGTCCAGCCGGAATGCCTTCATCGCCGTTGTCCGCCCTTTGCCACTCTGCTCGTCGTCGGTCCGGTCTGCCACGATCAGACACATGAAGAATTTCGTAGTCAAGACGATCGCCAACGCGGGCGCCCTGGCGGTCGCCGTGTGGCTGTTGGACAAGATCACTCTTACGGGTGACAGCACGGCCAGGAAGGCCGGCACGCTGGTGGTCGTCGCGTTGATCTTCGGCCTGGTGAACTGGCTGGTCAAGCCGATCGTGAAGGTGCTGACCTTCCCGTTGTTCATCCTGACCCTGGGCCTGATCACCCTGGTCGTGAACGCGTTGATGCTGCTGTTGACCTCCTGGGTGTGCGGCAAGCTCGATCTGAGCTTCCACGTGGAAGGCTTCTGGACGGCCGTGGTCGGCGGCCTGATCATCTCGGTCGTCTCCTGGGCCCTGCACATGGTCCTGCCCGATGAGGACTGAGCGGGCATGACCTACCGCGTCTGCTTCGTGTGCACCGGCAACATCTGCCGCTCCCCCATGGCCGCGTCCGTCTTCCGCGCGCGGGTGGCGGAGTCCGGCCTCGAGGACCGGGTGGAAGCCGACAGCGCCGGCACCGGCGGCTGGCACGAGGGCGAACCCGCCGACCCCAGAACCGTCTCGGTCCTCGAAGAGCACGGCTACGGCAGCGACCATGTCGCCCGCCAGTTCCAGCCGTCGTGGTTCTCCCGCCTCGACCTCGTGATCGCCCTCGACACCGGCCACCTCAAGGCCCTGCGCCGCCTCGCGCGCACGGAGGAGGAGGCGAACAAGGTCCGCCTCCTGCGCTCCTACGACCCCGCTGCGCGTGACGACCTCGATGTGCCGGATCCGTACTACGGACACCGGAACGGCTTCGAGGAGTGTCTTGAGATGGTGGAGAGGGCGAGCACCGGCCTGCTCGCCGCCGTACGCGAGCAGCTGGAAGGACGGGCCGCATGAGCGACACCGCCAAGCACGAGGGCCGTAGCGGCGACGGCACGCGCGCGGTGCGCGCCGGACTGCCCGAGCCGGTCAAGCACGAGCCGACCCTGCCGGGACCGGTGTTCGCCGCGCACTTCCACCTGCCCGGGGAAGTGACGGGTCCGTACGCGTACGGCCGGGACGACAACCCGACCTGGACGCTGCTGGAGCGTGCCATCGGCGAACTGGAGGCACCCGGCCGGGACGACGTCGAGACGCTGGTCTTCGCCTCCGGCATGGCGGCGACCTCGTCCGTGCTGTTCTCCCAGCTGCGCGCGGGGGACGCGGTCGTACTGCCCTCCGACGGCTACCAGGTGCTGCCGCTGGTCCGCACCCAGCTGGAGGCGTACGGCATCGAGGTGCGCACCGCACCCACCGGCGGCGACGCACAGCTGGAGGTTCTCGACGGAGCACGGCTGCTGTGGATCGAGTCCCCGGCGAACCCGGGGCTCGACGTGTGCGACATCCGGCGGCTGGTGGAGGCGGCCCACGCACAGGGCACCCTGGTGGCCGTCGACAACACCCTCGCCACCCCGCTCGGCCAGCGCCCGCTGGAGCTCGGTGCCGACTTCTCCGTGGCCAGCGGCACCAAGCAGCTCACCGGCCACGGCGACGTGCTGCTGGGCTACGTCACCGGTCGCGACGCCGAGGCGATGGCCGCCGTACGGCGCTGGCGCAAGATCGCCGGAGCGATCTCCGGGCCCATGGAGGCCTGGCTCGCGCACCGGTCCATCGCCACGCTCCAGCTGCGCGTCGACCGGCAGAACGCCACCGCCCTCGCGGTCGCCAAGGCCCTCAAGCAGCGGCCCGAGGTGTCGGACCTGCGCTATCCGGGGCTGCCCGACGACCCCTCGCACAAGATCGCCTCGGAGCAGATGCGCCGCTACGGCTGCGTGGTCTCCTTCACGCTGTCCACGCGCGCGCGTGCCGAGCGTTTTCTCCAGGCCCTGCGCCTCGTCGAGGACGCGACGAGCTTCGGCGGCGTACGTTCCACGGCCGAGCGCCGCCGCCGCTGGGGCGGGGACGCCGTCCCGGAGGGATTCATCCGCATGTCCGTGGGCGCCGAGGACCCCGAGGACCTGATCGCCGACCTGTTGCGCGCCCTGGACGAGTCCGCCGAGTGAGCCCGTCCCCTTCGCCCACTGAGGTCGCGGGACGGTCCGAGCCTCCCCCCTCGTGGCTCGGACCGCCATCGGTTCCGCGTGCGAAGAACCGCGCGCACAAGGCTAGTTGACTCTGTGTCAGTGTCCAATCACGCTAGCGACAGAGACCTATCGACTTATTTATAGTTGGGACCTGCCTGGGGCCGAAGGAGGGCAGGGATAGGGGAGGGCACGCCATGGATCTGGCCTTGTTGCGCACCTTCGTCACTGTGCACCGGGCTGGTTCCTTCACCCGCGCCGCCGCTCTGCTCGGCCTCTCCCAGCCCGCCGTCACCTCGCAGATCCGCACGTTGGAACGACAGGTGGGCCGACCGCTCTTCCTTCGTCAGGCGCGCGGGGTGACCCCGACGACCATCGGTGACGAACTCGCGCACAAGGCCGCGCCCCATCTCGACGCCCTGGTGGAGATAGCCGAGAGAGGGCTGGACGACGAGTCCTCGCTCAGGACCCTGCACCTCGCCGGCCCGCCCGAGTTCACCGCCGAACGCGCCCTGCCCGCCCTGACGGAGCTGACCGGCGACGACGGCCAGGGTTTCGCACTCCGCGCCTCCTTCGGCACGGCGGAGGAAACCCTGGAAGGACTGGCCTCCGGACACCATGATCTGGCCATCAGCACAGCCCGACCGCGCGGTGCCCTGCTCACCGCGACTCCGCTGTGCGACGAGGAACACGTCCTGGTCGCCGCCCCTCGCTGGGTCGAGCGGATCGATACGGAGGCGTTGCGTCTGAAGGGTGCACCCGCGCTGGAGAATCTGCCCGTCGTCGAGGTCCACGAGTCCCTGCCGCTCGTCTCCCGCTACTGGGCCTCCGTCTTCGACTCCCGCCCCGCCGCCTCGGGTACGGTCATCGTCCCTGATCTGCGGGCTGTGCTCGCCTGCACGACCTCGGGTGCCGGACTCGCGGTGCTGCCCCGCTACCTGTGCGCTGCGGCCCTCAGCGAGGGCACGGTCGCGGCCCTGCACGACCCGGCGGTGCCGCCGCTGCGCACCTACTTCCTGGTGGTGCGGACCGGGACCCTCGCCATGCCCCCTATAGCGCGAGCTCACGAGTGGCTTCTGCGGGCGGCCACGACCTGGTGCTGAGGCACTGCCGCACAGCGTCCACGGACGGCGGTCATGCGGTGACGCTTTGCGATGTTTCACGTAGAACCAGCCGGGCCACATTTCTCCCATGACCGTCCGACCCGTGGTCAAGCGCACCGCCCGTGCCGTTCTTCTGGACGGCGACGACCTGATCTTGATCAAGCGCACCAAGCCCGGTGTCGATCCCTACTGGGTCACTCCCGGTGGCGGGGTCGAGCCCGGAGATCCCACCGTCGTGGACGCCTTGCACCGGGAAGTGTCCGAGGAACTCGGCGCCAAGATCACCGATGTGGTCCCGTGCTTTGTGGACACTGTCGAGCACATCGGCGAGGACGGCGGCGCGACCGGCGTGAAGGTGCAGCACTTCTTCGTCTGCCGGCTGGAATCCATGGACCCGGCCCTGCGGCACGGCCCCGAAGTGGAGGAGCCGGCCGGTGAGTACGAGATCGTCCGCGTCCCCTTCACTCGCGTCGGCATCGCCTCCGTCCATCTGGTCCCCCTGTCGCTGCGCCACTACCTGGACGGCAACATCGAGGGCGTACGCGCCATGCACGCCCCCGACCTCGGTTGAGCAGCAAACAGGTCCTTGTCGGACAGGGCGTCCAACCGGCGGTCGGTGTTTCACGTGAAACACCGACCGCCGTCCACAGGCTGTGCATATGGCCACGGCATGACCAAAAGCACGTGTGTCTGCGTCGAAACGGGTGGACGCCGAGGGCGCCGGTCGGCCAGCCTGACCTGCGTGTCGACTCCTTCCCTCGCCGCTCTGCCCATCCGTCGTCTGACGCTTCGCGATCTCACCGCCTGCGCCGACTTGTCCGAGGACCGGGGGTGGCCACGCGAGGAACACAAGTGGGGGTTCCTTCTCGCGGCCGGAAAGGGCCTCGGCATCGACGATCCCCGGGGTGGTCTCGTCGCCGCGTGTGTCGTCACGGAGTACGGCTCGTGGGACCGCCCGGCTCTCGGCGCCATCGGCATGGTCCTGGTGGCCGAACGCCATGCCCGTCAGGGCGTCGGGCGCCGCCTGATGCGCCATGTCCTCTCGACCATGGGCCCCACCCCGCTCACCCTGCACGCCACGCCCAACGGCCGTCCCCTGTATGAGGAGCTGGGGTTCAAGGTGACGGGCCGGGCGGAGATGCTGATGGGCCACTTCGTGCCCGGCGGGCCGGAGACCGGCGTGCTCACCCGAGCGGCCACCGCCGAGGACCTTCCGGCGATCCTGCGCCTCGACGAGGAGGTCTTCGGCGCCGACCGCACCCCCCTGATCACCCGGCTGCCCGCCTTCGCCGACCAGTTGCGGGTAGCCGAGGAGAACGGCCGGATCATCGGCTACACGGCCGCGTGGCCCAATATGGACACCCACGTCGTCGGTCCGCTGATCGCCCGGGACACCGAGACCGCCCAGGCTCTCCTCACCTCGCTGGCGGCCCGTACGGACCGTCCGCTGCGCACCGACATCGATGTGCGCCATGAGGAGCTGCTGGCGTGGGCGAAGGCGCGGGGGCTGGCTTCCGTGGCCTTCAACGCGGTAATGACGTACGGCATCACGGACCTCCCGGGTGATTGGACCCGGCGGTTCGCGCCCCTGACCGTGGCCGCGGGCTGATCCCTCGTACGACGAGCGCCGGCCCCGCCGCGTCGTGCGGTGGAGCCGGCGCTGTCCGTCCGGGGCCGAGTGATCAGGCGAGCGCCCGCACCGCTGCGGTGGCGAAGCCGTGGTCCTGCTCCGGCGCACCGCCGCCGACACCGATCGCGCCGATCAGCCGGCCGTCCCGGTGGACGGGCACACCGCCCGCGATGAAGAGCAGGGGCCGGTCGAGGGCAGTGGGCAGCGTGTGGAACAGGCCGCCCGGCTGGACGGCGTCGACCAGGTCGGCGGTGGCGGCGTTCAGCTGGAGGGCGGTGTAGGCCTTGCGGGTGCTGGTCTCGCCGGAGATCAGCACGGCCCGGTCGTCCCGGCGGAAGGCGAGCAGATGGCCGCCGGCGTCCAGGACGGTCACGCTGACGGTGACCCCGGCGTTCTCGGCCGCGTTGCGGGCCGTGGCGACGAGCAGTTCGGCGTCCTCGATGGACAGCGGGGCGACGGCAGTGGTGCTCATGGAGGTTCTCTCCTCGGGTGTTGCTGAGATGGTTGCGTGCCGTACCGGGGGACGACCCCGGCACGGAGGCAGTGGGGTACGGGCGTTGAGGCGGGCCCGGATCCCAGGGGCTCAGTGGTGGACCGGCGTCTGCTGCCCAGCGGGCGTCCCGGAGGCGACCACGGTGCTGGGGGCACCGGCGCGCCGCTCCAGCGCCGACGAGAGCACGGCGAGGGCCAGGGCGGCCGCTGCGAGGGCGGCACCGACCCAGTTGGGGGACGTGTAGCCGAAGCCGGCCGCGATCACGATGCCGCCGAGCCAGGCGGACAGCGCATTGCCCAGGTTGAAGGCGCCGATGTTCACGGCCGACGCGAGCGTCGGGGCTCCGTGCGCCTGGTCGAGCACGCGCTTCTGCAGCGGCGGTACGGTCGCGAAGCCCAGGGCGCCGATCAGGGCGATCGTCACGGCCGCCGCGATCTTGTTGTGGGCGGTGAGCGTGAAGAGGCCCAGAACGAGGGCCAGGGCGCCCAGGGAGACGTACAGGATCGGCATCAGGGCGCGGTCGGCGAACCTTCCGCCGATGAGGTTGCCGCCGACCATGCCGAGGCCGAACAGGACCAGCAGCCAGGTGACCGAGCCGTCGGCGAAGCCGGCGACGTGCGTCATCATCGGCGCGATGTAGGTGATGGCCGCAAAGACGCCGCCGAAGCCGAGAACGGTCATCGCCATGGCGAGCAGGACCTGGGCGTTCTTGAAAGCGGCCAGTTCGTGCCGCAGGTGCACACCCTGGGGCCGCGGCACCTCCGGCACCAGCTTGGCGACGCCGGCGAGACCGATGACCCCGAGAGCGGCGACGACGCCGAAGGTGACGCGCCAGCCGGCGTGCTGGCCGATGAGCGTGCCCAGCGGAACACCCACGACATTGGCGACGGTCAGGCCGGTGAACATCATGGCGATGGCGCCGGCCTTCTTGTCGGGCGTCACCAGCTCGGCCGCCACGACCGAGCCGATGCCGAAGAAGGCACCGTGCGCGAGGGAGGCGACCACGCGTCCGAGCAGCATGATCGCGAAGGTGGGCGCCACGGCGGAGAGCAGGTTCCCGACGATGAACAGGCCCATCAGCAGCATGAGCATCCGCTTGCGCGCGACCTTGGTGCCGAGCACGGTCATCAGCGGGGCGCCGATGACCACGCCGAGCGCGTAGCCCGTCACCAGGAGGCCCGCCGTGGGGATGGAGACTCCGAAGTCGCCCGCGACCTGGGGCAGCAAGCCCGTGATCACAAACTCGGTCGTTCCGATTCCGAAGGCCCCGATCGCGAGGGCCACAAGCGCGAGAGGCATGGAGGGGTACACCTTCCCAGAAGATTGCAGGAGCGCTTTGCGTGCGTTCACAATAGTTGCAGACGCCGTTTAATTGCAAGCGCGCACTATTGCGGGCGTGCTCTACCCTGGATGCAGCCGCTCCGGGACGGAGGAAACGCCAATGACAGCGACGGACCCCGCGCTCACCGCCCTCGCACAGGGCTGGTGCGCTCTCTCTGCGCTGCACGGAAGGATCGAGGCGCACATCGAGCGCGCCCTGCAGGCGAAGCACGACCTGAGCGTGCGCGAGTACTCCCTGCTCGATGTGCTGAGCCGACAGCACGACGGCGAGGGCGGCCATCTGCAGATGAAGCAGGTCGCCGACGCCGTCGTCCTCAGCCAGAGCGCCACCACCCGCCTGGTGACCCGACTGGAGGACCGAGGCCTGCTGGAGCGCTACCTCTGCCCCACCGACCGGCGCGGTATCTACACCAACGTCACCGAGACGGGTCTGCGGCTGCTGGAGGAGGCGCGGCCGACCAATGACTCCGCCCTGCGTGAGGCTCTGGACGAGGCCTCCCGGAACCCTGAACTGGCCCCGCTCGTCCGGGTCGTGGAGTCCCTGAACGTACCGGCATGAGGTGCGCGCACGGGAGATCTTCCCTGCTCATCGAATGAGCGATCGGCACCCCGCCGCTCAGGAGCTAGCGGACACCGCGCCACCCCTCGGGGTCCACTCCGCCGGGGATCGGCGCCTCAGCGTCGTACGGCTGCCGCGTGAACACGAAGGAGCCGAGGTCGAGGTGGCTCACGGCCCCGTCCGGACGTCGTACGGGCCGCAGCAGCTCTCCGGCGAAGTAACCCTCCAGGCCCGTCCAGCTGCCGTCACCGTTCGAGCGGAAGCGGGCGCGCCGGCCGCTGCCGGTCAGGGGGCCGAGTGCGAGCAGACCGTCGGCAGTCACCCGCAGGCCGAAGGCGTTGGTCCCCCAGTACCACTGCCCCGCCAGCTCCAGGACCGCCGGGTCGACCTCACGCAGCGGCCGCCAGGGCTCCGGGATCCGCGGCTCCGCCTCGGCGACGATCCGGACGAGGTCCGCACCGACCGCTCCGAGTAGCGGTCCGCTCGTGCAGTTGGCGAGCACCACTGCCGCCACGTCGTCCTCCACGGCGATGGTGAGGTTCGCCAGGAAACCCGGCAGTGAACCGGAGTGCCCGACCAGAAGCCGGCCGTCGCGGCGCTGGATCTGCAGACCGAGGCCGTAGGTGGCCCCGTCCAGCAGGTCCGCGGCCTCGGCGGGCGCCGCGGGCGTACGCATCTCCCGCACCGACTCCGCACTCAGTACCCGGTCGTCCCCCACGGCCAGAAACGCGGCGAACCGCGCCAGGTCCCCCGTGGTCGACCACAGCTGACCGGCCGGCGCCATCCTGCCCAGGTCCTCCAGCGGCTCCGGCAGCATGGCGTCCGCCCACGGATGCACGGCCCATCCGCCGGCGTGCGGAGCCTCGGGCTGCATGCTCGTGCGGTGCAGACCGAGCGGCTCGAGGATCTCGCTGCGCAGCACCTCCTCCCAGGAAGCGCCACGCACCTCCTCCACCAGCGCGCCGAGCAGCGTGTAGCCGGGGTTGGAGTAGTGGTGCCGCCGCCCGACGGGGTGCAGCAGGGGCTGCTCGCCGAGCACATCGGCCAGTTCCGGGCGAAGGGTGCCCGGGGTCCGCTCCCACCAGGGGGCGGGCGACTCGGCCGCCAGTCCCGCGGTGTGCGCGAGCAGGTCCGCGATCGTCGCCTCGCCCGCGCCGGTACCCGGCAGATGCTTCTCCAGGAGATCACCGAGGTCGAGCAGGCCCTCGTCGCGCAGCCGCATCACCAGGACGGCTGTGAAGGTCTTGGTGATGGATCCGATCCGGTACTGCACGTTCTCGTCCGGGCCGTGGCCGTCCACCGAGGTGCGCGCCCCGTGCCACACGGCCCGCCCGCCCCGCACGACAGCCGCGACCAGCGACGGCGACCGCCCTTCGGCCTGTGCGACGGCGATCCGGTGCAGCAGGGCTCGTCGGGTCGTGGGCAGCAGATCTTCGTGGGGTGTCGTCATGGGCCCAGTCCACCGGGTGAAGCAGCGGCCGTCGAGTTGTTTCGCCGACGGCGTCCGCGGAGTACGACGCGCTCGGACAGGCTGGCCGCCCGAGCGTCCGCGATCACCGGGGCCGACGCGCTGTTCTGCCAACGGCGAAGACCGGCCCGGCCGGGCTCGACGATCACTACGGTCCAGGATCATGACGACGGTCACCACGCGCACGGTCACCTACCCGGCCGACGGCCTGACGATGGTCGGGCATCTCGCGCTCCCCGCCGGAGCCGACCGCCGGCCCGCAGTCCTGATCGGGCCCGAGGGCATGGGTCTCAGCGACGTCGAGCGCCGCCGTGCCGATGCCCTAGCTGAGCTGGGATACGTGGCGCTGGCCTTCGACCTCCACGGCGGACGCTATCGGGGCGACCCCGCGGAGATGCTGGACCGTTGCATGCCGCTGCTCGCCGACCCCGGGCGGATGCGGGGTATCGGCCGTGCGGCACTCGATGTGCTGCGTGCCGAGCCGCGGACCGACCCCGACCGGATCGCCGCCATCGGCTACGGCACCGGGGGCGCGATCGTGCTGGAACTCGGCCGCGACGGCGTCGACCTGCGGGCGATCGGGACGGTCAACGCCCTGACCACGGGCCGACCGGGCGAAGCGGCGCGCATCCGCTGCCCCGTGTGGGCCGGTGTCGGATCGGAGGACCCGATCATGCCCGCCGGCCAACGGGACGCCTTCGCCGCCGAGATGCAGGCCGCGGGCGTCGACTGGCGCCTCGTGGTCTACGGCGGCGCCTTGCACGCCTTCCACCACCCGCCGGTCGACCACCCCGTGGTCCCCGGCGTCGGCCACCACCCACGGCACGCGCAACGAGCCTGGCGCGACATTGTCGGCCTGCTCGCCGAGTGCCTGCCCGTGAGGGAGTGAGCCGAGAAGCCACACGGTGTACAGGGCCCCGAACGCGCGTCACCTTGAGAAGCGGGCTTCGATGCCGTCGAGCAGGAAGTCGAGGCCGATCCGGAAGGTGTGGTCGGCGTCCAGGTGGGCGGCATCGCGCACCACCTTGGCCAACGCGGGGAATCGGCCGGTGGCGAAGGTTCGCACCAGATAGGGCCCGAGTGAGGCCTGCCAACGCTTCTCGTCCATCCCGGTGGCCCGCTCGGCACGCCGCTCGGCGATCTCCCTGCGCACGGCGCCGATCACATACGCGTTGACCGCGCCGACCACCGGCATGACAGCGTCCAGGTCCATGTCGCCCAGTGCGGCCACCACGGTCTCCCCGGTGGCCAGCGCGTGCGGCCCGAGCTGGGGTCGGCCGCCCAGCAGATCGGCGAGCCATTCGTGCTCGTGAGCGGCGTGCCGAGTGGCTTCGGCAAGCGACCGGAGCACCTCCCGCCAGCCGTCTCCGACCGGCCTGATCTCGGCGTAGGCGGCGTCGACCATCAGGTCGAGCAGCTCCTCCTTGCCGGCGATGTAGCCGTACAGCCGCATCGGGCGGACGTCCAGCGCGGTGGCGACCTTGCGCAGCGACACCGCTTCCAGGCCGTCCGCGTCGGCCAGCCGGATCGCCGCGCCCACGATTCGTTCCCGGCTCAGCGGGGCCGGCACCGGTCGATTCGGCGGCTCCGGCCTCTCCCACACCAACATGCGGCCAACAATACATCGCATCGGGACGATACAGTGTATCGATCAGTACGGCGTATCGGCGTATCGAAGGAGGATCAACCATGGCCATTGCCATCGTCGGAGCCGGCCTCGGCGGCCTGGCTCTCGCCCGTGTGCTGCACGTCAACGGCATGGATTCCGTCGTGTACGAACGTGAAGCGTCACGGAGTGCGCGCAGTCAGGGCGGCATGCTCGACATCCACTCCGGCCAGCGGGCGTTGCGCGAGGCCGGTCTGATCGACCAGTTCTACGCAATTGCCCGTGGCGAGGGCCAGGACATGCGGCTTCTCGAGCCGGACGGCACCCTGCTGCTGCAGGAGGACACGCCCGAGGGCGCCCCTCTTGAGCGCCCCGAGGTGGACCGTGCCGACCTGCGCAACCTGCTGCTGGACTCTCTCCCTGAACACACGGTGCGCTGGGGGCACGCGTTCGAATCCGCCGACAATGGCGTGCTGTACTTCGCCGACGGCAGCAGTGCGACGTACGACCTGCTGGTCGGCGCGGACGGCGCGAACTCCCGGGTCCGCGCACTGCTCACCGACGCCCGCCCGGCGCACATCGGCCAGAACGTCGTCGAGGTCGGCATTCCCGACATCGACCGCACGCACCCCGACCTCGCGGCCATGGTCGGGCGCGGCAACTACTGGGTGCTCGGCAACGGCATATCCCTCGGGGCGCAGCGCAACGGTGACGGCCGCGTGCGCATCGGCCTGAGCTTCTACAACACCGCCGAGGACTGGTTCGACACCAGCGGGATCCCGTTCGACGACCCGGCCGCCGCCCGGGCACGGCTGATCGACCTGCTCACCGGCTGGGACTCACGGTTCACCGCCCTGATCGCGGCCTGCGACGACACGATCGTGCCGCGGTCGCTCACCGCTCTCCCGGCCGGCCTGACCTGGCCGTCGACGCCGGACATCACGCTGCTCGGCGATGCCGCGCACCTGATGCCGCCGGTGGGACAGGGCGCCAACATGGCGCTGCTCGACGGCGCCCTGCTCGGCCTCGCCCTGGCCGCGCACCCGGACGACCTTCCCGCCGCCGTCGAAGAATACGAACGCGAGATGTTCGAGCGCACCAGCGCTGCCGCCCGGATGTCCGCGGACATGCAGGAATTGCTGACGTCGCCGGACGCTGCCCGGAAAATGCTCGCATTCTTCCAGCCCGACGGTCCCTGAGACCCCGCAGTGTTGGGCGATCAGGTCTGGGCCATGTCCACGAAGCGGGAGTAGTGACCCTGGAAGGCGACCGTGATGGTGGCGGTGGGGCCGTTTCGGTGCTTGGCCACGATCAGGTCGGCCTCGCCCGCGCGCGGGGACTCCTTCTCGTAGGCGTCCTCGCGGTGCAGCAGGATGACCATGTCGGCGTCCTGCTCGATGGAACCCGACTCACGCAGGTCGGAGACCATCGGCTTCTTGTCGGTGCGCTGCTCGGGACCACGGTTGAGCTGCGAGAGCGCGATGACCGGGATCTCCAGCTCCTTGGCGAGCAGCTTGAGGTTACGGGACATGTCCGAGACCTCCTGCTGACGGCTCTCGGCGCGCTTGGAGCCACCCGACTGCATCAGCTGGAGATAGTCGATGACGACCAGCTTCAGGTCGTTGCGCTGCTTGAGGCGCCGGCACTTGGCGCGGATCTCCATCATCGACAGGTTGGGCGAGTCGTCGATGTAGAGCGGTGCGGCCGAGACGTCCGGCATGCGGCGGGCGAGCCTGGTCCAGTCCTCGTCGGTCATCGTGCCGGACCGCATGTGGTGCAGGGCGACCCGGGCCTCGGCGGACAGCAGACGCATCGCGATCTCGTTGCGGCCCATTTCCAGCGAGAAGATGACGCTCGGCAGGTTGTGCTTGATCGAGGCGGCCCGCGCGAAGTCCAGCGCGAGCGTCGACTTACCCATGGCGGGACGGGCCGCGATGACGACCATCTGGCCCGGGTGCAGGCCGTTCGTCAGCGAATCGAAGTCGGTGAAGCCGGTCGGCACACCGGTCATCTCACCGCTGCGCGAGCCGATCGCCTCGATCTCGTCGAGCGCGCCTTCCATGATGTCGCCGAGCGGCAGATAGTCCTCGCTGGTGCGCTGCTCGGTGACGGCGTAGATCTCGGCCTGGGCACGGTTGACGATCTCGTCCACGTCGCCGTCGGCCGCGTAACCCATCTGCGTGATACGCGTGCCCGCCTCGACCAGGCGGCGCAGGACGGCACGCTCGTGGACGATCTCGGCGTAGTACTCGGCGTTCGCCGCCGTCGGCACGGTCTGGACGAGGCTGTGCAGATACGCGGCTCCGCCGACCTTGTTGATCTCGCCGCGCTTGGTGAGCTCGGCAGCGATGGTGATCGGGTCGGCCGGCTCGCCCTTGGCGTAGACGTCCAGGATCGCCTGGTAGATCGTCTCGTGCGCCGGCTTGTAGAAGTCGTGGCCCTTGAGGATCTCGACGACGTCGGCGATGGCGTCCTTCGACAGCAGCATGCCGCCCAGCACCGACTGTTCGGCGTCCAGGTCCTGCGGCGGCACCCGCTCGAAGGAGGAGCCCCCGCCGTCCCAGGAGGCGTTCTCCCGGCCCCGGTCGTGCTGTTCCTCACGGCTCCGGCCGCCGTCACCGCGTCGCCGGGAGGCCGGCAGACGATCACTGGGTCCGGCATCGGCCCACGGATCGTCCAAGGGCTCGGAAATGCTCACCGAGCCACCTCCTCCCCGTCCGCAGGGCGGACCTCGCCGTGTCCTCTTTTGTACGGCACGGCACTGACAAATGAGAGGCCCAACTCCGGTTCCTACACGTCGGGTTTGTGACGATTCCAGGGCTGAGGGAAGGACGCTCCCCAGGCCTGGGGAAGGAGCGGGCGCCGGACCACGGTAGGCCCGTCGGCACCGTCAGCCAATCTGGTTATCCACAGGCCATGTGGACGACAGCCCCGATGCTGTGGAGAACTCGCCGAAACCTGTGCACGACCCGGTGGACAGCCCTGTGAACAAGCCCTCTCTCATACCCACCAGACCGCACTGACCTGCATCTTTACCGTCCACCGGCTGTGCAGAAGAAAAACTTCCCCAGTCGGACCAAGATCGTGTCGAACGGTGCGCCGAAGGACACACCCGCAAGGGCGGAGTAAGGGGCGTGAGCTATTTGCATCACTTACCTGTGGACGATTAGATTAGTGCTCATGACACAGGCTCCCGCGATACCCGAGGTCACCCGTCGGCGGCACGACAGAGAGATCGTCGCGCTGGCCGTCCCGGCCTTCGGCGCGCTCGTCGCCGAGCCTCTCTTCGTCATGGCGGACAGTGCCATCGTCGGCCATCTCGGGACCGCTCAGCTCGCCGGCCTGGGCGTTGCCTCAGCCCTCCTCACCACCGCGGTGAGCGTCTTTGTCTTCCTCGCTTACGCGACCACCGCCGCCGTGGCCCGGCGTGTCGGCGCCGGCGATCTGAAGGCGGCCATTCGCCAGGGCATGGACGGCATCTGGCTGGCGCTGCTGCTCGGCATCGCCGTCATCGCCGTCGTGCTTCCGCTGGCACCCGGCATCGTGGACCTCTTCGGCGCCTCCACGACCGCGGCCCCTTACGCCACGACCTATCTGCGCATCTCCTCACTGGGCATCCCGGCCATGCTCATCATCCTTGCCGCCACCGGAGTGCTCCGCGGCCTGCAGAACACCAGGACCCCGCTCTACGTCGCCGGGGCAGGCTTCGTCGCCAACGGTGCACTCAATGCAGGACTCGTTTACGGCGCCGGTCTCGGCATTGCCGGCTCGGCCTGGGGCACGGTCATCGCACAGTGCGGCATGGCAGCCGTCTATCTGACCGTGGTCGTCCGCGGGGCTCGTCAGCACGAGGCCTCGCTTCGCCCGGATGTCGCCGGCATCCGTGCCTCGGCTCAGGCAGGCGTTCCGCTGCTGGTGCGCACGCTGTCACTGCGGACGATCCTGATGATCGCGACAGGGGTGGCGGCGCATCTGGGCGACGCCGACATCGCCGCGCATCAGATCATCCTGTCCCTGTGGAGCCTTCTGGCCTTCGCTCTCGACGCGATAGCGATCGCGGGACAGGCCATCATCGGCCGCTGTCTCGGCGCGGACGACGCCCGAGGAGCGCGTGAGGCCTGCCGCCGCATGGTCCAGTGGGGCACCGCGACCGGGGTGGTGCTAGGTCTGCTCGTGGTGGCTGCCCGGCCGGTCTTCCTGCCACTGTTCACCAGCGACTCCGTGGTCAAGGACGCGGCACTGCCCGCCCTGCTGATGGTGGCGCTCTCGCAACCCGTCTGCGGGATCGTCTTCGTGCTGGACGGCGTACTGATGGGCGCGGGCGACGGGCCGTATCTGGCCTGGGCGATGGTCGTCACCCTGGCGGTGTTCGCTCCCATCGCACTGCTCGTCCCCACACTCGGCGGCGGCCTCACCGCACTGTGGGCTGCGATGACACTCATGATGGCCATTCGCATGCTGACCCTGTGGCTGCGCACCCGCTCAGGCCGCTGGATCGTCACGGGCGCCACCCGCTGACCGTTTCACGTGAAACAGGCCGGCTGTCGCGTTTCACGTGAAACACCCAGCTCATGTGAAGGGGGCCGCGCCCGTGAAGGCGCGGCCCCTTTCAGAGCTGCTCAAGCAGAGCGCAGCGATCAGGCCGCGATGACCTCGATGTTGACCTTGGCGGCAACCTCGGGGTGCAGACGCACGGACGTCTCGTGGGCGCCCAGGGTCTTGATCGGAGCGGACAGCTCGATGCGGCGCTTGTCGACCTCGGGGCCACCGGAAGCCTTGATCGCGGACGCGATGTCGGCCGGGGTGACGGAACCGAAGAGACGGCCGGAGTCGCCGGAGCGGACGGCCAGACGGACCTTCACGCCCTCAAGCTGGGCCTTGACCTGGTTGGCCTGCTCGATGGTCTGGATCTCGTGGATCTTGCGAGCGCGGCGGATCTGCTCGACGTCCTTCTCGCCACCCTTGGTCCAGCGGATAGCGAACTTCCGCGGGATCAGGTAGTTGCGAGCGTAACCGTCCTTGACGTCGACGACGTCGCCAGCGGCACCGAGGCCGGAGACCTCGTGGGTGAGGATGATCTTCATGAGTCGGTCACCCTTCCCTTAGCGCGCGGTGGACGTGTAGGGCAGCAGCGCCATCTCACGGCTGTTCTTCACGGCCGTGGCGACGTCACGCTGGTGCTGCGTGCAGTTGCCGGTCACGCGGCGGGCACGGATCTTGCCGCGGTCGGAGATGAACTTCCGCAGCATGTTCGTGTCCTTGTAGTCCACGTACGTGACCTTGTCCTTGCAGAAAGCGCAGACCTTCTTCTTCGGCTTGCGCACAGGCGGCTTCGCCATGGTGTTTCTCCTGTGTGATCAAGAAGTTTGGGGTACGGCCCCGCCCTTGGTCCGAGGACCTAGAAGGGGGGCTCGTCCGAGTAGCCGCCACCGCCGCCGGAGCCTCCGCCCCAGCCGCCGCCACCCTGGTTGCCACCGGCGGGAGCGCCGGTCGCCCACGGGTCGTCGGCCGGAGCGCCGCCGCCCTGCTGGCCGCCACCGGGGCCCGAGCCCCAGCCGCCGCCACCCTGGCCGCCACCGCCGCCGTAACCGCCCTGGCCACCGCGAGCGCCACCGGCGGTCTTGGTGACCTTGGCCGTGGCGTTGCGCAGGCTGGGGCCGACTTCCTCGACGTCCAGCTCGTAGACCGTGCGCTTGACGCCCTCACGGTCCTCATAGGACCGCTGCTTCAGCCGGCCCTGCACGATGACGCGCATGCCTCGCTGGAGCGACTCGGCGACGTTCTCCGCCGCCTGGCGCCAGACCGAGCAGGTCAGGAACAGGCTCTCGCCGTCCTTCCACTCGTTCGTCTGGCGGTCGAAGGTGCGGGGAGTGGACGCGACGCGGAACTTCGCGACCGCCGCACCGGACGGGGTGAAGCGCAGCTCGGGGTCGTCGACAAGATTGCCGATGACCGTGATGACGGTCTCGCCTGCCATGGGGGAACCTCTCGGCGGGTTTGCTGCTGGCTGCTTGCTGCTACTCGAATCCCGAGATCAGCTGAGCGGAAGAGCTCAGTGGGTCTCGGGGCGGAGGACCTTGGTCCGGAGGACCGACTCGTTCAGGTTCATCTGGCGGTCGAGCTCCTTGACGACCGCAGGCTCGGCCTGCAGGTCGATGACCGAGTAGATGCCCTCGGGCTTCTTCTTGATCTCGTAGGCGAGACGACGACGGCCCCAGGTGTCGACCTTCTCAACCTTGCCGCCACCGTCACGGACGACGGACAGGAAGTTCTCGATCAGCGGGGAGACCGAACGCTCCTCGAGATCGGGGTCGAGGATGACCATCACCTCGTAGTGACGCATGTGGAACCCACCTCCTTTGGACTCAGCGGCCACGGTCGTTCCGTGGCAGGAGGGTTGTGATGCGTACGCAACGGTATCGGCCGCCACTGACAATCGGGGGTCCTGAAGGATCCCGCAGTGTTACCTGGGCAGGCGTGGGCAGACACCAGTGCAGACGGTACAGACTACCCGCACACCCGCTTCCGGTTGAAATCCGGGCGTGAAGACCGTCACCCTGTACACGTCGGGTGTGTACGGCGCTACTATGCGCCGCCTTCCGCAGGAGGTGCCCATGGCACAGACATTGCATCCCAACGTCGCCGGTTCCCTCTTCGCCACGGACGGCAAGGCTCGTCCGCTTCAGGACACCCTGATGGCGGTGACCTTCCTCCTCGGCGTGCTGTCCTTCGCCACGTCCTTCTTCCACGGCCTCCACCTGCTCAGCTCGTGGACAGGTCTGGTGGGTCTCGCCGTCGGCGTCTACGGACAGTGGATCTCGGTGACGACTCGGGAGCGATTCGTTCTGATCCTGGGTCTCGGCGCTGCGGGGGTGGGTTTCCTGATCAGCATGGCGCACGGCGGACTGTTCGGCGGAATCGTCGGCGGCTGAGCGCCGGACGACCTCCGTACAACGCCTTTTCGAACACCGCGGACCGCCCCGGCCGCCCGTCCGGCCGGGGTTAAGGCCCGTACGCCCAGTCGAGGCGTTCGCAAGGCGCAGTAGGCTTCGGCGCGAGAGCCGGAGCCCCTGTACCCATGGGGACACACCAGCCCGAGGAGCGCCCCGACATGAGCCTGACCCTGAGGACCATCAGCCGCGAGCAGCATCTGGCCTACATCCAGAGCCTGCCGTCGGCGAGCCACATGCAGGTCCCGGCCTGGGCCGATGTGAAGGCGGAGTGGCGCTCGGAGAACCTCGGCTGGTTCGACGACCGCACCGGCGAGATGGTCGGTGCCGGCCTGGTCCTCTACCGCCAGCTGCCCAAGATCAAGCGCTACCTCGCCTATCTCCCCGAGGGCCCGGTCATCAACTGGTTCGCCCCGAATCTGGACGACTGGATCCAGCCGATGCTGGCGCACCTGAAGCAGCAGGGCGCCTTCTCGGTGAAGATGGGCCCGCCGGTGATCATCCGGCGCTGGAATGCCGAGACGATCAAGAAGGGCATCCAGGACCAGGACGTCAAGCGGCTGCGCGACCTGGAGGCCGACTTCATCGAGCCGCGTGCCTTCGAGGTGGCGGACAAGCTGCGCCGTATGGGCTGGCAGCAGGGCGAGGACGGCGGCGCCGGCTTCGGCGACGTGCAGCCGCGCTATGTCTTCCAGGTGCCGCTGGCCAACCGCTCCCTGGAAGAGGTCCACAAGAACTTCAACCAGCTGTGGCGCCGCAACATCAAGAAGGCCGAGAAGGCCGGCGTCGAGGTCGTACAGGGCGGCTACCAGGACCTGGCCGAGTGGCAGCGGCTGTACGAGATCACGGCGGTGCGCGACCACTTCCGGCCCCGCCCGCTGTCGTACTTCCAGCGCATGTGGACGGCCCTCAACACCGAGGACCCGAACCGCATGCGGCTGTACTTCGCCCGCCACAACGGCGTGAACCTGTCCGCGGCGACGATGCTGATCGTCGGCGGGCACGTCTGGTACTCCTACGGTGCCTCCGACAACATCGGCCGTGAGGTCCGGCCCTCGAACGCGATGCAGTGGCGGATGCTGCGCGACGCCTACGCGCTCGGCGGCACCGTCTACGACCTGCGCGGCATCTCCGACTCGCTGGACGAGACGGACCACCTCTTCGGTCTGATCCAGTTCAAGGTCGGCACCGGCGGTCAGGCCGCCGAGTACCTCGGTGAGTGGGACTTCCCGCTGAACAAGCTGCTCCACAAGGCACTGGACATCTACATGTCGCGCCGCTGAGCGGCGGGCGTTTGATTCCATAGGCTTCACAGCGTTCACACCTCTGATACACCGCAGCCACGAGAAAGGTTCCAGGTCCGGCCATGGCGCTCACGCTCTACGTCGACACCGCGCGCTGGCGGGCGCACCACAAGCACGTGCACGAGCAGTTCCCGGGCCTGGTCCCGGTCTGCAAGGGCAACGGCTACGGCTTCGGGCACGAACGGCTGGCGGAGGAGGCGACGCGGCTGGGCGCGGACCTGCTCGCGGTCGGCACGACGTACGAGGCCGCGCGCATCAAGGACTTCTTCAGCGGTGACCTGCTGGTGCTGACGCCGTACCGGCGCGGCGAGGAGCCCGTGCCGCTGCCCGACCGGGTGGTGCGCTCCGTGTCGTCGGTCGACGGTGTGTACGGCCTGGTCGGCGCGCGGGTCGTCATCGAGGTGATGTCCTCGATGAAGCGCCACGGCATCAGCGAGCAGGATCTGCCCCAGCTGCACCAGGCCATCGAGAACGTCCGGCTGGAAGGCTTCGCCATCCATCTGCCGCTGGACCGCACCGACGGCTCGGACGCCGTCGAGGAGGTCATCGGCTGGATGGACCGGCTGCGCGCGGCCCGGCTGCCGCTGCACACGATGTTCGTCAGCCACCTCAAGGCCGACGAACTGGCCCGGCTGCAGCAGCAGTTCCCGCAGACACGGTTCCGTGCCCGCATCGGCACTCGGCTGTGGCTGGGGGACCACGAGGCGACCGAGTACCGCGGCGCCGTCCTGGACGTCACGCGCGTGACCAAGGGCGACCGGTTCGGCTACCGGCAGCAGAAGGCGGCCTCGGACGGCTACCTGGTGGTCGTGGCGGGCGGAACGTCGCACGGGGTGGGCCTGGAGGCCCCGAAGGCCCTGCACGGCGTGATGCCGCGCGCCAAGGGCGTCGCACGGGCCGGCCTCGCCACGGTCAACCGGAACCTTTCTCCGTTCGTCTGGGGGGGCAAGCAGCGCTGGTTCGCCGAGCCGCCGCACATGCAGGTGTCGATCCTGTTCGTCCCGTCGGACGCTCCGGAGCCGAGGGTCGGCGACGAGCTGGTGGCCCATCTGCGGCACACCACCACACAGTTCGACCGGCTCGTGGACCGCTGAGCCGGCCCGTACCGCAAGAGGCCGTACACGCAGTGTGCGTGTACGGCCTTCTTCATGACCTTCCGCCGGTGTGTTCGCTCAGAGCGAACGGTCCTCGGCGGACGGGGGGACCGGCCGGCCCCAGTCCACCTGAGGTCCCTCGAAGTGGGCGGCGTGCCGCGGCGGATGGGCTGCCGCGCCGAACACGAAGACGTCCTGCGCGCCGTCGAGCACCCCGCCCGACGGGTCGTCGTCGCCGGACCGCCGCACCACGTCCCGCTCCGGCATGAGGATGTCCCGTACGACGACGGCACACAGGTACAGCGTGCCCACCAGATGCAGCACGATCGCCCATTGGTAGCCGTGCGTCGGCAGACCCTTGTGGGCGTCTCCGCTGGTCGTGTAGGCGAGATACATCCAGATGCCCAGGAAGTACGCCACCTCGCAGGCCTGCCAGACCAGGAAGTCACGCCACTTGGGCCGGGCCAGGACCGCCAGCGGCACCAGCCACAGGACGTACTGCGGTGAGTAGACCTTGTTGGTGAGGATGAACGCCGCCACCATCAGGAAAGCCAGCTGCGCGAAGCGCGGCCGGCGCGGGGCGGTGAACGTCAGCGCGGCGATGCCGAGGAAGCACAGCACCACCAGCACCAGGGCAGCGGTGTTCACAAAACCGGTACCGGGCGGGTTGGTGGAGTTCTGCGCCCAGATCAGCCAGAACGAGCCGAAGTCGACGCCCCGCTCCTGGCTGAACGTGTAGAACTTCGACCAGCCCTGGAAGGCGAAGAGCATCACCGGCAGGTTCACCACCAGCCAGGCGATCGCCGCGCCGCCGAAGGCCTGGGAGTACTCCCGCCACTTGCCGGCCCGCCAGCACAGCACGAACAGCGGAGCGAGCAGGAACACGGGGTAGAGCTTGGCGGCCGTGGCGAGGCCCAGGAGCACGCCGAAGGCGACGGGACGGCTCCGGGACCACATCAGCATCGCGGCGGCCGTGAGCGCCACGGCCAGCAGGTCCCAGTTGATGGTCGCGGTGAGCACGAAGGCGGGCGCCAGGGCGACCAGCAGGCCGTCCCAGGGGCGCCGGCGGTGGGTGCGGACCACACAGACCGCGATGACGGCCGCGCAGACCATCAGCATCCCGGCGTTGACGAACCAGTACCACTGCTCCTGGCGCTGGATGCCGCCGCCGTGCGGGGTCAGCCAGGACGCCACCTCCATGAACACGCCGGTCAGCACCGGGTATTCGAGGTAGTCCATGTCGCCCGAGAGCTTGTCGAAGTACGGCACGAGATGATCGGCGAACCCACGCCCCTGGTAGAGGTGGGGGATGTCCGAGTAGCAGGCGTGTGTGTACTGGCTGCTCGCGCCGAAGAACCAGGCACTGTGGTAGCAGGGCGCCTTCTGGACCAGGCCGAGGGCGAACATGCCGATCGCCACGAGCGCGACGACCCGTACGGGGGTCCACCAGGAGGTCGCGAGCAGGGCGCGCCGTCCCAGCGGACCGCCGATCAGCTCACTGCCTGCCCGGGCGATCTCGTCCTCACTGGTCGGCCGCACCGGCTCTGCCGGGGTGGGCCGCACGGGCTCGGGCTCGTGCATGCTCGCGGGAGTCATCTCTGCACTGGGCATGGGGCACATCCTGCCGTATGCCGCTGTGAGCGTCGCGGGATCTGCCCCTCCACCGGTACGGCAGGCGCCGGAGAGCCGGTCTTGTCCTGCAGAAGGCGCGGAGGCCGGTGTCCGGCACCTGAAAGGGTGCTGAACACCGGCCTCCGGCCGTTCGGTCAGCCTGTCGGCCCGCCGAAGATGCCTCCATTGCCGTTGCCACGGGTGTTACCGCCGGGGCCGGTCGAGTCCGTGACGCTGGGCGACGGTTCGGTGCCTCCGGTGGTTCCGGTGGCTCCGCCCGTGTCCGTGCCGCCGTTGCCGTTTCCGTTGCTGTTGCCGTTGCAGGGGTTGGTCCAGCTCCACTGGCAGCTGTCGCTCGGGGACGGGGACGGAGACGGGGACGGGGACGTGTCGCTGGGCGTCGGGCTCGGCGAATCGCTGGGCGTCGGGCTCGGCGTGATGCTGGGGGTCGGCTTCGGGGACGGGGCACCGGCCTCGTCCTGGATCTTGCCGATCTCGGTGGCGTCCGGGAAGCCGGTGTCGTTGGCGTTCTTCAGCGCGGCCTTCATGTACTCGGTCCACACGGACGTCGGGATGTCACCACCGTGGATCGACGGGACGCCGGCCGTGCCGTTCATCGACAGCAGCTCATGGTCCTTCGGGTTCTCCCGGAACATCGCCACCGAGGTGGACAGCTGCTGGGTGTAACCGACGAACCAGGCCGACTTGTTGCTGTCGGTGGTACCGGTCTTGCCCGCCGCCGTACGGCCCAGGGCCTTGGCGTTCTTACCCGTACCGTTCTGGATGACGTTCTGCAGGACGTCCGTGACGTTGTTGGCCACGTTGGCCGGCATCGCCGTGGTGACCTTGGGCTGAGTGAAGCCCTGCACGTCCGCGCCGTCCTTCTTGACGGAGATCACCGAGTACGGGTCCGCATGCTTGCCGGACGCTGCGAACGTCGCGTACGCGTCGGCCATGCGGATCGCGCTCGGGGTCGAGGTACCGATGGCGAAGGACGGGTTCAGCGTGGAGAAGCTGTCGTCCAGGATGCCGCACGCCTTGGCGACGTCCCGGACCTTCCGCATCCCCACATCCATGCCCAGCTGGACGAACGGCGTGTTGACGGACTGCTCCATCGCCTTGCGCAGCGTGATGTAGCCCCAGGGGCGTGGGCTCTCGTTGACCTGGTAGAAGGGCTCGTTGTCCTTGTTGAGATACGGGGTGCCGTCCGGATTCATGACCTTGAGGTGGTCATTGCCGTTGTACTTGCTCAGCGGGGAGATTCCCTGCCCCCCGGACCTGTAGGTCCCGTCCTGCATGGCCGCGGCGAGCACGAACGGCTTCCACGTCGAACCGACCGGGACGCCGGAGGTGTCGGCGTTGTTCGTGAAGTGGCCGTTCTCGTAGCCGTCGCCGCCGTAGAGAGCGACGATCGCGCCGTCCTGGGGCTTCACCGACGCCGCGCCGAACTGGACGTACTTGTCGAGGTCACGGCGTTTGGGATCGATCCGCTCCTTCTGGATCTTCTTCACGGCCGCGCTCAGCTCGTTGACCTTGTCCTTCTCGAAGGTCGTCTTGATCTGGTAGCCGCCCCGGTCGAAATCCGCCTCCGTGATGTCGGAGTGGGCGAGAACGTACTTCTTCGCCGTGTCGACCAGGTAGCTGATCTGGCCGGTCATCCCCTTGGTCGCCTTGCGGCCGTCGGGCATGGGGTACTTCGCGATGGCTTTCTGGTAGTCGGTGTCGCTGAGGTGGTGGTCGTTGTGCATCTGCTCGAGGATCCACTGCCAGCGTTCCTGCGAGCGCCTCTTGTTGTCCTTCGCGGTCGCCGATGGGTCGAGGTCCGCGTTGCCGGCCGGGTCGTAGTACGTCGGGCCCTTGAGCAGCGCTGCGAGGACCGCGCACTGGCTCGGCGTCAGGTCCACCGCGTTCTTGCCGTAGTACGTCTGCGCAGCCGCCTGGATACCGTACGCGCCGCGACCGAAGTACGAGGTGTTGAGGTACCCCTGCAGGATCTGGCTCTTCTTGAGCTTCGTCCCCACCTTGATGGAGATGAACAGCTCCTTGAACTTACGGGTGAGGGTCTGCTGCTGGCTCAGATAGGTGTTCTTGACGTACTGCTGGGTGATCGTCGAACCGCCCTGGGTCTGGCCGCCCCGCGCCATGTTGACCACGGCGCGCGCGATACCCATTGGGTCGACGCCCGAGTCCTGGTAGAAGCTCTTGTTCTCGGCCGAGATCACAGCCCACTGCATGGCGTCGGGGATCTGCGAGATGTCGACGTTCTGCCGGTTGACCCCCGTGCCCGTGGCCACCATCTGCTTGCCGTCGGCCCAGTAGTAGACGTTGTTCTGGGACTTGGCGGCATCCTGTTCGTTGGGGATCGAGACCATCGCGTAGCTGACGCCGACCAGCACCACCAGGCTTCCGACGAACCCGATGAAGAGCCCGGAGACGAGCTTCCAGGAGGGCACCCAGCGGCGCCAGCCGTACTTCCCGGCCCGGGGATAGTCGATCATCCGCTTCTTGCCGGGTGCGGTCGATGCACGGCCCCTGCCGCGCCCGGGACCGGCCGGGCCGCCGCGCCGGCCGCTCGGGCCGGCGTTGTCCATGCCTCTGCGGCGACTGCCTCTCTGCGCCGCCCGGCGGGCCTCGGCACGGCCGCCGTAGGCACGCTCATCACCTCCCGGCTCGTTGGCTCCCGACCCATAGGAACTGGACCCATAGGAGTCGGCTGGGGACCCAGTGGCGCCCCGCGGTGCCGCGCGGCGACCGGAGGACGAGCCGGACGGGCCGCGTCGGGCCGCGGCACGTCCGCCTCCCTGCGGCTGCGGCGGTTTGCGACGGTGCTCGCTCATCGAACGATTACTCCTCGGGCAGGCGCACCCGTGCGCGCCTGGAACGGCGGCTGGTTTCCGGTCCCCCCGGAGTACGGATGTGGTCGGTTCTGCATTCACCCGTACTGCACCGGGGACGACGACGCTCCCCGGGCGTCACGCGGTTCCCGGTGGTGTGCATGGCGCACAGACTACGCATCCCCAAAACCTGCCGAGCCCTGAAGTTCACCCCAAAAAGTGCAACTTGCATCGTATGAATCGGTGATGTGATCCCGTTCACCACCGTCGCTCTTGTCGCCTGCGGAAGGCCGTTCTATCGTCATGATGTATCGAGTCGATACATCAGCGCGAGATAAAGACGCTGAGAGGTACCGCGAGACCCGCGGGAGCGATCAGCCGGACCGAGGGGAGGCGACGATGAGCCGACGTTCCGGCATCCTCGAGTTCGCCGTGCTCGGCCTGCTGCGCGAGTCCCCGATGCACGGCTATGAGCTGCGCAAACGACTCAACACGTCCCTCGGTGTGTTCCGGGCGTTCAGCTACGGGACCCTGTATCCCTGCCTCAAGACGCTGGTCACCAACGGCTGGCTGATCGAGGAACCGGGCAGCACTCACGAGGACGCCCTCGCCGCTCCGCTCGCCGGACGCCGCGCCAAGATCGTCTATCGACTGACGGCGGAAGGGAAGGAGCACTTCGAGGACCTGCTCTCGCAAACCGGCCCCGACGCGTATGAGGACGAGCACTTCGCCGCACGCTTCGCCTTCTTCGGGCAGACGTCGCGCGATGTGCGCATGCGCGTCCTGGAGGGCCGGCGCAGCCGTCTGGAGGAGCGCCTGGAGAAGATGCGCGCCTCCCTGACGCGCACGCGGGAGCGCCTCGACGACTACACGCTTGAGCTCCAGCGCCACGGGATGGAGTCCGTGGAGCGCGAAGTGCGCTGGCTGAACGAGCTCATCGAGAGCGAGCGGGCCGGGCGGGACCTGAGAGGTTCCGCGTCCGGGGGGTCCGCTCAGCAGGACACCACCACTGGATCGACGGGCGGCCTGCCCCGTCCCGGGGACACCCCCCGGACGGATACGCCCGACGACACCGCCACGTGAGACCCAGTCAGGGCCTCACTCGTACACACAGGGAGCAACCGGAATGGGTTCGGTTCGCGTAGCCATCGTCGGCGTGGGCAACTGCGCGGCGTCGCTGGTGCAGGGAGTCGAGTACTACAAGGACGCCGACCCGGCGTCGAAGGTCCCCGGCCTCATGCACGTGCAGTTCGGTGACTACCACGTGCGTGACGTCGAGTTCGTCGCCGCGTTCGACGTCGACGCCAAGAAGGTCGGCCTCGACCTCGCGGACGCGATCGGCGCCTCCGAGAACAACACCATCAAGATCTGCGACGTGCCCTCCACCGGTGTCACCGTCCAGCGCGGCCACACCCTCGACGGCCTCGGCAAGTACTACCGCGCCACCATCGAGGAGTCCGCCGAGGAGCCGGTCGACGTCGTCCAGGTCCTCAAGGACAAGCAGGTCGACGTCCTGGTCTGCTACCTGCCGGTCGGCTCCGAGGACGCGGCGAAGTTCTACGCCCAGTGCGCCATCGACGCCAAGGTCGCCTTCGTCAACGCTCTCCCGGTCTTCATCGCCGGCACCAAGGAGTGGGCGGACAAGTTCACCGAGGCCGGTGTGCCGATCGTCGGTGACGACATCAAGTCCCAGGTCGGCGCCACCATCACGCACCGCGTCATGGCGAAGCTCTTCGAGGACCGCGGTGTCCGCCTGGAGCGCACCATGCAGCTGAACGTCGGCGGCAACATGGACTTCAAGAACATGCTCGAGCGTGACCGCCTGGAGTCCAAGAAGATCTCCAAGACGCAGGCCGTCACCTCCCAGATCCCCGACCGGGACCTCGGCGACAAGAACGTTCACATCGGCCCGTCCGACTACGTGGCCTGGCTGGACGACCGCAAGTGGGCCTACGTCCGCCTTGAGGGCCGCGCCTTCGGCGAGGTGCCGCTGAACCTGGAGTACAAGCTCGAGGTCTGGGACTCCCCGAACTCCGCCGGCATCATCATCGACGCCCTGCGCGCCGCGAAGATCGCCAAGGACCGCGGCATCGGCGGCCCGATCCTGTCGGCGTCCTCGTACTTCATGAAGTCCCCGCCGGTCCAGTACTTCGACGACGAGGCCCGCGAGAACGTCGAGAAGTTCATCCGCGGTGAGGTCGAGCGCTAAGCCCCTTAGGGCGAACGCTCGCACGAGAACGCTCCTGCCAGGGCTGTGAAGGTCCCCGGGTTCACCGACCCGGGGACCTTCCGCATATGTGAGGCTGTGCCCCATGCCCGTCGTCCGTGACCTGCGCGTCCTGTTGCGCCTGCGGTACTTCCGACGCCTGCTGTACATCCGCCTCCTGTCCCAGGGCGCCGACGGCGTCTACCAGGTCGCGCTCGCCGCGTATGTCGTCTTCTCCCCGGAGAAACAGACCTCGGCCACCGCCATCGCCTCCGCGATGGCGGTCCTGCTGCTCCCCTATTCACTGGTCGGTCCGTTCGCCGGCGTCCTGCTGGACCGCTGGCGGCGCCGACAGGTCTTCGTGTACGGCAATCTGCTCCGCGCCGTGCTGGCCGCGGCCACCGCCGCGCTGATGGTCAGCCAGGTACCGGACTGGCTGTTCTACGTCTCCGCGCTGTGCGTCACGGCCGTCAACCGCTTCATCCTCGCCGGACTGTCCGCGTCTCTGCCCCGTGTGGTGGACGCCGAGCGTCTGGTGCTCGCCAACTCGCTGTCGCCGACAGCCGGGACGCTCGCCGCGACCGCGGGCGGTGGTCTGGCCTTCGCCGTACGGCTCGTGGCGTCGGGATCCGACGCGGCGGTGGTCCTGCTCGGCGCCTTCCTCTATCTGTGCGCCGGTCTCAGCGCCCTCACCCTGGCGCCCTCGCTCCTCGGCCCTGACCAGCAGCCGAAACGCCCGCACATGTCCACCGCACTCGCCGACACCGCACGCGACCTCGTCGCGGCTGTCCGTCACCTGGCCGCCCCCCAGCGCAGGGCGGCCGCCTGGGCGCTGGCCGCGATGACGCTGATGCGCTTCTGCTACGGCGCGCTGCTGGTCCTTCTGCTCATGCTGTGCCGCTACGCCCTCTCCACGACGTCCGAGGAGGGGCTTCGACTGCTCGGACTCGCGCTGGCGGCGTCCGGTGCGGGATTCTTCGCGGCCGCTGCGGTGACGCCGTGGGCGGCGGGGCGCCTCGGTCCCGAGCGGTGGATCGCGGTGTGCTCCGGAGCCGCCACCGTACTGGAGCCTGCCCTCGGGCTGCCCTTCGCCGCCCCGCCCCTCCTGGCCGCGGCCTTCGTTCTTGGCCTGATCACCCAGGGCGCCAAGATCGCCACCGACACCATCGTCCAGGCCGGCGTCGACGACGCATTCCGCGGCCGGATCTTCTCCGTGTACGACGTGCTCTTCAACGTGGCCTTCGTCGGCGCGGCGGGAGTGGCGGCTCTGATGCTGCCGCCGGACGGCCGCTCGACACTCCTGGTGATCCTGGTCGCCGTGCTGTACGGCGGGGTCACCGTGGCCTTGGCTCGCTTCGAGCGGCACTGAGGCTGCGGCCGGGAAACGGAGAGGGGTGATGTTTCACGTGAAACATCACCCCTCGACACCGGAAGCCCAGGCGGATGTTTCACGTGAAACATCGCCGAGCCAAACTCGGCAGAGATCAGCTCTGCTCGGCCCACCAGTCCTTGAGGGCCGTCACGGCCGCATCATGCTCCATCGGGCCGTTCTCCAGACGCAGCTCCAGCATGTGCTTGTACGCCTTGCCGACCACAGGGCCGGGACCGACACCCAGGATTTCCATGATCTGGTTGCCGTCGAGGTCCGGGCGGATCGCGTCCAGCTCCTCCTGCTCCTGCAGTTGGGCGATGCGCTCCTCCAGGCCGTCGTAGGCCCGGGACAGCGCGGCAGCCTTGCGCTTGTTGCGGGTGGTGCAGTCCGAGCGGGTCAGCTTGTGCAGGCGATCCAGCAGCGGGCCCGCGTCACGGACGTAACGCCGCACCGCCGAGTCCGTCCACTCGCCGGTGCCGTAGCCGTGGAAGCGCAGATGAAGTTCGACCAGCCGCGAGACGTCCTTCACCAGCTCGTTGGAGTACTTCAGGGCGGTCATGCGCTTCTTGGTCATCTTGGCGCCGACCACCTCATGGTGGTGGAACGAGACCCGGCCGTCCTTCTCGAAGCGGCGCGTCCGCGGCTTGCCGATGTCGTGCAGCAGCGCGGCCAGCCGCAGCGTGAGATCGGGACCGTCCTGCTCCAGCGCGATCGCCTGCTCCAGGACGATCAGCGTGTGCTCGTAGACGTCCTTGTGGCGGTGGTGCTCGTCCCGCTCCAGCCGCAGCGCCGGCAGCTCCGGCACCACATGAGCGGCGAGCCCGGTGTCGACGAGCAGGCTGAGCCCCTTGCGCGGGTGTGCGGACAGGATCAGCTTGTTCAGCTCGTCACGGACCCGTTCGGCCGAGACGATCTCGATGCGTCCGGCCATCTCGTTCAGCGCGGTGACGACCTCGGGGGCAACCGTGAAGTCCAGCTGGGCGGCGAACCGCGCGGCCCGCATCATCCGCAGAGGATCGTCCGAGAACGACGCCTCGGGCGTACCCGGCGTCCGCAGCACCCGTGTGGCGAGATCCTCCAGGCCACCGTGCGGGTCGATGAACTCCTTCTCGGGCAGCGCCACGGCCATCGCGTTCACCGTGAAGTCCCGGCGGACCAGATCCTCCTCGATGGAATCGCCGTACGACACCTCGGGCTTGCGCGAGGTGCGGTCGTAGGCCTCCGACCGGTAGGTGGTGATCTCGATCTGGTAGCCACCCTTGTACGCGCCCACGGTGCCGAAGGCGATACCGACCTCCCAGACGGCGTCCGCCCATGGCCGGACGATCTTCAGTACGTCCTCGGGGCGGGCGTCGGTCGTGAAGTCCAGGTCGTTGCCGAGCCGGCCGAGCAGCGCGTCGCGCACCGATCCGCCGACCAGGGCGAGCGAGAACCCGGCCTCCTGGAATCGACGGGCGAGATCGTCGGCGACGGGCGCCACCCGCAGCAGCTCAGCGACCGCGCGCTGCTGCGCCTGGCTCAGGGCAGAGGGAGTGTCTTCGTTGGGGTTCGGCACAACAGAAGAGGGTACGTGCCCCGGCGACCAGGGGCGCCCTCCATTTCCTCCAGGGACGGCCCTGGCCGGGGCTGCGGACGGCTCCCGGCATACCACCGCAAGCACTGCCCTCACGGCGTTCGGAAGGTCTCCCCTCGATACTGGATATAGAGGACGGGCTGTCGAGGTTTCCCGATCTTGTGGAGGAGACCGCGGCACTTCCGCTCAGCGCACATCGTTACCATGCGTGGACGCACATTCCGACGACCACTGACGACGACGAGGGACGGGCGAGCGCGTGGCCGAGGCGGCAGACTTCCAGGGGACCAGTGCCTCACCTGCCCGCCGGTGGCTGCGGCGCACCGGCGCGCTGCTCGCGGGGGCGCCTCTGCTGGCCGGGCTGCTGCAGCTGCCCGCCGCGGCGCCTGCCCAGGCCGCCTCCTCGGACACGGTCTCCGTCTCCCTGGACTCGCTCGGCCCCAGCGCCCCCACGGACGGGGACACGCTGACCGTGTCGGGCACGGTGACCAACAACGGCAAGCAGACCGTCACCGGCGCCCACGTGGGTCTGCGGGTGGGTCCCCAGCTGAACACCCGCTCGGCGATCGACGCCGTCGCCCGGCACTCCGACGCCCTGCAGGGCGACACCGGCTCCGAGGTCGGCGGCAAGTACGAGGAGAAGTTCTCCAAGCTGCCCCCGGGCGTCGCCGAGCACTTCAGCATCTCCGTCCCCGTCGACAAGCTCGATCTCGGCGACGACGGCGTGTACGAGTTCGGTGTCTCCCTCTCCGGCCAGACCGCCGCGCAGCCCTGGGACCAGGTGCTCGGCATCCAGCGGACGTTCCTGCCGTGGCAGCCGTCCGAGGCCGGCACCAAGACCAGGACGACGTTCCTGTGGCCGCTGCTCTCCACGGTCCACATGACGGCCAAGACGGGCGCCGGCGAGCTCCAGACGCCCGTGTTCCTCAACGACGACCTGGCCAAGGAGCTGGCGCCGGGCGGCCGGCTGGCCCAGATGGTGGAGCTGGGCAAGGACCTCGACGTCACCTGGGTGATCGACCCGGACCTGCTGGCCTCGGTGGACAGGATGGCGACCGGTAACTACCGGCTGCCGGGCGACGGGGACACCACCACACCCGGCCCGCGGGAGCACCAGGCAGTCGCCAAGCAGTGGCTGGCGAACCTGCAGAAGGCAGTGGCGGGCAAGGAGGTCGTCGCGCTGCCCTTCGGTGACCCGGACCTGGCCTCCCTCGCGCACAACGGCACCAGCGTCACCGGCTCGCTCAGCCACCTCAAGGACGCCACCGACGTCGCCGCCACCACCGTCAAGACCGTGCTTCACGTCACACCGAGCACCGACTTCGCCTGGCCGGTGGAGGGTGCCGTGGATCCGGCGATCATGAAGGTGGCGACCTCCGCCGGAGCCGACCGCGTGATCGCCCGCAGCGACAGCCTCCAGGAGACGGCCGGGCTGTCGTACACGCCGTCCGCCGCCCGCCCGGTCGGCGGTGGCACCACGGCGGTGGTCTCCGACGCCCGGCTGTCCACGGCCTTCGAGGACGATCTGACGAAGGCGGGCTCGGCCACGCTCGCCGTGCAGGAGTTCCTGGCCCAGAGCCTCGAGGTGAACGCGCAGACCGACAAGCAGCGCAGCGTCGTCGTCGCCCCGCAGCGCATGCCCACGGGGAGCCAGGCGCAGGCGATGGCGGCGGCGCTGAAGGCGCTCCAGGGCGGGAACTGGTCCCAGTCCCAGGATCTCGGCGCGGCAGCCAAGGACAAGCCCGACCCGGATGCCACCACGCGCATCCCGTCGGGGTCCGCCTATCCCTCCTCGCTGCGCTCGCGGGAACTGCCGCGGACGGCCTTCGAGCAGATCGCGCGCACCGAGGACAAGCTCGACAGCTTCCAGGTGATCCTCTCCGACCAGTCCCGTGTCGTGACCCCGTTCGGGCGGGCCATAAACCGTGAGATGTCCACGTCGTGGCAGGGCAGGAGCGCGGAAGCGAGCAGCTACCGGGACGGTGTCGAGGGCTGGCTCGACCACCTGGCCGACCAGGTCAAACTGATCGACAAGTCGGAGACCAAGCTCTCCGGCCGCAGCGCCACCATCCCGGTGACCGTCCAGAACAACCTCGTCCAGCCCGTCGGACATCTGGTCCTGCGCCTCACCTCGAGCATGCCGACCCGTCTGAAGATCGGCGGCAAGGCCTACTCCGAGCAGCGGGTCGAGATCTCCGGCGGGCACAGCCAGTCCGTGAAGTTCACCACCTCGGCCAATGCGAACGGCCGGGTCACAGTGGTCGCCCAGCTGTACACCGAGGACGGCGTGAAGTACGGCGACCCCGTCAGCTTCGATGTGAAGGTCACCGAGATCACGCCCACCGTGATGCTGGTCATCGGCGGCGGCGTACTCCTCCTCGTCCTCGCGGGCTTCCGGATGTACACCCAGCGCAAGCGCGCCGCGGCCCGCCAGAACGAGGACGGCACCGGCACGGCGGAAGAGGCCACCGACGAGCCGGGGAACCCCGGCGCCCCGACGGATCGTCTCCCGGAAAAGCCGGAGGAATCCGGCTCCCCCTCCGGGGCAGACGACCCGGAGCACCCGAGTGACCCTGCGCCGGACACCGCACCGGAAAGCACCGACCCGTCCGGGACGGGTGAGAGAGTGGACCGTTGAGCGATGTCGTGGCCGGTGAGCCAGGGACGATGAGGTGGGGTAAGCATGAACGCGCCGTACGACGGTGATCGCGGCCAGGGCGCGGCCGGCTCGGGCTACCCCGAGACGCCGCCCGAGCCCGGTCAGGTACCGCCGCAGCAAGCGGCGGACATGTACCTCCAGGACGCCTACGACCAGGACCCCTACCGCGCGCACGACCTGGCCGCGCAGGACCCGGTCGCCGAGGCGCTCTACGACCGCGCCGCGCACCCGCCGCCCCCTGCCGGCAGCTACGAGCACCAGCAGCCGCTGTACGGCCCGCCCGCCCCGTCACCGTATGCGCCCGACCCGCGGGTGTGGGCGCAGACGCCCGCACCGGAGCCGGAGGGCGCGACCCCGTACATGCCGTACGGCGACGACCCGCGCACGACCCAGTTCGTGGGCGTGGACGACCTGGTCACGCACTCGGGCGAGGAGTACCACGAGCCGGACGCGTTCGCGCACCTCTTCAAGGACCAGCAGCAGAGCGGTGGGCAGCCGCCCATGGATCAGCCGGGCTTCTCCGCACCGGCCGCCGCTCCGGGCACCGGATACGGTCCCGACGGCCACTACCCGGCCGCCCCGGCGAACCCGGTGCAGCCGCCGGTGCCCGCCCCGGCACCCGCACCGGACCCCGCAGGTCCGCAGGGGGACGCCGCGCCCGTGACGGCAGCGGCTCCCGCGGCCGCTGTCGCCCCCGCGAAGAAGGGCGGCAAGGCCGCCGGGCTGCTGAAGTCCAGTGCCGTGATGGCGGCGGGCACGATGGTCTCCCGCCTCACCGGCTTCATCCGCTCCGCGCTGATCGCCGCGGCGCTCGGCATCGGCTTCCTCGGTGACTCCTTCCAGGTGGCCTACCAGCTGCCGACCATGATCTACATCCTCACCGTCGGCGGCGGGCTCAACTCCGTCTTCGTTCCGCAGCTGGTGCGGTCCATGAAGGAGGACGAGGACGGCGGCGAGGCGTTCGCCAACCGGCTGCTGACCCTGGTGATGGTGGCCCTGGCCGCACTCACCGGTCTGGCGATGTTCGCGGCGCCGCTGCTGGTGCGGTTGCTGTCTCCCACCATCGCCGGCAACCCGGCCGCCAACGACGTGGCGGTCACCTTCACCCGCTACTTCCTGCCCTCGATCTTCTTCATGGGCATCCATGTGGTGATGGGACAGATCCTCAACGCCCGCGGCAAATTCGGCGCGATGATGTGGACGCCGGTCCTGAACAACATCGTCATCATCGTGACGCTCGGCATGTTCATCTGGGTCTACGGCACCTCCGCCAACTCCCATATGGCGGTCGAGAACATCCCGCCGCAGGCCCAGCGCCTGCTCGGTGTCGGTGTGCTCCTCGGCCTGGTCGTCCAGGCGCTGGCGATGATCCCGTATCTGCGCGAAACCGGGTTCCGCATCCGGCTGCGGTTCGACTGGCGGGGCCACGGCCTGGGCAAGGCCGCGATGCTCGCCAAGTGGACAGTGCTGTTCGTCCTCGCCAACCAGGCGGGCGCCATGGTCGTCACCCAGCTGTCCACCGCCGCCGGCAAGAACTCCGGCGTCGGCGGCACCGGCTTCGCCGCCTACGCCAACGCCCAGCTGATCTGGGGTCTGCCGCAGGCCATCATCACCGTGTCGCTGATGGCCGCCCTGCTGCCGCGCATCTCGCGCTCGGCCGCCGAGGGTGACGCCGGTGCCATCCGCGACGACATCTCGCACGGCCTGCGCACCACCGCCGTTGCCATCGTCCCGATCGCGTTCGGTTTCCTCGCACTCGGCATCCCGATGTGCACCTTGATCTTCGGTTCCGCAGGCACCGGCTCGGCCACGAACATGGGCTACATGCTGATGGCCTTCGGTCTCGGCCTGATCCCGTACTCGGTGCAGTACGTCGTCCTGCGCGCCTTCTACGCGTACGAAGACACCCGCACCCCCTTCTACAACACCGTCATCGTGGCGGCGGTGAACGCGGGCGCCTCCGCGCTCTGCTACTTCCTGCTGCCCGCCCGCTGGGCGGTCGCCGGGATGGCCGCCGCGTACGGCCTCGCCTACGCGATCGGCGTGGGTGTCGCCTGGCGGCGGCTGCGCAAGCGGCTCGGCGGTGACCTGGACGGCACCCGGGTGCTGCGGACGTACGCGCGCCTGTGCATCGCCTCGGTGCCCGCGGCCCTGCTCAGCGGCGCGGCCTGCTACGGCATCGGGCACACCCTCGGCCAGGGCGTCCTCGGCTCCTTGGCCGCGCTGGTCGCCGGCGGTGCCGTCCTGTTCGGCATCTTCTTCGTGGCCGCCCGTCGGATGCGTATCGAGGAACTCAACTCGCTCGTGGGCATGGTCCGCGGACGTCTGGGCCGTTGAGGCGGGGGTAAGTGCACAACCATCGTCCGCCGCCGTGTGTCGTGCATAGCGGCGGACTGTGGGCACAATTGGTTTCGGCGTCGGACAGCGTGCAACGGATGGGGAGGCAGGGACGACGGTGGCGGAACGGAGCACGGCTGCCGTCGACGTGGCAGACAACAGCGGTGAGCAACCGCTGACCGCCAAGGCGGACCAGTCCACGGCCGACGGGGTGGCCAAGAACCCGGAGCGGGACACGGACAGCGACGAGGCACGGGGGAGCGGCGTGACCGAGGGTCCGGGGAAGAAGGCCTCGCCTCCCGAACTGCACAGCGGTCACAAGCTCGCCAGACGCTACCGACTGGAGGAGTGCGTCACCCGTCTGGACGGATTCAGCAGTTGGCGTGCGGTCGACGAGAAACTCCGTCGTGCCGTCGGCGTGCACATCCTTCCCGCGGACCATGTACGAGCCCGTTCCGTCCTGGCTGCCGCCCGTTCTTCCGCGCTGCTCGGTGATCCGCGCTTCGTCCAGGTTCTGGACGCCGTCGAGGAGAACGACCTCGTCTACGTCGTGCACGAGTGGCTGCCCGACGCCACCGAGCTGACCACGCTCCTCACGACCGGCCCGCTGGAGCCGCACGACGCCTACCAGATGGTCAGTCAGGTCGCCTCCGCCATGGCCGCCGCGCACCGCGAGGGCCTCGCCCATCTGCGGCTGAACCCGAACGCCGTGCTGCGTGCCTCGACCGGCCAGTGGCGCATCCGGGGCCTGGCCGTGAACGCCGCGCTGCGCGGCATCAGCTCCGACACCCCGCAGCGCACCGACACCGAGGGGATCGGCGCCCTGCTGTACGCCGCGCTGACCCAGCGCTGGCCGTACGAGAGCGACGCATACGGTCTGTCCGGCCTCCCCAAGGGCGTCGGTCTGATCGCACCGGACCAGGTACGGGCCGGTGTCCACCGGGGCCTGTCCGAATTGGCCATGCGCGCACTCGCCAACGACGGGGCCACTGCCTCCCGGCACGAGGCTCCGTGCACCACGCCGGAGGAGCTGGTGAAGGCGATCGGCGAGATGCCGCGCATCCGCCCGCCGGAGCCGGCGTTCACGGCTCCGCCCGAGTACCAGCGCACGACCTACCAGCAGGGCACGTACGGCCGCCCGGCGCCGCACCCCGGCGTGGCCCAGCCGATCGTGCCTCCGCCGCCCCCGTTGCAGAGCCGCACCGGCAAGGCCCTGAAGTGGGCGGTGTCGGCCCTGCTCATCGCCGCCCTCGGTCTGGGCAGCTGGCAGTTGGCGGACGCCCTGATGGACCGGGGTGGCAAGTCGGAGGACACCAACAAGAGCCAGACGACGGACGACGGCGACAAGGGCGCGGCGAAGCCGAAGCCACAGCCAATAAAGATCCAGAACGCCCGGGAGTTCACCGCCGACGGCCCCACCCAGAACTCCGGTGCCGAACCCAAGACCTACGACGGCAACCCGTCGACGTACTGGAAGACCAAGAGCTTCCTCGCGGGTCCGCCGATCGCGCCGTACAAGCCGGGTGTGGGCATCGTGTACGACCTCGGCTCGGCGAAGAACCTCAGCACCGCCACCCTCGACATGCGCTACGGCGGCGATCACACGACGGTCGAGTTGTACGCTGCGGATTCGCTGACGCCGGCGTCGCTGGGCTCCATGACGAAGATCGGCAGCGTCACGACCACGGGCACCACCGCCACGGTGAAGGTCACCAAGTCGGTCAAGACGCAGTACGTCCTCGTCTGGCTGACGGCCGTGCCGAACTCGGGGTACGACTCCACCCTGTACTCCACGGCGGGCTGGAAGCAGGCCATCGGCGAAGTGAAGTTCACAGGCTGACGTCGCACCCGGACCGGAGGGGGCAGATGGCGGAGGACGCCGGATACGACGGAGTGAGCGACAAGGACCTGCTCGCCCGCCATGTGGAAGGCGACTCCCATGCCTTCGGCGAGATCGTCCGGCGGCATCGGGATCGGCTCTGGGCGGTCGCGCTGCGGACGCTGGGGGACCGCGAGGAAGCCGCCGACGCGGTCCAGGACGCCCTGGTGTCGGCTTACCGGGCCGCTCATACCTTCCGGGGCCAGTCGGCTGTCACAACATGGCTGCACCGGATCACGGTGAACGCCTGCCTGGACCGTGCCCGCAAGGTGGCCTCACGGAAGACGTCACCGGTCGACGACACCGAGCGGCTGGAGCAGCTGCTGGAGCCGCATGAGGCGGCCTCGGCGCCGGCCGAGCGGAACGATGTGCAGCGCCAGCTCTTCGAGGCACTCGGCACCCTCCCGCACGACCAGAGAGCCGCCCTGGTCCTGGTGGACATGCAGGGATACCCCGTGGCCGAGGCCGCCGAGATTCTCGACGTGCCGACGGGCACGGTGAAGAGCCGATGCGCCCGGGGCAGAGCGCGACTGCTGCCTCTCCTCACTCATCTACGGCCGGAAGGTTCCGGAAACGGGAAAGAACCCGGCACGGGACGGAACCGGGTGGAGGGGACATCCGTCCCACCTGCAACGGGGTCTCCGAGAGGAGCCCCGAAGAACGCCAGACCGAGCGATTCAGCCGTAGTGAAGGGCGGAGGTGGGCGAGCGTGACTTCCACGACAGACACGGCCGGGCACCCGGACGTCGCGGAGATCTCCGACCTCACCGAAGGCCTTCTGCCTCCGGCCCGCAGCGCGGATGTACAGCGCCATCTGGACACATGCGAGCTGTGCGCGGACGTCCATGCCTCACTGGAGGAGATCCGGGGGCTGCTGGGATCCGTATCGGAAGCAGAGCGTATGCCGGCTGACGTGGCCAGTCGTATCGATGCCGCCCTCGCCGCCGAGGCACTCCTCGGCGCCTCCGCCCCCGGACCGTCGAGCGCCGGAGTCCCCGGCGAGATCGAGCCGGGGAGGGAGAACGGCGAGGGTCATGTTTCACGTGAAACATCGGTTGCCTCGGACCGGCCTCCTGGTCGTCCACAGGCGACGACCGGTCCGGGACGCCAGGGGCGCGAGCGAGGGCGGCGGCGCAGGCGCGTGATGCTCGGGGCCGTTCTCACCGCGGCCGTCCTCGGGGCCGGGTCGCTGGTGATCGAGTCGCTGGGCGACCATTCCTCCGACACCACCGCCCACGGAGAGCCTTCGCCCTCCGTCGGGCCCTTCTCCGGCGCGAGTGTCCAGAGCCAGGTGAAGGATCTACTCGTCACCAAGAAGAGCACCCAGCGGGGATCCCCCAGCCAGCGGCCTCGTTCGGGCCTCAAGTCCGACCAGAACACCCCCGGGTCGACCGAGAGCGCGAACACCCTGATCCAGACCGAGGCATCCGTCCCCGATTGCATTCGGGCCGCACTCCACCAGGGGGACGACGTCTTGGGTGCCAAGGCCGGAAGGTACGACGGAAAGTCCGCCTATCTGGTCGTGGTGCCCGACGCCGGCGACAGCGCACGGGTCACGATCTACATCGTCGATGCGGCCTGTATCGGACAGCAGCCCGCTTCATCGGGCACCGTGCTGTTGAAGAAGTCCTATCCACGCCCCTGAGCTGCCGGCCACGACAGCAGCCACCGCAGCGACCGATCACATGTGGCGTGTGCCCCGGCACAGTGGGAATGCGCGCCCCGTAGGATCCGTTGGGTGGGGTGAGAGTTCTGAAAGGCACTCCCACCGGTCGACCGACGCAGACCAGAGACGAGGAAACAAGCCGTGAGCGACGTCCGTAACGTGATCATCATCGGCTCCGGGCCCGCAGGCTACACGGCGGCGCTCTACACCGCGCGCGCGTCGCTGAAGCCCCTGGTGTTCGAGGGCGCCGTCACCGCCGGTGGCGCGCTGATGAACACCACCGAGGTCGAGAACTTCCCGGGCTTCCGCGACGGCATCATGGGCCCCGACCTCATGGACAGCATGCGGGCGCAGGCCGAGCGTTTCGGCGCCGAACTGGTCCCGGACGACATCGTCTCGGTCGACCTGGAGGGTGACATCAAGACCGTCACCGACACCGCCGGCACGGTGCACCGGGCGAAGGCCGTCATCGTCGCCACCGGATCCCAGCACCGCAAGCTGGGCCTGCCGAACGAGGACGCGCTCTCCGGTCGCGGTGTCTCCTGGTGCGCCACCTGTGACGGCTTCTTCTTCAAGGACCAGGACATCGCCGTGATCGGCGGCGGCGACACCGCGATGGAGGAGGCCACCTTCCTCTCGCGCTTCGCCAAGTCCGTGACGATCGTCCACCGCCGGGACACCCTGCGCGCCTCCAAGGCGATGCAGGAGCGCGCCTTCGGCGACCCGAAGATCAAGTTCGTGTGGGACAGCGAGGTCGCCGAGATCCAGGGCGAACAGAAGCTCTCCGGTCTGAAGCTGCGCAACGTCAAGACCGGCGAACTGTCGGAGCTGCCCGTGACCGGTCTGTTCATCGCGATCGGCCACGACCCGCGCACCGAGCTGTTCAAGAGCCAGCTGGACCTGGACGAGGAGGGCTACCTGAAGGTCGCCTCCCCGTCCACCCGCACCAATGTCACCGGTGTCTTCGCCGCCGGTGACGTGGTCGACCACACCTACCGCCAGGCGATCACCGCGGCCGGCACCGGCTGCTCCGCTGCCCTCGACGCCGAGCGCTTCCTCTCCGCCCTCGCGGACGAGGACAAGGCGGAGCCCGAGAAGACCGCCGCCGTCTGACCTTCCCCCTTCCCCCTCGCCTCACCGCACGATCGAGTTAAGGAGCCCGCCGTGGCCGGCACCCTGAAGAATGTGACCGACGATTCCTTCGAGCAGGACGTCCTCAAGAACGACAAGCCCGTCCTGGTGGACTTCTGGGCCGCCTGGTGCGGCCCGTGCCGCCAGATCGCCCCGTCCCTCGAAGCCATCGCTGCCGAGTACGGCGACAAGATCGAGATCGTCAAGCTCAACATCGACGAGAACCCGAACACGGCCGCCAAGTACGGCGTCATGTCCATCCCGACCCTGAACGTCTACCAGGGTGGCGAGGTCGCCAAGACGATCGTCGGCGCCAAGCCGAAGGCCGCGATCGTTCGCGACCTTGAGGAGTTCATCGCCGAGTGACGTTTCACGTGAAACACGAATGGGCCAACCCGCATGGGCTGGCCCATTCGCTTTAGAGCGGTCGCAGCGCAGGCTCCTTCTGTACCGCTCCCAGAAGCCGGTCGAGCGCCATCTCCACGTCTTCCTTCCAGGAGAGCGTCGAGCGCAGCTCCAGCCGCAGCCGGGGATGTGTGGGGTGTTGCCGGACGGTCTTGAACCCCACGGCCAGCAGATGATCCGCCGGCAACAGGCAGGCGGGCTCCTTCCAGCGGGCGTCGCCGAAGGCCTCGATCGCCCGGAAGCCTCGGCGCAGCAGGTCCTTGGCGACCGTCTGCACGAGCACACGGCCCAGCCCCTGGCCCTGATAGCCGGGCATGATGAACGCCGTCATCAGCTGTACGGCGTCCGGCGAAACGGGGCTGGTGGGGAAGGCCATCGAGCGCGGGACATAGGCCGGAGGGGCGTAGAGCGCAAAACCCACCGGCACGTCATCGACGTACGCCACGCGGCCGCACGATCCCCAGTCCAGCAGGACGGCAGAGATCCAGGCCTCCTTCTCCAGCGCGGAGGTGCCCGCCTTTACCGCCGCTTCACCGCTGACAGGGTCCAACTCCCAGAAGACACACGAACGGCAGCGGGAGGGAAGGTCCTGAAGGTTGTCCAGCGTGAGCGGCACGAGCCGACGCCCCATGAAGGCTGTTCCTCGCTTCCTTCGCCCGCCGCATCACGAGCGGCTGTCAGAGCGCTCCGCTCCCTGAGCAGGCTGCCGACGAATCCGCCGACCACCCCAAGGCCCAGGCCCGCGCTCACCAGTCCGGTGCGGCTCATCGATCGCATGGCCCCCGTCTCCCCACTCAGAGATACAGACGCTGTCCGGTGGATGTGCCATACCCGATCGCATCGTATCCACGATGCGATGCGATCGATAGCGACTCGAAGCAAAAGAGCGGGCCGTGTCCGATACACACCGGACATGACCCGCTCCCGTTACGACCGAGTCGGTCGAGCCAGGATCAGTCGTCCTGGTCCTCCGCCACGTTCTCCTGAAGCTCGCCGTGCAGCACCGGCCCCTCGCCCGGCGCGAGCGTGCTCAGAATCCGCTGCAGATCGTCCACGGAGGCGAACTCGACGGTGATCTTGCCCTTCTTCTGACCGAGGTCGACCTTCACCCGGGTCTCGAAGCGGTCCGACAGTCGGGTCGCCAGCTCGTTCAGTGCTGGGGAGAGCCGGGAGCCGGCGCGCGGGCCCTTGGAGCGCTGAGGCTTCTGGGGCCGCGAGCCCATGAGGGTGACGATCTCCTCGACGGCTCGCACGGACAGCCCCTCGGCCACGATGCGGTGAGCCAGCCGGTCCTGCTCCTCAGAGTCCGTGACTGACAGCAGGGCTCGGGCGTGACCGGCGGAGAGGACCCCGGCGGCAACCCGCTTCTGAACCGTCGGTGAGAGCTTCAGCAGACGCAGGGTGTTGGAGACCTGGGGCCGGGAACGCCCGATCCGGTCGGCCAGCTGGTCGTGCGTGCAATTGAAGTCCTTCAGCAGCTGGTCGTAGGCGGCTGCCTCTTCCAGCGGGTTCAGCTGCGCACGGTGCAGGTTCTCCAGCAGCGCATCAAGAAGGAGCTTCTCGTCCTCCGTGGCGCGGACGATCGCCGGGATGGCCTCCAGGCCGGCCTCACGGCAGGCCCGCCAGCGGCGCTCACCCATGATCAGCTCATAGCGGCCGGGCCCCAGCTGCCGTACGACGACCGGCTGGAGGAGACCGACCTCCTTGATGGAGGTGACCAATTCATGGAGCGCGTCCTCGTCGAAGACATCACGCGGCTGCCGGGGGTTGGGAGAGATCGCGTCAAGAGGGATCTCGGCGAAGTGCGCGCCCATCGGAGGAGCCGGCGTCTCCGCGCCCGGGCTTGCCGAGGGCTCCTCGGTTTCATGTGAAACAGGCGGCAGCGTGGCCACCTTCGCCGCGGCGACTCCGCGGTCAGTCGTCAGCACCGGGACCGCTGCCGGCGAGGTGGAGGCTCCGCCTCCCAGCGCGGCCGGAGCCGGGGTCTTTTCGGTCGGTGCAGCGGGGATCAGTGCGCCGAGCCCACGGCCCAGCCCCCTCCGTCGCTCGCTCACTGGATCCCCTCCACCATGCTCGGGTCGTTCTGAGCGCCGATGTGGGCCTGGCTCGCGTCGTAGCTGATGCCAATGCCTTTCAGCGCGATTTCTCGGGCCGCCTCAAGATACGAGAGGGCACCGCTCGATCCAGGATCGTAAGTCAGCACCGTCTGCCCGTAACTCGGCGCCTCGGAGATACGGACCGAGCGGGGGATGCTCGTCCGCAGCACCTCGTCGCCGAAGTGGGTGCGCACCTCTTCGGCGACCTGGGAAGCGAGACGCGTCCGGCCGTCGTACATGGTGAGCAGGATGGTCGACACATGCAGCGTGGGGTTGAGGTGCCCCCGCACCAGGTCGACGTTGCGCAGCAGCTGGCCCAGACCCTCCAGTGCGTAGTACTCGCACTGGATCGGGATCAGGACCTCCTGGCCCGCCACCAGCGCGTTGACCGTCAGCAGGCCGAGCGAGGGCGGACAGTCGATGAGGATGTAGTCCAAGGGCTGTTCGTACGCCTGGATCGCCCGCTGCAGTCGGCTCTCCCGGGCCACCAGGGAGACCAGCTCGATCTCGGCACCGGCGAGATCGATGGTGGCGGGAGCGCAGAAGAGACCTTCCACGTCGGAGACCGGTTGGACGACCTCGGCCAGAGGCTTGCTCTCCACCAACACGTCGTAGATCGAAGGGACTTCGGCGTGGTGGTCGATGCCGAGCGCGGTGGACGCGTTGCCCTGGGGGTCGAGGTCGATCACCAGGACACGGCCGCCATGCAGAGCCAGCGAAGCGGCAAGGTTGACGGTCGTCGTCGTCTTACCCACGCCGCCCTTCTGGTTGGCGACCACGATGACTCGGGTCTGCTCCGGTCGTGGCAGGCCTTCGCCGGCGCGGCCCAGAGCCTCCACCGCCAGTTGGGCCGCACGACCGATGGGAGTGTCGTCCATCGGAGGCGGTGTTTCACGTGAAACATCCGCCCCCATCGACTCGGTACGGGGACCGGGGACCGGATCGGTCATCGGTCCCGCGATGTTGGCGTCGGACCGCAAGGATTCACTCTCCTCGACTTCAGGCTCGCAATGAACAGAGCCTCCCATGCCTTCGGGGTCGTGAACCAGTGAGGCCTGGTGTTCTGTGGAGAAATCCACCTCTGTGGACAACTCCGTTGCCCCTCTGAGTGAACCGAGAGGCTTACGGTCGCGGGGTTCGGCCGCGGCGCGGCCACGACTGATGATGCCGTGCAGCAGTGAGCGACGTTTCACGTGAAACACGATGCACAGTGGCTGCGACCGGACCCCTGCGACACTCCGTCCTGCGTAGGTTTGGCACCTTGTGTGGAGTACGTTTCGTGGTCAGGACGGGTCAGCGACGGCGACGTGCCCGGCCCGTCCGTGCCGCCTTCGCCCGCTTCGCCGCGAACCGCACACCGCCGGGGCTCTCGCCGACCTCGACCCGCACGACGGTGGACAGCGGGTCCACCACTCCCTCGCCCACATGCAGGATGGACGTCTCCACCGCGCCGAGCTTGCTGAGTGCCGTGGCCGCGGCCTTCAGCTCCTCTTCGGCGGTGTCCCCCTTGAGCGCGAGCATCTCGCCGTAGGGACGCAGCAGCGGGATGCCCCACGTGGCCAGACGGTCCAGCGGGGCCACGGCCCGGGCGGTCACCACATGGACGGGCGGCAGCTTCCCCAGCACCTCCTCGGCACGCCCTCGCACGACCGTGACGTGATCCAGGCCGAGCAGCTCGACGACCTCGGTGAGGAAGTTGGTGCGCCGCAGCAGCGGCTCCAACAGGGTGATGTTCAGGTCGTCCCGGACCAGAGCGAGCGGAATGCCAGGCAATCCGGCGCCGGAGCCGACATCGCAGACCGTCACTCCCTCGGGGACGGCCTCGGAGAGCACCGCGCAGTTCAGCAGATGCCGCTCCCACAGGCGGGGCACTTCCCGCGGGCCGATCAGCCCACGCTGAACGCCCGCCTCGGCGAGCAGCTCCGCGTAGCGGACCGCATCGGCGAAGCGATCACCAAATACTTCCCGCGCCTGTTCGGGCGCGGGGGGAAGCTCCGCTGCCTCCGTCACGGGGACCGTCCTTCCGTACAGCGCCGGCGCTTCACGCACCGGCCACCAGAACTACCAGGCTGACAAAGTTCGGCCCCGTCTGCTCAACAGACGGGGCCGGTGAAACGTGGGGTCCGATCAGGCGGGCAGTACGACGACGAACCGCTGCGGCTCCTCGCCCTCGGACTCGCTGCGCAGTCCCACGGCCTTGACCGCGTCGTGCACGACCTTGCGTTCGAACGGAGTCATCGGCTTGAGCTTGACGGGCTCACCGGTGCTCTTCACCTCGGCGGCGGCCTTGGCGCCGATCTCGGACAGCTCGGCCCGCTTCTTGGCCCGGTAACCCGCGATGTCCAGCATCAGCCGGCTGCGGTCGCCGGTCTCCCGGTGCACGGCGAGGCGCGTCAGCTCCTGCAGTGCCTCCAGCACCTCGCCGTCCCGGCCGACCAGCTTCTGCAGGTCGCGGCTGCCGGTGTCACTGATGATCGACACGGAGGCGCGGTCGGCCTCGACATCCATGTCGATGTCGCCGTCGAGGTCGGCGATGTCCAGCAGACCCTCCAGGTAGTCCGCCGCGATCTCACCCTCCTGCTCCAGGCGGGTGAGGGTGTCTGCACCCTCGGCAGCGGCGGAGGTGGTGCCTTCCGTCACGGGATGGGCTCCTTCTTACTTCTTGGACGGGGACTTGGGCCGCTGCGGGCCACCCTTGCGCTGGCCGGACTGGGCCTTGCTGCGGGTGCCGGAGCCGGACTTCGGGGCCTGCTTGGCAGCCGCGGGCTTGGCGTCCTGCGGCTCGTCGGACTTCTCCAGCGAGGTGGACGAGGTGGTCCCGCCCGCCTGCTTGGGCCCGCCGGACTGACGCTGGGCCTTGGACTGGCGCTTGGGCTGCTGGCGCCGCGCCGCGGCGCCGGCTGCCGTCGAGGTGGTCTCCGCACCGTCTGCGGTCTCCACCTCGGCCTGGGCCACGCTCTTCACCACGGTGCCGTCGGCCTGGGCGGCGAGACCGGCCTTGTTCAGGGCGTTGATGAACTTCCGCTCGAACTCGTTGCGGTCGCGGCCCTTGGCGACGATCGCCTTGACGATGGTCTTCTCGCTGCGGCGACGGACCTTGCCGGCGTGCGTGACGTGCTTGGTCAGGCGCTCCAGGTAGGCGGCCTGGGCCTTGGAACCCGGGGTCGGGTTGTTGCGGATGACGTACATCTGCTGGCCCATGGTCCACACGTTGGTGGTCAGCCAGTAGACGAGGACACCGACCGGGAAGTTGATACCGAAGACGGCGAACATGACCGGGAAGACGTACATCAGCATCTTCTGCTGCTGCATGAACGGCGTCTTGACCGTCGTGTCGACGTTCTTCGTCATCAGCTGACGCTGCGTGTAGAACTGCGAGAACGACATCAGGACGATCATGACCGCGGTCACGACCCGGACGTCGGTCAGCGAGGCGCCGAGCGCTGCGACCGTCTCCGAGCTGTTCATGAACTTCGCGGCGAGCGGGGCGCCGAAGATGTGCGCATGACGGGCGCTGGCGAGCAGCGGCTCGTTGATGACGCCGATGGTCTTGCCCGTCGCGATGCCGTTGAGCACGTGATACAGGGCGAAGAAGAACGGGGACTGCGCCAGGATGGGAAGGCACGAGGAGAGCGGGTTGGTGCCCGTCTCCTTGTACAGCTTCATCATCTCTTCGGACTGGCGCTGCCGGTCGTTCTTGTAGCGCTCCTGGATCTTCTTCATCTCCGGCTGGAGCGTCTGCATCGCGCGCGTCGACTTGATCTGCTTCACGAAGAGCGGGATCAGGCAGATACGGATCAGGATCACCAGGGACACGATGGACAGGCCCCAGGCCCACCCGGTGTCAGGCCCGAAGATCGCCCCGTACACCTTGTGGAACTGGACGATGACCCAGGAGACGGGCCAGGTGATGAAACTGAAGAGGCTGGCAATCGTGTCCACTAATCATGCTCCTTGGGCATGGGACGAAGTCTCTGCGGCCGGGCTCGGAGGAAGCTCGGAAGAGAGCTTCTCTTCGGTGGCCGGTTCGGCGGCGGAGGGCCCGCCCCTGCGTGCACGCCAAGCGTCGCGCAGCATTTCGTGCCACCGCGGACGCTTGCGCGGCGGAACATGGTCCACACCGCCCAGCGACCACGGATTGCACCGGAGGATGCGCCAGGCGGTGAGTGCCGTTCCCTTGATCGCACCATGCCGGTCGATGGCCGTATAGCCGTAGTGGGAGCACGACGGGTAGTACTTGCACACCGGCCCCAGCAGTGGACTGATCGTCCACTGGTACAGCTTGATCAGAGCCAGCAGCGGGTACTTCATCGCGTGCCCCCTCCCAGCAGCCGCTGAAGGGCGGCATCCAGGTCTCGGGCCAGCTGTGCGTGGCCTGCGTCGCCCGCTCCGGGCAGCGCTCGTACGACTACCAGGCTACCGGGGGGAAACAGGGCGACTCGGTCACGCATCAGATGACGCAGTCTGCGCTTCACTTTGTTGCGCACGACCGCACCACCCACGGCCTTGCTCACGACGAAACCCGCACGCGTCGGGGGAGCGCTCTCCCCAGGCGCGTGCGGGTCCGTGGCACCGCTACGAAGGTGGACGACGAGAGTCGGGCGTCCTGCCCGGCGTCCTCGTCGGACCGCGGTCGCGAAGTCCTCGCGCCGCCTCAGCCGGTTCTCGGTAGGCAGCACGACGTCATGACCTGATCGAAATCAGGCGGACAGGCGGGCGCGACCCTTGCTACGGCGGGACGCGAGAATCGCGCGGCCGGCACGGGTGCGCATACGCAGCCGGAAGCCGTGGGTCTTCGCGCGACGACGGTTGTTCGGCTGGAAGGTGCGCTTGCTCACTCGGGGGCTCCAGAAAATCGGTAGTGGCGGGGTGCCGTCTTGGCTGTCACCGTGCGCCCACGAGTAGCTCGCGTCACGCCCGAGTGCACCGCTTCCCGATCACCTGACGTGATCTGTGCCCATCGGAGGCAGGCGGCAGCAGCCATCGACAACTCGACCTGGTTACGGTACGCGGGGCTACGCCATCCGGTCAAACCGAGAGTCACGGAGAGACACTATCCACAGGCTGGGGACAACAACTTGAACCGCACCCGCCGCGCTGACTACCGTGGCTGGACTCCGATTCGTTCTTTTGTCCCCCGCCCCGGCGGGTTTGACCCACCGACCACCCGATGTACACCCCGACCCGTTCCGCGATCACACGTTCGTGGGACCTGTGAGAGAGCGTGCCCTGTGGCTGACGTACCTGCCGATCTTGCCGCAGTGTGGCCACGAGTACTGGAGCAGCTCCTCGGAGAGGGCCGCGGACAGGGTGTCGAGGCGAAGGACGAACACTGGATCCGGCGCTGCCAGCCGCTCGCGCTGGTGGCGGACACCGCTCTGCTCGCCGTACCGAACGAATTCGCGAAGGGTGTCCTGGAGGGCCGTCTCGCGCCGGTCGTCAGCGAGACGCTGAGCCGCGAGTGCGGCCGCCCCATCCGCATCGCGATCACCGTGGACGACTCCGCCGGCGAGCCGCAGGCTCCCGCGGCGCCGGTGCAGCAGACGCCGAAGCCGCGCTACGAGGAGCCGGAGCTGCCGTCCGGCCCGTCGTACGAGGAACGGTCCTACGAGGAGCGGTCGTACGAGGGCTACGGCCGCCACCGCGCCGCCGAACAGCCGCCTGCCGACCATCAGACCCGCGCCGACCAGCTTCCCGCCGTGCGCCCGGCCTACCCTTCCGAGTACCAGCGCCGCGAGCCCGGCAGCTGGCCGCGTCCCGCTCAGGACGAGTACGGCTGGCAGCAGCCGCGCCTCGGCTTCCCCGAGCGCGACCCGTACGCCTCGCCGTCGTCCCAGGACGCCTACGGCTCCGGTCCGGACGCCTACGGCCCGCCGTCGTCGGACTACCGCCCGCAGGGCATGGACCGGTCGCCGTACGAGCAGCAGCGCGGCGAGTACGACAGCCCGCGCGCGGACTACGACCCCGGGCGCCCCGACTATGACTCCGCGCGCCCCGAGTACGAACCGGCGCGCGCCGAGTACGACCAGCGCGACCCCGTCCGCCGTGAGCTGCCCGAGCAACCGGCGGGCGCCGGCCCGGCGCACCGCGGCGGTCCCGGCCGCCCGGACCTGCCCGCGACCGGCGGCACCGGAGCGCCCGGCCCGCTCGCCGCACAGCCCGCGCCGGCGAGCGGCCCCGGCGAGCCGACGGCACGGCTGAACCCCAAGTACCTCTTCGACACGTTCGTCATCGGCGCCTCCAACCGGTTCGCGCACGCCGCCGCCGTCGCCGTGGCCGAGGCACCGGCCAAGGCCTACAACCCGCTCTTCATCTACGGGGAGTCGGGACTCGGCAAGACGCACCTGCTGCACGCGATCGGGCACTACGCGCGCAGCCTCTACCCGGGTACGCGGGTGCGGTACGTCAGCTCGGAGGAGTTCACCAACGAGTTCATCAACTCCATCCGCGACGGCAAGGGCGACAGCTTCCGCAAGCGCTACCGCGAGATGGACATCCTGCTGGTCGACGACATCCAGTTCCTCGCGGACAAGGAGTCGACGCAGGAGGAGTTCTTCCACACCTTCAACACGCTCCACAACGCCAACAAGCAGATCGTGCTGTCCTCCGACCGGCCGCCCAAGCAGCTGGTCACGCTGGAGGACCGGCTGCGGAACCGTTTCGAGTGGGGTCTGATCACCGACGTCCAGCCGCCCGAGCTGGAGACGCGCATCGCGATCCTGCGCAAGAAGGCGGTGCAGGAGCAGCTGAACGCGCCGCCGGAGGTGCTGGAGTTCATCGCCTCCCGGATCTCCCGGAACATCCGTGAGCTGGAGGGCGCGCTGATCCGGGTGACGGCGTTCGCCTCGCTCAATCGCCAGCCGGTGGACCTGGGCCTGACCGAGATCGTCCTGAAGGACCTGATCCCCGGCGGCGAGGACACCGCGCCCGAGATCACGGCCACGGCGATCATGGCGGCCACCGCGGACTACTTCGGGCTGACGGTGGAGGATCTGTGCGGTACGTCGCGCGGGCGGGCCCTGGTCACCGCGCGGCAGATCGCCATGTACCTGTGCCGTGAGCTGACGGATCTGTCATTGCCGAAGATCGGGGCGCAGTTCGGCGGGCGCGACCATACGACCGTGATGCACGCCGACCGCAAGATCCGGGCGCTGATGGCCGAGCGGCGGTCGATCTACAACCAGGTGACCGAGCTGACCAACCGGATCAAGAACGGGTGAGGTGCGGCTGACGCCGGCTGCACGACTGCGCCGAGGGCGCCTTCGGGATACGGATCCCGGGGGCGCCCTTCGCCATGTGGGTGCGTTCCCTGTTCGCCACCAGGTGTTCGATTTTCCGCCGGGTTACGGCTGCTCTCCACAGATTCGGGGACTTTTTTCCATCCACATCCTGGGGACTGCGGAGTTGTCCCGAACGGCGTCCACAGGTAGTCGGCTCATACGCCGTTCGTCCAGCTCAGCAGCCTGTGGAATCGTGGATGAACGATCTCCACAGACTGTGGACAAGGGAAGGATCCACAGGCTGTGCACGGAGTTGTCCACCGACGACCCACAGGCCGATGCCGGTTGTCCCCAGCAATACCCGGCTTCTCCACATGGCTGTCCACTGTTCGGCAACGCGACGCACCCTCTCACCGCGTCGAGTGAAAGCCGTCACACGAAGGTGCCGGGTTGGGGTGTGGGAAACGTGGGTAAACCTGGGGACGCAGCTGGGGAGAACTGCCCTCAGGCTGTGGGCGGAGTGTGCAGAACTTTCTGTTCTCCACAGACACCCCTGGTTGTCCACCGCCTCCACCCACAGGCCCCGTGGACAAAATTCCGGCCCTGAGCTGGGCAAACGAGGTTATCCACGGTATCCACAGGCCCTACTACTACTCCCGACTAGAGAGAGCTCGGCAATCGTTTTGAAGCGGGGCCTGTGCACAACTCGCTGTCTCGCGCCCGACTGCCCCTAGGAGCGACTTGACCCCGACGGGCACCTACTGTCAGTGCCGTGCGTCAGACTGGTCCCCGGTGTCCTTCCCTCCGCAGTGAGCGGTGACACCGAGTCGGAGGACTCAGTAGCAACAGCAGGAGGCGGCTTACGGTGAAGATCCGGGTGGAACGCGACGTACTCGCGGAGGCAGTGGCGTGGGCGGCACGCAGCCTCCCGGCCCGTCCGCCGGCGCCTGTCCTCGCCGGCCTCCTCCTCAAGGCCGAGGACGGCCAGCTGAGCCTGTCGAGCTTCGACTACGAGGTCTCCGCGCGCGTGTCCGTGGAAGCCGAGGTCGAGGAGGAGGGCACCGTCCTCGTCTCCGGCCGGCTGCTCGCCGACATCTCCCGCGCGCTGCCCAACCGGCCGGTGGAGATTTCCACAGACGGTGTACGGGCGACGGTGGTCTGCGGGTCCTCCCGGTTCACCCTGCACACCCTGCCTGTGGAGGAATACCCGGCGCTGCCGCAGATGCCGAACGCGACCGGTACGGTCCCCGGCGAGGTCTTCGCGGCCGCCGTCTCCCAGGTGGCCATCGCCGCCGGCCGTGACGACACGCTGCCCGTCCTCACCGGTGTGCGCATCGAGATCGAGGGCGACACGGTCACCCTGGCCTCCACCGACCGCTACCGCTTCGCCGTCCGCGAGTTCCTGTGGAAGCCGGAGAACCCGGACGCCTCCGCGGTCGCCCTGGTCCCGGCCAAGACGCTGCTGGACACCGCCAAGTCGCTCGGCGCCGGTGACAGCGTGACGCTGGCGCTGTCCGGCTCGGGCGCGGGCGAGGGCCTGATCGGTTTCGAGGGCGCCGGGCGTCGTACGACCACGCGGCTGCTGGAGGGCGACCTGCCGAAGTACCGCACGCTGTTCCCGACCGAGTTCAACTCCGTCGCCGTGATCGAGACCGCGCCCTTCGTGGAGGCCGTCAAGCGTGTGGCGCTGGTGGCCGAGCGCAACACCCCGGTGCGACTGAGCTTCGAGAAGGGTGTGCTGATCCTGGAGGCCGGGTCCAGCGACGACGCACAGGCTGTGGAAAGGGTCGACGCCCAGCTGGACGGCGACGACATCTCCATCGCCTTCAACCCGACGTTCCTGCTGGACGGTCTGAGCGCGATCGACTCCCCGGTGGCCCAGCTGTCGTTCACGACGTCCACGAAGCCGGCGCTCCTCAGTGGGAAGCCGGCGGTGGATGCCGAGGCCGACGACGCGTACAAGTACCTGATCATGCCGGTGCGGCTGAGCGGCTGAGCGGCCGACCTTTTTCCACAGCTGTGCATGGTGCCGGGTGCTCTCACGGGTGCCCGGCACCGCAGGTCAGGGGCGTAACGCATGAGCGGGTATGCCCACAACTGTGCGTGACTGGGCGGGTTTAGGCTCGCCTTCGGCACCTCGTGCCTCTCACGCCACACAGCGACCTAAGGAACACAACTGATGGAGCTCGGTCTCGTCGGCCTCGGCAAGATGGGCGGCAACATGCGCGAGCGGATCCGCCGCGCGGGCCACACCGTCATCGGATACGACCGCAACGCGGACCTCGCGGATGTCCACAGCCTGGAAGAGCTTGTGGGCAAGCTCAGCGGTCCGCGCGTGGTCTGGGTGATGGTCCCGGCCGGCGAGCCCACCCAGTCGACCATCGACCAGCTCGCCGAGCTGCTGGAGCCCGGCGACGTGGTCGTGGACGGCGGCAACTCCCGCTGGACGGACGACGAGCGGCACGCCGAGGAGCTGGCGGCCAAGGGCATAGGCTTCGTCGACTGCGGTGTCTCCGGCGGCGTGTGGGGCCTGGAGAACGGGTACGCGCTGATGTACGGCGGCGACGCCGAGAACGTCGCCAAGGTGCAGCCGGTCTTCGACGCGCTGAAGCCGGCGGGCGACTTCGGCTCGGTGCACGCCGGCAAGGTCGGCGCGGGCCACTTCGCGAAGATGGTCCACAACGGCATCGAATACGCGATGATGCAGGCGTACGCCGAGGGCTGGGAGCTGCTGGAGAAGGTCGACTCCGTCACGGACGTCCGCGAGGTGTTCCGCTCGTGGCAGGAGGGCACCGTCATCCGGTCCTGGCTGCTGGACCTCGCCGTCAACGCCCTCGACGAGGACGAGCACCTGGAGGGCCTGCGCGGTTATGCACAGGACTCCGGTGAGGGACGCTGGACCGTGGAGGCCGCGATCGACCACGCGGTGCCGCTGCCGGCGATCACCGCGTCGCTGTTCGCGCGGTTCGCCTCCCGTCAGGAGGACTCGCCGCAGATGAAGATGATCGCCGCGCTGCGCAACCAGTTCGGCGGTCACGCCGTAGAGAAGAAGTAGTCCACAAGGACCCGCAGGGATCCACAGGGCCGCCCCGCGAGGCCCGGGATCCACAGTCCATCAGCACTCTGGGGAAGGCCGGCGGAACGACCATGCACGTCACGCATCTTTCGCTGGCCGACTTCCGCTCGTACGCCCGGGCCGAGGTTCCGCTCGATCCGGGCGTCACCGCATTCGTCGGCCCGAACGGGCAGGGCAAGACCAATCTGGTGGAGGCGGTCGGATACCTCGCCACCCTCGGCAGCCACCGGGTCGCCTCCGACGCCCCCCTCGTCCGCATGGGCGCCGAGCGCGCCGTCATCCGGGCGCAGGTCCGCCAGGGCGACCGGCAGCAGCTGGTCGAGCTGGAGCTGAACCCCGGCAGGGCCAACCGTGCCCGCATCAACCGGTCCTCGCAGGTCAGACCGAGGGACGTGCTGGGGATCGTACGGACCGTGCTGTTCGCGCCCGAGGATCTCGCCCTCGTCAAAGGCGACCCGGGGGAACGGCGGCGGTTCCTCGACGAGCTGATCACCGCCCGGTCACCGCGCATGGCCGGGGTGCGCTCCGACTACGAGCGCGTGCTCAAGCAGCGGAACACCCTGCTCAAGACGGCCGCCCTGGCGCGTCGGCACGGCGCGCGGAGGGGGGCACCTGCCGGGCGAGCGGATTCGAGCCCGGGGGCGGATCTGTCCACGCTCGACGTGTGGGACCAGCATCTGGCGCGTGCGGGCGCCGAGCTGCTCGCGCAGCGGCTGGACCTGATCGCCGCGCTGCAGCCGCTGGCCGACAAGGCGTACGAGCAGCTGGCCCCCGGCGGCGGGCCGCTGGCGCTGGAGTACAAGCCGTCCGCGCCCGGCGAGGCCCATACGCGCGAGGACCTCTACACCCAGCTGATGGCGGCCCTGGCCGAGGCGCGCAAGCAGGAGATCGAGCGCGGTGTCACCCTTGTCGGCCCGCACCGGGACGATGTGATTCTCAAACTCGGTCAGCTGCCGGCCAAGGGGTACGCCTCGCACGGCGAGTCCTGGTCCTACGCGCTCGCTCTGCGGCTGGCCTCCTACGACCTGCTGCGGGCCGAGGGCAACGAACCGGTGCTGGTCCTGGACGACGTCTTCGCCGAGCTGGACACGCGCCGACGCGAGCGGCTGGCCGAGCTGGTCGCGCCCGGTGAGCAGGTGCTGGTCACCGCGGCCGTGGACGACGACGTACCGCATGTGCTGGCCGGGGCGCGATACGCCGTGTCCGGCGGGACGGTGGAGCGCGTATGAGCACCGGCGAACCCGCTCCCGGGAAGGCTCCGGGACCCACCCCGCAGAACGTTCCGGAACCCTCCGGCGTCGACCTCGCGCGCGTGGCGTTGCGCGCGGCGAAGGAACAGGCACGCGCGCGGGGTGACGCGGCGCGGCAGAAGAAGCAGGCGCGGCGCGGCGGTGGGCTGCGCTCCGGTGCGCGCGCCGACGGGCGCGACCCCATGGCGCTGGGTGCCGCGATCAACCGGCTGCTGACCGAGCGCGGCTGGGAGACCCCCGCGGCGGTGGGCGGTGTGATGGGCCGCTGGCCGCAGATCGTCGGCGAGGACCTGGCCAAGCACTGTGTGCCGCAGCGGTACGACGAGGACGAGCGGGTGCTGGTCGTGAGCTGCGACTCGACGGCCTGGGCGACCCAGCTGCGCCACCTCGCGCCCGCGCTGGTCGCCCGCCTCAACGAGGACCTGGGGCACGGCACCGTGCGGATGATCAAGGTGCTCAATCCGGGCGGTCCGGCCCGCCGCTACGGTCCGCTGCGGGCTCCGGGGAGCTCCGGGCCCGGCGATACGTACGGGTGACGTACATCACGTTGGAGCGGGGGGCGGTGCCGTGTGCGTGCCGCCGTATCACAGGTGTGGACGGCCGTCGTGGCGCGGGCGGACGGCCATCTGACCCCCCGGTAGCCAAGGGTTGACGGCTCGAAGCGCTGAGTGCCGCTGTGAGCCCCTTGGAGCCCCCATCCGTATATCGGGACCCGGTCGAGGCCGGTTCAGGGCGGCACATGGGGACTCAGGTACCGGCAAACCCCCATCGATGTCAGAGCTACCGGTAGACTGGAAGACAATCCCGCCCCATCGTGGGGACCGCCCGGGAAAAGCTGAGCAACGCTGATCAAGGCTTACCAACGCAACATGCCGCAGCCGCTCCGGCAACCTGCCGACGAGCCCGGCTCGTGCTGTGCCAGAAAGGGCGCTTCGTGGCCGATTCCGGCAACCCCAACGAGAACATCCCGTCCACCGACGCCGGCGTGCACGGCGAGCCCGCCGAGGCCCCCGTGAACAGCGAGGCAGCAGCCTCCGCCTCCTACGACGCCAGCGCCATCACCGTGCTCGAAGGGCTGGACGCGGTCCGCAAGCGGCCCGGCATGTACATCGGTTCCACGGGCGAGCGCGGTCTGCACCACCTGGTGTACGAGGTCGTCGACAACTCCGTCGACGAGGCGCTGGCCGGGTACGCGGACACGATCGACGTCACGATCCTCGCCGACGGCGGCGTCCGGGTCGTCGACAACGGCCGTGGCATCCCGGTGGGCATCGTGCCCTCCGAGGGCAAGCCGGCCGTCGAGGTCGTGCTGACCGTGCTGCACGCCGGCGGCAAGTTCGGCGGCGGCGGTTACGCCGTCTCCGGCGGTCTGCACGGTGTGGGCGTGTCCGTCGTGAACGCGCTGTCCACGAAGGTCGCCGTCGAGGTGAGGACGGACGGCCACCGGTGGACGCAGGACTACAAGATGGGCGTCCCGACGGCCCCGCTCGCCCAGCACGAGGCGACCGAGCGGACCGGCACGTCGGTCACCTTCTGGGCCGACCCGGAGATCTTCGAGACCACCGAGTACTCCTTCGAGACGCTGTCGCGGCGTTTCCAGGAGATGGCGTTCCTCAACAAGGGTTTGACGATCAAACTCACCGACGAGCGCGAGTCCGCGAAGGCCACCAGCGGCGCGGACGAGGCGGGTGCGGACGAGAAGGCCGAGGTCAAGACCGTCACGTACTACTACGAGGGCGGCATCGTCGACTTCGTGAAGTACCTCAACTCCCGCAAGGGAGAGGCGGTTCACCCCACCGTCATCGACCTGGAGGCGGAGGACAAGGACAAGAGCCTGTCCCTCGAGGTCGCGATGCAGTGGAACAGCGGCTACACCGAGGGCGTGTACTCCTTCGCGAACATCATCCACACGCACGAGGGCGGTACCCACGAAGAGGGCTTCCGCGCCGCGCTGACGTCGCTGATCAACAAGTACGCGCGCGACAAGAAGCTGCTGCGCGAGAAGGACGACAACCTCACCGGTGACGACATCCGCGAGGGTCTGACCGCGATCATCTCGGTCAAGCTGAGCGAGCCTCAGTTCGAGGGCCAGACGAAGACCAAGCTGGGCAACACGGAGGCCAAGACCTTCGTGCAGAAGGCGGTCTACGAGCACCTCAACGACTGGCTGGACCGCAACCCGGTCGAGGCCGCGGACATCATCCGCAAGGGCATCCAGGCGGCCACCGCGCGCGTGGCGGCCCGCAAGGCCCGCGACCTGACCCGCCGCAAGGGCCTGCTGGAGTCGGCGTCCCTGCCCGGCAAGCTCTCCGACTGCCAGTCGAACGACCCCACCAAGTGCGAGATCTTCATCGTCGAGGGTGACTCCGCCGGCGGCTCGGCCAAGTCCGGCCGCAACCCGCAGTACCAGGCGATCCTCCCGATCCGCGGCAAGATCCTGAACGTGGAGAAGGCCAGGATCGACAAGATCCTGCAGAACCAGGAGATCCAGGCGCTGATCTCGGCCTTCGGCACGGGTGTGCACGAGGACTTCGACATCGAGAAGCTCCGCTATCACAAGATCATCCTGATGGCGGACGCCGACGTCGACGGCCAGCACATCAGCACCCTGCTGCTGACCTTCCTGTTCCGCTTCATGCGGCCGCTGGTCGAGGCCGGGCACGTGTACCTGTCCCGTCCCCCGCTGTACAAGATCAAGTGGGGCCGGGACGACGTGGAGTACGCCTACTCGGACCGCGAGCGCGACGCACTGATCGAGATGGGCCGCCAGCGCGGCAAGCGTGTCCGTGAGGACTCGATCCAGCGCTTCAAGGGTCTCGGCGAGATGAACGCCGAGGAGCTGCGCGTGACCACGATGGACCAGGAGCACCGGGTCCTGGGCCAGGTCACCCTGGACGACGCCGCCCAGGCCGACGACCTGTTCTCGGTCCTGATGGGCGAGGACGTCGAGGCCCGGCGCCAGTTCATCCAGCGCAACGCCAAGGACGTCCGCTTCCTCGACATCTGAGTCGGTCTCAGCTGACCGCACCAGGAAGGATCTTCACCAGCAATGGCCGACGAGAACACACCGCAAAGCCCTGAGACCGAGGGCGGCGAACTCGCGATGCGCGTCGAGCCCGTCGGGCTCGAGACGGAGATGCAGCGTTCGTACCTGGACTACGCGATGTCCGTCATCGTGTCCCGTGCGCTGCCGGACGTCCGGGACGGTCTCAAGCCCGTCCACCGGCGCGTGCTGTACGCGATGTACGACGGCGGCTACCGCCCCGAGCGCGGCTTCTACAAGTGCGCCCGCGTGGTCGGCGACGTCATGGGCAACTACCACCCGCACGGCGACAGTTCGATCTACGACGCGCTGGTGCGCCTCGCCCAGCCGTGGTCGATGCGGATGCCGCTGGTGGACTCCAACGGCAACTTCGGCTCCCCGGGCAACGACCCCGCGGCCGCCATGCGGTACACCGAGTGCAAGATGGCGCCGCTGTCGATGGAGATGGTCCGTGACATCGACGAGGAGACCGTCGACTTCACGGACAACTACGACGGCCGCTCCCAGGAGCCGACGGTCCTGCCGGCCCGCTTCCCGAACCTGCTGATCAACGGCTCGGCCGGTATCGCGGTCGGCATGGCGACCAACATCCCGCCGCACAACCTGCGCGAGGTCGCCGCCGGCGCCCAGTGGTACCTGGAGAACCCCGAGGTCTCGCACGAGGAGCTGCTGGACGCGCTCATGGAGCGCATCAAGGGCCCCGACTTCCCGACCGGCGCGCTCGTCGTCGGCCGCAAGGGCATCGAGGAGGCGTACCGCACAGGGCGCGGCTCCATCACGATGCGCGCGGTGGTCGAGGTCGAGGAGATCCAGGGCCGGCAGTGCCTGGTGGTCACCGAGCTGCCGTACCAGGTGAACCCGGACAATCTGGCGCAGAAGATCGCCGACCTGGTGAAGGACGGCAAGATCGGCGGCATCGCGGACGTCCGTGACGAGACCAGCTCCCGCACGGGCCAGCGCCTCGTCATCGTCCTCAAGCGGGACGCGGTCGCCAAGGTCGTGCTGAACAACCTGTACAAGCACACCGACCTGCAGACGAACTTCGGCGCGAACATGCTGGCGCTGGTGGACGGGGTACCGCGCACCCTCTCGCTGGACGCGTTCATCCGGCACTGGGTGACGCACCAGATCGAGGTCATCGTCCGCCGCACCCGTTTCCGGCTGCGCAAGGCGGAGGAGCGCGCGCACATCCTGCGCGGCCTCCTCAAGGCCCTGGACGCCATCGACGAGGTCATCGCGCTGATCCGGCGCAGTGAGACCGTCGATGTCGCGCGCACCGGCCTGATGGACCTGCTGGAGATCGACGAGATCCAGGCCAACGCGATCCTGGAGATGCAGCTGCGGCGCCTGGCGGCCCTGGAGCGGCAGAAGATCGTCCAGGAGCACGACGAACTCCAGGCGAAGATCAACGAGTACAACGAGATCCTCGCCTCCCCGGTCCGCCAGCGCGGGATCGTCAGCGAGGAGCTGGCCGCGATCGTCGAGAAGTACGGCGACGACCGCGCGACCAAGCTGATCCCGTACGAGGGCGACATGTCCATCGAGGACCTGATCGCCGAGGAGGACATCGTCGTCACGGTCACGCGCGGCGGCTATGTCAAGCGGACCAAGACGGACGACTACCGGGCGCAGAAGCGCGGCGGCAAGGGCGTGCGCGGCACGAAGCTGAAGGAAGACGACATCGTCGACCACTTCTTCGTCTCCACCACCCACCACTGGCTGCTGTTCTTCACCAACAAGGGCCGGGTGTACCGGGCGAAGGCGTACGAGCTGCCCGAGGCCGGCCGGGACGCGCGCGGACAGCACGTGGCCAACCTGCTGGCCTTCCAGCCGGACGAGGCGATCGCCGAGATCCTCGCGATCCGGGACTACGAGGCGGCGCCGTACCTGGTGCTGGCCACCAAGTCCGGTCTGGTCAAGAAGACGCCTCTGAAGGATTACGATTCGCCCCGCTCCGGCGGCGTGATCGCGATCAACCTGCGCGAGCGCGAGGACGGAACGGACGACGAGCTGATCGGTGCCGAGCTGGTCTCGGCCGACGACGATCTGCTTCTGATCAGCAAGAAGGCACAGTCGATCCGGTTCACCGCCTCGGACGAGTCCCTGCGCCCGATGGGCCGCGCCACCTCCGGCGTCAAGGGGATGAGTTTCCGTGAAGGCGATGAACTTCTGTCGATGAATGTTGTTCGACCCGGTACGTTCGTGTTCACTGCCACCGACGGTGGGTACGCGAAGCGGACCGCCGTCGACGAGTACCGCGTCCAGGGCCGCGGCGGCCTCGGCATCAAGGCCGCCAAGATCGTGGAGGACCGCGGTTCGCTCGTCGGCGCGCTGGTCGTCGAGGAGAGTGACGAGATCCTCGCGATCACCCTCTCCGGCGGTGTGATTCGCACGCGAGTCAGCGAGGTCAGGGAGACGGGCCGTGACACCATGGGCGTCCAACTGATCAACCTGGGCAAGCGCGATGCCGTGGTCGGTATCGCACGTAACGCCGAGGCGGGGCGCGAGGCGGAGGAAGTCGACGGCGACGTGGCCGTGGACGAGACCGCCGAAGGTGCCGCGACCACCGGCACGGACGAGGGTGAGGCACCCTCGGCCGAGTAGCACGAGGAGTGAGTCATCGTGAGCGGAGCCACGGGCGCCGGATCGGCCGGTACCTCCACGGGTACGGAAACGGACGGCGGCGGCCGTGGCTCCGCCGCGAACGGGACGGGTGCGGGGAGCATGGCCGACCCGCACACGACCAACCTGAAGCCGGTGCAGGTGTCCGGTACGGACTCCGCCGGCACGTCTGGACCCCAGGGGGGCACTGTGACGGACACCCGAGGACCGGCCGCGGCCGGCGAGGCCCAGCAGCCGGCGTCCCCGCTCCCCGGTGAGCGGCGCCCGGAGCAGCCCGCCGGGCCGTACCACCCGCCGCAGGCCTATCCGGCGCAGGCCCCGGCCGGCGCCGTACGCCGCCCCCGCACCGGCGCGCGCACGGCCCCGCGCACCCGCAAGGCCCGGCTGCGCGTGGCCAAGGCCGACCCGTGGTCGGTGATGAAGGTCAGCTTCCTGCTCTCCATCGCGCTCGGCATCTGCACGATCGTCGCCTCGGCGGTGCTGTGGATGGTCATGGACGCGATGGGCGTGTTCTCGACGGTGGGCGGCACGATCTCGGAGGCGACCGGCTCGAACGAGGCGAACGGCTTCGATCTCCAGGCGTTCCTGTCGCTCCCCCACGTGCTGATGTTCACGACGGTCATCGCGGTCATCGACGTGGTCCTGGCCACGGCGCTCGCGACACTCGGCGCGTTCGTCTACAACCTCTCCGCGGGCTTCGTGGGCGGCATCGAGCTGACCCTGGCGGAGGACGAGTGACCGCCTTCCGACGCCCTGCGGGTTCCTGACCTGACAGTCCCCCGACAACCGATTTTGGGACTGACGTGGTCGTGCGCTAATCTTCAGGAGTCAGCGCGCGGAACACACACCGCAAAGCGCGGCGGGGCTATAGCTCAGTTGGTTAGAGCGCATCCCTGATAAGGATGAGGCCACAGGTTCAAATCCTGTTAGCCCCACCAGTTCGACGACCCCCAGCCGGTATCGGTTCGGGGGTCTTCGGCATTCGAGGGCCCGGCCCCGCACGGGAACAGAAAAGGCCCGACCGCTGGCGACGGGGGATGCACCAGCGATCGGGCTGTGGCCAAGGGTAACAAGCCTCGGCGCCTGGCGGGGGAAGTCGGGCAGGAATAAGCCAGATTGGTCGATCAGTGGCCGCAGGGCGGATCGTAGGAGAGGCGGGGCAGGTACTCGTGCCACTTCTGCGGGGTCAGTACGCCCCGGGTGACCGCGCAGATGTGCTCGATCGCCGCGTCGGCGTCCAGGCTCCACAGGCGGACCGTGCCGGTGCCGCTGGAGACCCCGAGGACGTTGCTCCTGGGGCTGAAGGACAGGAACGTACCCGACCTGGCGTTGGGGCCCATCGACTGACCGATGGGGGTCGCCGAGGCGGGGCGGCCGACGTTCCACAGCCGGTCCGTGTTGTCGTTGCCGCCGCTGGCCAACACGTGCCCGTCCGGGCTGAACGTCAGCAACTTGACCGCTTCCGTGTGGCCGACGAGCGGCGCACCCAGCCCGCGCGCCGCGGCGGGGTGGCCGACGTTCCACAGCCGGACCGTGTCGTCGTCACTGCCGCTGGCCAGAACCTGCCCGTCCGGACTGAACGCGATCGCGTTGACCGGTCCCGTGTGGTCCGTGAGCCGGCCGAGCGCGGTCGCCCGGGCCGGATCGGTGACGTTCCAGAGGCGGACCGTGCTGTCCGCGCTGCCGGAGGCGAGGGTCCGGCCGTCGGGGCTGAAGGCGAGCGCGTTGACGTAGCCGCGGTGACCCGTCAGCGGCTTGCCGAGCGCGGCGGGGTGCCCGGGGCGGGTGACGTCCCACAGCTGGACGGTGGTGTCGTCGTAGGCCGTGGCCAGGGTGCGGCCGTCCGGGCTGAAGGCGAGCGTGGCCGGCCCCGCGAAGCGCGTCCGCAGCGTGATGGGTGATCCGGCGGCGACCGGGTGGGCCGGATCGCTGACGTTCCACAGGTACACGGCATGGTCGTAGGTGAGGACGGCGAGGACGCGGCCGTCGGGGGAGAACCGCAGCGCACGATGGCCGGCGTCCCCCTGCATGAACGGTTTGCTCAGCAGCACCGGCCGGTCGGGCCGCGTCACGTTCCACAGCCGGAGCCTGCCGTCCCGCGCCGCCGTGCCCAGCACCCGTCCGTCCGGCCGGAACGCGCCGGTGCGGCCGACGATGTCCGAGGTCGGCAGCGACCACAGACGCACCTTGCTGTCGCCGCTGCCGGTGGCCAGGGTCCGCCCGTCGGGGCTGAACCCCAGGGCGTACATCTCCCCGCTGCTGCCCGCGAGCGGCCCCCCGACCTGCGACGGGGACGAGGGGTCGCTGACGTCCCACAGGCTCGCCGTGCTGTCCGCGCTCGCGGCGGCCAGTCTGCTGCCGTCCGGGCTGAAGGCCACCGACCAGATCGGCCCGGTGTGGCCGGCCAGCGGTGAGCCGAGCGCGGACGGGCGGGCGGGATCGGTGACGTTCCACAGCCGGATCGTGTCGTCCGCGCTGCCGGAGGCGAGGGTGCGCCCGTCGGGGCTGAACGCCACCGAGTGCACGAGGTCCGTGTGGCCCTTAAGCGCGCTGCGGTACTGTTTCGGGTGGCGCGGGTCGGCGGTGTTCCACAGCAGGATCGTGTCGTCGTCACCACCCGCTGCGAGGGTGTGCCCGTCCGGGCTGAACGCGACGCTGCGCGCCGCGGCGCTGTGCCCGCGCAGGGCGCCGAGCGCACTGGGCCGGTGCGGGTCGGTCACGTTCCACAGCCGGACCGTGTGGTCTTCGCCGGCCGAGGCCAGCGTGTGTCCGTCGGGACTGAAGGCGACCAGGTAGATCGTGCCCCGGTGCCCGGCGAGCGGCTTGCCCAGCGCCTTCGGGCGGGCGGGGTCGGTCACGTCCCACAGCCGGATCGTGCCGTCGTCGCCGGCGCTCGCGAGAGTGTGGCCGTCCGGGCTGAAGACGGCACTGCTCACCCAGCTGGTGTGGCCGGTCAGCGGCTTGCCGAGCGGCTCGGGGCGGCTGCGGTCGGCCACGTTCCACAGCCGGACGGTCCGGTCGTAGCTGGCCGTGGCCAGGGTCTTGCCGTCGGGGCTGAACGAGGTCAGGTAGACGGCACCGGTGTGGCCGGACAGCGGGGTGGCCAGCGGCGCGTTGAGGATCGAGATCAGCCTGCTGTACGTCCCCTCGTCGTCCGGGCGCAGCCGATGGGCGACCAGATCGAGCTGGGCGGCCAGGGAGGGATCCGTGCGCTCGACCCGGTCGGCCTCGGCGACCACCTGCTCGAACACGGCGTCGTCCCGCTGCTTCCAGGCGATCACCGCCGTACCGCCCGCGACCAGGGCCAGCGCCACCAGCGCCGCCACCGCGGCGCGGCTGAGCCACACCGAGCGCTTGCGCAGCCGGACCGCCGCGGCCAGGAACTCCACCGCGCTGCGGGTCAGATACGTGTCCCCGGCCGACCTCGCCCAGCTGCGCGCCTGCTCCAGCCGAGAACCCCGGTAGAGCAGCGAGCTGTCCCGGCCCGAGTCCTCCCAGGCCCGGCCGTCCTCCTCCAGCCGCTGGCGCAGCAGCTGGTCGCCCCGGTCGTCGTCGATCCAGTGCCGCAGCCGGGGCCAGGCGTGCAGCAGCGCCTCATGGGTGATCTCCACGGTGTCGGCGTCCAGCGTCACCAGCCGGGCTTGTACGAGGGCCTCCAGGGACTCCTCCGTCTTGCCGGGGTCCGCCGACTCCTGCGCCAGCTGCCGCCGGGTGCCCCGCCGCCGGGTGGCCTGGGTGTCCTCGCCCAGCCGGACCAGCCGCAGCAGGAGCAGCCGGGCGGCCGTACGGGCCGCGGGGTCGAGCCCCGACCAGGCACGCTCGGCGGTCGCCGCGACAGCCCCCTGGATCCCGCCCGCCGCCCGGTAGCCGGCCAGTGTCAGGCGTCCGGCCTTGCGGCGCTGCCAGGTGGCGAGCAGGGCGTGCGAGAGCAGCGGCAGCACGCCCGCGTCGTGCGCGCCGCGCGGGCCGTCGGCGCTCACCTCGCGGACGATCAGCTCGGCGAGCCCCGGTTCCAGCTCCAGCCCCACCGCCTTGGCCGGTCCGGTCACCGCCTCGCGCAGTTCGGCGCTGGTCAGCGGGCCGAGCACCATGTGCCGGTGCTGGAGGGCGTCGGCGAGCTCCGGGTAGCCGAGGCACTGCTCGTAGAAGTCGGCGCGGATGCCGAGGACGACGAGCACCGGGGCGGCCCCGCCCGTGCCGGCGGGCGGGGTGCAGGCGGCGTGCAGGAGCTGGAGGAACGTACGCCGGTCCGCCTCGTCGGGGCAGAGGGTGAACGCCTCCTCGAACTGGTCCACGATGACGACCGGCCGGCTCTCGCCGCTCCCCTCGCGGCGCGCCCACGCCGCCATGGCCTCCCGCGCCGCCTGCGCCACGCGCGGAGAGTCGGAGCCGGGAACCGCCGGATTCTCCGTGGCCTCCTGCTCGGCCCGGCGCGCGTCGGCGGCGACGGCGGTGAGGTCGGGGACACGGCGCACCAGCTCACCCAGGGGGTCGGCGCCGGGCACGAGATGCAGCACGCAGTCGGCGGTGCCGTCCCCGGGGGGCCCGAGCGCTGCGCCGGTGCCCTGGCCGTCGCGCAGGGCGCCGCCGCGGACGGCGGGGACCAGGCCGGCGTTCAGCAGGGACGACTTACCGGCTCCCGAGGCGCCCACCAGCATCACCAGGCCGCCGGTCCGCTCCGCGGCGCGCAGCTGGGCGACGAGCGCGCTCGTGCTCCGTTCCCGGCCGAAGAACCAGCGGGCGTCCTCCTGCCGGTAGGGCGCCAGCCCGCGGTAGGGGCACACGCCTCCGGCGACGGACGGGGCCTGGGCGGGCGGCGGCCGGTTCTCCTCGGCGGGCGGTGCCGGCCGGTCACCGACCGGGTCGGCCAGCGCGCGCTCCCACAGCCGCTGCCAGTGCACGAGGTCGTACAGGCCCGTGGACACGGGCGCGGGCCGCAGTCGCCGCGCCTCCGGGATCAGGATGTGCAGCACCGCCGCGAGGGCGGTGAACTGGGCGGGCACGTTCTTGGCCCGGCGCCAGTCGCTGATCCGCTGCGCGGACACCCGCACGGGCCGCCCGCGCTCGTCGATCCGCTGCAGCCGTACGACGGCCTCGGCGACGCTCTTGAGGGGAGGGTTTCCAGCCTCCTTGTACAGCAGCGCGAGCCGCTCGGCGAAAGCTGTGCGTGTCCCTGAGTCGGAACTCAAGGTCCCACCCCTTTACTTTCCCCCCGCATCTGGACGTCCGGACCGGAAAACCCACCCTATACGTCTGACCTGCGGAGAAGCACGGGGCACAGTGGCCGCGGTCTCCTCGTTGCGGGCAACAGATGGCAGGATCCGGACCCGTCGGCGGACGCCGTGCACACCGTCCGGACAGGCCACGGACCTGCGCTCGGAGAGACAGTCCATGACACCGATGCATCTCGGCCAACTTGCTCCTTTCTTCGACCCGCGCCGAGCCGACACGGCACGGGTCGACACCTCGCACCGTCGGCACCGGTCCCCACGAGGGGAGGGACCGGTGCCGACGGGCGGGGGCTGTGTGGTTCTTCCGGCTCTTTCTGCGTCCGTGTGTCAGCCGTCCGTCGTGTGCACGCCGAACCAGCCGGCCGCTCGGGCCATGGTCACGGCGTGCCGCTCGGCCTGCTCGGCGGAGGCGTTCAGGGCCGCGTTCCGCCCCTGTGCACTGCCACCGGCCGCGACCGCGGCGGCCTGGGACGCCGCGAGCGCCGCTCGCAGGGCCACCGCGGACGCCGTGGTGCTGTCGGTGCCCTGGGCGCCGTCCCGGGTGGTCGCCACCTGGGCGGCCAGCGCCGCCGCGGCGGCCGTGTTGCGGGCGCAGCGGGCGTCCGCCGCCGGGTCCGGGGTGCGCACGGTCAGCGTGGCGAGCGACTCGGCCGACAGGCGCAGCGCGCCTGCGGCCCGGCCGACGGGGTCCCTCGGTACGGCCTCGGCCGCGTCCTCGCCGACACCGGCGTACCGGCACGCGGCGACCGCACGGTCGTGGGCGCTGTGCGCGCGGGCCGCGTGGAGCTGCCGTAACGCCTCGGCGTCGGTGACCGCTCCGGCCGCTGCTTCTTCCCGTCCGCTCATCCTCGGCCTCCCTCGTCCGGGACGACACCGCACCCCGCTCCGGGGTGCGGGCAGGGTGCCACGCCGGCCGCGAAGAGGCCAGAAGCAGGAGGAGCCGCCCTTCCCCGGCGGACCCTGGTGATCTGACGGTCCATCAGATATGGTCGCCTTCCGTCTGCGGTTCCCCAAGGGCCGGGTTCCGGCCGTTCCGGAAGGGGTGAGTGACATGCACAAGCGTCCCCCGTGCCCGCGACCGCCCGGTGCTCCGCGCTGGGTCGCGATGTTCCACCGGCCCGCGCAGGACTCCTGGACGGTGGGCGCCGAGTCGCCCGACCGGGACCCCGTGCTGTACGCCGTCGGAGACATGACCCAGACCGTGCGGGCGCGCGGCGAGCAGGTGACGGTCGCGCTGTGGGGGCCCGAGGACGGTGCCTGGCGCCGCTACGACACTCCGGCCGCGGCCAAGGAACCCGCCCCCGCCGCCTCGACCGGGCGGCCGGCGACCGGCTCCGGTGAACCGGCCAAGCTCGCGGAACGCATGACCGACCGCCGGCACCAGGTGCTCATGGCCGGTCTGAGCAAGGCGGGCCTGTACGACCTGAGCGCCGAGGACGACGAGGCGGTACGGGCCATGACCGAGCTGCTCGACGAAGTCACGGTCCGCCGGGTGGCCCACTGGCTCTCGCTCGCGGGCGGGGAGCGGTAGGGACGGACGGCCGCGGGCGGCCGGGTTGCGCGGCTGCGAGCAGGGCGGGCGGGCGGTGGTCGGTTCGTGGGGTGTCCGGGCGGGCAGGGTCGTCCTGGAGGTCACCGAGCCGACCCGCGGCCGGACCCGTCGGCCGGGGTCGTCGACGACTGGAGGGCACATGAAAGTCTCCGTCGACCGCGCCCTGTGCTACGGCTCCGCCGAGTGCGCGCACCGGGCGCCGGCCGTGTTCGCGTTCGAGGACGGATACGGCGTCGTACGGCCGGGCCGGGCGGAGTCCGCCGACGACCCGCAGGTCAGGGAAGCGGCCGAGAAGTGCCCCGCGCAGGCGATTCTGCTCGGTGAGTGAGGCCGTGACCGGCCGCCCGGCTCATGAAGCGGACCCGAGGCCGGCCGGGTAGGCCCAGGTGAGGCCGGCCAGCGCACGGGCCCGGGCCTCCGCGACCGCCATACGGGCCTCGCGCTCGACGGGGTCGACATGCGACGCCTGGCCCGTGACCTGACCCTCCCACTTGCGGTACAGCAGGCCGGCCTCCGCGCAGAACCAGCCGCGGCTCACCGCGTCCAGTGCCAGCAGCAGGCCCGTGTCCTCGGAGGCCGGCAGGGCCATCCAGCCGCCGAGCGCGAGGAGCAGTTCCCGCCGGACGCACAGGCTCGCCGGATGGACCGGGGCACGGAAGCCGTTCCGCTTCCAGTGGTCGAGCACGGCGCCGCGTTCGAGCGGGCCGTCCTCCGGGTCGCCGGGAAAGCCCGCCGTCGAACCGTCGGGCAGCAGGTCGAGGACCCGGGACGTCGTCCAGCCGACGGCCGGGTCCGCCTCCAGCACGGCCAGATCGCGGGCCAGCGCCCCCGGTGTGAGCTGGTCGTCGGCGTCCAGGACCTTCACATAGGCGCCCGCCGCGCGCGCCAGCGCGATCGTCCGGGCGACTCCGGGCCCGCCCGGCCGTCCCTGGCCGAAGCTCACGCGCGCGTCGTCCGGCACATGGGGGCGGACCTCGTCCGTCGTGCCGTCCTCCTGGATCACCCACTCCCACTCCCAGTCGCCGGGAAGCCGCTGCGCGCACAGGGAGGCGTAGGCGTCCGGCAGGAACCGCGCGGAGGGTGCATGGACAGCGGTGACGACGGTGATGCGCCGGGTCACGGCGGCACGCACCGCCTCGGGCGCAGGCGTGGTCGGTGTGTCGGTCATGGTCCCAGGTAACAACAGCTCATGGGCGGTAACAGCGCGAGACCCCCGGCCGACCGGCCGGGGGTCTTTCCGTTTCGACTGATGCGTACGCAAGTCGCCGTGGTGTCGAGACGTTGCGGTACTGCGAGGGGCGGGAGGGGTCAGCAGTCGAGTCTGGCCGCCGAGGCCTGTTCGGGGATGGTCACGGTCTCCGCCTGGCCGTCGGTGAGGGGCCGGTGCCTGCACCTCGGGGACTTTCCGTGGGCCTCGGCCCGGATGCGCTGCTTCATCGTGGGGGGCAGGGCCCTGCCGTGGGACCAGGCCCAGTGGTGTGCCGCCGGGATCGTCGGGACCGCCGGGATGGTGCGGTGCGCGGTGCCGGTACGGGGGTTCTCGCTCCGGGGTGCGGCCGCCGCGGACGAGGCGGCGACGAGTCCGAGCGCCGTGCAGAGCGCGAAGAAGGCGGTGACGATGGCGGTCCACAGCTTCATGACCTTGTTCTCGGTCATGGCCCCTCACTTTCGGGTTGGGCGATTTGCGTACTTTCCTCATGATGTGTATGTGGGTCGCGAAGTGGTGGACCGACGCCCGTGGCGCGTTGATGTTCCGATGAACACCACTCGGATGGACGCAAGGGGGCCGGAAAGCTCCCGAAACCCCGCAACGGCGAGCGAAAAGGGAGCAAAGTAACCGTCCGTGGGGGTGTGATCACCCTCCGATCGGAACGGCGCCGGACCTCCTCTATTGCTCTGCCGGAGGCGGTAGTTGAGGTCCGGCATAGGTCACCGATCGATATCGGTCGGTGTGTATAGTCGGGCGCCAGAGGTCCCCTACGTCAAGGAAAGACGAGGTCGCGCGGTGAAGAAGCTGCTCCTGGTCGCACTGGCCGCCATCGGCGGGCTCCTCGTGTACCGCCAGATCCAGGCGGATCGCGCCGAGCAGGATCTGTGGACGGAGGCGACTGACTCCGTGCCCACGGGTTCGTGAGTGCCGATATCAGAGTCTGAACAGACCCCGACCGCCCTTCGCGGTCGGGGTTTTGTGTTGCGGGGGCTCACCGGGTGCGGTAGGCGTTCGGGGCAGGATGAGACGCGGCCGGCCGCGGCGAGTGTGCCGGCCGTACGGCAATGACACGGGAGGGCGGCAGGTGCGGGGGCGAGGGCGACGTACGGCGTGGTGGCGGCGGTACGGTCGCCGGGCGGTCCCCGGCACGGTGCGGACGGCCCTGGTGCCGGGGCTGTGCGCCCTGCTTCTCCTGTCGGCCGGCACCGCGTCCGCGTCCGCCGCCGACGCCACGCGGCCGCAGCCGTACGCCTTCACGCCCGGCGCCCGTGCCGTCGCGGGTGCGGCGAGCGCCGGTACGGCCGAACGGCTGGACCCCGGCCGCACCTACCGCAGCTCCCTGCCGAGGAACGGCAAGCTCTACTACCGGCTCGACCTCACGGCCGCCGACACGGCGTACGTCCCCGTCACCGCGGTACCCCCGCCGGGCACCACCGTTTCCGCCACCGACGGCATCAAGGTGTCCGTCCGGGACGCGCACGGAACGCCCTGCTCCTTCGCCTCCGCCCGCTTCGGCGCGGGGCTCAGCGCGCGCCCGGTCACCGCGCTGGGGCAGCGGGAGGCGGGCAGGACGGTGTGCCAGGGCGGCGGGACGTACTACGTGCTCGTCCAGCGCCTGGACGCCGAGGGCTCCGGTACGGCAGCCACGGCGCAGCGCTGGGACCTGGAGATCGCGCCCGTCACGGAACCGCGCCCGGCCCGGGCCGGGGCCACCTCCGCGCCGCGGGCCTGGGACTCCGCCACGCCCGAGCCGCTCACCGGTGCGCCCCGCGACCGTTTTGGCGGCACCGGTTTCGCCTCGGCCGGCCCGCTGGGCCAAGGGGTGTGGCGGACCGCGCTGGTGCCCGGCGAGACCCGGTTCTACAAGGTGCCGGTCGACTGGGGCCGGCAACTGCACGCCTCCGTCGAACTGGACGGGGCCCAGGGCCACGGCTATGTCGGCGGCGCCCTGAACCTGTCGGTCTACAACCCCGTCCGCGGCTACGTCGAGGACGCCGCCGTCGGCTACACCGGCACCCGCAAACCCGCCGTGCTCGCCCCGCTGCCGCCGGTGGAGTACGCCAACCGCTACGCCGCGCCCGCCGCCGTGACCTCCGTCCGTTTCGCCGGCGACTACTACCTGGTCCTGCACCTCAGCGAGCAGATGACCGGCCTGTTCGGGCAGGGACCGTTCGGTGTGACGCTGCGGGTCCGGGTGGCCGGGCAGGCGCACACGGGGCCCCAGTACGCCGGACGGCCCGTGCCCGGTGACGTGTTCACGCTCACGCAGCAGGAGAGGGAGGTGGCGCTCCCCGGGAGCCCCGGAGGCGGGGGCGGCGACCGCGTGATGAAGCTGGTCGCGATCGGCGGGATCGGCCTGGGAACCGCGCTGCTGGCGGTGCTGGCCGGCTGGACGGTGGCGGCCCGGCGGGCTCAGACGCGGGTCAGCGCCCAGAAACCCACGGCGTAGCAGGCCAGCGCCAGCAGCAGAATCGGGATCGCGGCCCTGGCCGGGGGTCCGGGCCGCCGGCTCCGGCGCGCTCTGCGCCCTTGCGGGGGTGCGGCGGGAGCGGGGACGCCGTAGACCGGCTGGGCCGGAGTGGGAGCGTGCACGTCCTGAGCGGTGTACGAGGCAGTGGAGGCATCGGCAGGATGCGCCTGCATCGGGCTCGGGGTGGGGACGTGGGGGGAGAAGTAGGGCTGGTGGAGCGGGGGTTGAGGGGGAAGTGAGGGCTGCTGGACGGACGGAGGGCAGGGGGAAGGGGCACCGGCGGGCTGAGGGAGCTGCTCCTGGGGCGGCGGCAGACGGAAACTGCCGGTGTCAGAGAGGGAGCCGGTGGAGTTGTCCCTCCCAGCGGTGCCGGTGGTCTCTTCGACTCCCTTGATTCCACCGGTACCGGTGTCCGCCCGCCCGTCGGCCGCAGCACCGGAATCGGTGCCCGTGCCGGCATCCGGATCCGCGTCCAGATCCGAGGCCAGTCCGGACGCTCTTCTGAGCGGTCCGTCGGGGGCGAACCCGGGTGGGAGGGGCGGGAGTTGGTCGAAGATTTCGATCAACTCGTCGTCGGGCTCCGGCTCGGGCAGGAGTTCCACGGCGGAGGCGAGGGCCTTGCGCGCCCCGTTGGCGGTGCGGAAACGCGCGGCCGGGTCGGGCTGGAGCAGCGTGGCGACGACCTGCCAGAGCGGTTCCGGTATGCCCTTGGGCGGGCCGGGCGTCCCCTGTTCCGCGAAGTACTGCACCAGCGCCTTGGTATCAGGCTTGGCCCCTTCGAGCAGATACAGCGCGACCAGGCCCACGGCGAACAGATCGGCGGGAAAGTCGGGTTCCGAGCCGAGCATCTGCTCGGGCGCCAGGTAACCGGGCGTGCCCACCACGAGGTTGGTCTCCGTCAGGCGGGGTTCGCCGAGCCGCATGGCGATCCCGAAGTCGGACAGCCGCAGTCGCGGTCTGCCGGTTCCGGTGGCTTCGAGGAGGACGTTGGCGGGCTTGATGTCCCGGTGGATGACGCCTTCGGCGTGGACGGCCGCGAGCCCGGACAGGAGCTGATCGAGCAGGGTGCACACGAACACCGGCGGCAGCGGGCCGTAGTCGCCCACGAGGTGGACCAGCGAGCCGCCGGCGACCAGGTCCATGGTGAAGAGGACCTTGTCGTCGTCGGCGGCCCAGCTCGCCGGGGCGAGGACATGCGGATGATCGATCCGCAGGGCCTGCTCCCGTACGAAGCGGAGCAGGGAGTGGGCGTCACGCTGCTGGAGCACCTTGGCGGCCACATAACGCCGTCGGCGGTGGTCCCAGGCGCGCCAGACGGCGCCCACGCCCCCGCGTCCGATCGGGTCGGCCAGCTCATAGCGTCCGGCGAACACCTCACCCATGGCAGCCCATCGCTCCTCCCCCTGAACCTGAGGCTCGTCCCCCCGGCCCCCTTACTTCCCCCTACCCCGCGCTTCCCCCCTGTCACGCAGGGCCCCGAGCCCACGGACCGTCCCCCCGGCCCACGGACCGTCCCCCGATCTCACGGACCGTCCCCCGTCGTGAGTCTGGACCTCGGCCCGGCGACCGGACCCCCTCCGGTGCACCGGGCCGAGGGCCTCAGTTCTGGTGGGACTGGTAGTGCGCGACGGCGTCGGAGGTGCGGCCGGCGCCATAGACACGGAGGAACTCCGCCAGTTCGGGATGGGTCGGGGCGAGGCTGTCCGCGGCGTCGATGATGTCGCCCGCGGCGGCCACCGAGCGCAGCAGCGACTGGATCTCGCGGACCACGCGCTTGACCGTCGGCGCGCCCGAACCGCTCGTGGTCTGCGTGGTGTTGCTGAGCACGGAGCCCCCCTGCGACTTCTTGATCTCGTCCATGCGCTCGGTCGCCTCGGCGGCGCTGACGCTGCCGTCCGCGACCTGGGCCGCCAGCTCCTGCAGCAGCTGCACCCGCTGGACCACGGCGGGATTGCCGATCTTCGCCCGCTGTCCGCTCATCAGCTGCGAGAGCATCGGGGCGGACAGCCCCAGCACCGCAGCGAGACGGGCCTGGTTGAGCCCGAGATCGTCGATGAGCTTACGGAAGAGCGCCCCCAACGGCTCCCCGTACCAGTTCCGCTGCAGCTCCCGCGCTCTCGCGGTGGCTTCCTGCTGTGCGGCGTCCATTGCGTCTCCCCATCGCTTCCCCTAAAAAAACGCGGTTCGCTGTAGCGAACCACGTCGAGCATCTTACGGAGAGTGGTCATCCGCGGGGACCCCCAATATTTTTGCGGGATACCCGGGGGGACCCGGTACTCTGGTCTGCGGCGCCCGCCGGAACATGGTTCCTCCGGCAGGCTGCTGCTTTCCGGGGCCTTAGCTCAGTTGGTAGAGCGCCGTCTTTGCATGGCGGATGTCAGGGGTTCGACTCCCCTAGGCTCCACTCACACACACCCCTCTGACCTGTGAAAACACGGTCAGGGGGGTGTCTTGGTCGCAGGGCGCGGCAGGCGTTCGACGAGGTCGTGGCCGAGGAACACCGGTGGCCGCGGCGGGCTCGGTCACCAGGGGCGCCGGTCCTGGACGGCGAGGGGCTCTCCGAGCTGCTCCCCGATGACGGGGCGATTGTGGCCTCGGTCGCGGAGGACACCAGCCCGCGCCTCAGCGCTGCCGACGGAGGCGGAGCCACCCGCGCCGGGGTCCGTGCGGCCGGCCGTGCCGCTTCGGTGATCTTCATTCGTGACTGCAACGGATGTCTGGCGACAGGAAAAAAATGTCGCCCTCAATAAGGGGCGCGGCAGCAGCGCCGGGGGGACACATCAGGACTTCTTTTGGGAGCTATTCGAAGTCCTTCTGGAAGAAAGCACCGAGCGGCAGCGGTGAGATCGGTGATCGTCCCGGTTCTGCTACGGAACAACCGGTATCTGTCCCGCCCTTGTCACAGCCGACCGGCAGACGCGGGATCTGCCCATTTTCACCCGAGTTCAGCGAATCATCGAATACTTGATGATTGGTACCCTTGGCTGTTCAAGCAAGGCCAACGGGGGCGTATCTGTGACAAACGAACCGAGCTCGCTGGACCATCTCTCCACACTGGTGAAGGGCTGGCGAAGACGCCTCACACGGGATCAGATCCCGGAACTGAGACGGAGCCGTCAGGGGAGATCGAAGCTGGTCAGCCAGGAGGACATGGCGCGGCTGACCGGTGTCAGCAGCGTCTGGTACGGGAAGTTCGAACGGGGTGGAGCGGCGCAGTATTCGGAGGACTTTCTGAACCGTGTCTCCTGCGCCCTGAGGCTCGACGAGGCCGAACGAAAGCTGCTGTTCCTCCACGCGGTCGGCTGGGAGCCGACGAGCCCTGCGAATTGCCAGGACACCGGTATCACCGACGGAGTCCGGCAACTTCTCGAACTCCAGCCGTGGCCCGCCTACGCATCCGACACGGCCTGGGACGTCATTTACCAGAACCGGGTCTTCGGTGAATGGTTCCCTTCCGGGCTAGCCGGTCAGAACATCGCCAAGGAGGTGTTCGCTCCCGACACCGGCAGGCGGATCCGTTTCCACAACTGGGAACGGGACTGGGCCGGGCCGATGCTGGCCCAGATGCGGATGGCGCAGGCCCGCCACCCGGAGAACACCCGTCTGAGCACGGTGGTCGAGGAGATCCTCGAAACCAGCCCGTGCGCACGCCGGCTGTGGCGTGAGCACCGGGTCGTCGAGCATGCGGACGGGAACCGGCGCGAGGTGCTCCTGGCGGGCCAGGAGACACCGACGACCATCGAGATCGTCATGACCTCTCCGCTGAGCAACGGAGAGCTGCGGCTGGTCTCGCTCATCCCGGTGCAGCCGCACGAGAGCGCCGGGTAGCGGACGGCACCGGCCGGCGCCGCCCCGGACGAGGGCCGGGGAGGCGCCGGCCGATGGGCCGGAGCCCCCGGATTCACCAGGAGGGAGTCTCCGGGAGCGGCTCGCCGTACCAATGCTCGATCATCATCCGGGCGATCGACACGCCGGACGGCAGCGCCACCACTCCCTCGGCCATCGCCCCCCGCAGCTCGGCCCGGGAGAACCAGCGCGCCTGGGCAATCTCCTCGCCGTCCACGGTGATCCCCGGATCCGTGGTCCGCCCGAAGAAACCGACCATCAGGCTCGCGGGGAACGGCCACGCCTGGCTCCCGGCGTACTCGACCGAGTCCGCCCGGACGCCCACCTCCTCCAGCACCTCTCGGCGGACCGCCTGCTCCAGTGACTCACCGGGGTCGACGAACCCCGCCAGCACGGACCAACGGCCCTCGTCCCACGCCGCGTTCCGGGCCAGCAGGCAGCGGTCCTCGGCATCGGTGACCAGCATGATCACCGCGGGGTCCGTACGCGGGAAGTGCTCCGTCCCGCAGGAGAGACAGCGCCTCATGTGCCCGCCGAAGGCGATGTCGGTGGGGTGCGCGCAACGAGGGCAGAAGGGGTGGGTCCGGTGCCAGGCGTCCAGAGCCACGGCGTGGACCAGCAGCCCGACGTCCCGGGCCGCCAGGAGCGTTCCGATCTCGCGGAGTCCGGCCTCGCGCACGCCGGGGGTCCGGTGGGACCGCAGGTCGGGCACCGAGACGGCGAAGTAGTCCACCCCCGCGGTGTCCGAGCCTAGGAAGTACCGCATCCCGTCGGGCGCCGCCGAGGCCGGCAGCAGCACGATCCCCGTCTGCCCGGTGCCGTCCTCGGCCACCAGGGTGCGGTCCTGGGCCACCAGTGCCACCCGGGTGCTCTCCCGGAGCCAGGCCGCACTCAGCCAGTCCTCGTCCGTCCGGTGCTCCCCGGCGCGGTCCAGCGTGGCCCGGGACAGCGCCGGTTCCGGCATCCCGGCGGCTGCTGCGGTCCGCACTACGACTCGGTCCCCGAAGCGAGTATCCCCACCGTGAGCTCGGCCACCCGCGCTGCGGAGGCGGGGTTCTGCCCGGTCACCAGACGGCCGTCCGCCACGGTGTTCTCGGCCCACATCGGACCGGTGCGGACCTTGGCCCCGCGCTCCGTCAGCCGCGTCTGAAGGAGGAACGGAACCACCTCGGCCAGCTCCACGGACTCCTCCTCGTCGTTGGTGAAGACCGCGACCTCCTTGCCGTCCACCAGATGGGTCCCGTCGGACAGCCGCAGATTCACCAGCGCGGACGGGCCGTGGCAGACCGCCGCCACCACACCGCCCCGCTCGTACACGGCCGCCGCGAAGGCGGTCAGCTCGGTGGCATCCGGGAAGTCCCACATGGTCCCGTGTCCGCCGACGAAGTACACGGCGGCGTAGTCCGCGGGATCGAGCAGGTCCGCGGTGGGCGTGTCGGCGAGCTTCGCGGCCACCGCCGGATCGGCGAGGAACCGGGCCGAGTCCTCGTCGTCGGGTGCGACACCGTCCACCGGTGACGAACCGCCGCGCACGGAGACGAAGTCGACCTGGTACCCGGCCTTGACGAAGACCTCGTAGGGATGCGCCGCCTCGGGCACGTAGAACCCGGTGCTGCGGCCCGTGTCCCCCAGCTCGCCATGGCTGGTGAGCGCGAGCAGGACCTTCGCAAACGAGGCAGGTGAAGCAGAAGGAGCGGGAGACGCGGAGGAAGACGTGGAGGAAGACGTGGTCATGGTTACCTCTCGGAGGGGACGGTGGGCGTGCGGCCGGGGCGGTGTGCGCCCCATGGGCCGCGACGTGCGGCCGAAGGGGGCGAGGACGTGTCGGCCCACCGGGAGGCCGGGGACCGCCGGGAGGCCGTCGGTACGGCCGAGGACCGGGGGGCGGCAGCGGGGCTCCCCGACGGTGTCCGCCGGCGCACGGCGTCCTGCCGTACCGACGGCGTCCGCCGGCGGCCGGCAGCGGCACCGGCGCTCTCCGGCCGGCCGTTCGCGGCCAGTGACCGCAGGACGCGGTCCGCGCTGGCCGGGTTCAGGGCCATCGGGATGTCCTGGAGGACCGCCAGCCGCATGAGTGCCTGCACATCGGGGCTGTGCGGGTGCAGTCCCATCGGGTCCCAGAAGAAGATCATCAGCTCCACCCGCTGATCGACGATCATGGCGCCGATCTGCTGGTCCCCGCCGAGCGGACCGCTGGCCACCTGCTGGACGGTCAGCCCGAACCGCTCTGCCAGCAGCGCGCCGGTGGATTCGGTCGCCACCAGTTCGTGCTGGGCGAGTTCCCGGTACTGTCGGCCGACCCAGTCGACCATCATCGTCTTCATGCCGTCATGGGCGATCAGCGCGATGCGCATGTCACTTACCCCCGTAGTGAAGTCGGCGCTGTGCGCCGCGACCGTGTCCGGCGTCGTCGCAGCCCCGACGATTGGCCGCCGTGCTCATCAGTTCTCCGTCTGCTCCGGCGCCCACCGCCTATACCGCGTAGCCGTACGGGTCGGGCCAGTTCGACTCGCCGCCGAGCTTGGCCGCGGCGTACTGCGGCCAGTACGGATTGCGCAGCAGTTCACGGCCGAGCAGCACGACATCGGCCCTGCCGTCCGCCAGGATCTCCTCGGCCTGCCACGGCTCGGTGATCTTGCCGACCGCGCCGACCGGCATCGAGGTCTCGTTGCGCACCTGCTCCGCCAACGGAACCTGGTAGCCGGGGCCGACCGGGATCCGGGCGTCCGGGGCGATGCCTCCGCTGGACACGTCGAGCAGGTCGATGCCGTGCTCCATCAGCTCCCTCGCCAGCCGCACGGTGTCCTCGCCGGTCCAGCCCTCGCGGTCGTCCCGGGTGTCCTCGCTCAGCCAGTCGGTGGCCGACGTACGGAAGAACATCGGCAGGTCGTCCGGCCAGACCTCGCCCACCGCGTCCACGATCTCCAGAGCCAGCCGGATGCGGTTCTCGAAGGAGCCGCCGTAGGCGTCCGTCCGCTTGTTGCTGTACGGGGAGAGGAACGAGTTGATCAGGAAGCCGTGTGCTCCGTGCACCTCGACGGCCTGGAAACCGGCCCGCAGGGCGCGCCTGGCGGCCTCTGCGAAGTCCTTGACGACGCCCGCGACCTCACGGGTCGTCAGCTCGGTCGGTGCCGGGTAGTCGCCGAACGGTACCGTGCTGGGACCCACCGTCTGCCAGCCTCCGTCGGCTGGGGCGACCGGCTTCCCGCCGCGGAAGGGCGCCGCCGTCGAGGCCTTGCGCCCGGCGTGGGCCAGCTGGATCGCCGGCACGGTGCCGTGCTCCAGCAGCGAGTCGTTGATCTTCCGGAACGCCTCCTGCTGGCGGTCGTTCCACAGCCCGAGGCAGCCGGGAGTGATCCGGCCCTCCGGGTTGACCGCGGTGGCCTCGACCATGATCAGGCCGGCCCCGCCCACCGCGCGGGTGGTCAGATGCGTGGCGTGCCAGTCGTTGGGCACGCCGAGCTCGGGGCCGCTGGAGGCCGCCGAGTACTGGCACATGGGGGCCATCCACACACGGTTGGGGATGGTCAGGTTGCGAAGTCTGATGGGCTCGAAGAGTCTGCTCATGTCTGGCTTCCTTGCAGTGGCGCTGAACGAGGTCTGAGAGTGATCAGGGCCGGGGCTCAGTGCCCCATGCCGAGGCCGCCGTCGACGGGAATGACCGCGCCGGTGATGTAGGCGGCCTCCGGTGAGGCGATGAACCGTACGACCGGGGCGATCTCACCCGGCTCCGCCATCCGCCGCAGCGGGACGTGCGCACAGATCTCGTCCCTGCGCTCCTGGGAGAGCACGGCTGTCATGTCTGTCGCCACGATGCCCGGCGCCACGATGTTCACGGTGATGCCGCGACTGCCCAACTCCCGGGCCAGCGACCGGCCGAAGCCGATCAGACCCGCTTTGGCCGCCGCATAGTTGCACTGGCCTGCCTCACCCGACAGACCGACCACCGACGAGATCAACACGATCCGTCCCGACCTGGCCCTCAGCATCCCTCGGCCGGCGCGCTTGACGACCCTGAAGACGCCGCCGAGGTTGGTGTCCAGCACGGCGCCGAAGTCGTCCTCGTCCATCCTGAGCAGCAGCTTGTCGCGGGTGATCCCGGCATTGGCCACCACCACCTCGACCGGCCCGTGCTCCGCCTCCACTTCGGTGAAGGCGCGTTCCACGTCTGCCGCCGACGTCACATCGCAGCGGACCCCGAAGAGGCCCTGGGGCGGTTCGCCCGAGCGGTATGTGACGGCAACCCGGTCGCCGGCCGCGGCGAACTCCCGGGCGATCGACAGCCCGATTCCCCGATTCCCGCCGGTGATGAGAACTGAGCGTCCCACAGCTTTCTCCTTGCCTGTCGTGCGCGGCCGCCATCCATTCGGATGGCTCCCCCGCCGGCGCCGACAAGGCAGAGAGTAGAGGCAGGGATCAGCAACTCGCACTTTCGAAAGTTCTGGTTTCCCGTCGTACCTGACAGGAGCCCATCGGGGCGGTTTCGGCGGCAAGTTGACAACCCGCTCGATGGTCTTTTTCACTGGCCACCGCAAGCCGTATCGCGGATGACTACAGGCACGACCAAAGGAACAGCGCATATGAAGTTCTGGCTCGTCGCAGGCGGCGCCGGCTACATCGGCGGACACGTCGTGAAGGCAATGCACGACGCCGGCGAGCATGTGCTCGTCGTGGACGATCTCTCCACCGGGGCGAAGTTCAATGTGCCCGAGGGAGTTCCCCTTGTCGTCGCCGACGTTCGCGATGAACGAGCCCTGGACCGAGTTTTTCAGGAATATCAGGTGGAAGGCGTCGTCAACCTGGTCGCTCGGACACAGGTCGGTGAATCCGTCGCGCTTCCCCTGGCGCACTACCACCAGAACGTCGAGGGGTTCCGCGTTCTTCTGTCCGCGATGAACACCGCCGGGGTTCGGAAGCTGGTGTACTCCTCCAGCGCCTCCGTCTACGGGATGCCGGACGTGGACCTGGTCACCGAGGAGACCCCGTGTTCACCGATGAGCCCGTACGGACAGACCAAGCTCATCGGCGAGTGGCTCGGCATGGCGGCCCATGAGGCGTACGGCGTGGACGTGATCAACCTGCGCTACTTCAACGTCGCCGGGGCCGCCACCCCGGTCATGGCCGACAAGCGCGTGCTGAACCTCGTCCCGATGGTCTTCGAGAGGCTCACCGCCGGTGAGGCGCCGCAGATCTTCGGCGACGACTACGCGACGCCGGACGGCACCTGTGTGCGCGACTACATCCATGTGGCCGACATCGCCTCCGCCCACCTGGCCGCCACCCGCCATCTGCGCGCGCACGACGGCGTCGCCCGCACCTTCAACGTCGGCCGGGGCAAGGGGCTTTCGGTGCGCGAGCTGATCGAGGTCATCGCCACGGTGACCGGCTACGGCACCGAGCCGGTCGTGGTCGGCCGGCGCCCGGGAGACCCGGCGAAGGTCGTCGCGGACGCCACTCCGATCCAGCGGCACCTGGGCTGGTCCGCCCGGTACGGCGTGACCGACATGGTCTCCTCCGCCTGGGAGGGCTGGTGCCTGCGCCACCCCGAGGCGCGCAGGACCGCCTGACCGCAGGGCGCGAACATCCTCTGCGACGCCCAGTGGGTGCGTCTTTGCCGGTACGCAGGCCCCGCACCGTGGGCCAGCGGCCGGCCCTCCGCGGCGAAAAGTAGACAGCTGTTGATTTTCTTGGGAGCGGGAGCTTAGGGTCGTTGGTGGCTCCACACGGGACCTCAGGATCCTTGCCATGGCGTGGAGTTGGGGCTTACCCATGTCGCGAAGGGCTAGAGATGATCTTGGTTACGGGGGCGACCGGGAACGTCGGCCGCAACCTGGTGTCGTACCTGCTGGAGGCCGGCCACCCGGTGCGGGCGCTGACGCGGGACCCGGAGCGCGCCGCGCTGCCGGACGGCGTGGAGGTGGTCCAGGGCGATCTGGAGCAGCCGGACACGCTCGCCGCCGCCCTCAAGGGCGTGACCGGCGCGTTCCTCTTCCCCGTGCACGGCCGGCTGGCCGGGTTCCTCGGGTCGGCGGTGGCAGCGGGCGTGCAGCACGTGGTGCTGCTCTCGTCGGCCTCGGTGACCGACGAGTACCTCAGCAAGGAACGCATGGGGCAGCTCAACGCCGCGGACGAGCAGGAGGTCGCCGCCTCGGGGCTGGACTGGACCTTCGTGCGCCCGGGCCCCTTCATGGTCAACGACCTGCCCTGGGCGTGGGGCATCCGCGCCGAGGGCGTGGTCCGCGCGGCCTACGGTGCCGCCGTCACCGCGCCGGTCGACGAGCGGGACATCGCCGCGGTGGCCGCGCATGCGCTGACCGACCCCCGGCACCGCAACAAGGCGTACGAGCTGACGGGCCCGCAGGGGCTCTCCCAGATCGAGCGAGTGCGGATTCTCGGCCAGGTGCTCGGCCGTGAGCTGGTCTTCGACGAGCTCACGGTGGCGGAGGCCCGGGAGCGGATGACCCGGTACCTCCCCGGGGAGACCGCCGACTCCCTGCTGCGGATGTACGCGCGCCAGTCGGGCGCGACGGTGCCGGTGCAGCCGACGGTGCAGGAGGTGACCGGGCGGCCCGCGCACACCTACGCCGAGTGGGCGGTCCACCACCTCGAGGACTTCCGGTAGCCATGACGGTCGACGGCGGAGAGCGCTCCTTTCGCGGACGGCTCTCCTTCCCGCCCCGCCCTCCGGCCGACCCGTTACCATCGGGGCCTCACGGCAGAGGAGGGCACGGGCACAGTGGCCACGGCGCAGCGGCAGGTCCCCGCGGGCGAGCCCCGCGAACGCAAGGGGGAGCGGACCCGACGGCGGATCACCGAGGCGGCGCGCCGGAAGTTCGCCGAGGTGGGGTACGAACGAGCCACCATCCGTGCCATCGCCGCCGAGGCGGACGTGGACAAGTCCTCGGTCATCCAGTACTTCGGCACCAAGCAGGAGCTCTTCCGGGAGGCCGTCAGCTGGCACATGCCGATCGAGGAGCTGACCGTTGCCGACGATCCGGCGCGCACGGTGGACAACTACCTCCGCGCCATGATGAGCAGTTGGGCCGCGGACCAGGACAGCCCGATGGCGGTTCTGCTGCGCGCCAGCATGACCAGCGAGGAAGCCGCGGAGCTGCTGAGGCACCATGTCACGGCGGAGGTCGTGGACCGTGTGACGGAGGCGGTGGACGCCCCCGACGCGCGACTGCGCGCCGCGCTGTCGGGGGCGATGATGTTCGGTATCGCGACACAGCGCTATCTGCTGCGGATGCCGGATCTGGCGGCGGCGGATCTGGAGGACGTCCTTCGGATCGCGGCACCGCTGTTCAGGAGTCTGATCGCGCCGGAGGACTGAACGGCGCGGCAGATGAGGTCACGGATCGTCAGGTACGGTCCGGATTCGCCGCGGACTCCTCCGGTTCCCCTCGGCCGGGACGGCCGGCGCTGCCGGCGCTGCCGGAGCGGCCGGCGCTGCCGGAGCGGTCGGTACTCGTGGCGCGGGCGGCGACCAGGGCCGTGAGTTCGGCGAGGTCGTACTCCGCGCGTCGCGGGCTGCCGTGCCGGGTGATCTTGCCGCGGCTGGCCCACTTGCGGATTGTCGCCTCGGTCACCCCTGCGGCGAGCGCGGCGAGTTCGGTCGGTACCCTGCGGATTTTACGGTCTCCATTCATCGCTGGGCCTCTGCTAATGAATCCCGACGCGCGGCCGAACCGATTCTGTCGGCGACCAGCAGCCATTGCCGGGGCGGTAGGGCATGCCCGGATTCACAGGTCACCCGGCCGGTGGCAGTGCCGGCGGAATCCGAGTCGGGAAGAATGGCGTAGAGCGTGCTGCTGCACCGCGGTTGCAGGCAGCTTCCGATGGCCATACGGCGCTCGGGGACCGGCCCGGCGATCATTTTCGCGGATTTTGCGAGGGCGGTGATCTCCTCGGCGAAATCGACGGCCGCCGGGTGTTCCTGTATCCAGTCGGCGTGCCGGGAGAGGAAACCGACCAGGCTCCGGACGTCGCTGCCGTTCGGGCCGGGCGCCCGGCGCTCATGGATCACCAGCAGCGCCCAGGAGCGAAGGACCTCCTCCATCTCCGAGCGCAGGGCCAGGACCTTCTCGTTGAGTGTGGTGCCGATCCCCTTGGTGCCGCTGACCCGCTCCCGGAGGGAGCCCGGTGTGCGGGTGAGGAGATGGCCGCAGAGTTCGTGCAGTTCGGTGAGCCTGCGAAGATCTTTCCAGAGGCTCGGATACAGCTGGTCGACCGGCTTGGAAATAGTGCGCATTTCGTAGCCCCTTGTGCAGTTTTTCTGACCCTTATTTTGTCAGAGTTAAGCCCTCATGAAATCTCGTGGATTTCTTTGTGAAGGGCATGTTGCAGGGGCACTGCGACACGACTTGGAAAGGTCACTGTAACCCCCGTTATTGACCCAAATCCGAGCCGGTCGTCGTTGACCAGCCGCTGGCAGCGTAGGCAGGCCGAAGAGTGGGAGTCAAGCAATCCAGATGTGAGCCGGAGTGTTGTGGCAGGGCCGTCACGATGGCCGAAAAAATACCGACCCGTGCATCAGCCAACGAACCGACAGCTCCGCGCGACGCCAGGGGAGTCCGGGCGAACCGGTTGTGTCCGAGGGATTGACACGCAGCTGTCGTGACTGTCACGCTGGCCGAGCGGGATACGTGTGCCCATCGGACCTACGGGGTCCGGCGGTTGAGACCTCCCTTCCGGACGCAGCAGACGTCCGGGCGAGGCGCGTAGGCCCGCCTTTTCTTTTCCCTTCCCACGGCGGCGCCTCCGGCGTCCGCCTGTCCTGCCCTGCGCCGGAAGGAGTCATGGATGGATGCACCCGTCATCGTGGTGGGTGCCGGGCCCACGGGGCTGATGCTCGCAGGTGAACTGCGGTTGGGCGGGGTCGAGGTCATCCTCGTCGACCGGCTGCCCCGACCCAGCGGGGAGTCCCGCGGCCTGGGGTTCACCCCGCGCACCATGGAGATCCTCGACCAGCGCGGGCTGCTGCCCCGCTACGGCCCCATCGTCACCAGTTCGCTGGGCCACTTCGGCGGTATCCCGGTCGACTTCGGGGTGCTGGACGGCGCCCACTTCAGCGTCAAGGACGTGCCTCAGCACCGCACCGAGGCGGTGCTCGGCGACTGGATCACCGAGCTGGGCGCCGAGCTGCGACGCGGCCGGGAGGTGGTCGGCCTCGCCGCGGACGACGAGGGCGTCACCGTCGAACTTCAGGGGCCCGACGGCCCGGAACGGCTGCGCGCCGCCTACCTGGTGGGCTGCGACGGCGGCCGCAGTACCGTCCGCAAACTGGCCGGCTTCGACTTCCCCGGCAGTGCCGCGACCATGGAGATGTACCTGGCCGATGTGGCCGACTGCGAGGTCCGGCCGCGCCCCATCGGCGAGTCCGTCGCCGGCGGTATGGCGATGTCGGTACCGCTCGGCGACGGTGTGCACCGCATCATCGTCTGCGAGCGCGGCAACAAGCCGAAGCACCGCGACCAGCCACTGGAGTTCGCCGAGGTGGCGGCCGCCTGGAATCGGCTGACCCACCAGGACATCAGCGGCGCGACCCCGGTGTGGATCAGCGCCTTCGGCAATGCGGCGCGTCAGGTCACCGAGTACCGACGCGGCCGGGTCCTGCTGGCCGGGGACGCCGCGCACATCCATCTGCCGGCCGGCGGACAGGGGATGAACACCGGCATCCAGGACGCCGTCAACCTCGGCTGGAAGCTGGCCGCGGTCGCCCGCGGCTCGGCACCGCAGACGCTGCTCGACAGCTACCACGAGGAGCGGCACCCGGTCGGGGAACGGCTGCTGATGAACACGCAGGCCCAGGGGCTGCTCTACCTCAGCGGCAGCGAGGTGCAGCCGTTGCGGGACGTCCTCGGCGAGCTGGTCGGGATCGAGGAGGTCGGCCGCCATCTCGCGGGCATGATCAGCGGATTGGACATCCGCTACCGGGTCGGCCCGGGCAGCCATCCGCTGCTCGGCGGCCGGATGCCCCACCAGGAGCTGGCCGTCGCGGACGGCCGGACCAGTACGGCTGCACTGCTGCACCGGGCGCGCGGGGTGCTGCTGGACCTGGCCGGCGACACCGGGCTGCGCGGCGCCGCCGCCGGATGGGCGGACCGGGTGGACCTCGTCACAGCCACTCCCACAGACATCCCGGACGACGCACCGCTGGCGGACACCGCGGCCCTGCTCGTCCGTCCCGACGGCCATATCGCCTGGGCAGCGGGGCCCGACACCGCAGGTGAAGCGCTGCCGACCGCACTGGAGCGCTGGTTCGGCCCCGCCTCGGCGGCCGTGGCCGCCTGACGCTCCGCCGGAGCAAGTAGCCAGAGACAGGAGAGAGGAATCATGCACAGCACCCTCATCGTGGCCCGCATGCAGCCACAGTCGGCGGAGGAGGTCGCCAAGCTCTTCCAGGCCTTCGACGAGACCGAGATGCCCCATCGCATGGGCACCCGGCGCCGCCAGCTCTTCTCGTACCGCGGCCTCTACTTCCATCTGCAGGACTTCGACGAGGACAACGGCGGCCGGCTGATCGAGGAGGCCAAGACCGACCCGCGGTTCGTCGGCATCAGCGAGGACCTCAAGCCGTTCATCCAGGCCTACGACCCGGCCACCTGGCGCTCGCCCGCCGACGCCATGGCCACCCGCTTCTACAACTGGGAGGGGTCTGCATGAGCGGCCGACGGGTGGCCGTCACCGGCATCGGGGTGCTCGCGCCCGGCGGTGTCGGGGTCAAGAACTTCTGGAGCCTGCTGAGCGAGGGGCGCACCGCGACCCGCGGCATCACCTTCTTCGACGCCTCTCCGTTCCGTTCACGGGTCGCCGCAGAGATCGACTTCGACCCGGAGGAGCACGGGCTCAGCCCGCACGAGATCCGCCGGACGGACCGCGCCGCGCAGCTGGCCGTGGTCGCCGCCCGGGAGGCGGTGGCCGACAGCGGACTGGAGCTGGAGCAGCTGGACCCGCACCGGGTCGGCGTCACCGTCGGCAGCGCGGTGGGCGCGACCATGGGCCTGGACCAGGAGTACCGGGTGGTGAGCGACGGCGGCCGGCTGGACCTGGTGGACCACGCCTACGCCGTGCCGCACCTCTACAACTACCTGGTGCCCAGCTCCTTCGCCGCCGAGGTGGCCTGGGCGGTGGGCGCCGAGGGGCCGAGCACGGTGGTGTCCACCGGCTGCACGTCCGGCCTGGACTCGGTCGGTCACGCCGTGGAGCTGATCCGTGAGGGCTCCACCGATGTGATGGTGGCCGGTTCCTCGGACGCCCCGATCTCGCCCATCACGGTGGCCTGCTTCGACGCCATCAAGGCGACCACGCCCCGCAACGACGACCCGGAGCACGCCTCGCGACCCTTCGACGCCAGCCGCAACGGCTTCGTCCTGGGCGAGGGTTCGGCCTTCTTCGTCCTGGAGGAGCTGGAGTCGGCCCGGGCCCGGGGCGCGCACATCTACGCCGAGATCGCCGGATACGCCTCGCGCTGCAACGCCTTCCACATGACCGGACTGCGGCCGGACGGCGCCGAGATGGCCGAGGCCATCCGGGTGGCCATGGCCGAGGCCCGGATCAACCCGCAGGACATCGACTACATCAACGCGCACGGCTCCGGTACCAAGCAGAACGACCGGCACGAGACCGCGGCCTTCAAGAAGAGCCTGGGCGAGCACGCCTACCGGGCCCCGGTGAGCTCGATCAAGTCCATGGTGGGGCATTCGCTGGGGGCCATCGGCTCCATCGAGATCGCGGCCTCCGCGCTGGCCATGGAGCACAACGTGGTGCCGCCCACGGCGAATCTGCACACCAAGGACCCGGAGTGCGATCTGGACTACGTCCCGCTGACCGCCCGTGAATGGCAGACGGACACCGTACTGACCGTGGGCAGCGGCTTCGGCGGCTTCCAGAGCGCGATGATCCTGGCCCGACCCGATCGGCAGGTGGCGGCGTGAGCAGCACCCTGAGCACTCCCAGCACCCTCAGCCCCTCCCGTACGCCCGTGGACCAGCGCCGTGTGGTGGTCACCGGACTGGGCGTGGCGGCCCCCAACGGCCTCGGCACGGAGGACTTCTGGGCGGCCACCCTGGCCGCGAAGAGCGGCATCGGCCGGATCACCCGTTTCGACCCGGAGCAGTACCCGGCCCGGCTGGCGGGGGAGGTCCCGGGCTTCGTCGCCGAGGACCACCTGCCGAGCCGGCTGATCCCGCAGACCGACCGGATGACCAGGCTGGCACTCGTCGCCACGGACTGGGCACTGGCGGACGCCGGGGTGGACCCGAGCCGGCTGCCCGAGTTCGACATGGGCGTGGTGACCGCCAGCTCCTCCGGAGGGTTCGAATTCGGCCAGAACGAGCTGCAGGCCCTGTGGAGCAAGGGCGGCCAGTACGTCAGCGCCTACCAGTCCTTCGCCTGGTTCTATGCGGTGAACAGCGGCCAGATATCCATCCGCAACGGGATGAAGGGCCCCAGCGGCGTCCTGGTCAGCGACCAGGCGGGCGGGCTGGACGCGGTCGCGCAGGCGCGGCGGCAGATCCGCAAGGGCACCCGGCTGATCGTCTCCGGCAGCGTCGACGCCTCGATCTGCCCCTGGGGCTGGGTGGCCCAGCTCGCCAGTGGCCGGCTCAGCACCAGCAGTGAGCCGGAGCGGGCCTATCTGCCCTTCGACCCGGCGGCCCGCGGGCATGTGCCGGGCGAGGGCGGGGCGATCCTCATCCTGGAGGACGCGGAGGCCGCCCGTGAGCGCGGTGCCCGGGTCTACGGCGAGATCGCCGGCTACGGCGCCACCTTCGACCCCCGGCCCGGCAGCGGGCGCGAGCCCGGACTGCGCAAGGCCATCGAAATCGCCCTGGCGGACGCGGGGGCCGAACCGGCCGAGGTGGACGTGGTCTTCGCGGATGCCGCGGCCGTTCCCGAACTCGACCGGACCGAGGCGGCGGCGCTGGGCGCGGTCTTCGGCGAGTGGAGTGTTCCGGTCACGGCGCCCAAGACGATGACCGGGCGGCTGTACTCGGGCGCGGCCCCGCTCGACCTGGCCACGGCGCTGCTCGCCATCCGGGACGGGGTGATCCCCCCGACCACCCATGTCCAGCCGGCCGCCGAGTACGGCCTCGACCTGGTGCGGGGCGAACCGCGCAGCGCCCAGGTCCGTACCGCGCTGGTACTGGCCCGCGGCCACGGCGGGTTCAACTCCGCCGTCGTCGTGCGGGCGGCGGACTGAGCCCGCCGCACCTGCCGACCCCCACAGAGCTCCTGAGCAAGTGACGAGATCGAGAGGAATCCCCATGACGCACACCGAATTCACCCTTGAGGACCTCAAGCGCATCCTGCGCGAGGGCGCCGGCACCGACGAGGGCGTGGACCTGGACGGCGACATCCTCGACGTGGACTTCGAAGACCTGGGCTACGAGTCGCTGGCCCTGCTGGAGACCGGCGGCCGCATCGAGCGCGAGTACGAGATATCACTCGACGAGGATGCACTGAGCGAGGCCAGGACGCCTCGCGCCCTGCTGGAGGCGGTCAACGCCCAGCTGTCGGTCATGGTCTGACGTCCACGTCACCGTGCCGTGGGGCCGCCGCTGCGATGCGGCGGCCCCTTTCCTTTCCCCCCGACCCGACCCGCTAAGGAGCGGACATGTCAGAGCAGACCCAGCGCACGGCGATCGTCACGGGCGGCACCAGCGGTATCGGGCTGGCCAGCGCGCGCCTGCTGGCCGAGCAGAACCACCGGGTCTTCATCGGCGCCCGTAACGCCGACAACGTGGCCGCCACGGTCAAGGAGCTGCGCAACGAGGGCCTCACCGTGGAGGGAGCGGTCTGTGACGTCCGCTCCGGTGCGGAGGTCAAGGCGTTCGTCCAGGCCGCGGTCGACACCTTCGGAACGATCGACGTACTGGTGAACAACGCGGGCCGCAGCGGCGGCGGAGTGACCGCGGACATCCCCGACGAGCTCTGGTACGACGTCATCGACACCAACCTCAACAGCGTCTTCCTGATGACCCGCGAGGTGCTCACCACCGGCGGTATGCGCGACAAGCAGCGCGGACGGATCATCAACATCGCGTCGACGGCGGGCAAGCAGGGTGTGGTCCTGGGCGCCCCCTACTCGGCGTCCAAGCACGGCGTGGTCGGGTTCACCAAGGCGCTGGGCAACGAGCTCGCGCCGACCGGCATCACGGTGAACGCGGTGTGCCCGGGCTATGTCGAAACCCCCATGGCGCAGCGTGTGCGGGCCGGCTACGCGCAGGCCTACGACACCACCGAGGACGCGATCCTGGAGAAGTTCAGCGCCAAGATCCCGCTCGGCCGCTACTCCACCCCGGAGGAGGTCGCCGGGCTGGTCGGCTACCTCGCCTCCGACACCGCCGCGTCCATCACCTCCCAGGCGCTCAACGTCTGCGGTGGTCTCGGGAACTTCTGATCCCCCCAAGCCGGAAGCACAGAGGAAGGAACACGACCATGGCGCCCAGCGCAGCCCGCGAGGTCGAGCACGAGATCACCGTCTCCGCACCGGCCGCCGCCGTCTACCGGCTGATAGCCGAGGTCCAGAACTGGCCGCGGATCTTCCCGCCGACCATCTACGTCGATCATGTCGAGCGCAGCGGGCAGGAGGAACGCATCCGCATCTGGGCCACCGCCAACGGCGAGGCCAAGAACTGGACGTCGCGCCGCAGGCTGGACCCGGAGGGCCTGCGGATCGACTTCCGGCAGGAGGTCTCCACCCCGCCGGTGGCCTCGATGGGCGGGGCCTGGCTGATCGAGCCGGTTTCCGAGACCGAGTCCCGGATCCGCCTGCTGCACGACTACCGCGCCGTCGACGACGACCCGGACGGCCTGGCCTGGATCGACGAGGCCGTGGACCGCAACTCCCGCTCCGAGCTGGCCGCCCTCAAGGAGAACGTCGAACGCGCCCACGCCGCCGCGGAGTTGACCTTCTCCTTTGTGGACACCGTGCAGATCGCCGGCTCGGCCAAGGACGTCTACGACTTCATCAACGAGGCGGACCGCTGGCAGGAGCGCCTGCCGCACGTGGCCAAGGTACGCCTGGAGGAGGAGACGCCGGGCCTGCAGACCCTGGAGATGGACACCCGGGCCAAGGACGGCTCCACCCACACCACCAAGTCGTACCGGGTGACCTTCCCGCACCAGAAGATCGCCTACAAGCAGGTCACCCTCCCCGCCCTGATGACCCTGCACACCGGCATCTGGACCTTCGAGGAGAACGAGCAGGGCGTCGCGGCCTCCTCGCAGCACACGGTCGTCCTGAACACCGAGAACATCACCCGGATCCTGGGCCCCGAGGCAGGCGTCCCCGAGGCCCGCGAGTATGTGCAGACGGCGCTCAGCACCAACAGCCGCGCCACGCTCGGCCACGCCAAGGCCTACGCGGAGCGCAGGGACTGACCATGACGACGACCATCCGTACCGAGGTCGCCGTGGTCGGGGCCGGCCCGGTCGGCCTTGCGCTCGCCGGGGAGCTGCGGCTGGCCGGCGCCGCCGTGCTGGTGGTGGAGCAGCTTGCGGCCCCGACCACCGAGTCGAGGGCCTCGACCCTGCACGCCCGCACCATGGAACTGCTGGATTCGCGCGGCCTGCTGGACCGCTTCGGCACCCTGCCCGGACAGCCGCAGGGCCACTTCGGCGGTATCCCGCTCGACCTCACCCTGCCCGGCCCCTGGCCGGGCCAGTGGAAGGTTCCGCAGACCCGCACCGAGGAGGTCCTGCAGGACTGGGCCCGCTCGCTGGGCGCGGACATCCGCCGCGGCCATGCGGTGCGCGAGGTGACCGTCGCCGAGGACCACGTCGAGGCGGTGGCCGTCGGACCCGGCGGCCCGGTTCGCATCCGGGCCGAGTACCTGGTCGGCTGCGACGGCGAGGACAGCACCGTGCGCCGCCTGGTCGGCGCCGACTTCCCGGGCACGGACGCCGAACGCGAGCTGCTGCGGGCGGACGTGGCCGGGGTGGAGATCCCCGACCGCCGCTTCCAGCGCCTGGAGCGGGGCTTCGCCGTGGCCGCCCGCCGGGCGGACGGGGTGACCCGGGTGATGGTGCACGAGTTCGACAGCACCCCCCGGTACACCCGGCCCGGTGCCGGGGCACCGGAGTTCGGCGAGATCGCGGACGCCTGGAAGCGCGTCACCGGCGAGGACATCAGCGGCGGAACGCCTCTGTGGGTCAACGCCTTCGGCGATGCCAACCGCCAGCTGTCCGCCTACCGCCACGGCCGGGTGCTGTTCGCCGGTGACGCCGCGCACCGGCAGCTGCCGGTCGGCGGACAGGCCCTCAACCTCGGCCTGCAGGACGCCTTCAACCTGGGCTGGAAGCTGGGCCGCCAGGTCCGCGGCGAGGCCCCGGCGGGCCTGCTGGACAGCTACCACAGCGAGCGGCACGCCGTCGGCCGACGGACCCTCGGCAATATCAAGGCACAGGCCATGCTGCTGCTCGGCGGCCCCGATGTGGAGGCGGCCCGCGCGGTCTTCGGCGAACTGATCGCCCTCGAAGGGACCCGCCGCCACCTGGCCGGAATGATCTCCGGCGTGGACGTCCGCTACGACGTCGGCCCCGGCGACCACCCGCTGCTCGGCGCCCGCCTGCCGCAGCTGACGCTCGCCACGACCGTACCGGGACAGGAGCGGACCACGACCACCGTGCTGCTGCGCACCGGCCGCGGCCTGCTGCTGGACCTGACCGGCGACGAGCACGAGGCCGCCCGGATCCGCGCGGCGGCGGAGCCCTGGGCCGGGCGGGTGGACGTGGTGGCCGGCCGCCCGGAACCGGACGGTGCCGAACCCTCGGGCGCCGACCAGCTCGGCCCCGGCCTTTTCCTGGTCCGCCCGGACGGCCACCTGGCCTGGGCCGGCGACGCGGGCGCGGACCCGCGGCCCGCGCTGCACCGCTGTTTCGGCGAGCCCGCCGCCTGATGCCGGATCCGACCGGGTCCGCGAGTTCTGCGAGTTTGGAGGAACCCCCGCCATGCCCACCGATTCCGCCGATCCGGAGGTGCTGGTCGCCGGCGCGGGCCCGACCGGCCTGCTGCTCGCCGGCGACCTCGCCGCCTCCGGGGTGCGGGTGCGGATCCTGGAGAAGCGCGGCCGGAAGGCGAGCAATCTCACCCGTTCCTTCACGGTGCACGCCCGCACCCTGGAGCAGCTGGACGCGCGCGGCCTCGCCGAGGGCGTCATCGCCACCGGCACCGCCCTGCCCACCCTGCCCCTCTTCGGCGACCTCGACATCGACTTCACGCACCTGCCCACCCGCTATCCCTATGTGCTGATCACCCCGCAGTTCCAGGTGGAGCGCGCACTGGAGGAGCGGGCCGCGGGCCTCGGCGTCGAGATCGAGTACGAGGCAGAGGTGGTCGGCCTGCGCCAGGACGCGGGCGGGGTCGACCTGGAGGTGCGCACCGAGGGCGGCGGAACGGCCGTCCGGCGGGCGCGCTACGCGGTCGGCACCGACGGGGTACGGAGCAGGGTGCGGGAACTCCTGGGCATCCCGTTCCCCGGTGACTCCGTGCTGCGCTCGGTGATCCTCGGCGACGTCCTGATGCGCGAGGCGCCCGCCAACCTGCTCACCGTCGATGCCAATGCGCACGGTTTCGCCTTCGTCTGTCCCTTCGGTGACGGCTACTACCGGGTGCTGGCCTGGAACCGGCACAACGAGCAGTCCGCGGAAGCGGCGGCCGACTTCGAGGAGCTGCGGCGGCTCACCCGGGACATCCTCGGCACCGACTTCGGCATGCACGATCCGCGCTGGGTCTCCCGTTTCCACAGCGACGAGCGGCAGGCGACCCGCTACCGCGACGGCCGGGTCTTCCTCGCCGGGGACGCCGCCCACGTCCACTCCCCGGCCGGTGGCATGGGGATGAACACCGGGCTGCAGGACGCCATGAACCTGGCCTGGAAGCTGGCCGCCGCGGTGCACGGGTACGGCGACGACACCCTGCTCGACAGCTACCAGGCGGAGACCCACCCGGTCGGCGAGGCGGTGCTGCGCACCTCCGGATCCCTGGTCCGGGCCGCCATCGCGCAGAGCGGACGCACCCGGGCGGCCCAGCAGTTCATGCTCTGGCTGACCGGTCACCTGGGCTTCCTCGGCCGCAGTCTCGGCCGGCGGGAGGGCAGGGCCATCTCCGGGACGGGCATCAGCTACTCCCGGCCGCGCGGCAGCCACCGGCTGGTCGGGCAGTTCTGCCGCAACCTGCCGGCGGACCCCTCGGTGCACCAGGCGCTGGGCAGCGGCCGGTTCGTCCTCCTCACCGGGGACGACAGGGTCACCGGGGGCGAGCTCGCGGACTGGGCCGACCGCGTGATCCCCGCACGTCCCTCCGCCGCCGCGGAGCACCCGGGCACCACGATCCTCGTCCGCCCGGACGGATACATCGCCTGGGCCGCCGAGCGCCCCGAACCGTCCGAGGTCCGCGCCGCGCTGCAGCGCTGGGCCGGTCCGGCGGGGCCACTGCGCACGCCGCTGGGAGCGGCGACCGGTGCCTGAGGTCGGCCCCGGGGCCCCCGAGGGTGTCGACCCGAGGCCGGTGGGCCGGTCGCGGCCGGATGCCGGTGCGGTCGGGGTGGATCTGGCTTTGTTGGAGGAGTCCGAGCGCCGCCGGGTGCGGGGGCCGGTGCTTGAAGATGTCCCGGGGGCGCCCGAGGGTGTCGACCCGAGGCTGGTGGGCCGGTCGCGGCCGGGTGCCGGTGCGGTCGGGGTGGATCTGGCGTTGTTGGAGGAGTCCGAGCGCCGCCGGGTGCGGGGGCCGGTGCTGGAAGATGTCCCGAGGGCCCTTGATGGTGTCGATCTGAGGCTGGTCGGTCAGCCGCGGCCGGGTGCCGGTGCGGTCGCGGCGGATCTGGCCCTGCTGGACGAGTCCGAACGCCGCCGGGCGGCCCGCTTCCGCCGGGTCGCCGACCGGGACCTCTATGTGGCCGTGCACCTCGCCCTGCGGCGGGCCCTCGCCGGCTACCTGGGCCTCCCGCCCCAGGACGTCGTCCTCGTACGCGAACCGTGCCCCGGCTGCGGTGGTCCGCACGGCCGTCCGGCCGTGGCGGGGGCGGCCGGCGCGCTGCACTTCTCCCTCTCGCACAGCCACGGACTCGCCCTGATCGCGCTCGCCGCCGTCCCGGTCGGGGCGGACATCCAGCGGCTGCCGGGGCCGGACACGGTGGAGGTGTGCAGTGCGGCCCTGCACCCGGCCGAGCGCGCCGAACTGGCCGCCGTCCCGGAGCCCGAGCGGCCGGCGGCCTTCGCCCGGCTCTGGTCCCGCAAGGAGGCCTACCTCAAGGGCCTGGGCATCGGCCTGGCCCGGCCGGCCCACGCCGACTACCTCGGCGACACGGTCGCCGACCGGCCGCGCGGCTGGACGGTGGGCAACGTCCCCTGCGGCCCGGGCCACGCGGCCGCGGTCGCCCTGCGCGGACCGCACCCCCGCAACGGAGCCCGCACCCACACCCGCAACCGCACTCAGGAGTAAGGACTCAACTGCCATGGCCAACACCGCCTTTGTGTTCCCGGGTCAGGGAGCGCAGCGCGTGGGTATGGGCCTCGCCCTGGTCGCACGATGGCCCGAAGCGACCCGTGACTACTACCGGACCGCCGACGACATCCTGGGCATGCCCCTGTCCCGGCTGTGCTGGGAGGGCCCGGCCGAGGCACTGCGCGACACCTCGGTCACCCAGCCCGCGGTCTTCGTCAGCAGCGTGGCCACCCTGGAGGTGCTGCGCCGGCACGGCGTCACCCCCGCGGTGGTTTCCGGCCACAGCCTGGGCGAGTACGCCGCACTCGTGAGCGCGGGCGTCCTGGACTGGACCGACGCCCTGCGGCTGGTCCGTCTGCGCGGCGAGCTGATGGCCGGGGTCAACGACCGGGTCCCCGGGAGCATGGCCGCGGTCATGGGCCTCCCGCTCGCCGCCGTGGAACCGCTCTGCGCCGCGGTCGCCGAGCAGACCGGCCAGGTCGTCGAGGTGGCCAATGACAACGAGCCCGGCCAGATCGTGGTCTCCGGCCAGACCGAGGCGGTCGACCGGGTGGTCCGCGAGGCCCGGGAGGCCGGTGCGCTGCGGGTGGTGGCGCTGGACGTCGGTGCGCCGTTCCACAGCAGCCTGATGCGGGAGATCGAGGCGGAGTTCGCCGAGGCGCTGGCCGGCACCGAGTTCCACGACCCGGTCGTACCCGTCGTCTCCAGCGTCACCGCCGAGTACGTCACCTCCGCCGAACAGGCCATCGGCCTGCTGCGCCGGCAACTCACCGCCCGGGTGCGGTGGACGGACACCGTCACCCGGATCACCGCCGACGGCACCGACCAGTTCGTGGAGGTGGGGCCGGGAAAGGCGCTCGGCGGCCTGTGCCGCCGGATCGCGCCCGGTGTCGGGACCCACCGCACCGACGAGGCCGACCGGCTCGCGGCGGTCATCCAGGAATTCAAGGGGGACGAGGGGGACGCATGAAGGAACGTCTGGACGAACTGACCGAGGTCAAGCGGGCCGCCCGGCTCGGACCGAGCCCGCAGGCCACCGAACGCCAGCACGCCAAGGGCAAGCTGACGGCGCATGAGCGGATCGCGCTGCTGCTGGACGAGGGCTCCTTCCACGAGGTGGAGCCGCTGCGGCGGCACCGGGCCACCGGTTTCGGACTGGAGGACAAGAAGCCGTACTCGGACGGTGTGATCACCGGCTGGGGGAGCGTGCACGGGCGGACCGTGTTCGTCTACGCCCACGACTTCAGGATCTTCGGCGGCGCGCTGGGTGAGGCGCATGCCCAGAAGATCCACAAGATCATGGACATGGCGATCGCCGCCGGGGCTCCCCTGGTGTCGCTCAACGACGGCGCGGGAGCCCGGATCCAGGAGGGCGTGACCGCTCTGGCGGGGTACGGCGGGATCTTCCAGCGCAACACCCGGGCCTCGGGTGTCATCCCGCAGATCTCGGTGATGCTCGGCCCGTGCGCGGGCGGGGCCGCGTACTCGCCCGCACTGACCGACTTCGTCTTCATGGTCCGCGGCACCTCGCAGATGTTCATCACCGGCCCGGACGTGGTCCGGGCGGTCACCGGCGAGCAGGTCAGCCAGGACGGACTGGGCGGGGCCGATGTGCACGCCGAGGTCTCGGGGGTGGCCCACTTCGCCTACGACGACGAGCAGACCTGCCTGGAGGAGGTCCGCTACCTGCTCTCCCTCCTCCCGCAGAACAACCGGGAGACGCCCCCGCCCCAGGTGACCGAGGACCCCGTCGACCGGCGCGGCGAGTCCCTGCACACGCTGGTCCCGGCGGACGGCAACCGCCCCTACGACATGCGCACGGTCATCGAGGAGATCGTCGACGACGGTACTCACCTGGAGGTGCACGAGCGCTGGGCCACCAACGTCATCTGCACGGTCGCCCGCCTGGACGGCCACACGGTGGGCATCGTCGCCAACCAGCCGCAGTCGATGGCCGGGGTGCTGGACATCGCCTCCTCGGAGAAGGCAGCCGGCTTTGTGCAGATGTGCGACTCCTTCAACATCCCGATCGTCACGCTGCTGGACGTCCCCGGCTTCCTGCCCGGGGTGGACCAGGAGCACGGCGGGATCATCCGGCACGGCGCGAAACTGCTCTACGCCTACTGCAACGCGACCGTCCCGCGGATCCAGGTGATCCTGCGCAAGGCCTACGGTGGCGCGTACATCGTCATGGACTCCCGCTCCGTGGGGGCCGACCTGTCGTACGCGTGGCCGACCAACGAGATCGCGGTGATGGGGGCCGAGGGCGCGGCCAACGTCATCTTCCGCCGCCAGATCCAGGCGGCCGACGACCCCGAGGCGATGCGCCAGCGCATGGTCAAGGAGTACAAGGCCGAGCTCATGCACCCCTATTACGCGGCCGAGCGCGGCCTCGTCGACGACGTGATCGAACCCGCCGATACCCGCCAGGTGCTCATCCGCTCCCTGCACATGCTGCGCACGAAACACGCCGACCTGCCGATGCGCAAACACGGCAACCCGCCCCAGTGACCAGGAGGTTGACCATGACCGACCACCCCTTCCTGCGCGTGGAGCGCGGACAGGCCACGGACGAGGAACTCGCCGCCGTCATGGTCGTCCTGCTCGCCCGCAGCGGCGCCGTCGCCGACCCGGCGGAACAGACACCCACCGTGCAGGCGCCCCGCTGGCTGCGGCTGGAGCGCAGCGCAGCGTTCTGCCCCCCGCACAGCTGGCAGATCGCCTCGTAAAGGAGAGAGGACGAGATGACTACCCAGTCCGACCGCACAGAGCCCGGCGAGGGCCGGTGCCTCGGTGAGCCGGCGGTGGAGTCGGTATGGAGTTCGGGTACAGCGAGGAGTCATCGTGCATAAGGTGCTCATCGCCAACCGTGGCGAAATCGCTGTCCGCGTGGCCCGGGCCTGCCGGGACGCCGGGATCGCGAGCGTGGCCGTCTACGCCGACCCGGACCGGGACGCTCTGCATGTCCGCGCCGCGGATGAGGCGTTCGCTCTGGGCGGTGACACTCCGGCCACCAGCTATCTGGTCATCGACAAGATCCTGAACGCGGCGCGTGAGTCCGGCGCGGACGCGATCCATCCCGGTTACGGGTTCTTGTCGGAGAACGCCGACTTCGCGCAGGCGGTGCTGGATGCGGGTCTGATCTGGATCGGCCCGCCGCCGCAGGCCATCCGTGACCTGGGTGACAAGGTCGCCGCCCGGCACATCGCGCAGCGTGCCGGCGCGCCTTTGGTCGCCGGTACGCCCGATCCGGTCTCGGGGGCGGAGGAGGTCGTGGCGTTCGCCCAGGAGCACGGCCTGCCCATCGCGATCAAGGCCGCGTTCGGTGGCGGTGGCCGGGGTCTGAAGGTCGCCCGGACCCTGGAGGAGGTCCCGGAGCTGTATGAGTCGGCGGTGCGCGAGGCGGTCGCCGCGTTCGGCCGTGGGGAGTGCTTCGTCGAGCGCTACCTGGACCGGCCCCGGCACGTGGAGACCCAGTGCCTGGCCGACAAGCACGGCAACGTGGTCGTCGTCTCCACCCGTGACTGCTCCCTGCAGCGCCGTCACCAGAAGCTGGTCGAGGAGGCCCCGGCGCCGTTCTTGTCCAAGGAGCAGGTCGCCGAGCTGTACCGCGCCTCCAAGGCCATCCTGAAGGAGGCCGGCTACCAGGGTGCGGGCACCTGTGAGTTCCTGGTCGGCCAGGACGGCACGATCTCGTTCCTGGAGGTCAACACCCGCCTGCAGGTGGAGCACCCGGTGACCGAGGAGGTCGCCGGCATCGACCTGGTGCGCGAGATGTTCCGCATCGCCGACGGCGAGGAACTCGGCTACGACGACCCGGTGCTGCGCGGACACTCCTTCGAGTTCCGCATCAACGGCGAGGACCCGGGCCGCAACTTCCTGCCCGCCCCGGGCACGGTCACCCGTTTCGACGCGCCCTCCGGGCCGGGTGTCCGTCTGGACGCCGGTGTGGAGGCGGGCAGCGTGATCGGTCCGGCCTGGGACTCCCTGCTCGCCAAGCTGATCGTGACCGGCCGTACCCGCAAGGAGGCCCTGGAGCGGGCCGCGCGCGCCCTGGACGAGTTCCAGGTCGAGGGCATGGCCACCGCGATCCCCTTCCACCGCGCGGTGGTGAGGGACCCGGCGTTCGCGCCGGAGCTGACCGGCTCCGGCGACTCGTTCACGGTCCACACCCGCTGGATCGAGACCGAGTTCGTCAACGACATCAAGCCCTTCGCCGCTCCCGCCGACACGGAGGCGGACGAGGAGAGCGGGCGTGAGACGGTCGTGGTCGAGGTCGGCGGCAAGCGCCTGGAGGTCTCCCTGCCCTCCTCGCTGGGCATGTCCCTGGCCCGTACCGGCCTGGCGGCCGGCGCCAAGCCCAAGCGCCGCGCGGCCAAGAAGTCCGGCCCCGTCGCCTCCGGCGACACCCTCGCCTCCCCGATGCAGGGCACGATCGTGAAGGTCGCGGTCGAGGAGGGCCAGGAGGTCAAGGAGGGCGACCTGGTCGTCGTCCTGGAGGCCATGAAGATGGAACAGCCCCTCAACGCCCACAAGGCGGGCACCATCAAGGGCCTGACCGCCGAGGTCGGCGCCTCCCTCACCTCCGGCGCCCCGATCTGCGAGATCAAGGACTGAGCTCAGCGCCTCCCGCTCCCGCTCCCGGGCGCGGGCCCCTCCAGGGCGAGGAGGAGTGTCTTGAGGTCACGGTTGAGGCGGCGCTGGGTGTCCCCGTCGAGCGAGGCCAGGGCCTGCGACTCGGTCCTGGTCTTGGTCAGGAAGACATCCAGCGCCCGCTTCTCGCCCTCGGGCGTCAGACAGACCAGGACCTGGCGGCGGTCCTCGGGAACGACCTCCCGGCGTACCCAGCCCTTTCGCTCCAGCGCGGCCACACGCTTGGTGACCGCTCCCGTGGTGAGCTGCATGCTGTCCTGCAGCACACCCGCCGTGACCTGGTACGGCGGCCCGGAGCGCCGTAGCGAGGCCAGCAGTTCCAGCTCCCACGGCTCGATGCCGAAGGCGGAGAGCTCTCGCCGCAGGTGTGTCTCCAGATGGTGCGCGACGCGCTGCAGGCGCATGCACAGCTCCTTGGAGGTGAGGTCCGCGACCGGCGAGACCTGGGCCACCTGTCTCATGATCGCTTCGATCCGGTCGGCCGGTTGCTGGGGGTCCGTCATGGGTCTAGTCTAGCGACGCGTAGTTATCTTCCTGGTCGTTAAATGACTGGTGATAAGTACGCGACCGACGACGGCAATGCGTGAATGAGGTGCTGGCAGCGATGACGGACACGGGAACCGCAACGAGGCCGCTTGAGGGCAAGGTCGCACTGGTGACGGGGGGAAGCCGCGGGATCGGGGCGGCCACCTCCCTCGCGCTCGCCGACCAGGGCGCCGATGTGGTGCTCACCTACCGCAGCTCGCTGGACGAGGCCACGTCCGTCGCCCAGGCCTGCGAGGCCAAGGGCGTCAAGGCCACCGTCCTCCAGGCGGACCTGGACGACCCGGCGTGCCCGCAGGCCCTGGTCTCCGCGGTGAGCGAAACGGTGCCGCAGCTCGACGTCGTGGTCAGCAATGCCTGCGCCTCCTACCCGCGCAAGCCGCTGCCCCAGCTGGACCCGGACGCGCTCGGCGCCAAGGTCCGCGCCGACGTCGTCCTGCTGCACCACCTCGCCACCGCCTTCGTGCCCCCGATGCGGGAGCGCGGATTCGGCCGCCTGGTGGTCATCTCCAGTGGCTCCTCCTGGGGCCCGACCGCGCCCGGACTGGCCGCCCACGGAGTGACCAAGGCCGCTCTGGAGGCGTATGTCCGCTACGCCGCCGACGAGCTCGGCGGCCCGGGCGTCACCATCAACGGCCTCGCGCTGGGCTTCGTGCAGACCCAGGCGAGCGCGGCGGTGCCGCAGCCGGCCCGCGAGGCGCTGGCCCGGGCCACCCCGGCCGGTCGCCTGGGCACCCCGCAGGACATCGCCGGTGCGGTGACCCTGCTCACCCAGCCCACCGCGGAGTGGATCAACGGCACCACCATCCCCGTCACCGGTGGCCTCAACTACCCGCTGAACCTCTTCCGGGTCAGCGGCGGCCACTGACCCGGGCACCACGGACGCGAACCATGCCGCAGACGTCCACCGCCCCGCCCGAGGCGGGCAACCGGGACGACCGCCCGCCGGCCCGCTGGGCCCACCGGGTGGTCATCCCGCTCCGTGCCGTGTCCCTCGCCTTCACCGTCGACACCGTGATCCAGGCCGTGCTCGCCGGCCAGTTCGTCAACGGCGACGTCGGACTGCTGTCCGTCCACGAACTCAACGCGCGCGTCCTCACCTTCATGCTCGTGGCGGCGACCGTGCTGGCCACAGTGGCCTGGAGGGCCCGGGCCGCGCGGGTCTGGCCGGCCGTCCTCGGGGCCGTTCTGATCCTGCTGGTGGTCCTGGAGCAGCTGGCCGGCTACCAGCGGGCGCTCGCCGTGCACATCCCGCTCGGCGTCGCGATCACCGGCGGTGCCGCCATGCTGGCGGTCTGGGCCTTCACCCTCACCCGCCCGGTGCGGGAGCTCAAGTCGCTCCGGGAGGGCCGGCGGTGACCGCGCGGTTCTCCCGCCGCGGCCTCCTCGGACTGGCGGCGGGCGGGGCCGCGGCGGCCGTGGGCGGTCTCACCGGCTGCGGGACGGACGACGGGACGACGGGGGCGCAGCTGCGCAGCGAACTCCCGCTGCCGCGGCCGTTCACCGTGCCGCTGACCCTTCCCGACGAGGCGTCACCACTGCCGCGGGCCAAGGACGGCCCCGACGCCGGGTACGACGTGTACCGGGTGACGCAGCGCCCCGCCGAGCTGGAGATCCTGCCCGGAGTGCGCACCCCCGTCTGGTCCTACGGCGGGTCCTTCCCCGGCCCGACCTTCCGTGGCCGCTCCGGGCGCCCGGTCCGGCTGCGGATCGACAACGCCCTTCCCCGCCCGACCTCCACGCATCTGCACGGCGGGGTCACTCCCCCCTCCTCGGACGGCTATCCGACGGACCTGCTGCACCCCTCCTCGGGAGCGCGCGCCTACACCTATCCGCTCCGGCAGCGCGCCGCGACGCTCTGGTACCACGACCACCGCATGGACTTCAGCGGTCCGCAGGTCTGGCGCGGGCTCGCCGGGTTCTTCCTGGTGCACGACGAGGAGGAGGACGCGCTGCCGCTGCCGAGGGGCGAGCGCGAGCTTCCGCTGCTGCTGGCCGACCGGTCCTTCGCCGCCGACGGCTCGTTCCGCTACCCGTCGACGGACCCCACCCTGAGCCACACCCCGGGCGTCGAGTCGGCGTACATGGACGGGGTGCTCGGCGATGTGCAGCTGGTCAACGGCCGGCCGTGGCCGTACCGGGAGGTCACCGCCACCCGCTACCGGCTGCGCCTGCTCAACGGCTCCAACGCCCGCCGCTACCGGCTGGCCCTGCGCGCCTCGAACGGCCGCTCGCTGCCCTTCGTCCAGATCGGCAGCGACCAAGGGCTGCTCGCCCGTCCGCAGACGCTGGAAACACTCACCCTCACCCCCGGCGAGCGCTTCGACGTGGTGGTCGACTTCTCCGCCTGCTCCGCGGGGACCGAGGTCACCCTCGTCAACGCCCTCGCCGACGGGCCGATGCGGAACGTGCTGCGCTTCCGCGTCACCGGCCCGGCCCGCGACGACAGCACGATCCCCACCCGGCTGTCGTCCTTCCGGCCGCTGAGCACCGCACAGTCCGTGGCGACCCGGCACTTCGACTTCCGGCTGGCCACGGACGGCATGTGGACCATCAACGGCCGCCCCTTCGACCCCGGCGGGGTCTGGGCCGAACCGCGTCTGGGCACCGTCGAACTCTGGCGGCTGACCAGCGACTTCCACCACCCCGTCCATCTGCACCTGGCGCACTTCCAGGTGGTGTCCCGAGCGGGCGGCCCACCCGAGCCGAAGGACCGCGGCTGGAAGGACACGGTGGATGTGCGTCCGTACGAGGTGGTCGAGATCCTGGCCCGCTTCGACGGCCACCGCGGGCGCTACATGCTGCACTGCCACAACCTGGAGCACGAGGACATGGCGATGATGGCCAACTTCCTCGTGCGCTGATGGGACCCGACAACCCAACATCTAGGACGAGGAGTCAGAGACGATGACCGCAGGGACATTGCCGAGGATTCTGGGTCTGGGTACGGCCGCCGGCGCGCTGGCGCTCGCCGTGGCCGTTCCGCAGACCGCGGTGGCCGACACCACGTACTCCGTCTCACCCGTGGGCACCTGGGCGGTGGTCACCACCGAGGACCGCGGCCCCCAGGACGGCTCCATCACCTTCAACCCGGACCACACCCTGGAGCTGAGGGCGCACAACGGCCCCGACGGGCAGCCGGTGTTCATCGGCCACGGCACCTGGCGGACCACCGGAACCGACGGGCTGGACTACGCGTTCAGCCACACCATCCCGGGCACCCCCAGCGGCACCGCCTACGTCGCGCTCCACGGCACCTACGGCGCCACCTCCTTCTCCGCCGCCGGGACGACGGTGCGCGACTACGACAACGGCACCGTGCAGACGGTCGGCATCACCATGACCGGGACCCGCTGAGCACCTCGCTCGAAGTCCGCTGCACCACCGGCCGGGAGCGCCACCGCTCCCGGCCGGTTCCCGTGCAGCGACCCGTCATACGAAGTCGGCGGCGTGGCGGGCCGCCCACTGCGCATACCGCGTCGGCGGCCGGCCCGTCACCCGCTCCACGGTGTCCAGCACCGGGGACTCGGCGTCCACCAGGGACGCGTAGAGGCTGAGCGAGCCGTCCACGATCTCGGCCGGGGCGTGCTTGGTCCACTCCGCCCGGGCCTGCTCGGGGCTCTGCTCCTCGAAGCGCAGCTCACGCCCCAGGACCTCGCCCAGGATCCGCACCCGCTCGACCGGCGTCAGCGCCTGCGGCCCGCTCAGTTCGAGGGTCGCGCCGGTGTGCGCGTCGTCGAGCAGCGCGCGGGTGGCGACCGCGGCGATGTCGCGCTCGTCGATGGGGCTGGTCACCGCGCGCCCGAAGGGGGCGCGGACGACACCGTCACCGCGTACGGCGGGGGCCCAGCGCAGATCGTTCACCATGAAGGCGCCCGGCCGCAGCACGGTCCACGGCAGCTCCGAGGCCCGCACGGCCCGCTCGCACTCCGCGTGCGCCCGCCCCAGCGGGCCCGCCTCCTCGGAGCCCACCGCGGAGGCCGACAGCAGCACCACCCGCTCGGCACCTGCCTTCTTCGCCGCCCGCAGAAACCCGTCCAGGCCTCCGGGCGCCGGAAAGAGGAACAGTCCCTGCACGCCCTCCAGGGCGCTGCCGGCCGACTCCGGCCGCTGGAGGTCACCCGCGACCACCTCGACGCCGTCGGGCAGTCCGGCGGTCTCGGGCCGGCGGCTGAGCGCCCGGACCCGCGCACCGGCGTCCAGCAGCAGCTCGACCACCTGGCGACCCACGTTGCCGGTTGCCCCGGTCACTAAGAACATTGCAACTCCGTTCCTGGAGAACATCAGCGGACCAACAGCATCACTCGCGCAGGCACCACTCCACCAAAGCCCGGATGCTGGGGTCCACCCGGCCCTCCCCGTCCGCGACCGCCGCCGTGCAGAAGAAGCGGACCTCGCCGAACTCCAGGTCCATCGTCTTCACCAGGTTGCGCAGCCCCAGCCGCTCGCACAGCCACGCCCGGGTCGTGCCGCTGTCGTCCGGGCGGTCGGGCAGCACGGCGGGCCGGCCGGACAGGAGGTCCCTCTTGCTGACGGCGACGGCGAGGCGGGCCTTGTCGAGGCGGGTGCCCATGGTGCGTACGGTCTGTACCGAGCGCGCGAAGACGTCCTCCGGGTCGACCGTCGAAGCCAGGGTGCGGTCCACCTTCGGGGCCGCCGGGTCGAGGCGGGTCCAGAACGCGTCGACGGCCATCGGGTCGAGGACGAAGAGGAAGGTGCGGGCCTCGCGGATGTAGCGCAGCGCGTCGGTCTCCTCGCGGTTGACGAAGCGCTCGCCGGCCGTGTCGAAAATGTGCACCAGCCGCTCCGCGCGGCCGCTGCCGAGCACGAACGAATGGGCTCGGGGCAGCGTCTTCTGGGTGGGGCGGGTGTGGCCCTGGATCTCCAGGACCTCGTTCAGCACCCGCTGGTTGGCACTCGACTCGGGGTCCGCGAGCCGGATCGCCGGCCCGCCGTTCTCCGCCGCCGTCTCCAGCGACTTCACCATCGCCGCCATCAGCTGGGTCTTGCCCGCGGCCCGGCCGCCGACCAGCGGCAGGACCAGCTCGGGCATGTGCCCGGCGTCCGGGTTCATCGGCTTGCCGCAGTGCTCGTGCACGCAGTGGCCGTTCAGCCGGGCGTCCCTGCTCATCAGCATCAGCAGCGTCGGTATCCGCTCGCCGCAGGCGCACCGGCGCCGGAAGAGACCGAAGGTGCCCGGGCGGATGTCGGCGTGCCGGCGCCGGCAGGTCCCGCGGGGGCAGTCGTACGCCGGATAGGGGACGCGTTCGAAGCAGCTCGGGCACAGCATGCCCCGGGGCAGCCCGCGCAGGACCATCACCGCACGGTCGGTGGCCCGCAGGGTGAGGGCGGTGAGCCGGGCGCCGCCCGTCAGCAGGGCCACGCCGAGCGCCTGCACACCGAGGAGCGCCCCCAGCACCGGTACCGCGGCGCCGGCACCGATGCCGAGGCCCAGGTAGAGGGTCAGACCGTACGGGACCGAGGCGGCCCGGTGCACGGAGGGGGCGGTGAACTGGCGGGCGGTCACCCGGCGGTAGGCGTCGGTGACCGTACGGACGTACAACCGGCGTCCCTGTGTGACCAGTTGGCGGAGATCACGGGTGGCGGGGCCGAAGAAGTAGTTGCGGTGGGCCAGTTCGTCGGCGGGGCGGTACGGCGGGACGGTCACGAACTCGGGGGTGCGCAGGCGCAGTACGCCGTTGAGTAACTGGCAGTACCGCCAGAGAAGTTCGCTGACCAGGGCGGCCCCGCGCAGTGCCGCGATCGCCGGGGCGACGAGCAGGTAGAGCAGGAGCAGGACCAGGCAGGCCGCGGGGATGATGACGAAGAGCAGGATGTCGTCCATCGTCGGCTCACCCCTTTTCCGGTCGGGGGCCGTCAGGGGACCGCCGCGGGGTGAGCTTGCGGCTCCACTTCCTCATGCGGCCCACACGGTTCTCGGCGCACTCCTGATAGGCGTCGGCGAGCCGCACGTCGTAGGGGCGGAGCGCGCGGGCCAGGCGGTCCAGGTCCTCCGACCGCCAGTGGTGGGCGGTGTGCAGGCGCAGCGTGTCGACGATCTCCACGTGTGCCTGTGGCAGCACGCCCCGTTCGGCGTTGACCGCGATCACCCCGGTGACATGGCTGAACAGCACCTCGTCCAGACGTCCCGAGGTCACCGCGGCCCGCTGTACGGCGCGCAGATAGCCGTCGGCGAGCGAGAAGCCGAACTCGCCGATCTCCGTGCGCAGCCGGCCCGGGTCGGCGGGCAGCCGGAGCATGGCGGGGAGCAGCCGGTGGTGCTTCAGGGCGCGGGGCGCCGCCCAGGCGTCGACCTGCGGGATCCTGAACGTGCGGGCGAGCGCGGTGGCCTCGGTGGCCTCGCGCAGGGCCGCGTCCAGCCGGAGGGTGGTCCGCACGCACTCCTGGGTGACCGCCCGCAGCCAGGCGAAGCGGCCGGGTGCGGTGAGGGTGTCGCACAGCACCAGGCAGGCCCGCAGTGCCTGCTCGTCCCGGACCTCCTGTTTCACCGCGCGGTCGAACCACTCGCCGACCGCCTCGTCCACCGGCCGGTCCGACGGCAGCCGGCGGGCGATCTCGGTCGCCTCCTCGTACGTCCACGCAGGCGACGGCTGCCGCCACAGGCCCCGCAGCAGCTCCGCGTCCGGCGAGGCCTGGCCGCGCACCTGAAGGATCCTGAACAGCAGGTCGACCGTGCGGGCGGGCTCCCGCTCGGCCTGTGCCCGCCAGTAGTGCTCCAGGAGGCGGGGCCGACCGTCGAGGTCCCGCTCGTCCAGCAACCGGGCCGGGAACTGGGCGAACAACTGCTCCTGACCGCCGCCCCGCTCGTCCAGCACCTCCTGCACCGCTGCCGACAGGGCGGCCCTGAACTCCGGAAGGGTGTGGAGGAGACGGGCGGCATCCTCGCGCAGGCCGGGGCCCGCGCCGGAGGAGCCGAGCAGGGCGCGGCCCAGTTCCAGGCTCTGGGCCGCGAGCAGCTCCGGCGGCGGGGCGAGCCGCGCGCCCACCGCCCACAGCAGCAGCCGTACCCGCTGACGGCTGGTGGCGGCCTCGCCGAGCAGCCGCTGCCACAGGGCGGTGGCCCGCTCCCGCTCGGCGGGATGCGTGATCGGCACCGGGCCGGGCGCGTTCTCCACGCAGTTCATGTACGCGCGGACCCGGGACTGGTGGAGCTTGCCCTCCAGCTCCTGGTGCAGCACCGTGTCGCCGCCCGCCTCGGCGGCCGCGCTCAGCGCCGCGAGCTGCTCGTCGTCCAGGTCCCGGTGCTTGTGGTGGATGTCCGCCGCCACCGTCGCCCGGCGCGGCCCGAGATGACCCGCGCCGGGCAGCCAGTCGATCACCGCGCGGACGTCGGCGTCGGTCAGCTCGATGCCGCCCGCCGCCGCGGCCGCCGCCACCGGGGCGTGCCAGTCGCCCAGGGCCCGCTCCTGGCCGTGCGTGTACTCGGCCGTCCAGGACCACACCGAGCGGATGGACCCGACCCCGATCCGGGTCAGCAGCCGTACCAGATGGTGGGTGGGCACCACCTCGGGGAAGCGGCCGGCGCAGAAGTCGAAGACGGTGTACGACTCCTCGTCGTCGGGGCCGAAGTCGGGGTGCGCCCCGGGCACCGTGCCGATCAGGTGCAGCCGGCTGCGGGCGGGACGGAAGAGGTAGGTGGCGAAGGACAGGGTGCGGGCCAGCGCGGGGGGCAGCAGATAGCAGACGGTCGCGAACCAGTGGGCGATCCGGTCCGTCGTCTCGTCGATCACCACCACCGAGCCGTCCTCCGCGAGCGCCGCGAACACCGCCGCCAGCAGGGCCGGCAGCTGCTCGGCGTGCGGGTGCGCGCGCAGGAAGGCGCGCGCCGCGCGGGGGGACAGCGGGCCGCGTGGCAGGGGTGCGGGCAGCTCGGGAAGCTCGGTCGTATCGGCGACCTGTGCGGTCCACAGCGGGGAGTCCCACAGCTCGATCGCGAGCAGCCCGCCGCTGTCCGGCGTGAACTCGCCCTCGGTGTACAGGGCGTGGGCGAAGTAGTTGCCGAAGCGGCGCGCCGAGTCCCGGCCGACGTAGCGCACGCACAGTGTCGTGGCGCCGCCCGCCCGGTCCGGGGTGTGGCAGAGGTTCACCGGGCAGCGGGCCAGCAGCTCGGGGGTGTCCGACTCGGCCAGGGCACGGGGTGGTTCGTACCCGGCCAGGCCCTCCACCCGGTGCCGGGTCTCCGCCGAGACCCGCTCGCTCACCGCGTTGAACTGGAAGCCGGAGGAACCGCTGAGCCCGTGCTCGCAGGAGGTGTAGTAGAGCTGCTGGAAGCTCCTCGTCCCCCTCGTCATCCGCGGCCCGCCTTCGGTACCGAACCGAACTCGCTCAGCAGCCACAGCAGCGGGTCCGCGACCCGGTAGGGCTGGATGCCGGTGTCGGCGACCCGGGACTCGGGCGTGGCGCTGTTGCCCAGCGCGGAGACTCCGAAGTAGCGGTAGCGGGCGAAGGTGTTCTCCAGGGACTGGTCGATGGGCACGCCGTCCCACTCCTTGAGCAGCTGGCGCACCTCCTCGTGGACGCTGAGGCTGTCGCCGACGTCGAAACGGCCGCGCGCGGGTGCGTGCGACCGCAGCGGGCTGCCGTTCTCCATCAGATGCCAGAACGCGTCCATCTTGGAGAAGACCACCGCGATCGGGGTGTGGACCTTCGCCGCCCTGCCGCCCTGCGCGGCCAGCAGCATGCTGCTCACCCGGCTCAGCACGTTGATCGGCGGATCGATGCCGTCCGCGTGGGGCAGCGCCGTGCCGGGTGCCGCGCTGTCCCGGGCGCCCGGCATCTGCAGCGGGTCGAGCAGCAGGATGATGCCGTCCGCGTTGGTCAGGTAACGGGTGTTGAGCTCCACGCTCTCCCGGCTGTTGAAGTCCTCGCCCGCCGTGTCGAAGAACGACAGCACGGTGTGCTGCGGCCGCTCCCCGAACAGTCCCTTGCGGCGCAGCCCGAACCGGAACACCAGCGGTTCGACCCGGTTGGCGTTGGTCGTCGCGGTCTGCGTGGGCGGGAACATCTGCCGGTCGCGGTAGAGCCGGTCCTCGTACTCCGAGCTGTAGCGGCGCATGGTGGTGTCGTCCAGGCCCATCAGGGAGGCGCCGTAGGCCTCGCCGACCTGGTTGCGCATCTCGTGCAGCAGCACGGTCATGTAGATCGTCTTGCCGGAGGACCGCGCGCCCACCATCGCGATCAGCCGGTTCTCCACCATCCCGAACTGCACCGGCAGCTCGACGTGACAGACCGGGCAGATGCGGTACGTCGTCTCGCCGTCGCAGTCCGGGCACACCGCCGTCGACCTGCGGCCGTCGGCGCCGAAGTCCGGACCCACGTCGTGGCTGGGGCGCTTGCCGAAGCGTTCGTCGAGGACCGGGTCGCGGCGGCGCGGGCACTGCTTGCGGGTGCGGCTGAGCCGGCTGTTGCAGCGGAACCGGATCTCCCGCGGGGCGAAGGTCTCGTAGCAGTAGGGGCAGGTGAGTCGTCTGGCCATTCAGGTCACTCGCAGCCGGTGCAGCGCCGTGGGGCGGATGTCGATGTCGCGTTCTTGGTCGGGGCCGGGGCCGGAGTCGGGGCCGTCCGCCGGGAAGCAGACGAGCCAGGAGGGGCCCTTGGTGCCGGGGAGCGGGAACTCCACGGTGAGGGGGGTGCCGGCGGTCAGGCGCTGGGCGGGGACCTCGTGCAGGACGGTGCCCTCGGCCGTGCTGGTGGGCCGGTAGCGGCCGAGGCCGTGGACGATCCGCAGGGCGGGCAGGTCACAGCCGGTGCGGGCGGTGAAGGTGACGGTCGCGACGCGGGCGCCGGTGAGACGGCGGCGTACGGAGGGTTCGTACTCGACGATGGGGGGTTCGGCCGGGATACGGAGCGAGGCCGCGCCCTCGGTGTCGACGGCGGGGTCGGGGACCAGCGCCTCGACGGTGAGCGTGACCGCGCCCCGGCCGACGGGCAGGTCCAGGCCGCCGTCGTGTTCGTAGACCCGGCGCCGGCAGTGGATGTCGCCGTCGCGGGGGCCGTCGCCGGCCGCGGTCGCGTCCTCACGGCGCCAGCGGACGCGAGCGGTGAGGGCGGAGTCGGGCCAGGCCCACAGGACGAGGAGGTGGTCGTCCCGGCGGATGTACTGGAGCTGGGTCACCGGGACGGAGCGGAGGGTGGGGGACGGGGCCGGGTGCGGGTGAGTCCCGGGGTGTGGCTCCGGCTCCGGCTCCGGTTCTGGCTCCGGTTCTGGTTCTGGTTCGGGTGTGGGGAGGGGCGGGGTGGTTGCGGGGGGTGGTTCGCGGCGGGGCGGTGGGGGCTCCTCGCGGCCACGCGGCGGAGGCGCACATGTGTCGGCCTCGCGCCCCTTCGGGGCGCCTTTTGGTTCGGGATCCGCTACGGGAGCGGGCCAGGACTGCGGTTCCGGGTCCTCCAACGGCGGAGGGAAGTCGGTCCTCGTCGGTGCCGGGCCCGTGGCTATGCGGAGGAGGCCGAAGTCCTCCAACAGCAGGAGGCCGTGCACGACGGCCAGTTCGGGGGTGGTGCAGCGGACCGTCACGCCCTGGGCCCCGGGGAGGTTCTCGATGTCCTCGCGGCGGGCCGGCGTGGCGTACAGGTCGCCGGAGAGGAGTACGGCGTCCGGGGTCGCCTCGGACAGTTCCCGGGCTGTCGCCGTACGGGCGTGGTCGTCCGCCAACTCCTCGGTGCGCGTGGTGAGGACGCGTACCGTCAGGTCCGGGGTGACGGCCAGGACCGTCAGCTCCACCGTTGCCCCGGACTGGTTCACCACCAGGACCGTGCGGTGCACGCCCTCGTCGATCGCGCCGTAGTGCAGGGCCACCGCGACCGGTTCCGGGACGATCCTGTGGACGCGGAGGCCGGCGTCCTCGGCGGCGCGGCGGAGCCGGGCCTCGGCCTCGCGGCCGGCGGCTGCGGGCAGGGCGAGGACCGCCTCCTCACCCGTGGCTCCGTCGAGGAGCGCGGCCAGTGCGGCGGCGGGGTCGGCCACGCCGTCCGTTCCGGCCAGGTCCGCCACCGTCACGGTGGGGCGGCCCTGCGGGCCGGGCCGGCCGGCGCGGGCGACGCGGTGGCCGATGTCGATGCCGAGCATGAGTTCAGCCGTTCCCTTCCTCGGTCCTGACCCACGGGGTGCCGTCGGTGGCGGTGCCGAGCCGGATCCGGCTGCCCGGGGCGGGGCGGTGCGCCAGGAAGTGTGCGACCACGGCCGCCCGCAGCCGCTCCAGTTCGTTGCGGATCTGGCGGCCGCCGTAGGCCTGGTGTTCCGGGTCGCTCATCCGCCCGGTGATCCAGGGGTGCAGGCTGCCCGTGTCGGGGACCAGCTCGACCTGGTGGCGTTCGCGGACGGACTCGGTGAGCTGGCCCAGCAGCCGGTCGGCGATCTTCACGATGTGCTCGCGGCGCAGCATGTCGAAGACGACCACGCCCGGCTTGAGGCGACCGTAGATCTCCGGGCGGCCGATCGCCCGGAACTTCTCCTCCACGGCCCGGGTGAAGTGCGCCTCCAGGGCGGAGTACGGCACTTCTTCGCCGCCCTCGGACAGCAGACCCTGGACCGCCTCCGCGCCCGTGTTGGAGGTGAAGATGATCAGGCACTGGGAGAAGTACGCGGTCTGGCCGCGGCCGTCGGTGAGCCGTCCGTCCTCCAGGATCTGGAGGAACTTGTCCAGCACCCGCGGGTGCGCCTTCTCGATCTCGTCGAAGAGGAGCACGCTGAACGGCCGCTCCTGGACCCGGCGGGTCAGCTCGCCGCCCTGTTCGTGGCCGATGTAGCCGGGCGGGGCGCCCGCGAGCCGCTCGGCCGCGTGTTCCTGCTGGTACTCGCTCATGTCGAAGCGGGCGTACGCGCTCTGGTCGCCGAACATCAACTCCGCGACCGCCTTGGCGAGTTCGGTCTTGCCGACGCCTGTCGGGCCGACGAAGAAGAACGCGCCCCGAGGGCGTGCCGTGCCGGAGCCGCCGAAGTCGACGCCCACGAAGGCCGCCTGCAGCGCGGCGGCCACCGCGTCGACGGCCTTGGACTGGCCGACCACCCGGGCGCCCAGGACGCCGGCGGCGCGGGCGACGGTCTCCCGGTCCAGCTGGGTCCACGGGTCGACGCTCACGTTGAGCCGGTGCAGTTCCAGGAGCTTGTCCGGCTTCTGCAGGGGCGCGTCGCGCAGCCAGGAGGTCCGGGCGAGCGCGTCGATGTCCCAGCCGGACATGCCGTCGGTCGCGCCGACCAGGGCCTCGATGTCGTGGCGTGCGGCGTCCGGGGCGCCGTTGAAGTCGCCGCGCAGCCAGGTCAGCCACAGGCGGCGCTCGCTCGGATCCGGTGGGCCGATGTGCAGGGTGGCGATCCGGGGGTCCTCCAGGTGGAACCAGCCGGGCAGCCGGCCGACGTCGCCCACCGCGCACAGGACGGCGTTGCGGGCGTGCGGCGGCCTGCCCGACAGGGCCGAGCGGGGGGTCACGGCGTCCGTCATCGCCGCGCGCAGGCGCAGATAGCCGGCGTTCGATTCCGGCTGGCCGGGCGGGAGGTGGTGGTCGACGTCCTGGAAGACGAAGGCCGTGGCCGTGTCGGGGGAGGCGGTGATCCGGTGCACGGTGGCGACCACGTCGTCGAAGGCGCGCGGGGGGCCGGCCGCGCGGGGGGAGAGCAGGCCCGACCGGTCCCGGTCGCGTTCGGCGGCGCGCTGGGCGCGCGGGCGGGACCGGTCTTCGCCCGGGTCCGCGCTCCGGTCCTCACCGCGGTTCTCACCCCGGTTCTGACGCCGGTTCTCGCCCCGGTCCTGCCACGGGCGGGGCTCTCCTCGGTCACCGTTTCCGCCGGCCGTGCGCGGCCGGTTCGCCTCCAGCCGGGCGAAGCGCTCCGCGTGCCCCGGCAGCGGGAAGGTGAGCCCGGCCACCGGGTCCCACCAGCCCACCACATCGGCGCCGCGCACTTCCAGCACCCCGGCGACCAGCTCCCGGAAGGAGACGGGCCGGTCCTCGAACCACCAGCGGTCCCGGATCTGCCCGTTGAGGATCACCTGCCGGCCGCGCCGCAGCTCCCAGCCGAGGGACACCGCCCACAGGGGCATCATGCCGTCGGCGGTGACGGGTCCCGTACCGTCCTCCCCCTTGGTGAAGCCGGCCGTGCTCACGGGGTCGTCCACCTCCAGGAGGCCTCGCGGGGCAGCGGCTCGGCACGCCGGCCCGGCGGTTTGCCGTCCCAGGTGAGCTCGCCCGCCACGAAGCCGTCGTCGCCGCCCAGCGCCTCGTGCACGCGCTCCAGCAGCGCCTCGGTGGTGTCGCACACCGGCTCGTCCTGCGGGGCGTGCAGCGTCACGTCCGGCTCGCCCTCCACGTGGTAGACGAGGACGGGCGTGCCGTCGTCCTCGGTGGCGACCGTGGTCTCGTACGCCGCCCCGGTCGGCCGCGTGAAGTGCAGCCGGAAGCTGCCGCCCCGGTCCTCACCGCCCTCGAAGGCGAACCCCTCGCCGGTCATGGCGTCCCGGAGGGCCTCCACCAGGTCCCGGCGCCGCTGGTAGGCCAGCTCCAGTTCGTCCAGCCGGCGCTCGGCGTCGGGGAGCCGGTCCTCCAGACCGGCGACCGCCTCCAGGGCCTCGGTCGCCGAGCGCGCGGTCAGCGCGTCGGTGACGGCACTCAGGGCGTCCCCGATCTCGCCGGCGAGGTCCGGGTCGCCGAGATCGACGGCGGTGTCCACCACGTCCTGAGCGGCCGGGCGTACGACGCCGAGCCGCTCGGCGGCCTCCGCCAGGGCCAGCTCCACAGCCGCCTCGGCCGCCTCGGCACGCTCGCGCCCGGCCGCCTCGGCCGACTCGCGTTCCTGTTCCGCGAGGGCCTGCCGCCCGGCTGCTTCCCGCGCCTCCGCGATCGTCGCCGCATGCCGGGCGAGGGCGTGTTCGACCGTGCCGAGCAGGGCCTCGAACCGGACCTCCTGGCCCGGTCCGGTGGCCGTGCGCAGCCGGCCGAGCAGATCGGTGCAGCGGCGGTGGCCGTCCGCGTCGAGGGTGGCGCCGTCCGGCCCGGCGGCGGCGAGCCGGTGCTCCAGGCCGGCCAGGACGGCGGCGCGGTCGTCCGTACGGCCCCCGGAGGCCGCCGGGCGCAGGCTCACGGCCCGGCCGCGCAGTTCCTCCACCGCGTTCCCGAGCTGCTCCCCACGGGCGGCCCGTTCCCGCAGCGCGGCCAGCTGCCGCTCCAGGGCCCCGATGCCCGACCGGTCCCCGGACCGCTGGGCCTCGGCGATCAGCTCCCGTACCTCTTCGAGACCGCGCTCGTCGGCCCGGGTCTGGTCCGCCTGCGCACGGGCCACCCGGGCGCTGCGCTCGGCCGTGCGCCGGGCCGCCGCCTCGGCTTGCTTGCGGGCGATCTCGGCGCGGGCGCGCTCCCGCCGGGCGGCCGCCTCCTGGGCCAGCCGGGCCCGCTCGGCGGCCCGCCGGCGCTCCCGGGCCCGGCGCTCCTCGGCCCGGCGCCGGCGCTCCGCCGCCTCCCGCTGGGCGTACAGCGCGCCGACGCGGACGCTGCTGTACTTCGGTGATCCGCTCATCGTCCCCTCCGTGCCTCGGTGTGCAGCACGAACCCCCGCGCCGCGAGCCGTTCCTCAAGTCCCTCCCGGAATCCCGGGGTGGGCGGCACCCCGGCCCAGGAGAGGGATCCGTCGGCGTCCGCCGACAGTTCGATCCCGGCCGTCGTGTCCGGCTCGGCCAGGGCCCGCAGGTACCGGTCGGTGAGCGGGATCAGCCGCTGGTTGTCCGAGCCGCGCCAGCGCAGGCTGCCGTGCCGTGCCGCGCGGTACGGCCCGTCGACCAGCAGATCCAGCCGTTCCAGCAGAGCCAGCCGGTCCGGGCCGCCGCGCCGCAGTGCCTCGTGGCGGAAGCCGGAGTACGCCATCGCGCCGAAGTCCGGGCGCCGCTCCCGCACGGCGTCGAGCAGCTCGGCCAGCGCCCCGGCCTGGCTGAACGGCTCACCGCCGGAGAACGTGACGCCCTCGATGCCGTCCAGCCGGCACAGCCAGTCGGCGAGGTCGGCGACCGTGCGGCTGGTGCCGCCCTCGAAGGGCAGGGTCTCGGCGGCCACGCAGCCCCGGCAGCGCAGCGGGCAGCCCTGGACCCACAGGACCGCGCGGGTGCCGGGGCCGAGGACCGTGCAGCTGTCCAGCGTCCGGGCGACGGACAGGTGGGTGGTCACATGTCCTCCCTGGTCACATGTCCTCCCTGGTCATCTGTCCTCCCTGGTCATACGTCCTCCCGCGGCGGGCCGGGGTGGCTTTCGGCGTCCCGTTCGGCCAGGTCGCACCACGGGCACCAGGGCCGTTCCACGGTGTGGAGGTGGCGGGCGTTCACCGCGCACACCTTCAGCCGGCCCGGCGCCAGCTCGGCCGCGAGCGCCTGGGCCCACTCGGCCGCCGTCGGGCGGCGCGCCTTCCCGAACGCCGTGCGGAACAGCTCCGCGAGCCGTCTCGGCAGCAGGTCGGCGGGCGGCGCGGTGCGGGGCAGCAGCACCGACGTACGGTCGACGATCCGGCAGCGGCCGTGCAGCACGTTGTCGTCGTACGACAGATAGTCGGCGCCGTCCGCCGGGTGGCCGGCGAAGGGGTGCAGACCGGCCATCAGGAGCTGGTGGGCCAGCACGGCCAGGGCGAAATCGTCGGACGCGGTGTCCGGTGGCGTGCCGGCGGGGGCGCCGATCCGCTCGGGGGCCGTGTAGCCGGGGGTGCGCATCCGGCCCGGGAACACCTCGCGGCCGTCCGTGAACTGCCAGGAGTCGACGTCCGCCATACCGACCCGGCCGGTGTCGTCGACCCAGAGGTTGTCGGGCTTCAGGTCGCCCACCACATAGCCCTCGGCGTGCAGTTCGCCCAGCAGCCGGGCGAGGGCGAGGGCGGCGCGCAGGGCGGTCGCCCAGGTCGCCCGGGGCAGGAACGCCCGCCGGGCGGAGGGGGTGAGGAGGTGGTTGAACGGCTGGTAGGCGTGCCGCATGTCGGTCATCACATATCCGTCGACGCGGTCCGCCCCGGTGCGGTGGGCCGCGTGCACCGCGACCAGCGGCCAGGCCAGCCGGACGGGCGTGCCGGAGAGCAGGCCGACGGTGCGCGGTTCGCGGCGCTGGCGCACCAGGCGGGCCACGCGGCGCCGGTAGGCCTCGGGGTCGGGCGGGTCCGGGACGAGCTTCGCGACGAGGGGCCGGGCGTCGTCGACGCCGTACACGAATCCCTCCGAGCCGCTGCCGATCTGCTCGGTGAGCCGCCATGTGTGTCCGGTGCCGGACACCACGGTCAGTCCCACGGTCACCCCCCTTCCACGAGCGCACACAGGACGGTCAGATCGTCACCGGTCCGGCCGGCCTGCGGTCCGGAGAGCCGGCGTCGCAGGGGCTCGGCGTCTCCGTGGTTCTCGCGGAGCGTGGCGGCGAGGCCGAGGAAGAAGCGCTCAGCCGGCAAGGGTCCTGCCTGCGGCGGGAGTTCGCGGACGGAGGGATGGTCGAGGGTGAGCGCGGCGCAGCCGTCGGTGGCCAGGACCACCCCGCTGAGTTCCGGTTCCCAGACGACGAAGCTGCGTAAGCGCAGCGCCGCGCCGGGGGAGGAGAGGAAGGGGGCTGGGCCGGTGGGCGGGGGAAGGACCAGGTGGCAGCGGTCGTCGCGGGTGAGAAGCGTGCCGAAGCAGTCGCCCAGCGAGAGGAAGGCCACCCACGGGGGACGTACGGCCGCCGCGGCGACGGTGGCTGCCAGGGCGCCGGGATCCTCGGCACCCGATGCGCCCAGCACCCCGGTCACCGCTCTCAGGTACTCCTGGACCACCCGCTTCCCCCGCCCGGCGATCCACGCCGTCCACGCCTTTGGCGTTTCCTCCGCGTCCGGTATGTCTTCCGTCAGCAGGCGGCAGGCCGCGTCGACCGCTATGTGGGCGCCCAGTGCGCTGCGGTCGCGGCTGCTCGCGCCGTCGGACACCGCCAGCACCGCCGTGTCGCCCAGTTCCACCGCCTTGAACGCGTCCTGGCAACCCTGCCCGGTGGCGAGATGGGCGGTGCCCTGGACGGAGGCGCCGGCGACGATCACAGCAGGTCCCTCTCCAGCCTGTCCATGCGCGCGAGCCGGGCGGCGCGGTCGTTCACCTGCTGGTGGATGAGGTCCGCGTCCTGGTCCGGGCTGCTGCCGTCCGTGCTCTGGAAGAGCAGGTCGAGGATCCGGCCGAAGTCCAGGTTCTCCAGCGGGGACGTGGCCTTCGGCGCGAGGACCCGCAGCATCGGCAGGTCGGCGCCGCGTACCCCGATCACCTGGAAGACCCACTCCCCCTTCTCCTCGCCCTGGCGCACCCGCCCCGCCGTACCCGCCAGGGCCGTTGCGTCCAGGGGGCGGCCCTGGGCGTCGCTCGGGGCGCCGTCCGTCAGCACCCACAGGAAGGGGCGCCGGACCGGCACCCGCTGCCGCTGCAGCGTGCGGTAGCGGCTGCGCGCCAGGTCGAGAGCCGTTTCCACGGCGTCCGTCAGCCGGGTCAGGCCCTCGGCGCGCAGGGTGGGCGGGTGCATGCTGTCCACCGGGACGAACAGCCGGTCGGGGCCGGCTTCCTCGACCGGTACCAGGCGGCCCTGGACGGGGTCGTGGACCCGTACCACCGAGTCGAAGGTGATGAGACAGACCTCCACCCGGGTGCGCAGCCGTTCCTGTGTGCGCACCTCACCGAACCAGCGGGCCAACGCGTCGTTCAGCTCGTCGATCCGCGGGTGTTCCGCGGGGCGGCCCATGGACGCGGAGGTGTCGAGGAGGAGGACGACGGGCTGCCGTTCCTCGAAGCCGGCCCCGAACTCGATGCCGTGCACGCTCATTCGGCCACCGCCCCGGTGCCGTCGGCGTGGGCCACCAGCCGCCGCCGCTGCGGATCGTGGCGCACGGTGACGGCCGTACCCGGAGGCAGCCCGGGCGGCTCGGGAACCATGCGCAGCAGGACGCCGTCGACGAGTACGTACGTATCCGGGGCGGGCCAGGTCACCGTGCGACCCGCGCAGCCGTGCGCCCACTCAACCATCCCCCTGGTCATGCGGCCACGGTATGGGACATCGGCACCAACCGGCCTTCCGTTTCCATGAATTGACATGGTGTCGACACCGCCGGAACCCGGCCGGCGCGTGCGAGCCGCCCAGGGGGGAGGCTCCCCCGGTACCCCGCCCGAGCGGCCCGCTCCTCCAGTCAAACGGACCGGCCGGGCGCCGACCGGTCGCGCGCCGGGCGGATCCTGGACGGGACCCGCTCCACGACGCGCGCCGCCTCCGCGTCCCGCACCACGAAGTGCACGTCCCAGCGCGCCCCGCGCGCCAGCTCCGCCTCGACGGCGCTCCACACCGCGGCCGCGCTCACCCGGTACGGAAGCCCGCCGCGCCCGGAGCCGAGCAGCGGGAAGCACACCGAGCGCAGCGGCGGGGTGTGCCGGTCGCGCTCCTCGGCCAGCAGCGCGAGCGCGCGCGAGGTGGCGCGGGTGATGTCGGCGGGCAGCACGTCGTAGTCGTTGGTGCCGGCCCGGGGTACGGCCACCGCCGCGTGGTAGATCCGCCGTACGCCGTATGCGGCCATGGCACCCGAACCGGTCGCCGCCACCGTGCCCGGCACCACCGGACGCCCCGACGTGCCGTGCCGGGCCGCCCAGGTGCGCAGCTCGTCGTGGACCGGGTCGTCCAGCAGGTCGCCGGTGACCCCGCGCACGGAGGCCGCCCGGCGCAGCGAGGCGGAGACCGAGGACTTGTACGGCTCGGGCAGCGCGAAGTAGGTGTTGGCCGGGGAGACCACCACGTCCACGTCCCGCAGCAGGTCGACGGGGTGGATGTGCAGGGTGAGGCGTACCGTCCGCTCGCCCGCCAGGACGTCCACGCTCCGGTGGGTCTCGCCCGCCCGGTCGCCCTCGCCCGGCTCACCGCCGCCCTCCACCAGTTCCACGATGTGCTCGGCCACCTGCCCGAGCACCATCACCTCGTGGTGCTTGCGGAAGCGCTCCTCGCTCACCCGGTACACCTCGGCCGCGCGGGCCCGGCGGGAGGACGCCGGCCAGTCCCGGGTGCCCTGGGCCAGGCCCAGGGTGTACTCGGCGGCGGTCCGCAGCGTGCCCGCGTCGAGCCGCTCCACCGCGCGGCGGAGCAGCGCCTCCACGGCACCCTCGCGGGTGCGCGCGGGTGCCAGCGAGGCCGCGGCCGACTCCAGGGCGGGCAGCTCACGGCCGCGCAGCCTCAGCAGTCCCGCCCGCCGAACCGCCTGTAACTCCACGAGAATTGACGCATGGTCAAGGGACGGTGGGGCCATGGCGTCAACGATGGCACCCCGTGTGACACGTGAACAAGCGGGCGGCGGGCGGGACGCCGGGCCTCAGCGGTGCAGCGGCTCCTTGATCGCGGAGCGGAGGGGCGCCAGCAGCTGGTTGGCCTCCCCGATGCCGTCCGGGGAGCCGAGGTCCGGGATGCTGCGGTACGGCAGTGCCTCAAGCGGTCCGTCCGCGTGGTCCGTGAGGCGGTCCCCGAAGAGCACCAGGGCCCGCTGTGACGGGTTGCGTTTCGAATCCCAGATCATCCCCATGGCTTCGGGCGCCTGGGCCCGGAGCTCCCGTGCCCAGTTCCGGGTGCTGCCGTAATGCTTCGCCCCCTCGTTCTCCAGCAGGCGGTTGTCCTGGCAGACGGCGGCCAGGGCCGCTCCGGAGCACAGCGAGACCAGCTTCAGCTCGCACCGGGTCCGCACCACGTTCAGCGACTTGCCCCGCACCGACGCCCAGGGAACCAGTCGCATACCGGTCTCCCGGTGGAAGGGGACCGAGCGCAGCAGGGTCTCGGCGAGCGCGGTCTCCGGGTCCGTCGCCGCGTACAGACAGGGGTACGGATCCTCCGGCGTGGCGTGGAAACGGCCGGGGTTGCGGTCGTCGGGTCTGAACGGCTTGAACTCCTCGGCCGCGAACCGGGACGAGTGCATCCGCCACAGCTGCGTACCGGCGGGCAGCACCTCCCAGTGCGGCCGGAAGCGGTACACGGAGGGCGACACGGTTTCCTCGTGCATCAGTCCCCCTCCACCAACGCGACGGCCGCATCCACCAGTTCGCGGTCGGGCAGGACACCGAGCAGGGAGGCGGGCGGCCCGCCCAGCCAGGCGTTGTCGCTCAGCCACCAGTCCGCGGCGCCCCAGGGGTCGGCGTCGGCCAGCAGCACCCGGTTGACCTCCAGCACGACCTCGTACGGCGTTCCGCCGCCGGGAGGGAACTGGAACTCGGGGTAGCAGTCGCCGAACTGCGGGTCCACCAGCCGGATCAGTTCCGGTGGTGGTGGCGAGGCGCCGTACCGGGCGCGGAGCTCGGCGGCCGAGAAGGCGGGGGCCTGGAGAAGCCTGCGCTCGACGGCGGCGACGACGGCCGCGGTGTCCGGGGGCGGAGCCGGAACGGCCGTGAGCCGGGCCAGCAGATCCCGCGTCCGCAGGACGACCGGGGGTCCGGCAGCCGCCGTGGCGACCAGCCGGACGGAGTCCAGCGCCTGCCGCACCGGATGGTCGAACGGCAGCGGTACCAGACACAGGCGTACGCCCTGGAAGGCCCGGCGTACGGCCCTGGAGTCCTCCGGCAGGGTGTCGGCGAGCGCGCGCAGACGGGTGAGCAGGAGCTGGTACTGCTCGTCGGTCAGCTGGGCGCGGATGCTGTCGAGGTGTTCGTCGATGAGGCCGAGCACCCTCGACCCGCTGTCCTCACCCGGGTTCATACGGTCTCCTCTCCCCGGCCGGGGTGGCCCTGATGGATGAACGCGGCCCAGAGCGCGGGCCGCCCGAGGTCGGGCCGGCCGATGTCCGGCCGCAGCTGGTCGCTCAGCCCGCCCGGATCCTTCCGGTCCGGGTCGAGCATCCACAGCTGTGCGGCCCGCAGTGCGTCGACGGGGCTGAGCCCGGCCCGCAGATGGTGGTGGAAGACCGCCATCAGCAGCGCCGACGCGCCGTCCGCGGCCAGCCACCGCGACCCCACGACATCGCGTGCGCCGCCCGAGACGAACGCCGTCGTGAGGGTCAGGGCCTCGTCGTGGTCGCGGGTGCTCAGATCGGTCTCGCAGGCGCTCAGGACGATCAGCGGGCCGTCCTCCTGTTCAGCGGGCTGCGGCCGGTCGAGCAGCCGGGTCACGGTCAGCCGGCCGTCCCCCTCGCCGCCGTCGGGGGGAGCGAGGTACAGGGCCGACTCCGTCGGTCGCAGCCCCGCCATGCCGTGCGTGACCAGATGGACCATCGAGTGGTCCTGGGCGAGCAGGGCCAGCAGCTGGTCGGGGGTCCCGTCCGGTACGGAACCGTCCGGGAAGGAGGCGAAGCCGCCGTACAGCCGCGCCCCCGGATAGAAGGCGTTGCGCAGCTCCAGGACCTCCAGCTCGGCAAAGGTCAGGTCGAAGGTCGGGTCGGCCACCAGGGCGGGGGCGGAGACCGGGCGGCGCGGCGCCCGCCTGACCGTCCGCAGGAACTGGCTGCCGGAGGCCGCGTAGCTGATCACCAGGGCCTGGCAGAGGTAGTCGTACGGCGCGTCCGCGGGGAAGCGGGCCGCGTGCCACGGGACGATCCCGAGCCGGCCGCAGGGGACCAGGACGACCCGGGGCGTACGGCGGCCGGGCTCGTCCGGCAGGTGTGCGCGCAACCCGGCGAGCACATGGTCGAACACCTCGTACGCCCAGTCGCACAGGTCGGACAGGGCCTCCTCCCAGACCGCTTCCACCCGTGCGTCGCCGGGGGCCCGGGAGCGGGCCAGGGCCGCGTCCAGGTACCGCTCCAGCGGCCCGTTCTCCGTTTCGGTCAGCATGGGCAGGCCGCCCACGCCGATGCCGATCTCGGGGCCCACGGCCAGCACCATGCCCGGGGCGCCGTCACCGCCGGGGACCAGATAGATCAGCGCGTCCGCGCCCGCCTCGCCGACGCCGTCCGCGAGTTCGCGCAGGGTGGGGGTGCCGAGCAGGCCTCCCCGCTCCCGGTAGCCGAGGGCCTCCAGGGCCTCACGGCGCAGGGTGCTGGGCAGCTCGGCGGGCAGCTCGTCGGTTTCCGAGGCGCCGGACGCCCGCCAGGCGGCGGCGAGCCCGGGATGCCCGCGCTCCTCCAGCAGGTCCGGTACGGCCCGCGAGGTGGCCGCCGCCTGCAGCACCAGCGCCCGGCCCAGCTCCAGGGCGGCCACCGCGTCGTCCACCCTCCCGTGGGCGGCGGCCCACAGGGCGGCCCGTACGCCGAGCGAGGCGCCGTTGCGGGCGGTCGCCAGGCGGTGTTCGGCACCGTGCTGGAGGAGGACGTCCGCGGCGAGGGTGGCCAGGGCCTCGTTCGCCGCGTCGGTGGCGGCGTCCGCGTCGGACTCGTTCTGCTCCCGGTGCCAGCGGGCACGGTAGGACTCGGCGAGCGTCCACAGGGACTGGGCGGCGACGCGCGGGGCCCGGCCCTGCCGGATGTGCTCGCGGAGCCGTTCCAGGGTGGTGATGACGGCCGCGAGGTCCGCCGGGTCGTCGGTGCAGCTGTAGCGCATGCCGAGGCGGTACGCGGCGGACTGCAGCTCGTCGGCGGGGGCGTCCGGCGGGGGCAGGTCCACGTCCGGGACGTTCGCCGTGTCGCCGGCGAGGTAGGAACGCATGGCCGCGAGGTCGGGAACCCAGGCGTCCAGCTCCTCGTGCCCGATCGGGAGGCCGCTGTTCCTCGCCGCGGCGCCGGCGTTCTCGAAGTCCGTGACGCCGCTCAGGAGCAGCTCCCGGTCCATGGTGAACCGGCCGAGCATCAGGCGGGCCATGGCGCGGGCGGTGAGGGCCATGGCGTGGAAGTCGTGGTCCTCGGGGACCGTGCCGGCCAGGGCCTCGGCCCGGGGAAGCAGGTCGCGGAGCCGCTCGACGTCCTCGGCCTGCCCGGCGGTACGGACGTCGGTCATCAGGCTCAGCACGTCCGCCATGACCGCGAAGCCGTCTGCCATGGGGACCGAACGATCCGACTGGCGCCGCAGGTAGTCCGTGACCGTCCGGGTGTGCGCGAAACCGAGTTCCTGGTCCTGAAGGGTGCCGCCGGCGCCGTCGCTCAGGTTGAGCAGCATGGCCATCTGCCCTTCGAGAGCGTCCTTGCCCGGCATGCCGTCCGGCAGGCCGTCCAGCGCGGCGCGCAGCCGCCCGAGCTGCTGGTTGAGGGCGGCGGGGTCGCCTCCGCCGGTGTGCTTCAGGAAGTCCACGGACGTGGTGTTGACGGCCTGCCACGCGGCGATGAGCCGACGGAAGTCCTCAGGGGTACGGGGCACGGCCTGGGTGCCGTCGTCGGCGGGGGCCTTGCCGGAGGGGGCCGGGGCGGTGTGCGTGTCACTCGTGCGCGGGCCGGTACCGGGCGCCGTGCCCGAGCCGCCGTTCGGACCCGGGCCGCTCTCCGGGTCCGTGCCGCCGGTCGTCGTCGTCAGCCAGGTCCCCATCATCTGCCGCAGCTGATCGGCGAGCGGATGACCGTCGTCGGGTATGAGGCTGTCGAACAGGCCGGCCATCCCGTCGGCCGAGGGACGGGCATAGAAGTCGCGCACCTGCCTCAGCTCACTCAGGGTCTGTGGTGGCAGGGGGAGTTCGGCCGCCTCGGTCACCAGCTCCTGCAGCTCGGCCGCGAAGGAGGCCATCCCGCCCGGCCCCTCCCGCATGATCATGTCGAACATGGCGGTCACGTCCGGCTCCGGCGCGAGCCCGCCCAGCATCTCCTGCAGCGGCATCGCATGTGTCAGCAGGAACAGCGCGGCCCACCGCCGGTCCTCGGCACAGGCCGCGGCTCCGGTCCTCGTCGCCGGGTTCCGTACGTCCCGCAGCAGACCGTGCGCCCGCTCCCGGTCCTCGGGCGTCCCGCCCCCGGCGGCGTGCCGCAGGGTCAGGGCACCGCCGAGCCATAAGCTCACCGAGCTGCGCAGCGGTGGATCGTGGTCCAGCAGACGGGAGAGCGCGTCGAGTTCGGCGATCGAGTCGTCATGGGCGCGGGAGGGCTTGACGACCGTGTCCGGCGCCGGCAGCAACGCCTTCGCCCGTCCGATGGCCCCACCGGCCCAGGCCCGCAGCGCCTGAACACCACCGCTCTCCTCTTCTTCCCCCACCGGCCTTCCTTCTTCCCCCACCGGCTCTCCTCCCGTCCCGAGGGCATCAACGGCCCGCCGCCGTCTCCATGATGGCGAGATCTCCGTCACAACGACGCCCGATCACCGAGCTTTTCCGTGCGGCGCCCGATCAACACCCGGAAACCGCCCGGGATGTGCCCGGATCGAGTCGGGAGGGGCTCGGCTGCGACGGGTTCGGCCGGGACGCTCCCGACGCCCCCAGATCCGCCCGCATCCCGCGCCGCAGCTCCCGCAGCCGTTCCCACAGCGCGTCGATCTCCTCCTGGGCGGCGCCGAGCGAGTCGCCCGGGCGGGGGACGCCGTCGTCCAGGAGCCGGAGCCGGCCGTAGAGCGTGCCGAGTGCGTGGGTGACCTCGCCGGCCAGGACGAGTACGGGGTCGGGCAGCCGCATCTGGGCCTCCGCGTACACGTCCCGGTGCAGATCCCGGGCCTCGGTCAGGCGTTGCCGTACCGCGCGCGGATCCTCCGTGCGGCTCAGGGCGTGCAGTTGGTCGGTGAGGGCGGCCAGATACTGCCGGGAGGCGGTGTTGAGGGCGACGTAACAGGTGCGCCGCTCCTCGTCCTCCCGGGCCCGCGCCCGCGCCCGCTCGGCGCGCTCCCGCTCACGCTGCCGGCTGCGCTCGGCCGCGCGCTGGGTGAGCAGCGCCGACAGCAGGGTCCCGACCACCCCGACGACCGCCACGACCGGTGCACCCGCGCCATTGACGTCCATCGCGCCCACCCCCTGTGTCGCCGTCCCCCTCCAGCGAACCGGTGCGCATCCCCCCGGGGAACCCCATGCCCGGGCCCCGCCCGGCCTTCGCCCGGCTCCCGCCCGAGCGGCAGTCGCCGTGACCCGGTACACCGGCCGGGCCCTTCGTCCTGGCCTCGCGTGAGGGTCAGGCGGGTGACCGGCCTATCCGGCGAAAACGACCGGGCCCCTCCGGTCACCGAGAGGTGACCGGAGGGGCCCCGGACTGCTGCTGAGCACCACGCACGGACCGGACCGGGCCGGACCAGGTGGACTGAACCGGACTGGGGCGCTACTGGTCGTCCCGGTCCGCGGCGTCATCCTCCGCCTGCTTCGCCTGCACCTCCGGGTCCAGCCCCGAGGCACCGCTGCCGTCCACCGAGCTGAGCCGGCCGCCCGACTCGGGCACCTCCGTCGCGGCGGGCGGTTCCACCAGCCAGTCGGGGTTGGCCTGCTTGTCCCACCACTTCCACGCCGCGAAGGCACCACCGGCCAGCGTGGTCAGCACCGCCAGCACCTTCACGGCCCGGCCGGCCCTGGACCGGCGAGCCTTCCTGCGGGCCAGCTTCTGGATCTCCTCCGCCGAGACCTGGCCACGCAGCGCGGCCAGGGCGGCGGCACCGCGGGCCGCGGCCTCGTCGCGGACGGGACCGGTCGCGGCCACGGCCTGCTCGATCTTCGGACGCGAGTACTCGGCGGCCTGCCGGGCCGCCCTACGGGCGCGCAGCGCGGCCTCGTGCGCCGCCAGGTCCACCTTCGGCGGCACATGCGCACGGGCCTGTTCCAGACGTGGGGCGAGCCGGGCGTCGTACTGTTCGCGGGCCTGTTCGGCGGCCTGCGACACCACGGGCGCCAGCCGTACGCGTGCCTCATGCGCGTAGAGCGCGGCACGCTCCTTGGCCGTGTCGGCGTAGGGCGCCACCACTTCCGCGGCGTGCAGCACGCTGTCCTTTGCCGAGCCGGTCGCGGCGCGCACGCTGTCGATGCGGGTCACGGGTTCCTCCTCCTCGGTGGCGTACGGTATTTCGACTTTCCACCCTTTTACGGATCATGCCTGTCCACGGTCCGCGCGGCATGCGAGGGCGGGCATATGGGTGCCGATCGCTCCCATCAGATCGATCCGGGCCATACCCGGGCAACCCGAGCCTGTCTCGACCCTGCCACGAATCACCGCCCGGCGCTGCCTTCCGGGCGGAACTCGCGGCCTCGGACGACGTACGGGCCCGGCCGTGCGAGGATCGGGGTGTCACAGAAAGACAACGGAAGGCAGATCGTGGCCGAGCAGCTTTACGCCACCCTGAAGACCAACCACGGCGACATCGTGGTCGAGCTTTTCCCGAACCACGCGCCCGAGACGGTCAAGAACTTCGTCGAGCTGGCCCAGGGCGAGCGCGAGTGGACGCACCCCGGCACGGGTGAGAAGAGCAAGAAGCCGCTCTACAACGGCACGATCTTCCACCGCGTCATCAGCGGCTTCATGATCCAGGGCGGCGACCCGCTGGGCAGCGGCATCGGCGGCCCCGGCTACAAGTTCGGGGACGAGTTCCACCCGGACCTGTCCTTCAACAAGCCGTACCTGCTCGCCATGGCCAACGCCGGCCCGGGCACCAACGGCTCGCAGTTCTTCATCACCGTCTCCCCCACGACGTGGCTGAACCGCAAGCACACCATCTTCGGCGAGGTCACCGACGAGGCCAGCCAGAAGGTCGTCGACGCCATCGCCGGTGTGCCCACCGGCCGCAACGACCGCCCGGTCAACGACGTCGTCATCGAGTCGGTCGTCGTCGAGAAGCGACAGGGCTGAGCGCCCCACCGGCTCCTCGGCCGGCATGACCCGCAGGGACCGGCCGGTACATCCCGCAGGGAACCATTCGCCCCGCTCGTCCGTACCAAGGATGAGCGGGGCGGGGCATTGCCGGGGGCAGTCCCACGACGAGCAAGGGGAACAGATGGACGAGGCCGCAGCCGGCACACAGGGCGCCCACCGCGTGCCCCTGTGCTACCGCCATCCGGACCGCGAGACCGGCGTGCGCTGCACCCGCTGTGAGCGCCCCATCTGCCCCGAATGCATGATCAGCGCCTCGGTCGGCTTCCAGTGCCCCGAGTGCGTGCGCGCCGGCAGCGGCACCGGACACCCGCCGACCGCCGCCCAGCCGCGCACGATCGCCGGCGGCACGCTCACCTCCGACCCGCGGCTGCTCACCAAGGTCCTGATCGGGATCAACCTCGCGCTGTTCCTGGTGCAGACCTCCCTCGGTGACCGCTTCACCGACCGGTTCGAACTGATCGGACAGGCCTACACCCCCCTGCTCACCGGGGTGCAGGGCATCGCCGAGGGGCAGTACTACCGCCTGCTGACCGCGATGTTCCTGCACGGCGGCTACGCCCACATCCTCTTCAACATGCTCAGCCTGTGGTGGATCGGCGGCCCCCTGGAAGCGGCCCTGGGCCGCGCCCGCTATCTCGCCCTCTACTTCGTCTCGGGCCTCGCGGGCAGCGCCCTCACCTATCTGCTCGCCGCACCCAACCAGCCCTCCCTCGGCGCCTCCGGAGCGATCTTCGGCCTCTTCGGCGCGACCGGCGTGCTGATGCGCCGGCTCAACTACGACCTGCGCCCGCTGATCGCCCTGCTGGTGATCAACATGGTCATCACCTTCAGTCCGGGAATGAACATCGCCTGGCAGGCCCACATCGGCGGCCTGGTCGCCGGTGTCGTCACCGGGTACGCCATGGTCCACGCCCCGCGCGAGAGGCGGACGCTGGTCCAGTACGGCACGTGTGCCGTCGTACTCGCCGTCGTGGTGGTTCTCACGCTGGTCAGGACCGCACAGCTCACCTGATACCGAACCGTTGTCCACAGGCTGTGGCGAATCTTGTGCACGGTGTGCGGGCACAACTGCGCCCCCTGTCACCCGGATGTGTTTCCGCAGGTCAGGCAGGGGGCGAACAGATGTACCGGGAACGTTGGGCCAGTCACACCGGCGTCAACGCCCGATGAGTTATCCACAGATGGTCGTTCTTTTTCCCCAGGGCGCTTTTCCCAGGTGAACAGCCTGTGGATAACTCAGTGGACTACTTCCACTGCGTGGAGACGCCGAAGCCGGCGGCGATGAAGCCGAAGCCGACCACGATGTTCCAGTTGTCCCACGAGTCGATGGGCAGCGAGCCGTCGGTCACGTAGAAGACGACGATCCAGGCCAGGCCGATGACGAACATCGCCAGCATGACTGGCGCGACCCAGGTGCCGCTGGTGAGCTTGATGGCCTGTGCCTGCTTCGCCGGCGGCGGCGTGTAGTCGGCCTTCTTGCGGATACGTGACTTCGGCACGAGGGTCTCTCCTGTCGATGCGCTGCGTGGCCGCGCAGGTAACTGGGTCGGGCGCGTCCGTTAGCGTAGTGCTTCCGTGGCGCCGAAGGAGATAAGGGTACGTTGAGCAATTCTGCCGACTCCCCCGGGACGGGGGCAACGGGCTCCGGCCCCGGCCGCGTCCGGCGTCTGCGCCCGGTGCGGGTGCTCACCGCGGCCGTGTTCGCCCTCGCGGGGCTCATCTTCTTCACCAGCTTCAACACGGCCAAGGGCACGGACATCCGGCAGGACGGCTCCCTGCTGAAGCTGTCGGACCTCATCCAGCAGCGCAGCCGCAAGAACAAGGAGCTGGACGAGTCCAACGCGGCCCTGCGCGGGAGCGTGGAGTCGCTCGCCGAGAGCGACGACGGCAGCACCAAGGCGCAGGACCGCAGGCTGAGCGGACTGGAGAAGAGCACCGGCACCCAGAGGCTCACCGGCCGGGCCGTCACCGTCACGCTCAATGACGCGCCGCCCAACGCCACGGCGAAGCTCCCCGGCTATCCCGAACCACAGCCCGACTACCTGGTCATCCACCAGCAGGACCTGCAGGCCGTGGTGAACGCGCTCTGGCAGGGCGGTGCCCAGGGGATCAAGGTCATGGACCAGCGGCTGATCTCCACCAGCGCGGTGCGCTGCGTCGGCAACACGCTGATTCTCCAGGGCCGTGTCTACTCGCCGCCGTACAAGATCACGGCGGTCGGGGACCCGGACAGGCTGCAGCAGGCACTCGCGGCGAGCAAGGCGATCCAGACCTACATGGTGTACGTCAATGTCTACGGCCTCGGCTGGAAAGTCACCGACGACGGAACGGTGACTCTTCCGGGCTACTCGGGCACAGTGGATCTGCACTACGCGAAGCCCGTGCAGTAGCCAGCCGTCCGTCGCGGAGGCGCCGGTGCGCATGATCGTCCGGACCGTCAGCGAGCTGTGCATCACCGTCGGCGCCCTGATCGTGCTCTTCGTCGCCTACGTGCTGTTCTGGACGGGTGTGCGCGCCGAGGGGGCCATGAACGACCAGATCGATCAGCTGCACCGGCAGTGGTCGAGGGGGAGCGGGCAGCCGGTCGCCGTGACGAAACCGGCGCCGTACCGCTACGGCGAGGCTTTCGCGATCATGTACATCCCGCGGCTTGGTTTCACGTGGAACAAGCCGGTCCTGGAGGGCACCGGCCGGGACGTGCTGGCGAAGGGCCTCGCCCACTACCGGGGAACCGCCCGGCTCGGCCAGGTGGGCAACTTCGCGGTGGCCGGGCACCGGCGGACCTACGGCGACCCGTTCCTGGACTTCCCGAAGCTGCGGCCCGGGGACGCCGTCGTGCTCACCGACGGGACGACCTGGTTCACGTATCGGATCGACAAAGGCCCCTACAAAACCGTGCCGACGGACGTTGAGGTGATCGACCCTGTGCCACGTAAGTCCGGGTACACGCGTCCGGGACGCTATCTGACGCTGACCACGTGCGATCCCGAATGGGGGCACAGTCACCGGCTGATCGTCTGGGCGCACCTGGACTCCGCCCAGTCCGTGGAGGCAGGAGAACCGAAGGCTCTGCGCCGTTAGTCTGGTGGCGTACGGCGTGCGTCCGGTGCCGTGGGGAGAGGGAAGGAACGGCATGTACGGCTGGATCTGGCGGCATCTGCCGGGGAACGTGTGGGTGAGGGCGCTGATCTCACTCGTACTGGTCCTGGCCGTGATCTACATCCTCTTCCAGTACGTCTTCCCGTGGGCCGAACCGCTGCTGCCCTTCAACGATGTGACGGTGGACAACCAGTGAGTGCGCGGATTCTCGTCGTCGACAACTACGACAGCTTCGTCTTCAACCTCGTCCAGTACCTGTACCAGCTGGGTGCCGAGTGCGAGGTGCTGCGCAACGACGAGGTGTCGACGGCGCACGCCCAGGACGGCTTCGACGGGGTGCTGCTCTCGCCCGGGCCGGGAACGCCCGAGGAGGCAGGGGTGTGCGTGGACATGGTCCGCCACTGTGCCTCGACCGGAGTGCCGGTCTTCGGGGTGTGCCTCGGCATGCAGTCGATGCAGGTGGCGTACGGCGGTGTGGTGGACCGGGCGCCCGAGCTGCTGCACGGCAAGACCTCGCTGGTGGAGCACGAGGGCAAGGGCGTCTTTTCGGGCCTGCCCTCCCCCTTCACGGCGACCCGCTACCACTCCCTGGCCGCCGAGCCGGGGACGGTCCCGGCCGAGCTGGAGGTGACCGCCCGCACGCACGACGGCATCATCATGGGCCTGCGGCACCGGGAACTCAGGGTCGAGGGCGTGCAGTTCCACCCCGAGTCGGTGCTGACCGAGCACGGGCACCGGATGCTGGCCAACTGGCTGGTGGAGTGCGGCGACCTGGGTGCCGTGGCGAGGTCGACGGGGCTGGCCCCGGTGGTGGGCAGGGCCACGGCGTGACCGCGCTGCGCCCGGAGCCAGAGACCGATGCCTCGTACGGGGATCAGTCGTACGAGGCTTCCGGTGCGCTTGGGGACTGGGACACGGCGGGCGCGGCGTACCAGGAGTCGTACGGGGTGCCGTACGGGGATCAGCACGGCGATCGGTACGGGGATCAGCACGGCGATCGGTACGGGGATCAGCACGACGATCGGCACGGGGAGCGTCAGCGGGAACCGCAGGGGCAGCCTTACCGGCCGCCCCTGGACGACGAGACGATGGCGCTGCGGCTCACCGATCCCTCGGCGGGCCCGTCGAGCGGGTCCATACGCGCCTCTGCGGCCTCTGGCGCCCCTTCCGGCTCCTCCGCCACTCAAGGCGCGGCCGGCGGGCGAGCGGCCCGCAGAAAGGCCGCCAAGCGCCGCGGTGGGCGCCATGGCGGCGGCCGGGAGACGGCGCCCGCCGAGACGCGGGAGTCCGGCAGGCCGCTGTCCCGGGTGGAGGCGCGGCGGCAGGCGCGGCTGCGCAAGCCGAGCCCGGCCGTCGTCGCGAGCCGGGCGATCGGCGAGGTGTTCATCACCACCGGCCTGCTGATGCTGCTGTTCGTCACCTACCAGCTGTGGTGGACCAACATCCGCGCCCATGCGCAGGCGGGCAGCGAGGCGCATCAGCTCCAGGACGACTGGGCCAGCGGAAAGCGCAGCCCGGGTGTCTTCGCGCCGGGGCAGGGCTTCGCCATCCTGCACATCCCCAAGCTGGACGTGGTGGCGCCGATAGCGGAGGGCGTCAGCAAAGCGAAGGTGCTCGACAAGGGCATGGTCGGGCACTACGGCGAACCCCCGCTGAAGACGGCGATGCCCGGCGACAGGACCGGCAACTTCGGACTCGCCGCCCATCGCAACACGCACGGTGAGCCGTTCCGGTACATCAACACGCTCAAGGCCGGCGACGCGGTCGTTGTCGAGACACAGGACACGTACTTCGTGTACAAGGTGACCTCGATGCTGCCGGTGACCTCGCCGGCCAACACCAGCGTCCTGAGCCCCGTCCCGAGGGGCTCGGGTTTCACCGAACCCGGCCGCTACATCACCCTCACCACCTGCACGCCGGAGTTCACGAGCAAGTACCGGCTGATCGTCTGGGGCAAGATGGTCGAGGAACGCCCGCGCAGCAAGGGCAAGCCGGACGCGCTCATCGAGTAGGGCATCGTAGGGCCGAAGCGAGTAAGGGCAAGGAACTGTGGCAGCGACCGCCGACGACACCGAAGAACACACGGACGCGTCCGATCCGAATCCCGCCCCGCGCGGCCGGCGTCCCGGCCGTGTCGCCACGGCGGTCAGCGTCCTCGGTGAACTCCTCATCACAGCGGGCCTGTTGCTGGCTCTCTTCGTCGTCTACTCCCTGTGGTGGACGAACGTGATAGCGGATCGCAAGGCGGACAAGCGGGCCGACCAGGTCCGTCAACACTGGGCCCACGCGACGGACTCCACTCCGGGAGCGCTGGACACCAAGGACGGCATCGGCTTCCTGCATGTGCCGTCGATGCACAACGGCGAGGTCCTGGTCGAGAAGGGCACGGGCACAGATGTCCTCAACGACGGTGTGGCCGGCTACTACACGGACCCGGTCAAGGCGACCCTCCCCATGACCGGCAGGGCCGGCAACTTCACCCTCGCCGCCCACCGCGACGGCCACGGCGCGAAGTTCCACAACATCGACAAGATCGAGAAGGGCGACCCGATCGTCTTCGAGACACGGGACGACTGGTACGTCTACAAGGTCTACTCGGTCCTGTCGGAGACCTCGAAGTACAACGTCAAGGTCCTCTCCCCGGTCCCGAAGGAGTCCGGCAAGAAGAAGCCGGGCCACTACATCACCCTGACGACCTGCACCCCGGTCTACACCTCGGAGTACCGGTACGTGGTGTGGGGCGAACTGGTCCGGGTGGAGAAGGTGGACGGCAAGCGGACGCCGCCGGCGGAGTTGCGGGGCTGACAGACGAGGACGGGTCCGCCCAGGAACCGGAGTTCCCGGGCGGACCCGCTGTCGGTGGATGGGTCAGCCGTTGGGGCCGGCGATGATCCCACCGTTGCCGTTGTCGCCGCCGCCCCCGAAGTCCAGGGTGTTCAGGACGATCGGGGTGTTGCTCGGATCGGCCTGGGTTCCGGCCGGCGGGTTCTGCTGGATGACCCGTGCCTTGTCGTCCTTGGACCCGTTGACCTGGATCTGTGTGTAGCCCTGCTGCTGCAGGATCTGCTGGGCTTCCTTCAGGGTCCGGCCGGTGACGTTCGGGACCTGGCCCTGTGTCTGCTGGCCGCCCTGGAACTTGCCGACGTTGAGCGTGACGGCCGTGTTCTTGGGCACCTGCTGGTTCGCCTGCGGGCTGAACGAGAGGACCTTGCCGTCGTCGTCCTGGTTGGGCGTGGGGGTGTCGGTGCAGGTGGCGGTCAGGCCCAGGTTCTGCAGCTCGGCCTTCGCGTCGTCACAGGACTTGCCGACGAGGTCGCCGGGAATGGTGACCTTCTCCACGGGCTTGGCGACCGTGAGGGTGATCGTGGTGCCCTTCTGCTTGCTCGTGCCGCCGCGCGGGTCCTGCTCGATGACCAGGCCGGCGGCCCGGTCCGACTCCTGGGTCCGCTGCTCGACGTTGAAGCCCTTCGCCTTGAGCTGGGACTGGGCGTCGGTGAACTGGATGCCGCGGACGTCCGGTACCTGCACCTTGGGTGCTCCGGTCGACACGGTGAGGTCGATCGTGGTGCCCTTGTCGACCTTCCCGTTCTTCGGGTTCTGGTCGCAGACGTTGCCCTTCGGCTGGTCGTCGCAGGGCTTCCTGCTGATCGACACCTTCAGGTCGACGTTCGCGGCCATCTTCTGGGCCGTTTTCTCCGGCTGGCCGATGAAGGCCGGCACCGGCACCCTGCCGTCGTCGGTGTTGTGGTTGGTCGCCACCCACTTGCCGATCAGGATCGCGCCGACCAGGACGAGGATGCCCGCGACCACCAGGAGGATCGTGGAGGTGTTGGACTTCTTCTGCTGCCGGCCGCGGCGGCCGGAGCCGTCGTCGTAGCCGTAGCCGCCGTCGTCCGGGTTCATCGGCGGGAGCATGCTGGTGGCGCCCGCGCCGGCGTCGGGGCGCAGGGCCGTCGTCGGCTGGTCGTCGGGGTAGCCGCCGTAGCCCACCGCGCCCATCGCGGCCGTCGCCGCGACCGGCTGGCCGTCCAGACAGGCCTCGATGTCGGCACGCATCTCGTCGGCCGACTGGTAGCGGTAGTTCGGGTCCTTGACCAGCGCCTTCAGGACGATCGCGTCCATCTCGGGGGTGATCTCGGGGTCGAAGACCGACGGGGGCTGGGGCTCCTCGCGGACGTGCTGGTAGGCCACCGCCACCGGGGAGTCGCCCACGAAGGGGGGCCGTACCGTCAGCAGCTCGTAGAGCAGGCAGCCGGTCGAGTACAGGTCCGACCTCGCGTCGACCTGCTCGCCCTTCGCCTGCTCCGGCGACAGGTACTGGGCCGTGCCGATGACCGCCGCCGTCTGGGTCATGGTCATGCCGGCGTCGCCCATGGCGCGGGCGATACCGAAGTCCATCACCTTGACCTGGCCGTTGCGGGTCAGCATGACGTTGGCCGGCTTGATGTCGCGGTGGACGATGCCGTTGCGGTGGGCGTACTCCAGGCCCTGGAGGATGCCGATGGTCATTTCCATCGCACGCTCGGGCAGGAGCTTGCGGCCGGAGTGGAGCAGCTCACGGAGCGTGGAGCCGTCTACGTACTCCATGACGATGTACGGGATCGAGACCCCGTCGATGTAGTCCTCGCCCGTGTCGTAGACCGCGACGATCGCGGGATGGTTGAGCGAGGCGGCCGACTGGGCCTCCCGGCGGAACCGGGCCTGGAAGGACGGATCACGCGCGAGGTCCGCGCGCAGCGTCTTCACCGCCACGGTGCGACCGAGCCGGGTGTCATGCGCGAGGTAGACCTCCGCCATGCCACCACGGCCGAGCACCTGGCCCAGCTCGTACCGGCCGCCGAGGCGACGCGGCTCTTCCATAGTTCCCTACCAGCCCTCTCCGTCGGTCTCGGCCGCCCACGTGTCGTGTGCGGCCAGAGGCTGCCGTCCGGGCCTACCGTACCCGGCTCGCTTTGTATGACCTGGCCAAGCCCGCAACCCGATACAGGACCGGTATCGCAACGTGCGGCGATGTGAAGGAGACGTGACGGTTGTCACTCTCCGGGGCAGGCGCCGTCACTTTTTGGAGCTGATGACCGCCTGCATGACGCTCTTCGCGATCGGAGCCGCCAGACCGCCACCGGAGATGTCGTCGCGGTTGGCGCTCTCGTCCTCGACCACCACGGCCACGGCGACCGGCGAGCTGCCGTCGGACAGCTTGGCGTAGGAGATGAACCACGCGTACGGGTTGGCGCTGTTCGCCACACCGTGCTGAGCGGTACCGGTCTTGCCGCCCACGGTGACGCCGTCGATCTGCGCCTTCGTACCGGTGCCCTGCTTGACGACCGTCTCCATCATGTCCTGCAGGATCTGCGCGTTGGCCGGCGACAGCGGCCGGCTCATCTCCTTCGGCTCGGTCTTCTCGACCGGGTCGAGGTTGGAGGACTGCAGTGTGTCGACCATGTACGGCTTCATCAGCTTGCCGTCGTTGGCGACCGCCGAGGCGACCATGGCCATCTGCAGGGGGGTCGCGGCGGTGTTGTACTGGCCGATGGAGGACAGCGCGGTCTGCGAGGGGTTCATGTTGTCGGAGAAGACCGACGCGTAGGCGCGGACCGGGACGAACTGCTCGGAGTCGAAGCCGAACTTCTTCGCCTCCTCCAGCATCTTGTCGTTGCCGAGGTCGGAGCCGATCTTGCCGAAGACCGAGTTGCAGGACCAGCGCAGCGCCTCGCGCAGGGAGGCGTTCCTGCAGGGGATGTTGCCCTCGTTCTTCAGCGGGGTCGTGGTGCCCGGCATGGTCCACGGCAGCGGCGACTTCGTCTGCTCGGTGTCCGACTTGTACAGCCCGTTCTCCAGCGCCGCCGCCGCGGTGACCACCTTGAAGGTGGAGCCCGGCGGGTAGGTCTCGCGCAGCGCCCGGTTCAGCATCGGGTCGGCCGGGTTGTTCTTCTTCTGGAGCTTGTTCCAGGCCTTGGCGTCGCTGTCGGAGTAGCCCGCGAAGGACGAGGGGTCGTACGACGGGTAGGAGGCCAGCGCCAGGATCTTGCCGGTGGACGGCTCCAGGGCGACGACCGCGCCCTTGCCGCCCTGCCGGGACAGCCCGTCGTACGCCGCCTTCTGCGCGGCCGCGTTCAGCGTGGTGACGACGTTGCCGCCCTGCTGCTGCTTGCCGGTGACCATGTCCAGCGTCTTGCGGAAGAAGAGCCGGTCGTCGTTGCCGGTGAGGATGCCGTCCTCGACACCCTCCAGGAAGCTGCTGTTGAAGGCCTGCGAGGAGTAGCCGGTGACCGGGGCCCACATGGGGCCGTTCTTGTAGGTGCGCTTGTACTTGAAGTCACCGTGCTTGGTCTCGACCGAGCCGGTTATGGGGTCGCCGTTGACGATGATGTTGCCCCGCTGGTGCGCGTACCGCTCGATGTTCACGCGGCGGTTGTCCGGATCGGCGCGCAGTTTGTCGGCCTGGACGTACTGAAGCCAGTTGTCACGGATCAACAGTGCGAGGACGAGAAGTCCGCAGAAGATCGCGATTCGGCGCAGTGGCTTGTTCACATCCGGCCTTTCCACAAGCTAACAGGTGCGCCTGTTGCTTCAGTCTCTCGGTGCCGATGGTCCTGGCGCTCATCCTTGGCCGCCCACAGTTTAGAGGCAGCCGCTGTGTGTCCCGGGCGGGCCGTCCACAACGACTGATCAGTAGACGCGCCTCGGGCGCGACGGGTTCCGGAAAACGACGGACGGCTTCCGGTTCCGGCAGATGCCGGTCCCGGAAGCCGTCCGTCAGGAATGCGCCGAGGGGCCGTTCAGCACTTGGGCGGGTTGCCGCTGGCCACGTTGAAGTAGTAGTCGGAGGTGTAGCCCCAGACGTTCGCGCTGGAGCTGTTGTCCTTCACGTACCACCAGATGTTGTCGCCGTAGACGCCCTCGCCCCGGACCCAGCACTTCACGAAGGCGCCGTCGCCCTTGTAGGCGTGGTCCACGACCGGCATGTCCGTGCTCGGTCCCTTGCGGATCTTGACGTTGTCCGTGGTCCAGCTGCCCCCGTACGCCCCGGCGGCCTGTGCGCTCGTCGCGCTGGTCACCGTGAACAGTGCGGCGCCGAGTGCGGCGGCCGCGCCCACCGCGACGCGCTTGCCGCGCGTACCCATGCGAAGCATGAGATCCCCCAATGTGTCGGTCGTCCCGTCCCGTGGTCACGGGACGGGGATGGTCGTCCGTCACTCTAGTGGGTGACCCGCAGCGCAACGATCTTGATGTAGGTGATCAGGATCACTCGACGGGACCGGCGCCGCCGGGGCGAACCACCTGGGTCATCTCGGCGTCGGGGTTCGTGGCCGGGGTGGGCGCAGGGCGGCGGGCCGTGTCGCTGATGCGGATCAGGATGCCGATCAGCGCCCAGTTGGCCAGCACGGAGGAACCGCCGTAGGCGAGGAACGGCATCGTCATACCGGTCAGCGGGATGAGGCCCATCACACCGCCGGCGACCACGAACACCTGCAGGGCGAAGGCGCCGGACAGGCCTACGGCGAGCAGCTTGCCGAACGGGTCGCGGGCGGCGAGGGCGGTGCGCAGGCCGCGCTCCACGATCAGGCCGTAGATCAGCAGCATCGCCATGATGCCCGCCAGGCCCAGTTCCTCGCCGAAGGTCGCGAAGACGAAGTCGGAGTTGGCGGCGAACTTGATCAGGTCCGAGTGGCCCTGGCCCCAGCCGGTGCCGAGGGTGCCGCCGGAGCCGAACGCCCACAGGGACTGCTGCAGCTGGTCGGAGTGGGGGATGCCGTCGTGGGTGATCTGGCGGCTGAGCTTGAACTCGCGCATCGGGTTGAGCCAGGCGTTGACACGCGTCTGGATGTGCGTCTCGAAGCTGGCCACACCGACGGCGCCGACCGCGGACATCAGCAGACCGAAGACGATCCAGCTGGTCCGCTCCGTGGCGACGTACAGCATGATCACGAACATGCCGAAGAACAGCAGCGACGTGCCGAGGTCGGTCTCGAAGACCAGGATCAGGATCGAGAGCGCCCAGACGACCAGGATCGGACCGAGGTCACGGCCACGCGGCAGGTACAGGCCCATGAAGCGGCGGCTGGCGAGGGCCAGGGCGTCGCGCTTCACCATCAGGTAGCCGGCGAAGAAGACGGCGAGGACGATCTTCGCGAACTCGCCGGGCTGGAGGGAGCCCAGGCCGGGGACCCGGATCCAGATCTTGGCGCCGTAGATGTCGGCCCCGAGGCCCGGCACCAGCGGCAGGAGGAGCAGGACCAGAGCGCCGGCCATGGAGATGTAGGTGTAGCGCTGCAGGACGCGGTGGTCCTTGAGGAAGATCAGCACGACCGTGAACAGCGCGATGCCCAGCGCGGTGTAGAGCAGCTGGCGGGGCGCGGCCGGGGCGTAGCCCTTCAGCGACTGCAGCAGCTTCGACTGGTCCAGCCGCCAGATCACGACGAGCCCGAGCCCGTTGAGCAGAGTGGCCAGCGGCAGCAGCAGCGGGTCGGCGTACGGCGCGAACTTCCGGACGCCGAGATGGGCGACTCCGGCCAGCAGGCCCAGTCCGAGGCCGTACTCCAGCAGCCCGGCGGGCACCTTGCTGCTGATGGCCAGGCCCACGTTGGCGTAGGCGAACACCGGGATGGCCACGGCGAAGACCAGCAGGGCCAGCTCGGTGTTGCGGCGGCTCGGAGCGCCGATGGCGCCGATCGTGGACGTGTGGTGCGTCGGCGAGTTAGTGGTACTGCTCATCGTGTGACAGGGCCTCTCACGGCTCGGCTACTGCTTGCCGCACTGATCGACGACCTTCTGCTCATCCTCGGAGAGGCTCGGGCCGGGATTCGGAGTGGGGGACGTGGACGGGGGCTTCGACGGCGAGGTCGGGGGCGTCGTCTTCGTCGCCGACGGGTTCGGCGTCGGTGATGCCTTGGACGTGAAGGCGGTACGGGTGGTTCCCGTGGTGCCTCCGGCCTCGCCCTGGCCCGTCTTCGCGTTCCGCTCGGACTCGGCGGCCTGGTGCTCCGCCTTCTTCCTGCACGCGGAGGCCTGCACGGACAGTGCCTCGATCTTCGCCTGGGCCTGCTGCAGACCGCCCGCGGCGATCGTGGCCTTCACCTGCTTCTGCTGGTACGGCGGCAGGTACTTGAGTTCGATCTCCGGATGGTCCTTCTCCACCGTCGACAGCGACACCCAGGCCAGATCCTGGCTGATCCCCCGGTACAGGGCCACGTGCTCGCCCTTGGCGCCGACGTAGTACTGAGTCTGCGTCCAGCGGTAGCCGCCGTAGAGGCCGCCGCCGATGACGGCGAGGGCCAGGGCGCTGTACAGGGATCTCTTCAGCCACCTGCGCCCGCCGCGCGGCTTGGTGAAGTCACCGTCGGCGTAGTCGCCGAAACCGCCCGCCGGGATGTACCCGGTGGTGTCGCCGGAACCGGGCGGGCCGAACTCGCCGCCGCCGTGCCCGTGGTGCTGCCGGCCCAGATGGGAGGCGCGGCCGGCCGGGGTCTGCATGATGCCGTTGTCGTGCAGGTGGTGCTGGTTCTCGGCGACCGCACCGACCACCACCGGCTGGTCGGACAGCTGCCCGGCCATGGTGTCACCGGTGTCCAGGTCGAGGACGTCGGCGACGATGACGGTGATGTTGTCGGGGCCGCCGCCGCGCAGCGCGAGCTGGATCAGCTCCTGCACGGTCTCCTGCGGGCCCTGGTAGCTGGCGAGGGTCTCCTCGATCGTCTGGTGGGAGACGACGGTGGACAGCCCGTCGGAGCAGATCAGATAGCGGTCGCCGGCCCGGACCTCGCGGATCGACAGGTCCGGCTCGACGTGGTCGCTGCTGCCCACGGCGCGCATGAGGAGGGACCGCTGCGGATGCGTGGTCGCCTCCTCCTCGGTGATCCGGCCCTCGTCGACGAGCCGCTGCACCCAGGTGTGGTCCTGGGTGATCTGGGTGAGGACCCCGTCACGCAGCAGATAGGCCCGCGAGTCACCGACGTGCACGAGACCGAGCCGCTGCCCGGTCCACAGCAGCGCGGTCAGGGTCGTCCCCATGCCTTCGAGCTGGGGGTCCTCGGCGACCATGGCGCGCAGCTGGTCATTGGCGTGCTGCACGGCCGCGCCGAGGGAGGTCAGGATGTCGGAGCCGGGCACGTCGTCGTCGAGCGTGACCAGGGTGGAGATCACCTCGGAGGAGGCGACCTCGCCGGCGGCCTGGCCGCCCATGCCGTCGGCGATCGCGAGGAGCCGCGGACCGGCGTAACCGGAGTCCTCGTTGTGCCCGCGGATCATGCCTTCGTGCGATCCGGCGGCAAAGCGCAGTGACAGACTCATGCGCACCTCGCCCGTCGGCTCCGAATGCAGCCGGTCGTGTCGAGCCACACTGCCCACCCTCCGGTCGGGAGCGCGCCGGAGACCAGGGTGCGGCCTGCCGCTGCGTGCTCGCTCCGCTCGCTCATTGTCGTACTACTTCCGCAGCTCGATGACGGTCTTGCCGATGCGGATCGGCGCGCCCAGCGGGATCGGCGTGGGAGTCGTCAGCCGGGACCGGTCCAGGTAGGTGCCGTTGGTGGAGCCCAGGTCCTCGACGATCCACTGACCGTCGCGGTCCGGATAGATCCTGGCATGGCGGCTGGAGGCGTAGTCGTCGTCCAGCACGATCGTGGAGTCGTGCGCCCGGCCCAGGGTGATCGTCTGGCCCTGCAGCGCGACCGTGGTGCCGGTCAGTGTGCCTTCCGTCACGACCAGCTTGGTGGGGGCGTTGCGACCGCGCCGGCCGCCGCCCTGCTGGCCACGCTGCTGGCCGCGCTGCGACGGGGGCGCGGCGGCCTGCTGCCGGGGCGCCTGCTGCTGGCGACCGGCCTCCCTACGCGATCCGCGCTGGGTGACGCGCGTACCGAACAGGTCGCTCCGGATGACCTGCACGGCCACGATCACGAACAGCCACAGTACGGCCAGGAAACCCAGCCGCATGACCGTGAGGGTCAGCTCTGACATTGCCCCCGCTTCACCCTTCGGCTTGCCTATAGATAACGGTGGTACTGCCCACGACGATCCGCGAGCCGTCGCGGAGCGTAGCGCGGGTGGTGTGCTGCCCGTCCACCACGATGCCGTTGGTGGAGCCGAGATCCTGGATCGTCGAGGGCGTTCCGGTCCGGATCTCGCAGTGCCGGCGGGAGACGCCGGGGTCGTCGATCCGCACGTCGGCGTCGGTGCTGCGGCCCAGCACCAGCGTCGCGCGGGAGATCTGGTGGCGGGTGCCGTTGATCTCGATCCAGTAGCGGGTGTGCCCGCCGCTCATCGGGGCGGCCGCGGGCCGCTGCGTGGCGGGCTGGGGGTAGCCGTAGCCGCCGGGGCGGGCGCCGGGCGGGGGCGCGGACGGCATCGGGGGCGCCCCGGCGGGCGCGCTCGGCGGGTAGCCGTAGCCGCCGCCCGGGGCACCCTGCGCGGGGCGGCCGGGGGCCGGGGCCGCGGGGGCCGCCTGCTGGCTGCTGGAGGAGGCGAGGGTGCGCGAGCGCACCCGGTACAGGCCGGTGTCCAGGTCGTCGGCCTTCTCCAGGTTGACCTTGATGGGGCCCATGAAGGTGTAACGCTGCTGCTTTGCGTAGTCGCGCACCATGCCGGCCAGCTCGTCGCCGAGCTGCCCGGAGTAGGGGCTGAGGCGCTCGTAGTCCGGCGCGCTCAGCTCCACGATGAAGTCGTTGGGTACGACGGTCCGGTCGCGGTTCCAGATCGTGGCGTTGTTGTCGCACTCACGCTGGAGCGCGCCGGCGATCTCCACGGGCTGCACCTCGGACTTGAAGACCTTGGCGAAGGTGCCGTTCACCAGACCTTCGAGACGCTGCTCGAACTTCTTCAGGACTCCCATGGGGCACCTCCTCCGTCCCTGCCGTTGCCTTGCCCTGCTGTGTGCGCTGCCTTGCCCGGTTGTGCCGGTACTGCTTACTGATCGTATCTACGCGTCCGGCAATCAGCCGGTTCCCCCAGCGACTCCCCTTCGAACTCCCGGCGGGCACTCCTGCTGCCATGGATCGTAGAGGCGGGCGAAGACCAGTGTCCCGCACCCTGCTGTGGACCCGACCCGCCTCCTGGGGAGATACCCGGGACCGGTACGAGGTTGATACGTGAAGCAGGTCTCCCTGAGACGTGGGGGACGGTGCGGGCCTTGGACGCGGGGCGGCTGCGGGGCCGCGGGCGTGCGCGGCGGGTGCGGGGTGCCGCCGGGTGGTGGGCCGGAAGGGATGTGAACCCACCCCGTACGACGTGCTAATGTTCTGGGTGTCGGAAGGGGCCAGCCCGAAAGGGCCGGAACCGGAAGACACACCCAATGCGCGGGTGGCGGAATAGGCAGACGCGCTGGATTCAGGTTCCAGTGCCCGCAAGGGCGTGGGGGTTCAACTCCCCCCTCGCGCACAGAGAGAAACCGACGAAACGGGTCTCTGCTGGTGACGAAAGTCACCGCAGGGGCCCGTTTCTCGTTGTGTCCGGGTTTGTGAGGGATCGCACAGCCTGGCCCCGCCTGCCCGGCTCATGCGTGCCCCCCGGCCCGCCGGTGCTCATGTTCTTGCCTTGCACGTTGGTGCCCGTTGGAAGGCATGGACGGTTCTCCGGGCCAACGGAAAGAGTGTCCCCGTAGATGGAGAGCGAAATCCAGGGGGCAAGTTGATGTCAGAGCAAGTCGCGCAAAGGGACGTGTGCCCAAGCGCTGCTGAGCCGTACCAGGATTCCGGCGAACTTCTTTATCTGACCCGGACCGACGTGGCACTGGCGCTGAATGAGATCGACCCCGTCGCGGTCGCTGCGGACACCTTGCGGGCCCATGCGCGAGGGCAGACGGTCGTCCCCGACGAGGGCTATCTGGGCTGGGTCACATCGGATGGACACAGTGCCCGCAGCCTGAACATGCCGGGCCTGGTCGAGGGTTCCCCGCGAGCGGTCGGAACGAAGATAATCAACGCGTCCCTCGGAAATGCCGGCCGGGGAATTCCGCGCGCCGACGGTCTGACGCTGCTCTTCGATCCGGAGACCGCGCACCCTTACGCCATGATGGACGCCGCACTCATCAGCGCCACGCGTACGGCGGCGGTCTCCGCGGCCGCGATCGAGACCTTCACGGTCCGCCCGGTGCGGCACCTCGCGCTCGTCGGCTGCGGAGTGCAGGCCGACACCCACCTCAGGCTGCTGCTTCCCCGGCTCGCCGACCTGACAGGCGTCCGGGTGCAGGACCGGGACCCCGCGGCGGCCGCCGCCTTCGCCGAGCGCCACCGGGAGGCCGCGGACCGGTACGGGGTCCGCATCACGGTCGAGGCCGATCCGCGCGCGGCCGTCCAGGGCGCCGACGTGGTCATCCCGGTGACGACGGTGACGGACGGCTACATCCGGTACGACTGGCTCAGCCAGGGTGCCGTCGTGGTCCACGTCTCCCTCGACGACCTGCTTCCCGAGGTCGTGCTGCGCGCCTCCCGGGTCGTGGTGGACGACTGGAACCTGGTTCGGGCCGACTCCCGGCGGTTGCTGGGGCGCATGTACCGCGACGGCCTGCTCCACGGTCCCGGGGAGCCGCCCGCCGGCCCCGGCTCGCGCGCGGTGGACGGCGAGCTGGGCTCCTACCTCCTCGACGCGACCGGGCCGGGCATCCCGCCGGCGGACGGCGTGACCGTGGTGAACCCCTTCGGCATGTCCGTCCAGGACGTCGCCCTGGCTCACCGGGTCGTGGCGGTCGCGCGAAAGTTGGGCCTCGGCATGCGGCTGCCCAGGTGATGGTGGAAAACTCGTGATCAACAACTCAATCGCCGAAGCGGTCGGAAACACCCCGGTGGTGCGCCTCGGCCGGCTCTTCTCGGCGGAGTCCTTCGACGTTCTCGCCAAGCTGGAATATCTGAATCCGCTGGGCAGCATGAAAGACCGGGCGGCCCGCCATGTCATTGAAAGCTGGCTGGCCGATGGCACCCTGAAACCGGGAAGCCATCTGGTGGAAAGCTCCTCCGGGAACTTCGGTATCGCTCTCTCGGCACTCGCACCCCTTTATGACCTGAGTGTCACCTGTGTGCTCGACCCCAATGTCTCCTCGGTCAACCTGAAAATCCTTTCCGACCTCGGTGCGCGGATCGACATGGTCTCGCAGCGGGATCGCATGGGCGGATATCTGGAAACCCGGATCGCCCGTGTCCGCGACATCGTCGAACGCGACCCGAAGGCCGTCTGGGTCAATCAGTACGCGAACGACCTGTGCTGGCAGGCCCACTACCGGCACACGGCGAACGAGATCCTCGAACAGGTCACCGGAACCGTCGACGTACTGGTCGCCGCGGTGAGCACGACCGCCACGCTGCAAGGGCTCGCCCGTCGTCTGCGAGAGCGATGGCCGGCGCTGCGCACGGTCGCGGTCGACGCGCGCGGATCCGTCGTCTTCGGCGGGGCTCCCGGACCTCGTCGCCTCCCGGGCCACGGTTCGAGCATGGCGCCGGAGCTGGCGTCCCGGTTCCGTCCCGACGACGTCGTGTACGTGGGCGAGGACGAGGCCGTGGCCGGCTGCCGTGCGCTGCTGCGCAGCGAAGGCATCCTCGCCGGCGCCTCCTCGGGCGCGGTGGTCAGCGCCATCGGTGCGATCGCCCCGGGGCTCCCGCCCGGAACCCGGGTGCTCACGCTCTTCGCCGACCGCGGTGAACGCTACATGGACCTGGTCTACGGCCAGGTCCCCGTGCCCGCCGGGAGCGTTCATGGCTGACCCGACGCCGCCCCCGTGGGCCGGCCCCGGCTTCGACGCCGCACGCCATGCCGACCGTCTCTCCGCAGCACTGCGGGGTCTTCCGTACGTCAGCGACGACAATCTCGCTCTGCACCCGGTCGTCGTCCCCCGTGCGGCGCACGACGGTTACTACGCCGTCGTGCAACGGTTCGTCCGGCTCCTGGAGCGCACCTGCTGGGAGGACGAGGCAGGCCCCTTCGACCTGTTGGAACGGCTCGGTGTCCCACGCGAACGGCACCGGCTGCTCACCCCAGACCCGCGCGAGCGTGCCTGGGCGGCCTGCATGTCCCGCACGGACGCCGTCCTCAGCGAGGGCCGGCTGCGCATCCTGGAGTGCAACATCGGCGGAGCGATCGGGGGGCCGCCGCACGTCCGCATGATGACCGACTGCCACCGCGCGGCGTTCCGCGGCCCGGACGACTCACCCCTGTACGACGGGCCCGACCCGTTCGCGGTGCGTCATGAACTCTTCGCCCGCGCGCTCGCCGAGGCCGGCGACGAGGCGGGGGGTGTCGGACTGCTGGGCACCATGCGGGATCCCGACTACCCCGGCACCCGCTTCTTCGATCTGGAGGTGGAACACCTCCGCTCCGTCGGCGTGCCGGCCGAGTTCCTCGAGCCGGAGCAGTTGGTCACGTCGGACGGCGGAGTACGCCGCCCGGTCGTACTGAGTCACTTCATGCAGCTCGACTGGGACCGCCTGGGCGTCGATCTGGCCCCGGTGGCCGAGGCGGTGCGCCGCGGTGCCCTGCTGCTCGCCCCCGAATCCGCGTTCCTCCTGCAGAACAAGACGGTTCTGGCATGGATGTCACAGGGGCGGCCCTGGATGACCGATGACGAACGCGCCTTCGTCGACCGTCATCTGCCGTGGACCCGGGTGGTCGCCGACGAGGAGGTCCGCTACCGGGGCGGCACTTGGCAGCTGCCCCTGCTGCTGCGGTCCCGCCGGGACGACTTCGTGCTCAAGCCGGTCTCCGACTACGGCGGCCACGGGGTGGTGATCGGCTGTGAGGCGACGGACGGGGAGTGGCGCAAGCGCGTGGACGAGGCGCTCCAGGGCGGCGGCCACGTGGTGCAGGAGTTCGTGCGCCAGGACTCGGTGGTCGTGAGCCACTACCGGCGCTCCGCGTCCCGGCGCCGGGAGGTGTCGGTCCGGCCCGTCTACGGATTCAACGTCTTCGACGGCAAGCCCGCGGGCTGTCTGGTCCGGCACGCCCCGGACGACGCGGGAGGAGTCGTCAACGCCGGTCTCGGCGCGTCGATCAACGTCTTGATGCACCCCGCCGGCTGACCGGCGCGCATGCCGTGCACGGCAACTCATGGAGGACCTGATGAACTTCATCGCGACAGACGTCGCGCGCACCGTCGACGAGGCACTGCTGGGCTCGGCACCGGCACGACGGGACAGTTGTGAGCGGGCCGCACGCCTCGACCGGCACATGGGGGCGACGGACGAAGGCGCCGAAGGGATGTACCGGCACCCGGCCGCGCCGGTCCCGCTACGTCCCGTGCTGCTCACGCAGCGGGCGGCCGCCGGCATGGTCGCCGCGACGCGACGCCTGGTGCGGCTCATCGCCGCGGTGGGCGACCGGCGGGCGCCGGACTTCCCCACTCTCGTGGAGCGGCTCGGCTACCGGGTGCCGCCGTGCAGCGTGCTCACCGACCGGCCGTCGTGGAATCGCTGGGCGTTCGCCATGGCGCGGCCGGACATCGTGGTCAGCGGCGGGCGGCCCTGGTTCGTGGAGTGCAACCTCGACAGCGCCGTGGCGGGCATCGAGCACCTGTCGGCCATCGACGGCTTCTACTGGCGCGAGCCGACGTTCGCACCAGTCGCCCGGGCGCTGCGCATGTCGTCGATGGACAACTTCGGCCCCCGCCGGGACGTCGTGGCCGCGGCCGCGCGCGCCCGGGGCGCCACCCGGCCCACAGTAGCCCTTCTCGGCCACCGGCGCGGCCCGGGGTTCGGCGGCGAGGAGTACTTCGAGGACGTCGTCAACGACTTCGCACGCCATGGGACGCCGTGCGTCTTCGCCGTACCGGACGAGCTGGAACACGGCCCGGCGGGGCTGGAGTTCCAGGGGATCCCGCTCGATGTGGCGCTGCGCATGTTCACCATCGTCAACGCGCACGAGGACCCGCTGGACGTCACCGCGATGCGCGAGGCGGTTCACCGTGACACCACGCTCGTCCTCGCGCCGGAGGCGGGCGGCGTGTACACGAACAAGAAGCTGCTCGCCTGGCTCAGCGAGGACGCGGCCCATCTGTCCAGCGGGGACCGTGCCTTCGTCCGGCGCACCGTGCCGTGGACCCGTGAGGTCGCGGACACGCGGGTGGAATGGCAGGACGGCCATACGGGTCTGCTGGACCTTCTGCTGAAGGAACGGGCTCGCTTCGTGCTCAAGCCGGCCGACCTGTTCGGTGCCCGCGGCGTCGTCGCCGGGCGGGAGACCTCCGACTCCGAGTGGCACGACGCGGTCGCGGACGCGCTGGCCGACGGCCATTACATCGCACAGGAATTCCATCGCCCGGACACGTTCATGCAGCCGGTCCGGCAGCCCGGATCGGAGGAGCCGGACATCGTTCCGACCACCGGGGTGTTCAGCCCGCTGGTGATGGGCGGAAAGGGATCCGGAATTCTCGTGCGGCAGAGCGCCGACCCCGGAGCCACGATCATCAACACCCCACGCGGAGGCGTGATGAACACTGCTTTTGTTTGCCCGTAAAAAACACTTGGAAAGGAGGAAGAGTTATGGCACTGAACAAGTTCGCCAGTCTTGTGGCGCAGTCGGCCGACACGGTGGGTGAGGTTTCCCCGGTCCGTCGGACGACCTACAACGAGCAGGCGCTCCCCCTGGTCGTCGAGGCGGCGCCGGACACGGACCTGATCGCTTGGATCTCGGAGAACCGGGAGGACCTCCGGGCCGAACTGCACCGACACGGCGCTCTGTTGTTCCGGTCCCCGGTCCGGCCGGACTTCGATTCGCTCGTGAACGCGTTCGGCGGCCGGCCTGTCGACTACCAGGGCGGCGCTGCCATCCGTAGCCGTGTGAACCAGAACACCTACACGGCAAGCGAGTATCCGGAGGAGCTGGATATCCGCCTGCACAGCGAGTTCTGCTACTCCAACGACTGGCCGATGCTGCTCTTCTTTCAGTGCGACATCGCTCCGGTGGACCGCGGCCAGACCCCCATCGCGGACAACCGGAAAATCTTCCGGGAAATTCCGGAAGAGATCCGGAAAGAATTCACCGAGCGTGGGCTGATGTATGTACGGGGATACGGATACAACCGGACCTGGCAGCGCTCGTACGAGACGGACGACCGCAAGGCGGTCGAAGATCTGTGCGCGCGTGAGGGACGCCGTGTCGAGTGGATCGGCTCAGATCGCCTGCGCACCTATGAGAAGCGCGCGGCCACGGCCGTCCACCCGTACACCGGTGAAGAGGTGTGGTTCAACTACGCCCACGGATTCCACATCTCCCGCATGGACAGCGGTATCCGCGAAGCGCTGTCGACCTCCCCGGACGACTCCGACGAACAGCTGTGGCCCAACAACGTCTTCTGGGGCGACGGTTCCGAGATCGATGCCGAGGTCATAGCGATCGTCAACGACGTCGTGGAGCGGAACTCGGTCCAGTTCGACTGGGAGGTGGGCGACACCCTCGTCGTCGACAACATGCTCGCCGCCCACGGTCGCCGCCCCTTCAGCGGGCCGCGCCGCATCCTGCTCAAGACCGCCGAATCCTACCTCTCGCTGCGAAAGGACTGAGATGTCGAACGAGACGGGCAACCCGCACGCCCCGGCCGGCGAGGACAAGCCGGCCCGGCTGCACGAACTCAGTCCCTTTCAGCAGGCCGCCCTCGGCCGCGCGGACCGGGAGCTGCTTCTCCACGTACGGGTACCGGGTGCCGGCACGACCGGCCTGCGCGACGCCCTGTACCGGGCCCTGTCCGCGAATCCGGCGCTGACCGGAGACCACGAGTGGGTCGACGGCGCGACCCAGCCGCTGCAGCGCGGTCAGAAGGTGCACCGGCAGGCATTGCCCGACGGCTCCGGATGGGAACTGACCGGCGGGACCCTGCGGATCACCGTCACCGGCGGCTGGGACGGGCCGGAAGTCCGTATCGCGTGCGGCGCGGGTTTCGCCGACACCCGGTCGATCGGCATGCTGTTGGCCGATGCTGCCAGCACCCTTGAGGGTGCGCCTGCCGCCGCCCTCGCCCGGCCCGACTACCTCGCCGTCGCCACGGCCCACCGGGCCATGATCCGCAAGGGGGAGCTGGCGGAGGAGGAGCGGTACTGGGCCCTGCGGCAACCGGACGGGCCGGGCCGTGCCACGGTGTGCGACGTGGTCCCCGGAAGCGCGGACGACGCTCCCGCGGACGGCGCCGGCGCGCGCCACCTGCTGGACCGGCGCACCGGCGAGCTGATGGCGAAAGCGGCCGCCGAGGCAGGATGTTCCGGCACGGACCTCGCCGGTTTCGCGCTCGCCGTCGTGCTGCGCCGGCTGGCCCTCGGCCATGCGTTCGCGGTCGCCGCGGACGCGCGGGAACTCATGGGGCTGGACACGGTCTGCGGCCCGCTGACCCAGGTGTTCCCCCTCGTCGAGGACATCGACCTCGGCCAGGGCGGCGCCGAGGCTCTGAGCCGGTGGCTGGTGCGGCTGGACGAGGCCCGTGCCATGCTCGGCGTTCCCGCCCTGCCCCACGGCACCGCACAGCCGGAACTGGTCTTCGACACCACCGGCGAGCCCGCTCTGCCGTCCGGCTGGTACCGGGTCGCGTGGCGGCACCCGCTCGGTGCCCGGTTCACCTGTTCCCTGCGCGAGGACGACGGCAGCGGGGGCGCCCTGCACATCGACGCCACCGGTCCCGCGCCCCGCAGCCGGCTCGACGCGCTGCTGAACGCCTGGGGCGGGCTGCTGGCCGATCTGGTCGCCAGACCGCAGACGCCCGTCGCGCAGCTGGCGCTCCTTCCTGCGGGCGCCCGGGAAGAGCTGACCGAGCGCATGGCGGCCTCGGCCCGGCACACCACGGCCGAGCCGCTCGGCGAACGGTTCATGCGGCACGTGCGGGACACTCCCGACGCCCTTGCCTGCCGCCAGGGCTCGCAGCGGGCCACCTACCGGCAGCTGGAACACCGGGTGTCCGCCGTGGCGGCGGCCCTGGGCGAGGTGCGCCCCGGCACGGTGGTGGGCGTCCTGGCCGAGGCCGAGCCCGATCTGCCGGCCGCGCTTCTCGCCGTGCACCGGCTGGGTGCGGTCTTCCTCCCGCTCTCGCCCCACGAGCCCCCCGCCCGCCTGGCCGACGCGGTCCGGCTCGCCGGAGCCACGGTCGTCCTGACCGGCCGTGGCACGCCCGACATCACCTGGCCCGACGGCTGCCGTGCCGTGGCGCTGGCCGACATCCCACAGACCGCGCAGGCCGTCGCCCCGGCGGCCGCCGTCCGGCCGCAGGACCCCGCCTATCTGCTGCGGACCTCCGGATCCACCGGCGTACCGAAGCTCGTGGAGATCAGCCGTGCGAGCCTCGACAACTACCTGCGCTGGTGCGCCGAGGAGCTCCTTTCCCGGCAGTCGGTCCTCCCGGTCCTGTCCAGCCCCGTCTTCGACGCGTCGCTGAAGCAGACCCTCGGCGTGCTGTACGGCGGTGGCTGCATCACCCTGCTGACGGCCGACCGACTCGACCTGGAGGCGGTCCGGGCCGAACTCGCCGCCCTGCAGCGTCCGATCAGCCTGAACTGTGTACCGAGCTACGCCTCCGCTCTGCTCACCGCGTTCGAGGCGGCACAGCCTCAGCCCCTGCCGTCGGTCCGGCGGTTCCTCCTCGGGGGTGAACCCCTCGACCCGTCCCTGGTACGCCGTATCGGCGCGCTGTTCCCCGAGGCGGAGATCTGGAACCTCTACGGACCGACCGAAACGACCGCCACCGCCACCGCGGGACGGGTGACGGAGGGCCGGACGATCAGCGTGGGCACGGCCGTGGCCGGCGCCGGCCTCGCCGTCGTCGACAGCCAGGGGCTGCCCCTGCCCCACGGCATCCGGGGCGAGGTGGCCATCGGTGGTCCCGGGGTCGGAGGCTATCGCGCCGCTCTCCCGGGGGAGTCCCCGTTCGGGCGGCTCGATCTCGGCGAACGCTCGTTCCCGGTGTACCGGACGGGTGACCTGGGCGTACTCGACGAGGGCGGTGCGCTGCGGGTGGCGGGCCGCCAGGACCACCAGGTCAAGCTCAACGGCTGGCGCATCGACCTGGGCGAGGTCGAACAGGTGGCCCTTGCCGCCGACGGCGTACGGGAGGCGGCAGTGGTACTGGACGACCGCGGGGACCCCTGTCTGCGGGCTTTCGTCACCGGAAACACCTCCTCGCACCTGGTCCTCGCGGCCTTCCAGCGGCATCTGCCGCGCCCGATGATCCCCGCCTCGGTCACCGTGCTGCCGGCGCTGGACACCCTGGTGAACGGCAAGGTCGACCGGAAGGCTCTGCTCGGGCGCGCCGAACGGTCCGAAGAGGCTGTTCCGGAGGAGTACGACACGTACGAGCGGATCGTCGCCACGGCCTGGCGGGAGATCGTCGGACAGGGCTGGCCACGGCCGGACGACGAGTTCTTCAACGCCGGCGGGCACTCACTGCTGCTGGCGCGACTGGTCAACCGGCTGCGCGCCGGCGGCCACGAGACGCTCTCGCTGCAGCAGGTCGTCGTCAGCCCGACGGTTGCGTCCATCGCCGCTCTGATCCGTACCGCCCATGCCGGCTGAACAGCTCACGCGGAGCCGGCGCACCCTGGTCCGGCTGCGCGGGACAACGGGCCGGCCGCTGCTCTTCGTCCACCCGTCGAGCGGCAGCGCCGGCGGCTTCCGCCGACTGCTGCCGCACCTTGCTCCCGGATACCCGGTCGCGGCGTTCGAGGCGACGGAACCGGGACCGCCGGACGAGTGCAGTGTGCGCCGGGTGGCCGAGTCGTACCTGGCAGAAGCGGCCGAGGCGGGGCTCGTCGAGGGGGCCGCACTCGTCGGCTGGTCCTTCGGGGGCGTCGTGGCCGTGGAGATGGCCCGGATCGCCGAGCGCGCGGGCCACCGCATCGGATCCGTGGTGCTGCTCGACAGCGCGACGCCGGATGTTCTGGCCACCCGGCCCCGCTCCGCGGTCCAGGAGTACGCGGGGCTCTTCGGGGCCGATCCCGAGGCGCTCCGGATCCCCGGGACGGAGGACAACCCGGAGCGGATCCTCGAGGCGGTGGCCGGCCTGCTGTCGCGGGAGTCCGGGATCGCCTACACCGCGGCGGACCTGCGGCCGTATGCCGAGGTCCACGCATGGCACGTACGTGCGCTGCAGACCGGCCCCGCGCCGGCTGCCTGTCAGGCGCCGGTCACCCTGTTGCGCGCGGCGCAGGAGAGCGCGTGGGGTGACGTGCCCGAGGACCTCGGCTGGTCCGCGCTGCTGGGGCGCCCCGTGCGCACCCGGTGGGTTCCCGGCACCCACCACTCGCTCACCGAGCAGCGTCACGCCGCCTCGCTCGCCGGCCTGTTGGAGGAGCTCGTGCAGTCCGGACCCCGGACGTGCGCGGACGGTCCGCCCGCTCCCTGACCAGACTTCTCGAAAGGATCGATCGATGCTGGACACCTCGCTGACGGAGACCAGTGCGCCCATGGGCGCTGCCGTCCGTCCGGAGAACGTGCACCGCACCCTCGGCCGCCACCTGCTGACCGACGGCTTCCCCTTCCCCCTGGACCTGGAGCGCAGCCGTGGGTCGTGGCTGGTCGACGCGAGCTCGGGGGAGAGCTACCTCGACATGTACACGTTCTTCGCTTCCAGTCCGCTGGGGCTCAATCCTCCGGAGATCGTCGAGGACGCGGACTTCATGGCGCAGCTGGCGGCCGTCGCGGTGAACAAACCCGCCAACTGCGACATGTACACCACGCACCTGGCGGAGTTCGTGGAGACCTTCGTGCGGGTGCTGGGGGACCCCGACCTTCCGCACCTGTTCTTCGTCGAGGGCGGTGCCCTCGCCGTGGAGAACGCGCTCAAGTGCGCCTTCGACTGGAAGAGCCGGCACAACGAGGCGCGTGGCCGTGCGGCCGGCCTCGGCACCAGGGCCATGCACCTCACCCGGGCCTTCCACGGCCGCAGCGGCTACACCATGTCCCTGACGAACACGGACCCGGACAAGACCGACCGCTTCCCTGTCTTCGACTGGCCGCGGATCGACGTACCCGCGATCCGCCACCCCCTGGACGCGCGGTCCCTCGCGGATCTGGAACAGGCGGAGCGCCGCGCGCTCGACCAGGCCGAGGCCGCCTTCCGCGCCCATCCGCACGACATCGCCTGCTTCATCGCCGAGCCCATCCAGGGCGAGGGCGGTGACAACCACATGCGCCCCGCCTTCCTCCAGGCCATGCAACGCATGTGCCACGACCACGACGCCCTCTTCGTCCTCGACGAGGTGCAGACCGGCGTCGGTGTGACCGGAAGCCCCTGGGCGTACCAGCAGCTGGGACTCGCCCCGGACGTCGTGGCCTTCTCCAAGAAGGCTCAGGTCGGCGGCATCATGGCTGGGCGCCGGGTGGACGAGGTCCCCGACAACGTCTTCCGGGTGAGCAGCCGGATCAGTTCCACCTGGGGCGGCAACCTCGTCGACATGGTCAGGTCGCGCCGCCTGCTGGAGGTCATCGAGCGCGACGGGCTGATCCCGCGCGCCAAGGTGCTCGGCGACCGCTTCCGCACGGGGCTGGAAGACCTCGCCCGCCGCCATCCCCGGCTGGTGACAGCGGCCCGGGGCCGGGGCCTGCTGTGCGCCTTCGACATGCCGACCAGTGAGCGGCGTGACGTGCTGCTGACCCGGCTGCGGGAGGAGGAGCGGGTTCTGATGCTGCCCGCCGGCCCCTTGGGCGTGCGTGTCCGTCCGTCGCTCGCCGTCCGTGCGGAGGAGCTGGATCTCGTGCTCGGAGCGCTCGACCGGGTGCTGCACCTCATGGACCGAGAGGAGGCGGCCGCATGACCACGCGTGTGACGCCGGTGGTGTCGTCGGTGGTCGCAGGGCGGGCGCCGTCCGCGGAACCGGAGACGGCCGAAGCCACCCTGTACCGGTCGGTCAATCCCGCGCGACTGGACGAGACCGTGGCCGAGGTGGCCCTGTCGCAGGCCAGGACGTTCGCCGAAGCCTGCTCGGCCGCCCGCGCCGCCCAGCGCCGGTGGGCCGATGTGCCGTCGCCGGTGCGCGGCAGGGTGGTGGCAGCCATGGGACGGCTGGTGGAGGCCAACAAGGAGAAGCTCGCCGCCCTGGTCACCCGGGAGATCGGCAAGCCGTACGCGGAAGCCCTGGGCGAGGTCCAGGAGATCGTCGACACCTGCGACTTCTTCCTCGGCGAAGGGAGGCGGCTGTACGGCCAGACGGTCCCGAGCGAGATGGCCGACAAGCAGCTCTTCACCTTCCGCGAGCCCGTCGGCGTGGTCTCCGTGATCACCGCCGGCAACTTCCCGGTGGCTGTGCCCGCCTGGTACATCGTGCCCGCCCTGCTGTGCGGCAACACGGTGGTCTGGAAGCCCGCTGAGTACGCCGCGGCCACTTCGGCGGCCCTGTTCGACCTGATGACACACGCGGGGGTGCCCCAGGGGGTGCTGAACCTGGTCTTCGCCGACGGCGAGCAGACCTGGCACGGTCTGGAACGGTCACTGGAGGCAGGAGACCTGGACAAGATCGGCTTCACCGGGTCGACCGCCGTGGGCAGCCGGATCGGCGCGCTGGCCGGCCGGTACCTGCAGAGTCCCTGCCTGGAGCTGGGCGGCAAGAACCCCCTGGTGGTCGCCGAGGACGCGGACCTGGACCTGGCCGTCCGCGGAGCTCTCTTCTCGGGCTTCGGCACCGCGGGGCAGCGCTGCACCTCGCTCGGTACGGTGCTCGTCCAGCGGACGGTGTACGACGAGTTCCTGCACCGGTTCTCCGAGGCCGTGGAGAACTGCCCGATCGGCGACCCCACGCAGGACGTTCTCTACGGTCCGCTGATCGATTCCAGGTTCGCGGAGCGCTTCGAGGGATTCCTGGACTGGCTCCAGCCGCATCACACCCCCCGCGGCTCGACCGCCCTGGGCCGCATCACGGCGTCCCAGCCCCGCAGGAACTTCCTGGGCGACGCCGACGCAGGCCTCTTCTACCACCCGACCATCGTTCAGGGCGTCCGTCCGGGCGACCGTGTCTTCCAGGAAGAGACGTTCGGTCCTCTGGTGGGGGTGATGCCGTACGACCACCTCGACGAGGCCGTAGAACTGGCGAACGCCCCCGGCTACGGGCTCTCCGCCGCGATCTACACGAGCGACGCGGCAGCCGCCTTCCGGTTCCGCCGGGGGGTACGGGCCGGGATGGTCAGCGTCAACAACTCCACCTCGGGGGCCGAGGCGCACCTGCCGTTCGGCGGGAACGGCCGCTCCGGCAACGGCTCTCGGCAGTCGGGTATGTGGGTGATCGACCAGTTCACCCGCTGGCAGGCCCTGAACTGGGACTACTCGGGGACTCTGCAGCGGGCTCAGATGGACGTGCCGACCATCGCCGGTGATCAGGACTTCAGGCTGGGCTGAGGCGGGCGCACGCGGAGGCGCGCTACGGCTTTCCGGACGACGGTGCACTGCCCGCCGGGCGCTGGCTGCCCATCAGCCAGCCCAGCTGGAAGCGGCTCTCCGCGCCCATCTCCTGCATGATCACGGCGATGTGCTTGCGCAGGGTGCGGACGGACATGCCGAGGCGCCGGGCGGCGACCTCGTCCTTGACGCCGTCGGCGAGGATGTCGACGATCCGGGAGTGGATCTCCTCGGAGTGGGCGCGGGCATTGAGGTAGCCGTCCGCGGTTCCGCTGTAGGACTCCGCGCCGCTCCAGACCCGGTCGAAGACACCGCACAGGAACTCGACCAGCGCGGGCTGCCGTACGACGACGGCCTCCGTCGGCCGGTCGGGTACCGCCACAAAGCACAGCTTCCGATCAAAGATGATCATCCGCTCGAAGAACTCGGAGAGCGTGCGCACCTCCGCGCCGACGCGTGTGACCTGCTCGACGTACAGCTGTGTGGGCGGGTCGAAGCGAGTGGTGTGCTGGTACAGCATGCGCATCCGGACGCCACGGCGCAGTAGTTCCAGATCCCGGGGCAGGGCCTCGTCGAGCACGTTGGCCGACTGCGCCCCACCTGGCTGAGCCGCGAGTACCTCCCGCTCGCAGTCCCGGGCGGCCACGGCGATGTGCGACAGCACGATGTCGAGGTCCCGGATCCACTGCACCGAGCAACTGTCCTGGTCGTCACGGCTGTTGTCCGTGAAAGCGGCCGTCAGCTCGGCCAGCCCGGCCCGGAACGAGTCGACCTCGCGCTGCTGCTGCCGGACCGCCAGCTCGGCCGGTGCCAGCACATGTGCGGCCGCGAGCCGGGGGTCCGCGGCGACGACCGTGCCCTCGCCGTCCTCGTCGGCGCGCAGGAGCCGCATGGCCAGCAGGTCCGCGACAAGGGCGTCGCTCTCCTCCCGGCTCAGACCCGTGTCGCGCGCCAGCAGTGCCACGTCGGACCGCTCGCGGTGCAGTACCGCGCGGTAGACGGCCGCATGGCTGTCGCTCCACCCGTCGAAGGGGAACGCCCCGTTTCCCCCGTTTGCTCCCCCCATAGGTGGCCCTCACATTCCTGACGTGCAGCTTCATGAAGATCAAAGACTGTGGCTCCGAGACTAGACGGTCGGTCAATGTTCCTTCGAGGCCACGAACCGATCGAATTTAACGGGGAAAGTCATGAACTTTCGTAATAAGTATCGTTCGCTGCTGATGGTTCCGGTGCTGGCCGCCGTGGCGCTGGGACTGGGGTGCTCTCACCCCACGACCGGACCGACGGCCGACCGGAGCGTCTCGGCGGCCGCCCTCGATCACACGGGCTGGGGCGGATGAGCAACTCGCCCCGGACGGGGCCCCGCACGGGAGTGACCGTACGGGACCCGCAGGCCGCGGTGCCGGGCACATGGCGGATCGTCGCGCCGTTCGGGGTCTCGTTCCTCGGCGACGGCTTGTCGACGGTCGCCCTGCCCCTGCTGGCGTTCCAGGCGTCCAGAGCGCCGTTCGCCGTGGGGCTGGTCGCCTTCTGCCGCAGCGTGCCCTGGGCGTTCTTCGCCCCGTTCGCCGGCGTGCTGGCCGACTACTGGGACCGCCGGCGGATGCTCGTGACCGCCAGCGCGCTGCGCTGCCTGCTCCTGCTGGCCGTCGCGGCCGCACTGGCGGCCGGCGGCCTGGGACTCGGCGCACTCGTGGTCGTGGCCGTCCTGCTCGGCGTGTGCGAAGTCGGCTACGACACGGCCGCGCAGACGGTACTGCCGTCCCTGGTCCCGGCCGACCGGCTCGGCTCGGCCAACGCCCGGCTCTCGGCGGTGGAAACGCTGAGCAGTCACCTGGCGGGACCGGCCCTGGCGGGCCTGCTGGCGGCGCTGACCCTCGGCCGGCTGACGGTCGGCACGGCAGCCGTCTACGCCGTCGCTCTGCTGCTGCTGAGCCGGTTGCGGAGCCCGCGCACGCCCCCGCCGGAGAACCCCAGGGTGCTGGCGGGAATCCGGGAGGGATTCGGCTTCCTGTGGAGTCACCGCCCCCTTCGCACCCTGACGTGGAGCACAGCGCTCGGCGCGACGGCCTACACCGGCTGGTTCGCCCAGTTCACGCTCTACGCCGTCAGCCCCGGGCCGATGGGGCTGTCGTCCCGGGCCTTCGGTGTCGTACTCGCCGTGTCCGCGGTGGGAAGCCTGGGGGCCGCCCTGATCGTTCCCCGGCTGCAGCGGGCCGTGCCGACACGGTTCGTCCTCGTGCTCAGCAGTGTGCTGGTGGTGGTGGGGCTGCTGCTGCCCGTGGCCGGGCGTGCGCCCGCGTTCGCGACGGCCGGTCTGTCCGTGTACGGGGCCGCCGTCGTCCTGTGGAACGTGGCCAGCGTCACGTACCGGCAGCAGGAAGTCCCCGCCCACCTCCTGGGACGCGTCACCGCCGCCTACCGCACAGTGGCCTGGGGGGCCGCGCCCCTCGGCGCCCTGGCCGGAGGCGCGCTGGGCCAGTTCCTGGGCCTGAACACGTGCCTGATCACACTCGCCGCCCTTCCGCTCCTGCAACTGCCCGCCCTGTTCCGGTTCCCGCGGCTCGCGGCCCGCTAGGGGCGTCTCCCTCCCGGCTCACGCAGCACAGCCGGGCAGCGGTTCGCCCACCACCCATTTCCTTCGTTCGTCCCACCCTGCTTTGGAGGACTCATGCACAAGCTCGTTCTCGACTCCGCCGAGCTGGCCGCCGTCAACGCACTCGCCCGTCGCTCACTGGACCGGTACGGTTCCCCGGTCGACCCCGGGTTCCTCGTCGACGCCGCTGCGATCGCCGCCGAACTGCCCTCCTCCGTCCACCACTTCCTCAACCGGTACCGCCGCGAGGAGCACGGCGTCTGTGTCATCGGCGGCCACGACGTCGACGACGCGGCCATCGGACCGACCCCGGAGCACTGGAACAGCACGGGCGACCCGGAGCGCACCGCCGTCTTCGAGACCCGCATGGTGCTGTACTCCGCCGTCCTGGGCGAGGCGTTCGGCTGGGCCACCCAGCAGGACGGACGGGTCATCCACGATGTGCTGCCCATCCGCGGCAACGAGCACAAGCAGCTCGGCTCGGCCAGCGAGGCCCTCATCGAATGGCACACCGAGGACGCCTTCCACCCGCTGCGCCCGGACTTCGTCATGCTGGCCTGTCTGCGCAATCCCGTCGGCGCGGCGACCACCGTCGCGGACGCGGCGGGCCTCGGCCTGGACGCCGAGGACGTGAAGATCCTCTTCGAGGAGCGCTTCGTCATCCAGCCCGACGAGTCCCATCTGCCCGCGAGCAACTCCGCCGAGCTCAGCGCCGACTTCGCCCGGATCGAGTCCATGCTGCAGCGGCCGACGCCGGTGGCCGTGCTGTACGGAGACCACGAGCGGCCGTACATCCGCGCGGACCGGTACTTCTGGTCGGCGGTCGAGGGGGACGACCGGGCCGCCGAAGCCCTCGCGAACCTCACCCGGGCGCTGGACGCCCGGCTCCAGGACGTCACGCTCACACCGGGTGACTACTGCTTCATCGACAACCACGTGGTCGTGCACGGACGCAAACCGTTCACCGCTCGCTACGACGGCACGGACCGCTGGCTGAAGCGCATCTGCATCACCCGGGACCTGCGCAGGTCCCGCGAGTCGCGCAGCAGTCTGCTGAGCCACGTCACGCACTGACCCGAGGACGCACGGAGAAAAGGAGACGGAGCAACCATGGTTGTGGGCGCGCACCGTCCTGACGAAGCACCGGACATCCTCGCTCGCTTCGGCGAACAGGTCCTACGGCGACCAGACGCCCTCGCGCTCGACGGCGGACCGGTCCGTCTGACGTACGGCGGACTCGACCGGGTCACCCGCGAGCTGGCCGACCGGTTCGCGGCCGCCGGCGTCCGCCCGGGTCACCGCGTGGGGTTCCTGTTCGGCTCCGGGCTCACCCTGGCCGCCGCGGCGGTGGCCGCCCTGCGGGCCCGTGCGGCCTTCCTCCCGCTGGACCGCAGGCAGCCACCGGGACAGCTCGCCGAGGTGGTCGAACGCGCGGAAGCGCAGCTGGTCGTCTGCGATCACTCGACGGAGGCACTCGTCCCCGCCGGCTGCCACAAGCTCGTCCTCTCCCTCCCGGGGGAGCGACCGCAAGCGCCGGCCGCACCGGACCCGTCCGCGATGCCCGCCCCCGAGCCCGAGGACCTCGCCTACGTCTTCCACACCTCCGGCTCCACCGGCCGGCCCAAGGGAGTCGCCGTGGGCTACCGCGAACTCTCCTCCTTCAGTACGGCGTTCGCCGACAAGGTGGGCCTGCGCTGCGACGACGTGGTCCTCCAGGCGGCCGCCCTGGGATTCGACGTCGTCATCGAGGAGATCTTCCCAGCCCTCGCCACCGGAGCGACGGTCGCCTTCGCGCCGACGGACGACCCCCTCGCCCCGGAAGAGCTGAGCGAACTGATGGAACGGCGCGGGGTGACCTCCGTCGAACTGGCGACGGCCTACTGGCACGAATGGGTGCGCCACCTGGTCGCGCAGGGACGACGGCCCCCGCGAGCCCTGCGCAGAGTGCTCGTCGGCAGCGACCGGCTCGACCGGGAGCTGGTCGGTCAGTGGCTGAGCTGGGGCGTTCCCCTGCTTCATGTGTACGGCACCACCGAGAGCGTCGTGACCAACACCGTCCACACCGTGGACGAGGAAGCCGTGACGGCGCCGGACCGACCGGTACCGGTGGGGACTGCCCTGGCGCACTGCGCCGTCCACATCCTCGACGAGGAGCAGCGGCCCGTGGCGGCCGGGGACACGGGTGAGATCGCGATCAGCGGATCCTTGGCCCGCGGTTATCTGGGGGCACCCGAGCTCACCCGCGACCGTTTCGTGGAGATCTCGCCCGGCGAGGGCGCCGGTCCGCTGCGGGTGTACCTCACCGGCGACCGCGGGCGACTGCGCCCGGACGGAGCGCTGGAGTTCCTCGGCCGCGAGGACGCACAGATCAAGATCCATGGATACCGGCTCGAACTGGGACACGTCGAGACCGTCCTGGAACGGGTCGGCTGGGTCGAGCGGGCCGTCGTCGTCAAGACGACCCGGGGAGAGACCGCACAGCTGGTGGGCTTCGTGAAGACGACCGGGACCCCGCCCGCCGCTCCGCCGGACGGCGAACTCACCCCGGAACAGACCGCCGAACTGCGCGCCCACTGCCGGAACGAGCTGCCGGCGCACGCCGTACCGGCGCGTTTCCTGCGCGTCGGCACCTTCCCGCTCACCGTGAACGGCAAGGTCGACCGCGTCGGGCTCGCCACGACGGCCGAAACGGCTGGGCCCCGGACCCCGCCCGCCGCAGCCGTGGCCCAGGACCCGGTGTGCGCCGCGGTCCTGCACACATGGCAGGAAGTGCTGGGTACGACGGACCTCGACGCCGGCCGGGGATTCATCGCGCAGGGCGGCAGTTCGCTCGCCGCGATGCGCGTGATCACCAGACTGCGCGCCCGATTCGGCGTGCCCGTCCCGCTCTCGGTGTTCCTGCGTTCCGGGTCCGCACACGAGGTCGCCCGGTACATCGGCGACCGCCTTCCCAGTCCCTCGCCCTCCGGAGCCAGGAGCTAGCCGACCGCCATGACCACCCGTGCGGAACAACTCTCGACCATGCAGGAACGGCTCTGGTTCCTGTGGCAGCTCGATCCCTCGGCGACCCACTACAACATCACCTTCGGCTGGCGCGTCACCGGCCGCAAGACACCGGCCGTCGCACAGGCAGCCCGTACGCTGCTCACCCGGCACCGCGTGCTGCGCGGCGCCTACCGGAGCGACGAGCAGGGCACGCCTCAGCGCGTGACGCTGCGCCCCGACGAGGTCCCCGTCCGGTACCTGGCGCTGACCGGTGACGACGACCGAGCGGCCCGTACCGTCCAGGAACTCGTCACCGAGATGCATCGCACCCCCTTCGACCTGGACAAGGGATCAGCCAGGTGTCTGATCGCCGAAGAGCCGGGCGGCACGACGAGCGTGGTGTGGACGTGCCACCACATCGCCGTGGACGCCTGGTCCATCGGAGTGCTCAGGGACGAGCTCTGCACCCTGCTCGACGGCGAGGCCACCGGACTTCCGGACCAGCCGGCCCAGTACGAGGACTTCGTGGCCTGGGAGGAGGACGTGCGCCGCGGCCCCGACGCGGCCTCCGCCGTGTCCCGGCGGGCGCGGATCGCGACGGCGACACGACCCACCACCCCCTGGCCGCGGCTCCCCGGGCCCGGCCCCTCGGCCACGGCCGCCGGCGAGGCCCACGCCGTGATCGACGGCGCCGGCTTCCAGGCCCTGAGCCGGCTCGCCGCCACGGAGGGCGTCACCCTGTACGGGCTGGGACTGGCCGCCTGTGCCGTGGCGCTCGCCGAGTGGTGCGCCGCAAGCGAGGTGACGGTCGGAGCCAACATCGCCAAGCGGGCGTTCCCCGGCGGGGAGTCGGTCGTCGGCATGCTGGTGGACCCCCTCGTCCTGCGCCTGGCCGTTCATCGCGGCGCTCCGCTGCGGCGGACGGTGCAGGACGTCTGGGACCACTTCCTCGACCTGGTCGAACACTCCGACGCACCCCATGTGGACGTCCTGCGAGCAGCCGCGGACATGGGCGCCGACACCCGCGGGCCGCTCTTCGACGTCATCGTCACCTGCTCGGAGGAGGAGGTGACGGTCCAGCACGGGGCGGTCCGGCTCGACCCCTTGCCCGCGCCGGCACCGACCACGGTGAAATTCGGACTCAGTGTGGAGTTCGTGACCTCGCCCGGGCGGCTCCGCCTCCACGTGATCCATCCCGACTCCGGCCAGGAGGCCGCGCAGGTAGCCCGCTTCGTCGACCGGCTGACCGGCGTCCTGCGCGCCATGGCCGCCGAGGGCCTGGACACGCCCGTTCCTCCTCCACCCGTCCCGCGGCGTCCGGTCGGGCGCTTCGCCGGGCTCCTCGACACTCCGACGCCCCGCCCGTGAACGGCGCGCAACCCGAAGGGACCACCCATGCAGCTCCGACGCGCTCCACTAGAGGACTGGTTGCGCGACTCCTACTTCGACGCCCGGATCGACATCAGCTCCAGCGGCGTCGAACCCTACTCGATGGCCGAACTGTTCGAGCTGACCGGCCTGGAGCCCCGGCATCTCGCCGAGGTGACGTTCCGCGACAGCCGGTCCTGCGGCGCTCCCGAACTGCGTTCCGCGATCGCGCAGCGGTGGGGCGACGGTGACCCGAGCAGGGTCATGGTGACCCACGGCTCCGGCGAGGCCCAGTACATGGTGCTGACCACCCTGCTGCGGCCCGGCGACGAGGTCGTGGTCGTCGAGCCCGCCTACCACACCCTGGTGGGCATCGCCGAGGCCATCGGCTGCACCGTCGTACCGTGGCGCCTGCGGTTCGAGGACGGCTTCGTCCCCGACCTCGACGCACTGGCCTCCCTGGTCACCCCGAGGACCCGGGCCGTCATCGCCAACTTTCCGCACAACCCGACCGGGATCAGTGTCGACGCGCAGGCCCAGCGTCGCATCGTCGACATCGCCCGGGCTCACGGCGCCCACCTCATCTGGGACTCCGTCTTCGCGGACATGAGGTACGACGGACACCTGCCGGCCAATCCCGCCATGGAGTACGACCGCGCCATCAGCTTCGGCACCTTCTCCAAGGGACTGGGCCTGCCGGGACTGAGGGTCGGCTGGTGCTTCGCCCCCGAACCGCTCATCGACAAGCTCGTCGTGATGCGTGACTACACCACGCTCGCCCTGTCACCGCTGGTCGAACAGGTGGCCCTGCACGCCGTGCGCGGCGCGGACGCCCTGCTGGTGCCGAAGATGGAACTCGCGCGCAGGAACCTCTCCGTCCTCGACTCCTGGATGGCCGAGCACGACGAGAAGGCGGACTGGGTACGCCCGCACGGCGGTGTCGTGGCCTTCCCGCGGCTCCGCGGCGTCGACGACGAGCAGTTCTGCGACCGCCTGATGCGTGAGCACGGAGTGCTGCTGATCCCTGGCCGCTGCTTCGGCATGCCCGGCCACGTGCGGCTCGGATTCGGCGTTCCCACCGACCAACTGAGGGACGGGCTGGACCGCATGTCCCGACTGCTGGACGAGACCCGGTGAGGAGCCGCACCGTGACAGCCCGCAGCAGCCGTACCGTCGCCTGCGTCACCTGCACCCGCCTGCCCGGACTGTGCGAGGACGATCAGCCGCTCCTGTCCGCTCTGCGGTCGCGCGGCATCGAACCGGTCCCGGTGGCATGGGACGACCCCACGGTCGACTGGAGCGCCTTCCCCCTCGTCGTCGTGGTCTCGCCATGGGACTACCCGGACAGATCAGCCGAGTTCCTCGCCTGGTACGAGCGGGTCGCCTCCGTCACCACGATCGCGAACTCCCTGGACGCCGTGCGCGCGAACCATCACAAGAGGTATCTCGCGGATCTTGCGGCGGCAGGGGCTCCGGTGATCCCCACCGAGATCGTCGACGATCCCGGACACGCCCGGGCCGTCGCCCGCCGTCACGGCTGGGCCGACGCCGTGGTGAAACCCGCGACCGCCCTGGGCGGACGCGGGGTCACCCTCCTGTCGGCCGTGTCCGCCACCTCGTTCGGAGACGCCCCGGGCAGCGGGGAATGGTGTCTGCAGCCGTTCCTGAGCAATGTCCGCGGCGAGGGCGAGATATCCGTCGTCCACATCGACGGCCGGCTGAGCCACGCGCTGGTGAAACGGCCTCCCGCAGGAGAGATCCGTGTGCACGAGGGATACGGCGGCACGCACGAGCCGTACCCGGTGACCGCCGAACTGGCCGAGGCCGCCGACGCGGTGATGGATGCCGCCGGCTGCCGTGACGAGCTGTACGCCAGGGTCGATCTGATCAGAGCCGACGACGGGCGGCTCCAGCTCGTCGAACTCGATGTGACCAGCCCTTGTCTCTTCTTCTGCCACCGGCCGGAGGCGGCCGCAGCCTTCGCCGAGGCCGTCGAGCTACGGCTCGTCCGCCAACCGGCCTGATCACAGCGTGTCCGCTCCGCCGCCGCAAAGACCGCGGACGATCTCCCCCGGCGGACGGCACTCCACGGAAGGTACGCATCACCATGGACCACACACCATTCCGCGCAGGCAGCGACCTGCTTTCCATGCGCCAGTTCGGAAGGGTCGAACTGGAGGCGTTGTTCGACCGTACGAGCCTCATCGCCAAACGGCCCCGCGAGGAGTCACTGCGCTCCCTGCCCGGGCGCGTCCTCGTCAGCGCCTTCTACCAGAACAGTACGCGTACCCGCCTCTCGCACGAGTCCGCGATGCTCCGCCTGGGCGGGCGTGTGACCGGCTTCGCCGACCCCTCATCGACCAGGGCGGGGGACTACTTCCAGGAGTCGATGGGCGACATCGCCACCATGCTCTCCTGCTACGGCGACGTCATAGTGGTCCGGCACCCGCAGACAGGAGCCGCCGAGACGTTCGCCGCGCATGCCGGAGTCCCGGTCATCAACGCCGGAGACGGCTGGGGCGAACATCCCACCCAGGCCATGGCCGACCTGTACACCGTCCGTGAGCACCATGGCGGGATGGACGGCACCACCTGGGTCCTGAGCGGCGATCTGAGGATGCGCACCATGCGATCGGTGCTGCTGGGACTGCGCCACTACGCGTGCCGCATCCTCCTGGTGCACCCGGACGACATGCGGCCGGACCCCGCGCTCATCGACGAGGTGACGGCGTCGGGTTGCGCGGTGGAGCGCGTGGAGTCCCTCGCCGCCGCACTGCCCAGCGCGGACGTCGTCTACCTGGAACCGGTGGTACAGCCCGACTACGAGGTCGGACGCCACCTTGCCACGGAGGGCAAACCGACGACCCCCGACACCTACCGGGTGACCCGCGAGCTGCTGGAGCGCACGGCCCGCCCCGAGCTGCTCGTCCTGCACTCCCTGCCCCGCCAGGACGAACTGGCGACCGACGTCGACACCACCCCGCACAACGGCTACTGGAGAGAGGCAGCCAACGCCGTTCACATCAGGATGGCACTGCTCGAGGAAATGCTCGGAGAGTAGGGCGACGGGGCGGTCAGCTGCCGGCCAGGGCGATGAGGAACCCGGTTTCCGCGTCCTCCCGTCGCGCGCAGATCCTGGGTATCGCAATGAGGGGGGACAGAGCCCGGCACCAGCCCCTCACCCGATCGGGAGACTGGCCAGGAACCATCTCCGCCAGTTTCTCGATCCTTCCTTCCAGCACGTCGAGATCCAGGACGCCATCGAGTACCCAGTCCACAGCGTCGAAGTCCGGGTCGCCCCACGCGGGCCTCGGATCGATCGCCACCATGCGGGCGCCCGGACCGGACAACGCGTTGGCCGGGTGCAGATCCCCGTGCACCAGGCCCACGGGCCCGGTGGCGGCAAGTTCGAGGGCCGCCTCCCGAGCCCGGACCAGTGCCGCCGAGGTGAACAGACCGCTCCTGTCCGCTGCCGCCAGCATGCTCTCCGCCAGCCCGAACAGGAAGTCGACCCGGTGCGACAGAGGTTTCAGCACCGAGTGCTCTCCTGGCGTGACAGGAGCGGCCCGAAGCTCCCTCAGCAACGCCGCGGCGTCGGACAACTTCCAGGGAAGCTGCTTCACAGGCACTCCCGGCTCCACGTTCTGGAGCAACAGCGCCCCGTGGCTGAGATCTTGTGCCAGCAAAGTGACAACGGACGGCGTTTCCACCCAAGCCCGCAGGGCTTCGGCCTCCTCGCCCGCAATCGTGTGATCCGGCGTAAGTTTCAGCCACACGGAGGCACCGGTGTCACGCTTCACACAGCGGAACACCCGTGAGGTGCCTCCCCCACCCGCCGTCCCGACATCCAGCCCCCAGCGAGCGGTGAGTTCGCCGACGAGAGCGGGCAACTCGTCACACCAGGCGAGCACCTCAGGTCCGAACCGGACAACCAGCCGGTCCCTGACATCCGGTGTGACATGGACCAAGTCTCTCAACACACACCCCGCAGTCGGCCGATACCGACCAAGACTAGTGAACGGGCCCGACCGCGGGAGCATCCACGAGGCGAGCGGCTCGACGTGCGGCCGGACAGTCCTCGACCCGACACGCACCCGTCCGTACTGCGGACCACTGTCCACAGGGCCTGACGCGTTCCGGACGCCGGCTGTACGGTCTGCACGAGTTGATGTTCGTGCCGAAGGGCGTACGGGGGAGGCGGTCGCAGTGACCGGAACAGGTGGGGACATGGTCGCGGACGGGCAGATGCGCCGACTGCCGCAGATACGCGGATTCGCCCCGTGGCCGCGGCACGGCTCGCCCAAGGAAGAGGGCAAGGCGCTGCGGACGAGCGTGCCGCGCGCCGCGCACCGCATGCTCGACCTGGACGCCTCCCGCCCCGACGCGGTGAGCGCGGTCACCGCGTCCAACGCCGGCCGCATCCCCGAACTGACCCCCATCCGCGTCGGACGGATGGCGGCCACCCCGTTCGCCTTCCTGCGCGGCTCGGCCGGACTCATGGCCTACGACCTGGCCCGCACGCCCACGACCAGGATCCGCACCCAGATATGCGGAGACGCGCACGCGGCCAACTTCGGCCTGTACGGCGACCCCCGCGGCGACCTCGTCATCGACCTGAACGACTTCGACGAGACCGTGCACGGCCCCTGGGAATGGGACCTGAAGCGGCTCGCGGCCTCCCTGGTGCTCGCCGGACGAGAAGCCGGCGCCGACGAGGACACCTGCCACGCCGCCGCGCGGGACGCGGCCGGCGCCTACCGCCGCACCATGCGGCTGCTGGCCAAGCTGCCCGTCCTCGACGCGTGGAACGCCATCGCCGACGAGGAACTGGTCTCCCACACCGACGCCCACGATCTGCTCGGCACCCTGCAGCGCGTCTCGGAGAAGGCCCGCGCCAACACCAGCGGCCGGTTCGCGGCGAAGTCGACCGAGGCGGCGGCGGACGGCGGACGCCGGTTCGTGGAGGCACCGCCGGTCCTGCGCCGCATCCCCGACGCCGAGGCCCACGCCGTCGCCGCGTCCCTGGAGGAGTACCTGACGACCCTCTCCGAGGACCGCCACCCCCTGCTCGCCCGGCACGCGGTGCACGACGTGGCCTTCCGGGTCGTCGGCACCGGCAGCGTCGGCACCCGGTCCTACGTCGTGCTCCTCCTCGACCACCGTGAGCAGCCGCTGGTGCTCCAGGTGAAGGAGGCCCGGCCCTCCGCGCTCCTCCCCCACCTGGCCACGGCCGGATTCGAGGCGCCGCCGGCGCAGCACGAGGGCCGCCGGGTGGTCCTCGGGCAGAAGCGCATGCAGGTCGTCAGCGACATCCTGCTCGGCTGGACCACCGTCGACGGGCGCCCCTTCCAGGTGCGCCAGTTCCGCAACCGCAAGGGCAGCGTCGACCCCGCCGCCCTCGCCGCCGACCAGATCGACGACTACGGCCGCATGACCGGCGCACTGCTGGCCCGCGCCCACTCCCACAGCGCCGACCCGCGGCTGATCGCCGGGTACTGCGGCAAGAACGAGGAACTGGACGAGGCGACAGCCGCCTTCGCCGTCGCCTACGCCGACCGCACGGAGGCGGACCACACCGAACTCGTCAAGGGCATCCGGGAGGGGCGCATCGCGGCGGAGCTGGGCGTTTAGGCGGGGCCAGGGGCGCGGGGGAGGCCGGTGCGGGCCCTGGCCGGGAGCGGGCGGGGCGGGACTGCAGCGCCCCGAAGGAGGACGGGGCCGGTGCCGGCACGCGGCTCCGCCCCGACGGGGCCTTCCCGGGGCATGGCGAAGCCGAGAACCTGAGGGAGCGAACGCCCACAACCCACCCGCATCCCGACCGCACCCCCTACGGCGAGATTCCGCATCCCCTACCCTGTTCGCGTGACGACCCCGGAAGCCGATCAGGCCCCGCGGCCCGAGGAACGGCTCGAGCAGGCCGTACGGGCCGCCGAGCAGGCGTTGATCGAGTACGAGATCGCCGTCGAGACGTTCCGTGTCGAGATCGAGAACTTCTCCCGGCTGCACGAGCAGAGACTCGGCCCGCTCTACGCCCGCATCGAGGAGCTGGACGCCGAGATCGCCGAGGCCAAGGCCGCCCGCACCGGCGACCCGGAGGACATCCGCCGCGCCGAGGAGGCCCGCGCCCGGGTGATGCCGATCCCCGGCGTGGAGGAACTGCTGCACGGCTGGATGGACGGCCAAGGCCTCTTCCCGGAAGCCGCCGCCATGCTGACCGACCAGGCCGTACGGCCCCCGCAGCGGGTACGGCCCAGCGAAGAGGCCCGCAAGCTCTACCGCGAGCTGGCCCGCAAGTCCCACCCCGACCTCGCACAGGAGGAAGAGGAACGCCGCCGGCGTGAGGAATTCCTCACCCGCCTCAACGCCGCCTACGCCCGAGGTGACGAGGCACTGCTGAAAGAGCTGGCCGAGGAATGGGCCGCCGGCCCGGTACCGCTCGAGCGGCGCCCGAGCCCCGCCGAGGAGCTGTACGCCCGCCTCGAATGGCTCGCCCAGCGCAAGGAGCTGCTCACCCTCGTCGCCCGCGAACTGGAAGAGGGCGCGATCGCCGGCATGCTCCGGCTCGCCCCGGACGACCCCGACGGACTGCTCGACGAGATCGCCGCCAGGCTGCACGCCGACATCGCCCAGCGGGAGGCGGAACTGGCAGCCCTGCACGAGCAGGGCTGAGCCGCACCGTGGTTCCCGCCCCCTCCGGGACCTTCGGGTAGCGTCGGAGACATGAATTTCGCAGCTCGTGTGCCCACGGTCGACATCACGGACCTCAAGGACGGCGACTTCCTGCTGGACGTCCGCGAGGACGACGAGTGGCAGGCGGGCCACGCCGAGGGAGCACTGCACATCCCCATCAGCGAGTTCGTCGCCCGCTACGGCGAGCTGACCGACGCCGCCCCGCAGGACGGCCGCGTCCACGTCATCTGCCGCTCCGGCGGCCGCTCGGCCCAGGTCACCATGTATCTGGTCCAGCAGGGCATCGACGCGGTGAACGTCGACGGCGGCATGCAGGTCTGGCAGGCCGCGGGCCGCCCGGTGATCACCGACGACGGCCGGCCCGGCTTCGTGCTGTAGCTCGTCCCGGTGGCCGGCCCGCTTTGGGGCTGCAGTCCCGTTCCGGTGGCCGGCCCGGTTTCGGGCTGTCGTGTTTTGTGGTGGCTTGTCTGGCTTCGTGCTGGGGTGTGTTTCGGCGTCCGGCCTGGTTTCGTCCTGTGGCTCGCCCCTGCGGCCGGTCCGGCCACGTGCTGCAGCTCGACCCGGTGGCGCTTGGCCGCGCGGTCAGCCCAGCGGGTGGGCGGCCAGCAGATCCCCGAGCCTCTCCTCGTGCGCCGCCGCCGGGCCGAGCGCCAGCTCCAGGTGCTTGGCCCAGGCGTGATAGCGGTGCAGCGGACAGTCGGTGTCGGCACCGAACCCGCCGTGCAGATGCTGCGCCGTCTGCACCACCCGGCGTACCCCCTCCGCCGCCCAGATCTTCGCCACCGCGACATCCCCGGCCGCGGGCAGCGCGCCCGGTGCCCCCGAGGCGATCCGCCAGGCGGCCTGCCAGAGCGTGGCCTCCATGGCACGCAGATCGATGTACCGGTCCGCGGCCTGCACGGCCACCGCCTGGAAGGTCGCGATCGGATACCCGAACTGCTCCCGCTTGCCGGTGTACTCGGCGGTCATGCGCAGCACCCGCTCGCCCAGACCGAGCGCCAGCGCGCAGGTGCCGGTGGCGAGCAGCGCATGCAGCCACTCCCAGGCGCCGTCGGCCTCGATGACCTCGCCCGCCTCGACCCGTACCGATGCGAGCCGCAGTTCGGCCAGCCGCTCCCCGCTGGTGGACACCTGCTCGGCGAGGACCACTCCGTCCCGCTCGCGCGGTACCAGCGCGAGGACCGTCCGGTCGGCGGCCGTGCCCTCCACGTGGGCCGGAACGACGACGAGGTCCGCGTCGTACGCCCACGGCACCGCCGTCTGCACCCCGTCCAGCACCCAGGCCGAGCCCTCCCGCCGTGCACCGACGGCCAGTTCGGCCGAGTCATGGCCACTGCGGCCGTTCGCCGCGACGGTCAGCACCAGCTCGCCCCGCCCGGCCCGGGCCAGCAGGCGCTCCGTCAACTCCGCAGTGCCGTAGCTCTGTACGGCTGCCGCCGCCGCACTGTGCTCCAGCAGCGGCACCCGGGCGAGGACCTTGGCGGACTCGCGCAGCACCAGGCACAGCGCGATCGCGTCCAGACCGGAACCGCCATGTGCCTCGTCGAGCAGCAGACTCAGCAGGTCCGCCCCGGCCAGCCGGGACCACAGCTCCCGGTCGAAGCCCTCGGCCACGGCCCCCGTGGTGAGCGCCGGGCTGGGCACCCCGTCCGGCACCACGCCGGCGAACACCCCGCGCGCCGCCTCGGCCGCCGCCCGCTGCTCCTCGGTGAAGGTGAAGTCCACGGCCTGTCCCTCCGACGGTGCGGTTTCTGACGGGGCGTCAAGATAGAACAGGTTCTAGGAGAAGGGAACGGTGCGGAGTCGCTGTGTTTCCTGGGGGCCCCTCCCTCCCCCTCCCCACCCCTCCCCACGCTCCCCGCATGGCCGCCCCCGTGCAGGCCTCAGCGGTCGAAGTCCAGCTCCACCTGCTCCGTCAGCGGATGCGACTGGCAGGCCAGTACATATCCGGCTTCCGTCTCTTCCGCTTCCAGTGCGAAGTTGCGGTCCATGCGGACCTCGCCGGAGACCAGGAAGGCACGGCACGTCCCGCACACCCCACCCTTGCAGGCGTAGGGGGCGTCGGCGCGGTTGCGCAGGACCGTCTCCAGCAGGGACTCGCCCTCCTGCACCGGCCAGGTGCCACCGCGTCCGTCGAGCCGGGCGGTGACGGTGCTGTGCGCGGGCGTCCGGACGGTGGCGGCCGACGGCGAGCCCGCGTCCACATGGAAGATCTCCTGGTGGATACGGGACCGGTCCACGCCCAGCTCGCGCAGCGCCTTCTCCGCGCCCTGCACCAGCCCGAACGGCCCGCACAGGAACCAGCCCGCGACCTCCCCGACCGGCAGCAGCGCGGGCAGCAGCCCGGTGAGCCGCTCCCGGTCGAGCCTGCCGGACGGCAGGCCCGCCTGCTGCTCCTCGCGGGAGAGCACGGTCACCAGCTGAAGCCGCTCGGGGTAGCGGTCCTTCAGGTCGGCGACCTCCTCCAGGAACATCGTGGAGGCGGCCGTGCGGTCGCTGCGTATCAGGCAGAACCGGGACGCCGGCTCGCGCGCCAGCAGCGTGGCGACGATGGACAGCACCGGGGTGATGCCGCTGCCGCCGACGACCGCGGCGTACAGCCCCGGCGCCGGGTCCAGGGTGAAGCGGCCGGCCGGGGTCATCACCTCCAGCTCGTCGCCGACGTTGATCTCCTTCAGCGCGTAGGTGGAGAACGCCCCTCCTTCCACCAGCCGCACGCCCACTCTCAGGCTGTCCGGGCCCGCGCCGGCCGGGTCGGGGGCGGGGGAGCAGATCGAGTACGTGCGCCGGATCTCGGTGCCGTCGACCTGTCGGCGCAGCGCCAGGTGCTGTCCGGCCGTGTGCCGGTACTCCTCGCGCAGACCGGGTGGGACGGTGAAGGTCAGGGCGACGGAGTCGTCGGTGATCCGGTCGACCGCGGCCACCGGGAGCGGGTGGAAGCGCGCCATCACAACTCCTTGAAGTGGTCGAACGGTTCACGGCAGGCAAGGCAGCGGCGCAGGGCCTTGCACGCGGTGGAGGAGAATCTGCTCAGCAGCTCGGTGTCGGCGAATCCGCAGTGCGGACAGCGGACCGGTTCGGCCTCGGCCGCGTGCGTGCGGGTCGGGCCGAGGGTCAGCGGAACCGGGCCGGAGTCGCTGCGTACGCGCGGGGGAGCGATGCCGAACTCCTGGAGTTTGCGCCGTCCTTCGGGGCTGATGTCGTCGGTCGTCCAGGCCGGTGTGAGCACCGTGCGGACCGTGACCTCGCGCATGCCGTGGGCCCGCAGTACCCGTTCGATGTCCACGCTCATCGCCTCGATGGCGGGGCAGCCGGTGTAGGTGGGGGTCAGATCGACCTCGGCCGTGTCGTTGCCGTGGAGACGCACCGCACGCACCACGCCCAGCTCCTGGAGTGTGAGCACCGGCAGTTCGGGGTCGGGCACCGAGCCGGCCAGCTCCAGCAGCTCTGTCTCCAGGTGGGTGGCGGTCACCATGACGCCCCCGGGTGACTGCGGTGCAGATGCTGCATCTCGGCGAGCATCCGTCCGAACGGCTCGGTGTGCAGGCCCTGCCGGCCGGCACCGGCCGACCAGGCACCGGTGCGCGGGCCCTCGGGGAGGGGGAGGGTCGCCCGGGTGAGGATGTCCGTGACGGACTCCTGCCAGCGTGCGTCCAGGCCGGCCCAGTCGGCGTCGAGGCCCTCCACCGGCTGGAACATCTCACCGGTGAACCTCCACAGCGCCTCGCAGGCGCGACGCATCCGCTCGTGGCTGGTCTCTGTGCCGTCACCGAGGCGGAGCGTCCACTGCTCGGCGTGGTCGCGGTGGTAGGCGACTTCCTTGACCGCCTTGGCGGCGAGGGGTGCGAAGGGGCCGTCGGCCGAGGCGAGTTCGGTGTAGAGCAGCTGCTGGTAGGTGGAGAAGTACAGCTGGCGGGCGATCGTGTGGGCGAAGTCGCCGTTCGGCTGCTCGACCAGCTGGAGGTTGCGGAAGGCGCGCTCCTCGCGCAGGTAGGCGAGTTCGTCCTCGTCGCCGGCCAGGGACAGCAGTACTCGGGCCTGCCCGAGCAGGTCGAGGGCGATGTTGGCGAGGGCGACCTCCTCCTCCAGGACGGGGGCGTGCCCGGCCCATTCCCCCAGCCGGTGGGAGAGCACGAGGGCGTCGTCGCCGAGGGCGAGGGCGGCGGTCACCGGGACGGTGGCGGGTCCGGTGGCGGTCACAGGTGCTTCACCCCTTCCGGGATCTCGTAGAAGGTGGGGTGCCGGTAGGGCTTGTCGGCGGCCGGTTCGAAGAACGGGTCCTTCTCGTCCGGTGAGGACGCGGTGATCGCGGCGGCCGGGACGACCCAGATCGACACGCCTTCGCCGCGGCGGGTGTACAGATCGCGGGCGTTGCGCAGGGCCAGCTCCGCGTCGGGGGCGTGCAGGCTGCCGGCGTGGGTGTGGGAGAGGCCGCGCCGGGAGCGCACGAAGACCTCCCACAGGGGCCAGTCGGTGGTGCTCATGCTCGCTCCGCTCCTGTCTCGTGTCCTGCCTCACCGGTGCCGTTGGTGCCGCCGGTGTGCTTGGCCGCGTAGGCGGCGGCCGCTTCGCGCACCCATGCGCCCTCGGCGTGGGCGCGCCGGCGCTGGGTGATCCGCTGTTCGTTGCACGGACCGTTGCCCTTGAGGACCTCCCAGAACTCCGTCCAGTCGATCGGGCCGAAGTCGTAGTGGCTGCGTTCCTCGTTCCACCGCAGGTCCGGGTCGGGGAGGGTGAGGCCCAGGGACTCGGCCTGGGGGACGCAGATGTCCACGAAGCGCTGGCGCAGCTCGTCGTTGGAGTGGCGCTTGATCTTCCATTGCATCGACTGCGCCGAGTGCTGGGACTCGTCGTCGGGCGGGCCGAACATCATCAGCGAGGGCCACCACCAGCGGTCGACTGCGTCCTGTGCCATCGCGTGCTGTTCCGGGGTGCCCTTGCTCAGGGCCAGCAGCAGTTCGTAGCCCTGGCGCTGGTGGAAGGACTCCTCCTTGCAGATCCGCACCATCGCGCGGGCGTACGGGCCGTAGGAGCAGCGGCACAGCGGCACCTGGTTGGTGATCGCGGCGCCGTCCACCAGCCAGCCGATCGCTCCGACGTCGGCCCAGGTCAGCGTCGGGTAGTTGAAGATGGAGGAGTACTTCTGGCGGCCGTTGTGCAGCTTGTCGAGCAGTTCGTCGCGGCTGGTGCCGAGGGTCTCGGCCGCGCTGTACAGATACAGGCCGTGGCCGGCTTCGTCCTGGACCTTGGCCATCAGGATCGCCTTGCGCCGCAGGGAGGGGGCGCGAGTGATCCAGTTGGCTTCCGGCTGCATGCCGATGATCTCGGAGTGGGCGTGCTGCGCGATCTGGCGGACCAGCGTGGCGCGGTAGGCGTCGGGCATCCAGTCGCGGGGCTCGATGCGTTCGTCTGCGGCCACGGCCGCGTCGAAGGCGTGCTGGTAGGCCGCCCTGTCGACGGTGTCCGGTGCGCCGTCCGCCGTCGTGCGGGCGGTGCGCTGCGCGGCTGCTGTGGCCATGCGGTCCCCCTTGACCTAGGGCTCTTCGGTGAACCTTCCCGACCGATCGTTCGGTCCGTGCGAAATCAATGGTGTGCCGGGCCGCCGTGGAGTGTCAACCGCTGTGGAAAACTCGGAGGGCGGCCTGTGGACAAGGGAGTGGCAGGGCGGGTACGGCCCGGCAGTGGCGCGGTACCGCGTGGCGAGGACCACGGCCGGTGGCCCGTACCCGGGGCTGCGCCCGGTGGCCGGGGCTGAGTACCGTTCCGTGGACGCCGAGAGTGGCGTACGTGAATCATGGGGTGTTCATGGCACGCGCCGCATCACGGAGCTGGGCCACTGAGCCGAACGACTGATCCGAGACGGGGACGGGGCGGAATGGACGCGTACGACGAGGACCCGGGGGCCCGACCGGGGCCCAGCGGGCCGGCGGGGGCGCGTCTCCCGGAGAAATCCCCGGCCGCCGACTCGCCGGCCGACGTCAGTGCCCCGGACGATGCGGGTGCGCCGGCCCGGGAGGGCGCGGCGGCGGACGACGTCTCGCGCGACGCGGACAGCGCGCAGTCGGCCCGGGCGGCGCGCGGAGGGCGAGAGGTCGCAGCCGCCCTGCCTTCTCAAAGGTCTCAAAGCTCTCGGGGGAACCACATGGTTCTGCCGGCCAAGTCGTCCGCTGCCACGCCGCCGCCCCCTGCCTCCCGTACCGGCGTGGCCGCCCTCTCCCCCCGCTATCAGGTCGTCGCGGCGCTGGTGCTCGCGGTGGTCGGTGTCGCCGCCTGTGTGCATGTGCTGATGGTCTTTCTCAGCCTTGCCCCCGCGAACACGGTCACCAAGCAGCACGGCAAGGCGGTGGAACAGTGGGTGTACCCGGAGTTCGAGCAGAACTGGAAACTGTTCGCTCCGAACCCGCTGCAGCAGAACGTCGCCGTCCAGGTGCGGGCGGAGGTGCGGATGAAGGACGGCAGCCTGCGCACCACCGGCTGGAGCGACCTGTCCGCGCAGGACGGCGCCGCCATCGACGGCAACCCGGTGCCCAGCCACACCCAGCAGAACGAGCTGCGCCGTGCCTGGGACTTCTTCGCCGCCACGCACACCGCCGACAACCGTCCCGTCGGTATGCGCGGTTCCCTCTCCGAGCAGTACGTGCGCCGGATCGTCGTGATGCGCCTGTACCGGACCGATCCGATCAGCCGGGACGGCGTCATCCAGCGGGTGCAGGTCCGTTCCAGCACCACGAACGTGCAGCCGCCCGCCTGGAGCCGTGAGCGGGTGTCCGACAAACCGGTCTACCGCATAGTGCCCTGGTGGACGGTGCCCGCCGACGAGGCCGCCGGAGGTGTGCGGTGAACCGGTTCTCGCTGAGCTTCTCGCGCGGGATCGCCCGCGTCACCGGGGCGGCCCTGGGGCCGTACCAGAGCGCGGTGATACGCATCGGGTTCGCCGGGACCTGGCTGCTGTTCCTGCTGCGCGAGTTCCCCCACCGCCAGGAGCTGTACGGCCCGGCCGGGCCGTGGGGCTGGAACCTCGCCAAGGAGCTGACCGCCGACAACCACGCCTTCACGGCTCTGCTGTGGTCCGACGGGCAACTGTGGTTCGAGTGCTTCTACGCGCTGGCGATCCTCGCCAGCGCGGCGCTGGTGCTCGGCTGGCGTAGCCGGACGGCATCCGTGCTGTTCATGGTGGGTGTGCTGTCGCTGCAGAACCGCAGCGTCTTCGTCGGTGACGGCGGCGACAACGTGCTGCACCTGATGGCCTTGTATCTCGTGTTCACACGGTGTGGACAGGTGTGGTCCCTGGACGCGCGGCGGGCGGCGCGGGCCGGGGCGGCACGCGCGCGTGGGGAGCGGGTTTCCGCCGACCGGACGGGGCCGGTGCTGTGGGCGGTGCTCGGCCTGGCGCTGCTCCTGGCGACGTTCACCGGCCGGTTCGACAACGGCCGGCTGATCCCGGCGCTGCTGTGGACGGCCTGGGCCGTGCTCGGCCTGTGGTGGGCCGTCGGCCGCTGGGCGAAGTCCCCCGAGCCGCGGATGCTGCTGGACGTCATCGCCAACGTCCTGCACAACGGCGCCCTGTTCGTGATCATGGCGGAGGCCTGTCTGATCTACGCGACGGCCGGCTGGTACAAGATCCAGGGCTCGCGCTGGCAGGACGGCACCGCCGTCTACTACCCCCTCCACCTGGACTACTTCTCGCCCTGGCCCCGACTCGCCGATCTGATGTCCTCCAGCGGCACGATCATGATGGCCGCCGCCTACGGCACGGTCATGGTGCAGGTCGCCTTCCCGTTCACCCTGTTCAACCGTCGGGTCAAGAACGTCCTGCTGGTGGTGATGATGCTCGAGCACGCGGTGATCGCGGTCGTCCTCGGGCTGCCGTTCTTCTCGCTGGCGATGATCACCGCCGACGCGGTCTTCCTTCCCACGTCTTTCCTGCGCCGGCTGGGCGCGCTGGTGGCAGGCGCGCGTGCGCGGATCGTCCGGCGTGGCGACCGTACGGTGCCCGCGCCCCGCTCCTCCGAAGAGACGCCCGAAGAGACGACCCAGGAGACACCCGAAGAGGCGCCCGAGGGGAGCGCGCGAGGCCGATCGGAGTCCCCCAGCGCGACCGCAGCCGAGCGTGGGGGAGGGTTGACCGCATGACCGATCCGCTGATCCGCTGGCGCGAGCACGCCGGTGCCGCCGTGCTGCTCGACGGCTTCCATGCCCTCAAGCACGCGCTGCGCTTCGGGGCCCAGGTCCCGGTGGCGGTCACCACCGACCGGCGGGCCGCGCTCGCCCTCGCCGGTGAGCTGGCCGAAGACGTGCGGGACGCGCTGGACGCGCTCCTCGTGGAGGTGCCGGCCCAGGCGTACGCCTCCCTTGTCCCGCGGCCCCACCCGACCGGCGTGGCCGCACTCGCCGTACGGCCGTCACGCGAGGCCAACCTGCGTGCGCTGGCCCGCACTCCGCGCACCGCGCCGGTCGTGGTCCTGGACAACCCCCGCAATCTGGGCAACGCCGGTGCCGTGATCCGGCTGGCCGCAGGTTTCGGGGCGACCGGAGTGGTCACCACGGGCACGCTCGACCCCTGGCATCCCACGGTGGTCCGCGGCGGCGCCGGCCTGCACTTCGCGACCGCCGTGGAACGCCTCGACGTCGACGAGCTGCCGGCCGGGCCGCTGTTCGCGCTCGACCCGGAGGGCGAGGACATCCGCGGCAGCAAGCTGCCCGACGACGCCGTGCTGGCGTTCGGCTCGGAGCGCAGCGGACTGTCGGCCGAGCTGCGCGCGCGTGCCGACCATCTGCTGGCGCTGCCGATGCGCCCCCAGGTCTCCAGCTACAACCTCGCCACCAGCGTGGCGATGACGCTGTACCACTGGAGCGCCACCGGGGGCGCGGTCCCGGCTCCCTAGGCCTCCCGGCGCACCTCGACCACCCGGAACCGGTTCGCCACGAACGCGCCGTCGCACAGCGCGGCGTTCGCCGCCGGGTTGCCGCCCGAGCCGTGGAAGTCGGAGAACGCAGCCGTCTGGTTGACGTACACCCCGCCGGTCAGGTTGAGCGACAGCTGGGCCGCCTCCTCCAGGCACACCTCTTCCACGGCCTGCTCGACCTCGGGGTCGGTGGTGTAGGCGCCGACCGTCATCGCGCCCTTCTCGCGGACCGTGCGGCGCAACAGCTCCACCGCATCGGTCACCGAGTCGACGGCGACGGCGAAGGAGACCGGGCCGAAGCACTCGCTCATGTAGGCGGCCTCGTCGTCCGGCTTGGCGCCGTCCAGCTTGACGAGAACGGGGGTGCGGACCACCGCGTCCGGGAACTCCGGGTTGGTGATCTCGCGGGAGGCCAGGGCGACTTCACCGAGGCCGGAGGCGGCTTCCAGGCGGGCCTTGACGTCGGGGTTGACGATGGCGCCCAGCAGCGCGTTCGCGCGCGTGTCGTCACCGAGCAGGCCGTCGACCGCGCGGGCGATGTCGGCGCTGACCTCGTCGAAGGTCTTGGGGCCCTGCTCGGTCCGGATGCCGTCCCGGGGGATCAGCAGGTTCTGCGGGGTGGTGCACATCTGGCCGCTGTACAGGGACAGCGAGAACGCCAGGTTGGACAGCATGCCCTTGTAGTCGTCCGTGGAGTGCACGATCACCGTGTTGACGCCGGCCTTCTCGGTGTAGACCTGCGCCTGGCGGGCGTTGGCCTCCAGCCAGTCGCCGAAGGACGTCGACCCGGTGTAGTCGATGATCCGGATCTCGGGGCGGGTGGCGAGGGTCTTGGCGATGCCCTCGCCGGGGCGCTCGGCGGCCAGCGCCACCAGGTTCGGGTCGAAGCCGGCCGCGGCGAGTACATCCCGGGCCACCTGCACGGTCAGCGCGAGCGGCAGCACCGCGCGCGGGTGCGGCTTGACCAGGACCGCGTTGCCCGTCGCCAGGGAGGCGAACAGGCCCGGATAGCCGTTCCAGGTCGGGAAGGTGTTGCAGCCGATGACCAGGCCGATGCCGCGCGGCACCGGCGTGAACTGCTTGCTGAGGACGAGCGGGTCGCGCTTGCCCTGCGGCTTGTTCCACTCCGCGGTCCCGGGCGTGCGGACCTGCTCCGCGTACGCGTACGCCACCGCCTCCAGGCCGCGGTCCTGGGCGTGCGGGCCGCCCGCCTGGAACGCCATCATGAACGCCTGGCCGCTGGTGTGCATGACCGCGTGCGCGAACTCGTGCGTCCGGTCGCTGATCCGCTTGAGGATCTCCACGCAGACCGCGGCCCGCAGTTCGGCGCCCGCGTCCCGCCAGGCCCGCTGCCCGGCCTGCATCGCCGGCAGCAGAGTGTCGATGTCCGCGTGCGGGTAGGTCACGCCCAGCTCGATGCCGTACGGCGAGACCTCACCGCCCACCCAGTCGTCCGTGCCGGGCTGGCCGAGGTCGAGGCGGGTGTTCAGCAGGGCGTCGAAGGCGGCCTTGCCCGCCGCCGCGTCCAGGCTGCCGTTCTCGCCGTAGGCCTTGGGATGCTCCGGGTGCGGGGACCAGTACGCGCGCGTACGGATCGCTTCCAGCGCCTGGTCCAGGGTGGGCCGGTGCTTGGCGATCAGCTCGTGCACGGTCAGTTCGGCGGCCATACGGGACCAACTCCTCGTCTGGAGAACTCTTCGTCGAGTTCATCGGCCTGGCAGAAAGAGCAGCGGGATGGGACGGTCAGAGCTAGAGTAACCGAACGATCGGTCGGGACAAGGGGGTCCGCCGCATCTGTGGAAAACGTCGTGCGGGAGGATCGCGCACATGACAGCACTCGACCTCAGCAGCCCCGTGGCCGTCGTCGGCACCGGCACCATGGGCCAGGGCATCGCCCAGGTCGCGCTGGTCGCCGGCCATCCCGTGCGGCTGTACGACGCCGTCGCCGGGCGCGCCCGGGACGCGGCCGCAGCGATCGGCGCCCGCCTCGACAGGCTCGCGGAAAAGGGAAAAATCACCGGCGCCGCCCGGGACGCGGCCCGCGCCCGCCTCGATCCGGCGGAAAGCCTTGCGGAGCTGGCGGACTGCGGGCTCGTCGTCGAGGCCGTTCTGGAGCGGCTGGACGTCAAACAGCAGCTCTTCGGTGAGCTGGAGAACATCGTCGCCGAGGACTGTCTGCTCGCCACCAACACCTCCTCGCTGTCGGTGACGGCCATCGGCGGCGCCCTGCGTCATCCCGGCCGCTTCGTGGGCCTGCACTTCTTCAACCCGGCGCCGCTCATGCCCCTGGTCGAGGTCGTCTCCGGGTTCGCCACCGACGTCACGTCGGCCACACGCGCGTACGAGACCGCCCGGGCCTGGGGCAAGACCCCGGTGGCCTGCGCCGACACCCCGGGGTTCATCGTCAACCGGATCGCCCGGCCGTTCTACGCCGAGGCCTTCGCCGTCTACGAGGCCCAGGCCGCCGACCCTGCCACCATCGACGCGGTCCTGCGCGAGTCCGGCGGCTTCCGGATGGGCGCCTTCGAGCTGACCGACCTGATCGGGCAGGACGTCAACGAATCCGTGACCCACTCCGTGTGGCAGTCCTTCTTCCAGGACGTGCGCTTCACCCCGTCCCTGGCCCAGCGACGGCTGGTGGAGTCCGGCCGCCTCGGCCGCAAGACCGGGCACGGCTGGTACGACCACGCCGAAGGCGCCGAGCGGCCCGAGCCGCACACCGCCGACAAGGAGCAGCCGCCCGCGTACGTCGTCGCCGAGGGCGGCCTCGGCCCCGCGGCCGAGCTGCTCGCGCTGATCCGCGAGGCGGGCATCCAGGTCCGCGAGGAGGACGAGGACAACGGCACCCGTCTGGTGCTGCCGAGCGGTGGCCAGCTGGTCCTCGCCGACGGACAGACCTGCGTGGAGTTCCGGGACGTCGTCTACTTCGACCTCGCCCTGGACTACCGCACGGCCACCCGCGTCGCACTGTCCGCCTGCCACGACACCTCGCCCCGGACCCTCGCCGAGGCCACCGGCCTCTTCCAGGCCCTCGGCAAGGACGTCAGCGTCATCGGCGACGTCCCCGGCATGATCGTCGCGCGCACGGTCGCCCGGATCATCGACCTCGCCCATGACGCCGTCGCCAAGGGCGTGGCCACCGAGGAGGACGTCGACACGGCCATGCGCCTCGGGGTGAACTACCCGCTCGGCCCCTTCGAGTGGGACCGCAGGCTCGGCCGCGAGTTCGCCTTCGACGTCCTGGACGAGATGCACGAGCGCGACCCCTCCGGACGTTACGCACCCTCCCTCGCGCTCTACCGTCACGCGTACGCCATCGAAGACAAGCGGGAGGGCACCTCATGACCACGGCCAGGCGCGACACGTACACGCCCGAGACGCTGCTCTCGGTGGCCGTGCGGGTCTTCAACGAGCGCGGCTACGACGGCACCTCGATGGAGCACCTGTCCAAGGCGGCCGGCATCTCCAAGTCGTCGATCTACCACCACGTCAGCGGCAAGGAAGAGCTGCTGCGCCGGGCGGTCAGCCGTGCCCTCGACGGCCTGTTCGCCATCCTGGACGAGGAGCACGCGTGCGTGGGGCGGCCCGTCGACCGGCTGGAGCACGTCGTGCGCCGCATGGTCGAGGTGCTCATAGGCGAGCTGCCGTACGTGACACTTCTGCTGCGCGTGCGCGGCAACACCGCGACCGAGCGGTGGGCGCTGGAGCGGCGGCGCGACTTCGACCACCGGGTCGCGGAACTGCTGAAGGCCGCGGCGGCCGACGGGGACGTACGCGGCGACATCGAGGTCCGCCTGGCCACCCGGCTGGTCTTCGGAATGATCAACTCGATCGTGGAGTGGTACCGGCCGGACCCGCGGGGCGCCGACGACCGCGAGGTGGCCGACGCGGTGGTCCGGCTGGTCTTCGCGGGCCTCAAACAGAGCTGACCCGCACACCTCCTGTCACGCTCCCGGCGCACCTTTCCCCTCACGTCTCCGGCGCCCCCTTCTCCTTACGCCTCCGGCTCCAGGTCCTCCTCCTCGAACACCAGCAGCGTGCGGGTGCTCAGGACCTCGGGGATCGCCTGGAGCCGGGTGAGGACCAGCTCGCGCAGCGCCCTGTTGTCCGGCGTGTGCACCAGCAGCAGTACGTCGAAGTCGCCGCCCACCAGGGCGATGTGGGAGGCGCCGGGCAGCTGTCTGAGCTGCTCGCGGACCGTTCGCCAGGTGTTCTGGACGATCTTCAGCGTGATGTACGCCGACGTTCCGTGGCCCGCCCGCTCATGGTCCACACGCGCGCTGAACCCGCGGATGACGCCGTCCTCGACGAGCCGGTTGATCCGCGCATAGGCGTTGGCGCGTGAGACGTGGACGCGTTCGGCGACGGACCGTATCGAGGCGCGGCCGTCCGCCTGGAGGATCTTCAGGATGTCCTGGTCGATGGCGTCCAGCGGCCGCGGCTGCAGCGGGGCGCCGTTCTGCGGTCCGTCGGCCATTTGTTCAGCTGCCATTGCCCCCCGCTCCCTCGCCGTGGACGTCCTGCGTTCATTGCAGGCTGTGGAGAACCGTTTGTCCACAGCCTGGAGGTGCCTGTAGCCAAAATGTGCCGACGACCGAACAATCGGTTGGTGAGGCGCCTCACAGCCGACGCGCCTCCCGTAGCCGCTCCCACGAGGAGGTGCCGTCATGACGGTTCTGGAGCAGCGGGGCGCGTACCGGCCTTCGCCGCCGCCCGCCTGGCAGCCCCGTATGGACCCCGCGCCGCTGCTGCCCGACGCCGAGCCCTACCGCGTCCTCGGCACGGAGGCGGCCGCCAAGGCCGACCCGGACCTGCTGCGCCGGCTGTACGCCCAGCTGGTGCGCGGCCGCCGCTACAACACGCAGGCCACCGCGCTCACCAAGCAGGGCCGCCTCGCCGTCTACCCCTCCAGCACCGGCCAGGAGGCCTGCGAGGTCGCCGCCGCGCTGGCGCTCGAAGAGCGCGACTGGCTCTTCCCCAGCTACCGGGACACCCTCGCCGTCGTCGCCCGCGGCGTGGACCCCGTCGAGGCCCTCACCCTGCTGCGCGGCGACTGGCACAGCGGCTACGACCCCCGCACCCACCGCGTGGCCCCCCTCTCCACCCCGCTGGCCACCCAGCTCCCGCACGCCGTCGGCCTTGCGCACGCCGCCCGCCTCAAGGGCGACGACGTGGTGGCGCTCGCGCTGGTCGGCGACGGCGGCACCAGCGAGGGCGACTTCCACGAGGCGCTGAACTTCGCGGCCGTCTGGCAGGCGCCGGTCGTCTTCCTCGTGCAGAACAACGGCTTCGCCATCTCCGTCCCGCTCGCCAAGCAGACCGCCGCGCCTTCGCTGGCCCACAAGGCCGTCGGATACGGCATGCCGGGCCGGCTGGTCGACGGCAACGACGCGGTGGCCGTGCACGAGGTCCTCAGCGACGCGGTACGGCACGCGCGCGCGGGCGGCGGACCGACCCTGGTGGAGGCGGTGACGTACCGGATCGACGCCCACACCAACGCGGACGACGCCACCCGCTACCGCGGCGACGCCGAGGTCGAGGCCTGGCGCGCCCACGACCCGATCCACCTGCTGGAAACCGAGCTCACCGCGCGCGGGCTGCTCGACGAGGCCGGGAGGGAGGCCGCCCGGCAGGACGCCGAGGCGATGGCCGCCGACCTGCGCGAACGCATGAACCGCGACCCCGAACTGAACCCCATGGACCTCTTCGACCACGTCTACGCCGAGACCACCGCCCAGCTGCGCGAACAGCGCGCCCTGCTCCGGGCCGAGCTGGAGGCCGAGCAGGAGCCGCACGGCGCACAGGAAGGCGGTGCCCGATGACGACCGTCGCCGTCAAGCCCGCCACCATGGCGCAGGCCCTCACGCGCGCCATGCGCGACGCGATGGCCGCCGACCCGGCCGTGCACGTCATGGGCGAGGACGTCGGCACCCTCGGCGGTGTCTTCCGGGTCACCGACGGCCTCGCCAAGGAGTTCGGCGAGGACCGCTGCACCGACACCCCGCTCGCCGAGGCAGGCATCCTCGGCACCGCCGTCGGCATGGCCATGTACGGCCTGCGCCCGGTGGTGGAGATGCAGTTCGACGCGTTCGCCTACCCGGCGTTCGAGCAGCTCATCAGCCATGTCTCCCGGATGCGCAACCGCACCCGCGGCAGGATGCCCCTGCCGATCACCGTCCGCGTCCCCTACGGCGGCGGCATCGGCGGCGTCGAGCACCACAGCGACTCCTCCGAGGCCTACTACATGGCCACCCCGGGCCTGCACGTGGTCACGCCCGCGACCGTCGCCGACGCCTACGGCCTGCTGCGCCAGGCCATCGCCTCCGACGACCCGGTCGTCTTCCTGGAGCCCAAGCGGCTGTACTGGTCCAAGGACACCTGGAACCCCGAGCAGCCCACGGACGTCGAGCCCATCGGCCGCGCGGTGGTGCGCCGCCCCGGCAGCAGCGCCACGCTCATCACCTACGGCCCCTCCCTGCCGGTCTGCCTGGAGGCCGCCGAGGCCGCGCAGGCCGAGGGCTGGGACCTGGAAGTGGTCGACCTGCGCTCGCTGGTGCCGTTCGACGACGAGACGGTCTGCGCGGCCGTGCGGCGCACCGGGCGTGCGGTCGTCGTCCACGAGTCCACCGGGTTCGGCGGACCGGGCGGCGAGATCGCGGCCCGGATCACCGAGCGCTGCTTCCACCACCTGGAGGCGCCGGTGCTGCGCGTGGCCGGCTTCGACATCCCCTACCCGCCGCCCATGCTGGAGCGGCACCACCTGCCCGGCGTCGACCGCATCCTGGACGCCGTGGCCCGGCTGCAGTGGGAGGCCGAGGGCTGATGGCACAGGTGCTGGAGTTCAAGCTTCCCGACCTCGGTGAGGGACTCACCGAGGCGGAGATCGTCCGCTGGCTGGTCCAGGTCGGCGACGTCGTCGCCGTCGACCAGCCGGTCGTCGAGGTCGAGACGGCCAAGGCGATGGTCGAGGTGCCCTGCCCCTACGGCGGTGTCGTCACCGCCCGCTTCGGCGAGGAGGGAACCGAACTTCCGGTCGGCGCACCGCTGCTGACGGTGGCCGTGGGCGAACCGGCCGCGGACGCCGAGCCGCAGGGGTCCGGCAACGTCCTGGTCGGATACGGCACCTCGGAGACACCGGCCCGGCGCCGGAGGGTACGGCCGGCGCAGTCGGTGACGGGCGCCGCGAACGGCAGCACCGGCGCGGACCGCGCGCGGACGGGGCGACCGGACGGAACCGCGGCCTTCGCGGGTACGGGACCCGACGGGACGGGCCACGTGCGCGTGCGTGCACTCCACGCCGAGGGTCCGGTGCCCGTGATCTCCCCGCTGGTGCGCCGGCTGGCCCGCGAGGGCGGTGTCGACCTGCGGCAGCTGGCGGGCTCCGGCCCGGACGGGCTGATCCTGCGCGCGGATGTCGAGGACGCCCTGCGGACCAGGGCGGTCCTGGGCAGCCGTACGGCCGAGGCGCCCACCACGACGGCGCACAGGCCCGCCGCGGCACTGCCGGAACCCGCCGCCGCTTCGGGCGCGCGCGCCGCAGGCATCCGCATCCCCCTCAGGGGCGTGCGCGGGGCCGTCGCCGACAAGCTCTCCCGCAGCCGCCGGGAGATCCCGGACGCCACCTGCTGGGTCGACGCGGACGCGACCGAACTCATGCGTGCCCGTGCCGCGATGAACGCCGCGGGAGGGCCGAAGATCTCCCTGCTCGCGCTGCTCGCCCGCATCTGCACGGCCGCGCTCGCCCGGTTCCCGGAGCTGAACTCCTACGTCGACGCCGAGGCCCGCGAGGTCGTCCAGCTCGACCATGTCCACCTGGGGTTCGCCGCACAGACCGAGCGCGGGCTCGTCGTACCGGTCGTGCGGGACGCCCACGCGCGGGACGCCGAGTCGCTGACCGCCGAGTTCGCCCGGCTCACCGAGGCGGCCCGCGACGGAAAGCTGACCCCCGGGGAACTCACCGGCGGCACCTTCACGCTGAACAACTACGGGGTCTTCGGCGTCGACGGCTCCACGCCGATCATCAACCACCCCGAGGCGGCCATGCTCGGCGTCGGCCGGATCGTCCCCAAACCGTGGGTCCACGACGGGGAGCTGGCCGTGCGCCAGGTCGTCCAGCTTTCGCTCACCTTCGACCACCGGGTGTGCGACGGCGGCACAGCCGGCGGATTCCTGCGGTACGTGGCGGACTGTGTGGAACACCCGGCGGTGCTTCTGCGCACGCTGTGACGCACGCGGGGCCCGTGAGGCAGGCCCCGCGGAAGGTACGACGGCAGCTGGGGGCGGCAGATACAAGCAGGGTCTCCTCAAGACATACTCGGGGGGTGACCGACAACGCCCTCGCCGCCCCCGGGACGCCGGTGCCGTACGACGCCGTCGTGCTGGCCGGCGGCGCCGCCCGGCGGCTCGGCGGGGCCGACAAACCCGGGCTGCGGGTCGGCGGCCGGGCGCTGCTCGACCGCGTCCTCACAGCCTGCGCGGGCGCCCGTACGACCGTCGTGGTGGCCGACCGACGGCCCACCGCGCGGCCGGTGCGCTGGGCGCGCGAGGAGCCGCCCGGCGCCGGACCGGTCGCCGCGCTGGCGGCCGGCCTGCGGCTCACCACTGCCGGGCACACCGTCGTCCTCTCCGCCGACCTGCCCTTTCTCCGGCAGGACACGCTGCGGCGCCTGCTGGCCGCCCTGTGCGGCACCGGAACCGACGGCGCGCTGCTGACCGACGCCGACGGCCGCGATCAGCCGCTCGTGGCCGCCTACCGCACCGCCGCGCTCCGCCGCGAGCTGGCCGCCCTCTCGGCCGGCCCGGACGGCCTGACCGGCCTGCCCCTGCGCCGGCTGACCGGCGGCCTCCGCCTCACCCGCGTCCCGGACCCGCTGGCGTCCTTCGACTGCGACACCTGGGACGACATCGCCGACGCCAGGGCACGCATCAGGGAGCATGGGCACGTGCTGGATGAATGGATTTCCGCAGTCAAGGATGAACTGGGTATCGACCTGGACGTCGACACCGGCGTCCTGCTCGACCTGGCCCGGGACGCCGCGCACGGTGTGGCCCGCCCCGCCGCCCCGCTGACCACCTTCCTCGTCGGTTACGCCGCGGCCCAGGGCAAGGGAGGCCCCGAGGCCGTCGCCGAGGCCGCACGCAAGGCGACGGCGCTCGCGCTGCGCTGGGAAGAGGAGAACAACCAAGGCGACAGCGGGGGCCCGAGCGCCCCGGACGCCTGATGACCGCCCCCGGAACGCGGGCCGGAGCGTCCGCCGAGTACAGCGACGACCTCGATGTCGAGGAGGCCCTGGCCCTGGTGAGGGAAGCGAAGGACGACCACGGGAGCCAGGGCCAGGTGCCCGCCCCGCCGCCTGACGCACACGGCGAGCGGCATCGGGCCACCCCCTGGCCCCAGGCCCGCGAGATCGCCGCTCGCGCCGCCCGCGCCCGCGTCCGCCCGGCCCCCGTCACCGTGCCGCTCGCCGACGCCCTCGGCCTCGCCCTGGCCGCCCCTCTCAACGCGCTGACCGACCTGCCCTCCTTCGACACCTCCGCGATGGACGGCTGGGCGGTCGCCGGACCCGGCCCCTGGGACGTACGGGACGAGGGAGTGCTCGCCGGGCATGCACAGCCCGTGCCGCTCACCGACGGCGACGCGGTGCGCATCGCGACCGGTGCCCGTATCCCGGCCGACACCACGGCTGTCCTGCGCAGTGAGCACGGCCGGATCGACGCTCAGGGCCGGCTCCATGCGACCCGGGAGATGGCGCACGGCCAGGACATCCGCCCGCGTGCCCAGGAGTGCCGCAGCGGTGACCAGTTGCTGCCCCTCGGCACCGTGGTCACCCCTGCCGTCCTGGGCCTGGCCGCGGCGGCCGGATACGACACCGTCACCGCCGTACCGCGTCCGCGTGCCGAAGTCCTTGTGCTCGGCGACGAATTGCTGACCGAGGGCCTGCCGCACGACGGGCTGATCCGGGACGCACTCGGCCCCATGCTGCCGCCTTGGCTGCGCGCGCTCGGCGCCGAAGTCGTCGCGGTGCGCCGGCTCGGTGACGACGCCGAAGCCCTGCACCGGGCCGTCACCGGCTCCGACGCCGACCTCATCGTCACCACCGGTGGAACAGCGGGCGGCCCGGTCGACCACGTCCATCCCATCCTGGAACGCATCGGCGCCGAACTCCTCGTCGACGGTGTCAAGGTGCGGCCCGGCCACCCCATGCTGCTGGCCCGCACCAGGGACAACCAGCACCTCGTCGGTCTGCCCGGCAACCCCCTTGCGGCCGTCTCCGGCCTGCTCACGCTCGCCGAGCCGCTGCTGCGCACGCTCGCCGCCCACCCGGCCCCCGAGCCGTACACGCTGCCCCTCCGGGAGGCGGTCCAGGGGCATCCGTACGACACCCGGCTCATCCCCGTGGTACTGCGTGGTGACCTTGCCGTACCGCTGCACTACAACGGTCCGGCGATGCTCCGTGGCATCGCCGCGGCGGACGCGCTGGCCGTCGTCACGCCGGGCGGGGCCCGGCAGGGCGAGGAGGCGGAGTTGATCGATCTGCCCTGGGCGGCGGCCGGAATCGGGGTGTGTTTCACGTGAAACAGCCGGTTATGACCAGCCGGCCGTCGCCCCCCTTCAGCTGATCGACCGGCTCGTCACGATCAACCGTGCGACCCCCGGCGCCGGGAGCGAGCGGGTCTGCTCCCAGGACGCCATGGGTGGGGAGTAGCGTCACGCACATGCATGCGATCACGATTCCTGAACCTGGTGGTCCCGAGGCGCTGGTGTGGGCGGAGGTCCCCGACCCGGAGCCCGGCGAGGGCGAGGTGCTGGTCGAGGTGGTGGCCAGCGCCGTCAACCGCGCCGACGTCATGCAGCGGAAGGGCTTCTACGACCCGCCGCCCGGCGCCTCCCCCTACCCGGGCCTGGAGTGCTCCGGCAGGATCGCCGCGATCGGCCCCGGTGTGTCCGGCTGGGCCGTCGGCGACGAGGTGTGTGCGCTGCTCGCGGGCGGCGGTTACGCCGAGAAGGTCGTCGTACCGGCCGGTCAGCTGCTGCCCGTGCCCGAGGGCATCGACCTCAAGCAGGCGGCCGCGCTGCCCGAGGTGGTCTGCACGGTCTGGTCCAACGTGTTCATGATCGCCCATCTGCGGCCCGGCGAGACGCTGCTCGTGCATGGGGGATCCAGCGGCATCGGGACCATGGCCATCCAGCTCGCCAAGGCCGTCGGGGCCAAGGTCGCGGTGACGGCCGGTACGAAGGAGAAGCTGGAGCGCTGTGCCGAGCTGGGCGCGGACATCCTCATCAACTACCGCGAGCAGGACTTCGTCGCCGAGATCAAGCAGGCCACCGGGGGTGCGGGGGCCGATGTGATCCTCGACAACATGGGGGCGAAGTACCTGGACCGCAATGTCCAGGCGCTCGCCGTCAGCGGACGCCTCGCGATCATCGGTCTGCAGGGCGGGGTCAAGGCCGAGTTGAACATCGGCGCGCTCCTCGGCAAGCGGGCCGCGATCAGTGCGACCTCGCTGCGTGCGCGGCCGCTGAGTGAGAAGGCGGCAATTGTGGCTGCGGTGCGGGAGCATGTGTGGCCGTTGATTGCCGGGGGGCATGTCCGGCCGGTTGTGGACCGGGAGCTGGCGATGCCGGAGGCGGCTGAGGGGCACCGGGTGGTGGAGGAGAGCGGCCATGTCGGCAAGGTGCTGCTGGTGACGCCATAACGCCGGGGTGCTGGTACGGAGCCCAGTGCTGCGGTCGGCGAGGGGCGGGTTTCGCTTGCCCGCGCCGGCCGGGTGCTGCTGCGGTGCGCCTGTGCTGCCTCAGCCTCTGCGGAGTCTGAGGGCCAGGAACGCCAGGGCCAGGCCGAGGCCGATCAGGACCAGGCCGCTGCCCAGGGGGAGGATCTGCAGGACCGGCTCGGTGCTGTTCTCGTTCTGCCGGGCGGCGTTCTGGGCCGGGGACCTGGCGGGGTCGAGGCCGGCGTCATGAGGGGCGGCCGACGGCGTCGCGGCCGGGAGGTCCGCGGTCTCCGGCTCCTCCGGCCGGCCGGAGTCCGGGGTCCGGGTGGGCACGGGGTCGTCGTCGCCCTCCACCTCGGCCGCGGGCCCGTCCGGTCGGCCCGGCCGCATCCGGCCCTCGCCGGCGCGGCTGCCCGCACGGGTCGGCTCGACGGCCGCCGGGCGGTACGAGGCGGAGGCGGAATCGGAGGGTATGGGAATGAGGGTGGGACCGGTGGTGGGCAAGCCCTGGCGGCCGTGATCGTGACCGGACGGCTTCGGGCGGTCCTGACCGTCCGGACGGTCAGGGCGCTGGGCACCGGCCCCGGTACCCGCCGAGTGTCCAGGAACCGAGGGCTCTGAGGGCCCCGGGCGCTCCGAGTGCTCCGAGTGCTCCGAGGGAGCGGGCTCGGCGGCGTAGGCGGCCGTGGTGTACAGGGCGACGGCGCCGTACGCGGGAAGGGCCGCCCCGAGGGCGAGCAGCAGCCGTGCGCAGGGGAAGGTGATGCGCAGCCATGGAGTCACGTCGGTGACCTCCCGTAGCCCGGATGTCGTGATCGATGAATAACGGACGGAAATAAGCCTCACATTCAATGGCAAACAGGGCATTTCAGAATGCTCCGTTGGGTCTAAACGGTGGATCAGCCCCATGAGGGGGCACCACGGTGATGAGGTGTACGGGTGCGAGAGAATGGCGGCATGGAGATGCCGAGGAACGAACGGTCGCCGGAGAATCCCCAGATCCTCGTCGTGGGCCAGGACGGGATGGCGCTCGGCGGCGGCAACGGGGACGACGACTCCCGAGAGACTCCGCTGACGGAGCAGGTCGAGCAGCCTGCCAAGGTCATGCGGATCGGCAGCATGATCAAGCAGCTCCTGGAGGAGGTGCGCGCGGCTCCTCTGGACGAGGCGAGCCGGGTGCGGCTGAAGGAGATCCACGCCAGCTCGGTGAAGGAGCTGGAGGACGGCCTCGCGCCGGAGCTGGTCGAGGAGCTCGAGCGGCTCTCCCTGCCGTTCACCGACGACGTCACCCCGAGCGACGCGGAACTGCGGATCGCTCAGGCGCAGTTGGTGGGCTGGCTGGAAGGCCTTTTCCACGGGATCCAGACGACGCTGTTCGCCCAGCAGATGGCCGCGCGGGCCCAGCTGGAACAGATGCGCCGCGCGCTTCCGCCGGGTATGACCGGCCCCGAGGCCGGCGACGACCACCGCACCGGCGGCCGTTCGGGCGGGCCGTACCTGTAAAGCCGTACACGCGAAGGGACCGGCGAACGATCGCCGGTCCCTTCATGTCCTGTTGCCCCGTCACACCTCGATCGCCCGGTGAATCGCCGGAGTGCGTATCGACGTTGGCGTCTTCGAGGGCCCTACCCGGTCACTGCGGGGGATTGCCCGTGGAGACGGTCAGCTGGATGGTGCCGGGATTCTTCTTGTCGATGTCCGTGCCCTCGGCGGGGAACTGGGACAAGACCGTGCCCTCGCCCCATGTGTTGTCGTCCTGGTGCTCGATCTTGTACACCCAGCCCGCGGCCTGGAAGCACGCCTTCACCGAGTCGATGTCCTTGTACTGGAAGGTGGGCAGTTCCACCTTGGAGGGGTCGGTGGCGGACTCCTCGGGCTCCGTGCACTTCTCCTTGTCGATCACCCGGCTTGTGTCCGGCCCGCGATAGCCCGGCTTGTGAGAGCTGGACGCGGAGGAACTGGCCCCGCCCTTCGCGGTCTTGTCCTCCTTGTTGCTCAGCGCCAGGGCGACCACCAGGGCGATGACCGCGACGAGCGACACCGCGACCGAGCCGATGATCACCGGCTTGTTGCTCTTGCCCGCGCCGGAGCCCGGAGCGGACGGCTGCGGGGAGATCGTGTACGGCGGCGGGGTCGGGGCGGCCTGCGGAGCCTGCGGGCCGTAGCCCATCGCAGGCGGCGTCTGATAGCCGCCCTGCTGCGGGTAGCCGTAGGAGGGGGCGGGCGTCTGCGGCGCACCGTACGGGCCTGCCGTGTACGGCGTCTGGACCGGGCCGGGGGCCTGCTGGGCGGTCTGGTCGACCGGCGGGAACACCGCGGAGCCGACGCCCGCGCCGCTCTGCGTCGGCGCGGCCCCCGGCACGATGCTGGGCGCGGCCGCCTGGAAGGAGGCGGCGACGCGCAGGCACTCGTCGCGCATGGCCTCGGCGGTCGGGAAACGCTCGTTGGGATTCTTCTTCAGCGCGCGGGCGACCAGGGCGTCCACGGCCGGCGGCAGGGACCGGTTGATCGACGAAGGAGCCACCGGCTCCTCCTGGACATGTGCGTAGGCGATCGCCAGCGGCGAGTCCGCCTCGAACGGCAGCCGCCCGGTGACCAGCTGGAACAGCATGATGCCGACCGAGTACAGGTCGGAGCGGGCGTCCACGCCGCGGCCGAGGGCCTGCTCGGGCGAGAGGTACTGCGGGGTGCCGACGACCATGCCGGTCTGCGTCATCGACGTCACACCGGACTGCATGGCGCGGGCGATGCCGAAGTCCATCACCTTGACCACGCCGCGCTTGGTCACCATCACGTTGCCCGGCTTGATGTCGCGGTGGACCAGCCCCATCTCGTGGCTGATCTCCAGCGCCGCCAGCACGTCCGCGGTGACCTTCAGCGCCTTGTCGGCGGGCATCGCGCCGTACTGCCGGATGTCCTCCTCGAGGGCCGAGCCCAGCGGGCGGCCCTCGACGTACTCCATGACGATGTACGGCGTCGTCAGACCACCCAGATCGTCCTCGCCGGTGTCGAAGACCGACACGATATTGGTGTGCGTGAGCTTGGCCACGGCCTGGGCCTCGCGGCGAAAGCGCTCGCGGAAGGCCTGTTCCCGGCCGAGTTCCGTGTGAAGGGTCTTGATCGCGACCTGGCGGTCGAGTACGGCGTCGTACGCCAGGTGCACCGAGGCCATGCCGCCCTCGCCGAGCAAGTCGCGCAGCTGGTAGCGGCCGCCGGCCAGCGCCTGCCCCGCGTACCGCCCGTGTGCGCCGTCCTGGCTCATCTCTCCGCGTCCCCCACTGGCCGTCCGGCGCGTTCGCTCATCGCACGGGCCTTGATCGAATGTGTCATTCCCGGCCAAGTCTGCCCCAGGGCACTGACACGTCAAGCGCGGTGCCCGTTCCGTGACCGTACGCGCAAGAAGCGTCGCGCAAGCGTTACAGGGGGCGTACGACGGGTGCACAGAATTTGCACGACAGCGCGTGCTACGGGTTTCATGGCCGGTCTGGCTCCGGCCGGTCCGGGTTCCGGTTCCGAACCGGCGGCTCGCGCGGAGGCTGTAGCGTGGCCGACGGAGACCGTAACAACACCGCGCGCACCGCGGGCAGAAACGACGGCGAGGACTGATGGCACAGACGCAGCGCGCCCAGGGCCCGTCCGACCCCGAGGCGAGTGGCGGCGGTATGTCGGACGCGCCGGAGATGTGGGGCAACGGCGGGCTCGTCGGCGACGGCCGGTACCGGCTGACGCACCGGCTCGGCCGGGGCGGCATGGCCGAGGTGTTCGCGGCCGAGGACGTCCGTCTGGGCCGTACGGTCGCGGTCAAGCTGCTGCGTGCCGATCTCGCCGAGGACCCGGTCTCCAAGGCCCGTTTCACGCGTGAGGCGCAGTCCGTCGCCGGTCTCAACCACCATGCGATCGTCGCCGTGTACGACTCCGGCGAGGACGTGGTCGGCGGCCAGTCGGTGCCGTACATCGTCATGGAGCTGGTCGAGGGCCGCACCATCCGCGATCTGCTGCTGAACGCCGAGGCGCCGGGCCCCGAGCAGGCCCTGATCATCGTGTCCGGGGTGCTGGAAGCGCTTGCCTACTCACACCAGCACGGCATCGTGCACCGCGACATCAAGCCCGCCAACGTGATCATCACCAACAGCGGTGCCGTCAAGGTGATGGACTTCGGCATCGCGCGCGCCCTGCACGGCGCCTCGACAACGATGACGCAGACCGGCATGGTCATGGGCACGCCGCAGTACCTCTCCCCGGAGCAGGCGCTCGGCAAGGCCGTGGACCACCGCTCCGACCTGTACGCGACCGGCTGCCTGCTGTACGAACTCCTCGCGCTGCGGCCCCCGTTCACCGGCGAGACCCCCCTCTCGGTGGTCTACCAGCACGTCCAGGACATCCCGACCCCGCCCTCGGAGGTCTCCGACGGCTGCCCGCCGGAGCTGGACGGCCTGGTCATGCGCTCGCTCGCCAAGGAGCCGGACGACCGGTTCCAGACGGCCGAGGAGATGCGCGGCCTGGTCCAGTACGGCCTGCAGATGCTCTACGAGGCGGGCGGCCACACCGGTACCTGGAACACCGGCCCGGTGGAGGCGCACGACGGCCGGCACACCCCGGCGGGCGGCTTCACGGGCACCACCGCGATGCAGCACCCGGGCGAGTTCGGTGCCGGGACCGCGCAGATCCCGCAGCCGATCCTGCCCCAGGGCTACGGCAGCGGCGACGACGGCGGCTTCGAGGGGCACGGCAACAAGGGCAGCGGCCGCGGCAAGCTGTGGATCCTCGCCGTCCTCGCGGTCGTCGCGATCGCGGCGGGCGTCGCGATCGCGCTCAAGAGCGCGGGCCACGGAACCCACACCGGCACGGACACCAAGCCGACGACGACGCACTCGAAGCCCGCGAAGACGCACTCGGACTCCCCGACCCCGTCGGACGACAGCACCGACCAGCCCACGGACACCACCACCGACAACGGCTCGGACACGGACTCGGGCGGCTCCGGCTACACGCCGTCGGACCCGCAGCCTTCGCAGTCGCAGTCCACGGACCCCACCGACGAGCCGTCGGACCCGCAGACCTCCCCGTCGCAGTCCACCGACCCCACGACCGGCGGCACGATCGGGGGCACCGACACCGGCGGCACGGACGCGGGTACCACCGACGGCGGCACCACCACCGGGAACACGGCGGACGGCGGCACGGACGCGGGTACCACCGACGGCGGCACCTCCACCGGGAACACCGCGGACGGCGGCGCGGGCGACCCCACCGGTTGAAGGACACCCACCGCGCCCGTGACGGCGTCACCGTGAGCCGACCCGGCCACGGGTGCGGTCGGGCCGGGACGACCCGGCCGGTGGCCGCAGGCGGTCACCGCACGAACGCGTCGCACACCGCGTCGTACTCGCGGGTCCACCACACCGCGAGCGCCGACACGGCCGGGAACTGGCAGTCCGCGCGCGTGTCACCGCGTTCGTAGTGCCAGCGCAGCATCCAGAAGTCGTTCAGCCGCTCCCACCACACCCGGTGCACGGCCGCCGCCAGCTCCGAGGGCGTGGCGCCGGCCGCGCGCCGGTACGCGCGCGCGTAGGCGCGCACTTTGGGCAGGTCCAGGGCGCCCGCGGGCCGTACGAAGAAGATCGCTGCGGCGCGTACGGCCTCCTCGGCGCGGGGCTGCACGCCGAGCCGGTCCCAGTCGACGATGGCCGCCGGGGCGTCGTCCTTGTAGAGCAGGTTGAACGGGTGGAAGTCGCCGTGCACCCAGCCCACCGAGCCGCCGGGCGGCGGGCGCCGGTCCGCGTGCTGCTCCAGCAGCGCACGGCGTTCCAGCAGGCGGTGCCTGGCGAGTTCGTCGAAGGCGTCGGCGGGGCGGTGGCGGTGCACCTGGGCGAGCAGGTCGTCGATGAGGGCGAAGGTGTCGTCCGGGTCGGCGCTCTCCACGGGGTGGGGGCTCGTGGCCGGACGCGTGCGCCCCTTGGGTGGCATCACACGCTCCAGACAGGCGTGCACGGCGCCCAGGAGCGCCCCGAGCCGGGCGCTCTCCCCGCGCGTGAGCTGGCCGCCGTGGCGGTGCCTGCCGTCGATCCAGGGGTGCAGGGCGTAGGCATGGCCGCCGACGACGGCGACCGTACGGCCCTCGCGGTGCGCGAGCGGCACGGAGACCGGGACGCCGAGGTCGGCGAGGCGCTGGGTGGCGCGGTTGCGGCGCTCGATGGCGGCCGGGTCGGCGGTGTCGGGGTCGAAGTGGTGCTTGAGGAAGTAGCGGCCGCGGGTGGTGCACAGCCGGTAACCGCGGTTCAGCAGGCCCTGGTCGACGGGCTCACACGTGACGGCGGTACCGGCGGCGTACAGGCGGAGCAGAGCGCTGAGAGGGGGCGCGTGGGGTACGGGGGGTGGTACACAAGAGCGCGGCACGCCGCAGATGCTAGGGCACGAAAAGCCGCCGTGAGCTGGGGCTTGTCACAGGCAGTCGCTGTTGATCTCTTTCGGTCACGCAGCAGGATCTATCAGAGAGTTCCGTCGCTTCCGCCTGGGTTTGGAAAGCAGACCGGAAACTAATTCTTGATCGTTTTCTCGGTCAGACGCAAACGCTCGCCGATCCGGCAGCCGGCGAGTGCTTCGCCGATCAGTTCGAGGATTTCGCTGCCGTCCGGCAGCCGCCCCTCCGGCACCGCCGCGCCGGGCCGGATGGCCGGAATGCGCACCGGCGCGGGGCCGCCGTGCCGGGCTCGCGGACCCCCCGATGTCCGGCTCGCCGGAGAGCATCTCGTGGACGCCACGCCGGCCGACCTCATGGTCGTAGAGGAGAAATGCCCTGATTTCGCCCTGTTCGTTCGCAGAATCAGTCTCACACGCAAACTCTTCCCGTGAGCTGGGTCAGCGGGATAACGTGCCGTTGCTCCGGCCTTTCGCAAGGCTGTGACCAGCGCGCTTCCAGGCTTCTCCGATTTACTTGGAAATCCAAGCAAAATCGCAGGTCAGGTGGGGTTTCACAGAAATGTGGAGCACTGGGTAACGTGATGGTTGCAGGGCGCTCGCCGGGGCACCTGTCACGCCTGTTCCCGGCCGAGTGGCACCCACCCCGTGCCCGGTGGTCGAAACAGGTGAGCCGCACTGGCCTACCGGCAACCCCGGGGGCCGGAACGACGGAGGAGCACACGTGACCGTGGACAGCAGTGCCGCGCGCAAGCCGCGACGCAGCGCCGCAGGCAAGGCCGGCACCACCGGCACCAAGACCGGCACCCGCAGCACCGCCGGGCGCGCCACGCGCGCGAAGAACACCGAGCCGGAGCTCGTACAGCTGCTGACGCCCGAGGGCAAGCGGGTCAAGAACGCCGAGTACGACGCCTACGTCGCCGGCATCACCCCCGAAGACCTGCGCGGCCTGTACCGCGACATGGTGCTCACCCGCCGCTTCGACGCCGAGGCCACCGCCCTGCAGCGCCAGGGCGAGCTCGGCCTGTGGGCCTCGCTGCTGGGCCAGGAGGCCGCCCAGATCGGCTCCGGCCGGGCGCTGCGCGACGACGACTACGTCTTCCCGACCTACCGGGAGCACGGCGTCGCCTGGTGCCGCGGCGTCGACCCGACCAACCTGCTCGGCATGTTCCGCGGCGTGAACAACGGCGGCTGGGACCCCAACGGCAACAACTTCCACCTGTACACGATCGTCATCGGCTCCCAGACGCTGCACGCCACCGGCTACGCGATGGGCATCGCCAAGGACGGCGCGGACAGCGCGGTGATCGCCTACTTCGGCGACGGCGCGAGCAGCCAGGGCGACGTCGCCGAATCGTTCACCTTCTCCGCGGTCTACAACGCGCCCGTGGTGTTCTTCTGCCAGAACAACCAGTGGGCGATCTCCGAGCCGACCGAGAAGCAGAGCCGCGTGCCGCTGTACCAGCGGGCGCAGGGCTTCGGTTTCCCGGGCGTGCGCGTGGACGGCAACGACGTGCTGGCCTGCCTGGCGGTCACCAAGTGGGCGCTGGAGCGCGCCCGCGAGGGCGAGGGCCCCACCCTGGTCGAGGCGTACACGTACCGCATGGGCGCCCACACCACTTCCGACGACCCCAGCCGTTACCGGGGCGACGAGGAGCGGCTGGCCTGGGAGGCGAAGGACCCGATCCTGCGCCTTCGCCGGTACCTGGAAGCCGCAAACCACGCGGACGAGGGATTCTTCGCGGAACTGGAGGCCGAGTCCGAGGCGTTGGGCAAACGAGTGCGCGAAGCGGTCCGCGCCATGCCCGACCCGGACCACTTCGCCATCTTCGAGAACGTGTACGCGGACGGGCACGCGCTCGTCGACGAGGAGCGAGCCCAGTTCGCCGCATACCAGGCGTCGTTCGCGGACGCAGAAGGGGGTCACTGAGATGGCCGAGAAGATGGCGATGGCCAAGGCCATCAACGAGTCGCTGCGCCGCGCCCTGGACACCGACCCCAAGGTCCTGGTCATGGGCGAGGACGTCGGCAAGCTCGGCGGCGTGTTCCGGGTGACGGACGGGCTGCAGAAGGACTTCGGCGAGAGCCGCGTCATCGACACCCCCCTCGCCGAGTCCGGCATCGTCGGCACCGCGATCGGCCTCGCCCTGCGCGGCTACCGCCCGGTGGTGGAGATCCAGTTCGACGGCTTCGTCTTCCCGGCCTACGACCAGATCGTCACCCAGCTCGCGAAGATGCACGCGCGCTCGCTGGGCAAGGTCAAGATGCCGGTCGTCGTCCGCATCCCCTACGGCGGCGGCATCGGCGCGGTCGAGCACCACTCGGAGTCCCCCGAGGCCCTGTTCGCACACGTGGCGGGCCTGAAGATCGTGTCTCCGTCGAACGCGTCGGACGCGTACTGGATGATGCAGCAGGCCATCCAGAGCGACGACCCGGTGATCTACTTCGAGCCCAAGCGCCGCTACTGGGACAAGGGGGAAGTGGACGTCGAGGCGATCCCGGCGCCCCTGCACAAGGCGCAGGTCGTCCGCGAGGGCACCGATCTGACCCTGGCCGCCTACGGCCCGATGGTGAAGCTCTGCCAGGAGGTCGCCGCCGCGGCGGCCGAGGAGGGCAAGTCCCTGGAGGTCCTGGACCTGCGCTCGGTCTCCCCCCTCGACTTCGACGCCATCCAGGCCTCGGTGGAGAAGACCCGTCGCCTGGTCGTGGTCCACGAGGCCCCGGTGTTCTTCGGCTCCGGCGCGGAGATCGCCGCCCGGATCACCGAGCGCTGCTTCTACCACCTCGAAGCCCCCGTGCTCCGGGTCGGCGGCTACCACGCCCCGTACCCGCCGGCGCGCCTGGAGGAGGAGTACCTGCCGGACCTGGACCGCGTGCTCGACGCCGTCGACCGCTCGCTGGCGTACTGAGGAGAGGGTCGTGACGACGATGACGGAAGCGTCCGTACGCGAGTTCAAGATGCCGGACGTCGGCGAGGGACTCACCGAGGCCGAGATCCTCAAGTGGTACGTCCAGCCGGGTGACACGGTCACCGACGGCCAGGTGGTGTGCGAGGTCGAGACCGCCAAGGCGGCCGTCGAACTCCCCATCCCCTACGACGGCGTGGTCCGCTCCCTGCACTTCCCCGAGGGCACCACGGTGGACGTGGGTACGGCCATCATCGCGGTGGACGTGGCGGGCGGCGCGGCGGCACCTCAGGCGGAACAGCCCAAGGCCGAGCCCGCTCAGCCGGCCGAGTCCGCCCGGCCGGCCGAGGACGAGCCGAAGCCGGAGGGCCGCCAGCCGGTCCTCGTCGGCTACGGCGTGGCGACCTCCTCCACCAAGCGCCGCCCGCGCAAGGGCCCGGAGGTCACCGTCCCGGCCCCGGCCCAGGCGATCCAGTCCGAGCTGAACGGCCACGCGCCGGTCACCGACAAGCCCCGCCCGCTGGCCAAGCCACCGGTGCGCAAGCTGGCCAAGGACCTCGGCGTCGACCTGCACACGGTCATCCCGTCCGGCCCGGACGGCGTCATCACGCGCGAGGACGTCCATGCGGCGGCCACGCCGAAGGCGGCTGAGCCGGTGGCGGCTCCGGTCGCTCCGGCCCCCGCCGTGACGCCGGCGCCGGTCGCCTCGTACGACGGCACGCGCGAGACCCGCATCCCGGTGAAGGGCGTCCGCAAGGCCACGGCGGCGGCGATGGTCGGCTCGGCGTTCACGGCGCCGCACGTCACGGAGTTCGTGACGGTCGACGTGACCCGCACGATGAAGCTGGTCGAGGAGCTCAAGCAGGACAAGGAGATGCAGGGCCTGCGGGTCAATCCGCTCCTGCTCATCGCCAAGGCCCTGCTGGTCGCCATCAAGCGCAACCCGGGGATCAACGCGTCCTGGGACGAGGCGAACCAGGAGATCGTGCAGAAGCACTACGTCAACCTGGGCATCGCGGCGGCCACCCCGCGCGGCCTGATCGTGCCGAACATCAAGGACGCGCACGAGAAGACCCTCCCGCAACTGGCCGCTGCGCTCGGCGAGCTGGTGTCGACGGCGCGGGAGGGCAAGACCTCCCCCGCGGCCATGCAGGGCGGCACGGTGACGATCACCAACGTCGGCGTCTTCGGCGTCGACACCGGCACGCCGATCCTCAACCCCGGTGAGTCGGCGATTCTCGCGGTCGGCGCGATCAAGCTCCAGCCGTGGGTGCACAAGGGCAAGGTCAAGCCGCGTCAGGTCACCACCCTGGCGTTGAGCTTCGACCACCGCCTGGTCGACGGTGAGCTGGGCTCGAAGGTGCTGGCGGATGTGGCGGCGGTTCTGGAGCAGCCGAAGAGGTTGATCACCTGGGCGTGACGGTCCGGCGCTGATAGCGTTGCAAACCCTGAGGGGGCGGCCGCAACTTCGTCTTGCGACCGCCCCCTCTGTGCTGCGCTCGGCTCTCAGGCCCGGTGGAGCACGTACACCGGCGCCCCGTCCTCGGCTCCGCCACGGGAGCGGATGCAGGCGTGCTTGCGGAGCAGTCGCAGGCATTCGTCGACGCGGGGCACCGAGAGCCCCGTACGGGCTGCGATCGAATCGAGCGGCTCGCGCAGTTCGCCCTTCTCGACGAGAACGGGTGCGATCACTACGGCCACGGTCCACACGTCCTCCGTCGCCGAGAGGCGTTGCCGCCAGTCGGCCAGTACGGAAGCCGTGGTGGGCAACTCCTTGACGTGCTCACCAGTCGTCCGGGCGCCCGGCGCCAAGGCATCGAGCCGGTCCGCGATCCGTTCCATGGCCCGGACCATGGCCTGCTGTACGGCGAGGGTGGCCTTTTGGGTGGCCAGCATCTCCCGCTGCATGACCAGCATTTCCCGCTGCATGACCAATGATTCGTGCTGCAGGGCCAGTGTCTCCTGCTGCAGCTCGATCGATTTGCGTTGCCCGTTTGCGAGTTCCTCATCCAGCTGAAGATTGTGCGCCTCCAGCCGGACGATGGCCTCGGCGACCTGCTCGGGCATGGCGTACGCGATCGGAGCACCTGGTTCGGTGGGCTGCACCTCGGCCTCTTGCAGAGTGTAGGAACCCTCTCGCTGCACGGTCTCGATCACCTCGGCAGCCCACTGCTTGAAGGGAGCGCAGGCAGCTTTGGTGCAGGCGTTGACGAGGAGGATGAGACCCTGCAGAGAGATGACATTCAGGTCTCGGCGCCACTCCCTGCCTGCGGGAATGCTGAGACCGTAAGCTCCAGTTACGGTCTCGAGAATCTCTCGGTGCCCTTCGGGCACGTGATCGGCGAGAGCTTGCCGAGAGTTGGTGTGCCCGAGCTCCTTGCACACATCCACCGCCGGGAACCAGTGACTCCCGTCCGGCATGGTCAGCCTCCGCACACGGGCTCCGGTCGCCGCGTACACGAAGTCGCTGATGTCGATCGCCTCGTGCCGTTCGGACGAGTCGGGTCGCTTGCTGGGTTCGCTCATGTGAACCACCTCCGCTGCGGAACGTAGAGCGGAGGAATTCGAATATGCCACCTGCAAGGTTGATGTTCACGATTGAGGGTGAAGTTTCCCGAAAACCTCCGACACCGGGACGGGGCGTCTGTCCTCACCGACCTGGACGAGCACGGCGAAGCGGTGACCGTCGGTGCCGACGACCAGCCCGCCGAAGGTGCAGGCGGAGAGGCCGGACCAACAGGCGCATTTCCTCCCGGCCCCCAGCAGTCGGCCCTGCCTCAGGCAGACGGACCGTATTCGGCAGGCGGCGTCACAAGTCCTCCGGGCTGATTCTCTTCCATGGCGTTCCTGTTTATGCCGGTGGGATGGTGGCGCTGGGCATCTCGGGAGGAACGACGAAGGGAGGGTGGCCTCCGGGGCGGGGGCGCAAAGTCATCAGCACCTTATTCGAGTCATGCGCCCGGGAGTCTCCTCTGGACCACGACCGGCCGACAGTTCCCCGCCACACCGTCGCCGTCCGTGACTCCAAGAACCCCGCCGGGCCGATGCTCGCCCTGAGTCCCGCCGCATGGGTCCGTTTCGTTGGTCGTCCTGCTCGCGGCAGGTGATCCCAACTACCGTAGATTTACGGCATGGTAACGGGGGAGAAGACCACAGCAGCCCGGCATGCCAAGCCCAAGGCGGAAGCGGGCGTCGGGCGGGCTTCTGTGCTCATGGCCGGCGGTACCGTCGTCTCGCGGGCCAGTGGGCTGATCCGGCAGGTGTTGCAGGGGGCCGCGCTCGGGACGGGGCTGCTGGCCACCACGTACAACACCGCCAACACCGTGCCGACCAGCCTCTACACCCTGCTGATCGGCGGTGCGCTGAACGCCGTGCTGGTGCCGCAGCTGGTGCGGGCCCGGGCCACGCAGGCCGATGGCGGGCGGGCGTACGAGCAACGGCTCGTGACCCTTGTCGTCAGCGTGCTGGCCGTCGGGACGGTGCTCGCCGTGTGGGCGGCACCGGAGATCGTGAGCCTGTACATAAGGGATACGCCCAAGGAGCACGAGGCGTTCCGGCTGACCGTCGTCTTCGCGCGGTTCCTGCTTCCGCAGATCTTCTTCTACGGCCTGTTCGCCATCCTCGGCCAGGTGCTGAACGCCCGCGAGAAGTTCGGCGCCATGATGTGGACGCCCGTGCTCAACAATGTCGTGCTCGTGACGATGTTCGGGGTCTACCTGGGAATGATGACCGTCCCCCGTTCCGTCGCCGACGTCACCGACGCCCAGGTCCGTTGGCTCGGTATCGGTACGACCCTCGGAATCGCCGTACAGGCCCTCGCCCTCGTCCCCTTCGCCCGCGCCGCGGGCTTCCGCTTCCGGCCGCGCTTCGACTGGCGCGGTGCGGGACTCGGCTCCGGGGTCCACGCCGCCAAATGGACGCTGCTGTTCGTGCTGACCAACCTGGTCGGACTCACCGTCGTCACCAACTACGCCACTGCCGCCGACACTGAACTACCCAAAGCGGGCGTCGGCTACACGGCGTACAGCACCGCGCAGACGATCTGGATGCTGCCCCAGTCCATCGTCACCGTCTCCCTGGTCACGGCGCTGCTGCCGCGCATGAGCAAGGCGGCCGCCGAGGGGCGGATCGCCGATCTGCGTACCGATCTGTCGCGGGCGCTGCGGGTCAGCGGGGTCGTGATCGTCCCGGCCGCCTTCCTGTTCACCGCGCTCGGGCCGGACATCGCCGTCCTCCTCTTCGCCCACGGCGCCGCCGACGCCGCCACCGCCCAGCCCCTGGGGCACATGCTGCAGGCCTTCGGGCTCGGGCTGATCCCGTTCTCCGCGCAGTACCTGCTGCTGCGCGGCTTCTACGCCTTCGAGGACACCCGGACGCCGTTCTTCATGGCCGTATGGACCCAGGTGGTGAACATCGCGCTCGCCACCGCCTGCCATCTGCTGCTGCCGGTGCGGTGGGCGGTCACCGGCATGGCCGGTGCCTACACCGTCTCCTACGTCGCCGGACTGCTCCTCACCGCCCGTCTGCTGGCCCGCCGCACCGGCGGCCGGCTCGACGACGGCACCCTGCGCGGCACCTACGCCAAGCTGCTGTGCGCCGGTGGCGTTGCCGCGGCGGCGGGCTGGGCGGCGGCGCGGGGCTGCGCCGGTGTGCTGGGGGACGGCACGTCGGGGGCCGCTCTGCGGACCGTCGCCGGCTCGCTCGCACTCGGTCTCTTCTATGTGGTGGTGGGCAAAGCACTGAAGATCGGTGAGCTCCGGCGGATTCCTGGGTTCCGCTGAGATGGGGCTCCTGGGCCCGGACTGTCCGGCCCGGACAGGCGCGCCCTGACGGTCCGCTCCTGACGGGCCGGCCCGGGCGGCCCGGCCCTGACGTCGTATCAGGGATGGGTCCGGGTGGTCTCGGGGACGTCACCGATGGTGGGGGAGTGGCCACGGCGGCACGCTGGTGACATGACGAAATCCGCTGCCGCCCACCCTGGTTACCCTTCCTCCGCCCGCTCCTCCTCCGTCGCCTCCCGCTCCCCCTCCTCCTCCTCCGCCCGCCGTGTCGCCGCCCTCGCGGGTGCCGCCGTCCTCGCCGGTACGGCGGCGGTGTGCGCACCGGGTGTCGCCTACGCGGCGCCTCGCGTCAGCGTCGCCTCCGCGACCGACTTCAGCGACTGCCCGGCACTGCCCGACGGCGTCGACCCGAGCCGGTGGAGATGCGAAGTGCACACGGCCGCCCCGCGGTTGACGGTCGGAAGGACGACGGTGAGCCTCGCCCCGATCACCATGACACACGCCGAGGGACCGATGCCGGACGGCAGCAAGGGCCAGGTGTGGGGCGCGATGCACAGCTCCCCCACCGCCGTACCGGGGGGACTGACCGGCACGCCGGCGGGCGATCGCGCGGCCGTCCTGGCACTGGCGATACAGCCGGAGTACGGCGGCCGGTCCGACTTCTACACCGGGCAGTTCAGTCTCCGCTTCCGCCTCCTCGGCCCGCTGGTGCCGCACGGCTGCACGATCGGCGCGGGCGAGCCCGTCGACTTCCAACTGAAGCGCTCCGGCCCCTCCAAGTGGGTTTCCCAGGACCCTCCGGTGATCGAGTTCTCGGCCTACGACGACACCTTCACCGCCCCGGCGGCCGAACGCTGCGGACCCCTCACCGGCCCCCTCAACCGACGTCTCGGCCTGCCGGCCACCGAAGGCAACCTGCTGTCGTACGACGCCTCGTACACCTTCAAGACCTACGATCAGCTCGCTGCTCGGGGCGATGCCGAGAGATGACAAGAAACAGAAGGGAGGGAACCTTTCGCGCTGACGCCGACTCCTGACCCGGCGACGCGGGCCCGACGGGGGACCGCACCGGCCCGAGAGGGGTCACGGATGGCACCGCACACCGAACGACCGCTGCCCAACGACGAGCGTGCCGAGCACCGTTGGCCGACCGTCCGCGGCACCCGACTGCACCTCGCCGAGTACGGCGGCACCGGCACCCCGCTGCTGATGCTGCACGGCTTCCCCCAGCACTGGTACGCCTGGCACAAGGTCGCCGGACACCTGCCCGACGGGTACCGGCTGCTCTGCCCGGACCTGCGCGGCTTCGGCTGGTCGGAGAGCACACGGCGCGGTTACGACATGGACGGCCTGGCGGACGACGCCCTCGCGCTGCTCGACGTGCTCGGGCTGGAGCGGGTCGGGCTGGTCGGGCACGACTGGGGAGCGTACCTCGGGTTCCGGCTGTGCCTGCGCGCGCCCGAGCGGTTCACCGGGTATGTCGCGCTCAACATGTCGCACCCCTGGCCCCGGCATCGCGCCGTCCTGCCCAACCTGTGGCGGCTGTGGTTCACCGCGTTCGTCGAGTACCCGGTGCTCGGGCGGGCCGTGCTGCGGCACTGGCCCGGCTTCACCCGCTTCCTGCTGCGTCACCAGGTCGCCGACCCGGCGACCGCGTGGACGGAGGCGGAGCTCGCCGAGTACGCCGCTGCGACCTCGCAGAGCGCCGTCGCCGGTCAGTCGATGTTCTGGCAGTACGTCCTGCGCGAGATACCGGCGTTGGTGCGGGGTGCCGCGCGGCGGCAGCGGCTGACCGTGCCGACGCTCCTGCTCGGCGGGGAGCGGGACAACGTGGTCGTGCCGTCGATGCTGGCGGGTGCCGAACCGTACGCCGACGAGATGCGCGTACGGCTGGTGCCGGGGGCCGGGCACCATCTGCCGCAGGAGCGGCCGGAGCAGGTCGCGGAGGCCATCCGCGAAATGCTCGCCCCCTTCGCGCCATTCACCCCCTTCGCCCAGGAGATCTAGCGGAGCACCGCCCGCTCGGCGACCCGGCGGGTGAACGCCCGTCCGCGCCGTTCGCCGAGCAGGCGGTCGTAGATCCACTGTGCGGGACGCAGGGCGGTGGGGCGGGTGGCGCCGAGGACGGCGAAGCGGGTGCCGCCCGCCTCGGGGACGGCCGCCATGCCGCCGACGATCAGGCGGGACTGCATCAGGCACCAGCCGGGAGACAGCCGGACCTCGAAGGACTCCGTCAGTCCGGAACGGCCCACTGCCAGCGCCCGTTTGCGGTCGGCGTCGCCGGGCGGCACGCGGAACTCGCGCAGGAACGGCACGAGGTGGGGCAGTTCCGCCTCCAGGTCCGCGACCACCGTCCACACCCGGTCGTAGGGCAGCGCCAGATGCTCCTCGGCATACAGGCCGGCGTGCAGCCCGGCGGCCAGTACTCGCAGTCGCAGCACCGGATCGGAGGAATTCATCGCGACCACGCCTTCCGGAACGAGGAACGAGCCCGGCTCAGCCGGGACTTCACGGTGCCCTGCGGGATGCCGAGCAGACCGGCGACGGTGGCCTCGTCCAGGCCCTCCAGTTCGCGCAGCACCAGGACCGCGCGGTGCCGGACGGGGAGCCGGGCCAGTACGTCCCGCACATCCGCCGGCAACTCCCCGTCGGTGTCCGCACGCAGTCCGCCGAGACGGGCCAGGTCGGTGGGGTCGGCCGGTTCCTCGGCCGGGGTGCGGCGGGCGACCCGTACCGCTTCGCGCACGGTGGCCGTCCGCACCCAGCCGTAGAACGCCTGGGGATCGCGGAGTGTGCGCAGGCCCTTGAAGACCGCCAGCAGGGACTCCTGTACGGCGTCGGCCACGTCGTGCGGGGCGATCGGGCGGCAGAGCCGGGTCACGTACGGCGTCACCAGCGCGAGCAGTTCGTCCATCGCCAGGGCGTCCCCGTTCTGCGCGGCCCGGACCAGCGGCGCCGCCGTGTCCCAGGGCACCGCCCGGCCGCCCTCCCCCGGACTCCCTGGAGTCCCCCGAGTCCCCGAAGGAGTCCTCCCGGCCCCCGAAGTCCCCGAACTGTCCTCGCTCCCTTGGCTCCCCTGCATCCCCGGGATGTCCATGCCCGGCTCAGGTCCGCTGTCGCAGTGCGTTCAGCAGGGCCGCGCCGCGTTCCGCGTCGTCCACGCTCACCGCGAAGTCCGTACGACGGCCCCGGGGGCGTATGACGAGACAGTCGCCGGCGCGGAGCATCACCGTCGTGCCGAGGCCGCTGAGGCGGTAGCCCCAGCCGCCGACCTGGGACGGCAACCGGTGTTCGGACCGGGCGGACTCGATGGCGGCCGGGGACCAGCGGCGGACGGGCCAGCCGAGCGGTCCGAACGACACCTCCAGGCCCGCTTCCGACACCTTCGCCTGGACCGAGGAGAACGCGGCGCAGGCGAGGGCGGCGACGCAGCAGCATCCGCACACCGGCCACAGTGCGGTGGGGTCGGCCGGACCGACGGCCAGGGCCACCAGGGCGCCGGCGGCGACGAGGCCGGCCAGCGCGGCCAGCAGTTGCAGCCAGTGGTTGGCCGCGCGGGAGAACCACACCAGCCGCTCGCCCTCCGGCAGGTTCAGTCCGGGGGTGCCGGGGGCCGACGCGGTGCCCGGCCGGGTGCTCCATCGCCAGGCCAGCACGCCGGCGACCGCCATCCCCGCGAGGATCAGCACGATGTCCAGGGCCGGCTCCCGGGCCTCGTGCCAGTCGGCGCGGTCGAGGTTCGCGCGGACGAGGGACGCCTGCGCGCCGACGAGCGACGTCGCCGTGGGCGCCAGTGCGATCGCCCGCCAGGGGCGTACGGCCGGCCGGGAGCGGCGCCGGCGCACGCTCACCCCCAGGGCGATCAGCAGCCAGAGGCCTGCCGGGAACAGGGAGACGGCCCACAGCGGCGACGAGCCGTCGGGGGCGCTGCCGCCGCTCCAGTGGGTCGCCAGCCGGTCGGGCAGCCGGTCGTGCGCGGCCCAGGGCAGGCCCGCGAGCAGTGCGGCGACGGCCGCCACGCACCCCGCGGTCCCCCAGCGGGTGGCGCGGCTCCGGCCGCCTTCGGGACCGTCCCCGTCCGTCATGTCGCCGTCCCCGTCCGTCATGTCGTCGCCCCCCGGATCATCTCGATGAGGTCGGTGCGGCTGTAGCCGAGCCGGGATGCCTCCGCGACCAGCTCCCGCACCCTGATCTGCAGTCCGGACCGCCGGTCGGCTCCCTCGGCCACGGTGATCCCCCGGCCCCGGCGGAACTCCAGCAGGCCTTCGTCGCGCAGTTCGCGCAGGCCGCGCAGGACGGTGTTGACGTTGATGTCCAGTGCCGTGGAGAGATCGCGGGCCGAGGGCAGCCGGTCGCCGGCGCGGCACTCGCCCTCGGCGACGGCCCGCCGGATCGCCGCCGCGACCTGCTCGTGCAGGGGGCGGGTGTCGGTCTTGTCCAGACGCAGCAGCATGGTGCCAATGAGACTAGCACCATCGGTTTCATCGTGCATCCGGGCAGCACAACGGGCCCGCCGCTCGCGCGACGGGCCCGTCAGTGCCTGGTGGGTGTCAGCCCAGCCTGGCGAAGCCGTAGTTGAGGAGCTTCGTGGCGTCCGCCGCGCGCTGCGGCTTGGAGCTGGAGGCCAGGACCGTGCCGATGAGCGTCCTGCCGTTCCGGGTCGCGGCGAAGACCAGGCAGTACTGGGCCTCCGGGCCGGAGCCGGTCTTCACGCCGATGGCACCGCTGTAGCTGGAGAGCAGCGTGTTGGTGTTCGTCCACGTCTGCATGGTGCGGGTGCCGCCCGACTTGGTGACGGTCCTGGCGGTGTACGCCTTCGTCTTGACGACCGTGCGGAACGTCGCGTTCTTCATCGCGCTGCTGGCGATCAGCGTCAGGTCGCGCGGCGAGGAGTAGTTGTTGCCGTTGCCGATGCCGTCGAAGGAATCGAAGTGGGTGTGCTTCAGGTTCAGGCTCTTCGCGGCGGCGTTCATCTTGCCGATGAAGTTGTTCACGCGCGCGGTACGGGTGGAGCCCGAGCCGTAGGTGTCGGCGAGCGCGTAGGCGGCGTCGCAGCCGGACGGCAGCATCAGGCCGTAGAGCAGCTGGCGGACGGTGACCTTGTCGCCGACGATCAGGTGCGCCTGCGAGGCGTTGTTCTTGACGACGTAGTCGCTGTACGCCTTCTGGATCACCACCTTTTTGTCGAGGTTCAGGTTCGGCTGCGCGAGCACGACCTTGGCGGTCATGATCTTGGTCGTGGAGCCGGTGGAGAGCGGCGTGTCCATGTTCTTGTTGAACAGCGTCGAGTGGTTCGCGTCGTTCATCACGTAGCCGCCCTTGGCCACGATCGAGGGCGTCGTGACGGCCTGAGCGGGCGCCGCGGTGAGGGCACCGGTCGCCAGCAGTGCGCCGGAGGTGACGGCGACGGCGGCGGCTCTGTGGAGACGCGTACGGCGTGTGCCCTTAATGCCGGTAATCAAAGTGGAATACCCCGATTGTCGTGAATGCCCCTGGAGTGCGGCCGAGTTGAGGTGCGGGGGCAAGGGGGCCGCACATGTGAGACACGTAAGTAGCACAGAAAGTTGTGCCGTCGCTGAGGGTCATGTGTGTCACGTCCGGATGCTGGACGCCGCTGCCGTATGCGTACGTGTTGTATCTATCCTGTGGGCATGAAGACGGCCGTACAGCAGCCCGCACGCCGGCACGACAAGCCGCCGCCCGCCGCCGACCGTGTGTACGCCCACGTCAAACAGGGCGTCCTCGACCGTCGCTACGAGGGCGGGACCCTGCTCACCGAGGGTGAGCTGGCCGAGGCCGTCGGGGTCTCGCGCACACCCGTGCGGGAGGCGCTGCTGCGGCTGGAGGTCGAGGGCCTGATCCGGCTGTACCCGAAGAAGGGCGCCCTGGTGCTGCCCGTCTCGGCGCAGGAGATCGCCGACGTGGTGGAGACCCGCCAGCTGGTCGAGGAGCACGCCGCCCGCAAGGCCGTGCCCGCCCCGCCCGGTCTGCTGGAGCGGCTGACCGAGCTGCTGGAGCTGCAGAAGACGCAGGCCGCCGCCGGTGACCTGGCCGCGGCCGCGGTGACCGACCGCTGCTTCCACGCCGAGATCGTGCGCAGCGGCGGCAACGCGATCCTGTCCCGGCTCTACGACCAGCTGCGCGACCGGCAGCTGCGGATGGGCGTCGCCGTCATGCACTCCCACCCCGACCGGATCGCCAAGACGCTCGCCGAGCACGAGGAGATCCTGGACGCGCTGCGTGCCGGGGACGCGGAGGCGGCCGTCGACGTCGTGCACCGGCATGTGAGCTGGTTCTCGCACCTCGCCCGGGGCGAGGTGCGATGAGCAGTCCGTCCGGGAACGCCACTCTTCCGGGTGATCCTCCGGGTGGCCGGCGCGCCGTCACCATGTGGTCCATAGGCGTGGCTGTCTACTTCGTCGCCGTCATCTTCCGTACCTCGCTGGGCGTGGCCGGCCTCGACGCGGCCGACCGCTTCCAGGTGAGCGCCTCCGCCCTGTCGACGTTCTCCATCCTCCAGCTGCTGGTCTACGCCGGCATGCAGATACCCGTCGGCCTGCTGGTCGACCGGCTCGGCACCAAGAAGGTGCTGAGCATCGGGGCGGTCCTCTTCACCGCCGGGCAGCTGGGCTTCGCCTTCTCGCCCTCCTACGGCACCGCCCTCGCCTCCCGCGCCCTGCTGGGCTGCGGTGACGCGATGACCTTCATCAGCGTGCTGCGGCTCGGCAGCCGCTGGTTCCCGGCCCGGCGCGGGCCGCTGGTCGCGCAGCTCGCCGGGCTGATCGGCATGGCGGGCAACCTGGTCTCCACCCTGGTCCTCGCCCGGCTGCTGCACGGCATCGGCTGGACCCCGGCGTTCGCGGGCAGCGCGTTCGCCGGGGCCGTGGTCCTCGTGCTGACCCTGCTGTTCCTGAAGGACCACCCCGACGGGCACGAGCCAGAGCCGTCGCCGCACCAGGGCGCGGCCTATGTCCGCCGGCAGATCGCCGCGGCCTGGCGGGAGCCCGGCACGCGCCTCGGGCTGTGGGTGCACTTCACCACCCAGTTCCCGGCGATGGTGTTCCTGCTGCTGTGGGGCCTGCCGTTCCTGGTCCAGGCACAGGGGCTCAGCCGCACCACGGCCGGTGAGCTGCTCACCCTGATCGTGCTGTCCAACATGGCGGTCGGCCTCGTCTACGGCCAGATCGTCGCCCGGCACCACGCGGCGCGGCTGCCGCTGGCGCTGGGCACGGTCGGGACGACCGCGCTGCTGTGGGCGACGACGCTGCTGTATCCCGGCGAGCACGCGCCCATGTGGCTGCTGGTCACGCTGTGCACGGTGCTGGGTGCCTGCGGACCGGCCTCCATGATCGGCTTCGACTTCGCGCGGCCCGCCAACCCGCCCGAGCGACAGGGCACGGCGTCCGGCATCACCAACATGGGCGGATTCGTCGCCTCGATGACGACGCTGCTCGCGGTCGGGGTGCTGCTGGACGCCACGGGGGACGACTACGCCGTGGCGTTCAGTGCCGTGTTCGTGCTGCAGGCACTGGGGGTGTCCCAGATCCTGCGGTTGCGGGGGCGGGCGGCCCGGCGGGAGCGGGAGCGGCTGGTGGCCAGCCGGGTGGAGACGGTCCACGTTCCCGCATGAGCACCTGGTGCCGGTGGCTGCGCAGGACTACGGCGTCACCGCGAAGTTGCGCAGGATTGCCGCTGCCACGTCCTGGTCGCCCTCCGTCTTCACCCGGTCCGCCACCGCCTCCGGCGTGACGCGGCCGCAGGCGAGGCGGACGTAGGTCTCCCAGTCGAGGGTGAGGGTGGCGGCGGGGCCGAGGGCCGGGGCGGTTTCCAGGGTGCCGCGGCCCTGGATGTCGACGCGGATCGTGCGCAGGAACTCCACCGGGCCGTGCACGTCGAACACGATCGCCGAGCTGCGCGGCGCGTCCGCGTCCTTCGCGACGACCCTGGGCAGCGCCTCCAGCAGCACGTCCCGCACGACGTACGCGCCCGGCGAATCCAGGTTGCCCGGCCGGCCGAGGGCCGTGCGCAGGTCCTGCTCGTGCACCCACACGTCGAATGCGCGGGCGCGGTAGGCCTGTTCCAGGGTGATCTCCGAGCCCAGCGGGCCGCGTACCTTGGTGCCGGGGTCGCGGGACTCGCCTCGCAGCTGGCGGTTGCGGCGGATGACCGTGTACTCCAGCTCGGCCGTCATCTCCGGCGCCGTGTGGTGGCGGCGGACGTCGACCTGCATCTCCATGTACCGCTGGTGCTCGGTGGTGACGTGGAAGAGGTCACGGGGGAGCGAGTGGATCGGGCGCGGGTCGCCGAGCATCTCGCAGTCCAGGCCGATCACATGGGACACGATGTCCCGCACCGACCAGCCGGGGCACGGGGTCCGCCGGTTCCACTCGCCTTCCACGAGCGACTGGACCATCTCGGATATCGCGTCGATGGAGTGGGTCCAGGCGTCGGCGTAGGGCTGGAGGGTGGGATGCAGACTCACGGAACGGGACCCCTCGGCGGTCGGTACACGGGCAGGTTGCGGCGGCGGTGCCAGCGGGCGGCGGCTGCACTTCGGCGGGCGTCTGGGAGGCTAAGTTACGCTGCCTGCAGGCACCCCGGCAGTGCTTTCGTGTGACGATCGTAGGCCTGTGTGGACGACTCGAATGCCAGGACGGTGGTAGTGTGCGCGCCTCGCTGATCCAGATCGCCGTGAACGAGGGCGAATCGGTCGACTCCCGGCGGCAGCGGGCGGCCGCGCTGGTGCGGGAGCAGGCCGGGGCCGACCTCGTGGTCCTGCCCGAGCTGTGGACCACCGGTGCCTTCGCCTACGAGCAGTTCAGCCGTGCGGCCGAGCCGCTCCAAGGGCCGACGTACGAGGTCATGGCCAAGGCGGCGAGCGACGCGGGCGTGTGGCTGCACGCCGGCTCCATCCCCGAGCGCGCAGCGTCCGACAGCGGCTCCGCCGCGGACGACGGGACGCTCTACAACACCTCTCTCATCTTCTCCCCGTCCGGTGAACCGGCTGCCGCCTACCGCAAGATTCATCGCTTCGGTTTCGACAAGGGCGAGGCCGTGTTGATGGGTGCCGGGCGGGACCTGGTGACGGTCCGGCTGCCCGGGACCACGCTCGGCGTGGCCACCTGTTACGACCTCCGTTTCCCCGAACTCTTCCGCTCACTCGTCGACGCCGGCGCCGAGACCCTGGTGATCCCGGCGGGCTGGCCCGAGCGGCGGCGCGCGCACTGGACGCTGCTGGCTCAGGCACGGGCGGTCGAGAACCAGGCGTTCGTGCTCGCGTGTGGAACGGCCGGGACGCATGCGGGAGTTCCCCAGGCCGGTCACTCGATCGTGGTGGATCCCTGGGGCGAGGTGCTGGCCGAGGCGGGCCCGGACGAGGAGGTCCTCACCGTCGACTTCGACCCGGCGAGGGTGGCGGCCACGCGCGAGCAGTTCCCCGCGCTGAAGGACCGGGTGCTCGGCCTGGAGCCGCCACGCCGGTGAGGGTGATCCGGTGAGGGCGCGCCGGTGAGGGCCGCTCAGTCGTCCTCCCGCTCCTTCTGCGCCAGGTGGATCACGCACACCGCCACCGCGATGAGCAGCGCCGGATCGGCGTCCTCGCGCACGATGTCGACGCCGTAGGTGTCGCGCAGGTGCAGCCGGCGGCGGGAGATCACCGCGAGGAGTTCACCGTCGTACTCGATGGCGAACTCGTGGTCGAGGATCTTGCCGCTGACGTCCAGCTCCGTGCCGTCGGCCAGAGACACCCGGTAGTGGTTGCGCAACAGGGACAGCCGTTTGCGCCTGATGGTGGCCAGGCCCTCGCCGTCCCGCTCGATCACCATGGTGTCGCGCAGCGCGAACATCTTCTGGTGGATGTCGACCAGGACCCGGCCCTGCGCGTCCTTCAGCTCGAAGGTGTCCCGCAGCCGCATGGCCTTGCCGTCGACGAGGAACACCTTCCGGCCGTGCTCGTCCTCGATCCAGTAGTCGTCGCCGATGCCGAGGAGCCGGTCGCGTACGAGGAGTCTCATGCGGTGACCGTTCCCCGCCGCGCGTCGGTCATCACGGTCCCGCCGGCCCGAAACGCCTGCGGTAGCCCGATGGGCTCAGCCCCGTCTCCCGGCGCAGCCGGGCCCGCAGATTGGCCGCCGTGCCCAGGCCGCTGCGGGCCGCGACGACATCCAGGCGCTCCTCGCCGCGCTCGATCAGCCGGCAGGCCAGCGCGACCCGCTCCCCGGTGAGCCAGGCCAGCGGAGTCGTACCCAGCTGGGCGCGGAAGCGGCGGTGCAGGGTGGCGGGGCTGACGGCCGCGCGGGCGGCGAGGTCCGCCACCGTCAGCGGCTCGCCCAGCCGTTCCTGCGCCCAGGCCAGCAGCGGGCCGAGCGACGCGTCGGGCACGTCGGGCACCGGACGCTCCACGAACTGCCGCTGACCGCCGTCCCGGTGGGCGGCGAAGACGAGGCGCCGGGAGACATGGTTGGCGATCTCCGCGCCGTGGTCGCGGCGTACGAGGTGCAGTCCCAGGTCGAGCGCCGAGGCGCTGCCGGAGGCGGTCAGGATGTCGCCGTCGTCCACGAAGAGCACGTCCGGCTCCAGGCGCACCCGGGGGAAGCGGTTGCGGAAGGCCTCGGCCCACATCCAGTGGCAGGCCGCCCGGCGCCCGTCCAGCAGGCCCGCCTCGGCGAGGGTGAACGCGCCCGAGCAGAAGCCGACGAGCCGGGCGCCACGCGCGTGCGCCCGGCGCACGACATCCAGGACGCGCTCCGCGCGCGGGACCTCGGCGTCGGGCCGGTTCGGCACGATCAGTGTGTCGGCGTCCTCCGCGGCCTCCAGGCCGGCGACCCCGGTGAGCGTGAAGAGACCGTCCCGCATCCGGGTCTCGGGCTCGGCGGCGCACAGCCGGAAGTCGTACAGGTCACGGCCCAGTTCGGGCCGCCGCAGCCCGAACACCTCGATGGCGCAGCTCATCTCGAACGGGTTGGAGTTCTCGTCGACCACCAGCACGATGCGGTGAGAGGATCCTTGCGGCATATGCGATTCCTAGCACTCGTACGACGGCCCCGGCCAGCCGCACGATGAACCCATGGAACCGATCTCTCTCGACCAGGCCCTCGCCTCCTTCACCGAGCAGTGGAGCCCCCGCATCGTCACCACCGTCAACGACTACGACGTGCGCGTGGCGAAGGTGGAGGGCGAACACCTCTGGCACGTCCACGACCACACCGACGAGTTCTTCCTGGTCCTCGACGGCGAACTGCACATCGGCCTGCGCGAACCGGCCGGAGAGCGCACGGTCGTCCTGCCCAGGGGCTCGGTCTTCACCGTCCCGCGCGGGACCGAGCACAAGCCGTACGCGCGCATGCCCACCTCGATCCTCGTCCTTGAGCCGAGCGGCACCCTGACGGTCGGCGACCGGCACGAGGACGTGCCGGACCACGTGGACGCGACCACCGGCCACGCGCTGTCCTGAGGGCAGGCGCCGGACACCGGACACGGCCCCTCGACCCGCCTGCCGCTCGTCCTGGCGGGACGGACGAGCAGGAGGCGGGCGCAGTCCTGTGATCGGGCGCCCGCGTCAGACGCCGTAGCCGTCGCTGTAGCCGTCGACGTGGTGGTGGTGACGGTGGGGTTCCTCCTCCACCACCGGTGTCGGTGGCATCACCACCCGGCGGCGCCGTGCGATGCCGCTGAAGGTCGCCACGCCGATGAGCCCCACGGCCATCAGGATCAGGCCGACGACCGTGAGGTTGACGCCGTGCATGTGCCAGTCGGTCGCGAACGTGAGGATGGCCCCGACGGCGATGAGGATGATGCATCCTCCGAGCCCCATGAGAAGTCGCCTCCCCTTTCGGTTCCGGAATCTCCGGTGCCGTCCGGGTACCCGGAGCCGTCGCGGCTAGCCCTCCAGGAAGGCCACCAGGGCGTTCGCGAGCAGGAACGGGTCGTCCGCGCCGCACAGTTCGCGCACGCTGTGCATCGAGAGGATCGCCACGCCGATGTCGACCGTGCGGATGCCGTGGCGGGCCGCGGTGATGGGGCCGATCGTCGTGCCGCACGGCATGGAGTTGTTGGAGACGAAGCTCTGGAACGGCACGTTCGCCTTCTCGCAGGCGGCGGCGAAGACGGCGCGGCCCGAACCGTCCGTGGCGTAACGGTTGTTGACGTTGACCTTGAGGATCGGACCGCCGTTGACCCGCGGGTGGTGCGTCGGGTCGTGCCGTTCCGCGTAGTTGGGGTGGACGGCGTGACCCGTGTCGGAGGACAGGCACACCGTGCCGGCGAAGGCGCGGGCCCGGTCCTCGTACGAGCCGCCGCGCGCGAACACCGAGCGTTCCAGCACGGATCCGAGCAGCGGGCCGTCGGCGCCGGTGTCCGACTGGGAGCCGTTCTCCTCGTGGTCGAAGGCGGCCAGCACGGGGATACGGGTGAGCGGTGCTCCGGAGGTCGCGACGGCGGCCAGCGCGGCGGTGCCCGCGTGCACCGACAGCAGGTTGTCCATGCGCGGGCCGGCGACCAGCTCCCGGTCCCGGCCGAGGTAGGCCGGAGCCTCCACCGGGTGTGTCATCAGGTCCCAGCCGGTGACCGAGCCGGCCGCGAGCCCTGCCTCCTGCTCCAGGAAGTCGATCAGATCGCCGTCCCGGACGTCGTCGCCGAGGCCCCACACCGGCTGCAGATGACGCTGCTTGTCGAGCTTGAGCCCCTCGGTGCTGACCGAACGGTCCAGGTGGATGGCGAGCTGCGGCACCCGCAGCAGCGGACGGTCCACGTTGACCAGGACCGTGGAGCCGTCGCGCAGGCTGAGCCGGCCGGCCAGGCCCAGGTCGCGGTCCAGCCAGGAGTTCATCAGCGGGCCGCCGTAGATCTCGACGGCGACCTGACGCCAGCCGTGCGCCCCGCTGTCCGGGCGCGGCTTGATCCTCAGGTTCGGGGAGTCGGTGTGCGCACCGATGATGTGGAAGGGGGTGTGCGCCTCGGCGCCCTCGGGGACGTACCAGGCGACGATCGCGCCGCCGCGCAGCACGTACTTGCCGCCGCTCGACGCGTCCCAGGCGTCCGTCTCCGCGACCTGCCGGAAGCCTGCCTTCTCCAGCCGTTCGGCGGCATTGGCCACCGCGTGGTACGGCGACGGGCCGGCCGCCAGGAAGGACATCAGGTCGTCGGTGTGGCCGCGGTCGAAGCGGGCTGCTGCGCTCATGGGATTCACCTTAACGACGTGCGCGGGCCCGCTCCCGGAAAGAGAGCGGGCCCGCACAGTATCTACAGGGACGTGGCCGCGGCGGCCTGCCGCGGCGTATCCGGGACGTGTCCGTGGGGACGTCTGCTAGAACGCGGCCTCGTCGAGCTCCATCAGGTCCAGCTCGACACCCGAGGCGACCTTGCGGGCCAGCGTGACACCCGGCAGGACGTTCGCCGCGAAGAACTTCGCCGCGGCGATCTTGCCGGTGTAGAACGCCTGGTCCTTGGCGGAGGCCGTGGCCAGCTTCTCCGCGGCGATCGCGGCACCCTTCAGCAGCAGGTAGCCGACGACGACGTCACCGGAGGCCATGAGCAGACGGGTGGTGTTCAGGCCCACCTTGTAGATGTTCTTGGTGTCCTGCTCGGTGGCGGCGAGGTCGGTCAGCATCAGGCCGACGATCGCCTCCAGCTCCACGGCCGCCTTGGCCAGGTGCTCACGGGCGCCGGCCAGCTCCTCGCCGCCGGTGCCCAGGGCCAGGAACTTCTTGATGTCCTCGGCGAGGGAGTTCAGCGCGGCGCCCTGGTTGCGGACGATCTTCCGGAAGAAGAAGTCCTGGCCCTGGATCGCGGTGGTGCCCTCGTACAGGGTGTCGATCTTGGAGTCCCGGATGTACTGCTCGATCGGGTACTCCTGCAGGAAGCCGGAGCCGCCGAAGGTCTGCAGCGACTGGGCGAGCTGTTCGTAGCCCTTCTCGGAGCCGTAGCCCTTGACGATGGGCAGCAGCAGGTCGTTCAGCGCGTGCTCGGCGGAGGCGTCCTCACCGGCGGCCTCCTTGACCTGGATCGTGTCCTGGATCGAGGCGGTGTACAGCACCAGGGCCCGCATGCCCTCGGCGTACGCCTTCTGCGTGATCAGCGAGCGGCGCACGTCCGGGTGGTGGGTGATGGTGACCTTGGGCGCGGTCTTGTCCATGAACTGCGCGAGGTCCGGGCCCTGGACGCGCTCCTTGGCGTACTCCAGCGCGTTCAGGTAGCCGGTGGAGAGTGTGGAGATCGCCTTCGTGCCGACCATCATGCGGGCGAACTCGATGATGCGGAACATCTGGCGGATGCCGTCGTGCTTGTCACCGATGAGCCAGCCCTTGGCGGGGTGCTTGTCGCCGAAGGTCATTTCGCAGGTGTTGGAGGCCTTCAGGCCCATCTTGTGCTCGACGTTGGTGGCGTAGACGCCGTTGCGCTCGCCCAGCTCGCCGGTCTCGAAGTCGAAGTTGTACTTCGGGACGAGGAAGAGGGAGAGCCCCTTGGTGCCCGGACCGGCACCTTCCGGCCGCGCGAGCACGTAGTGGAGGATGTTCTCGGACATGTCGTGCTCACCGGAGGTGATGAAGCGCTTCACGCCCTCGATGTGCCAGGAGCCGTCCTCCTGCTGGATCGCCTTGGTACGGCCGGCGCCCACGTCGGAGCCCGCGTCGGGCTCGGTGAGCACCATCGTGGAGCCCCACTGCTTCTCCACGGCGATCTTCGCTATGTGCTTCTGGACCTCGTTGCCCTCCTCGAAGAGGATGCCGGCGAACGCCGGGCCCGAGGAGTACATCCACACGGCCGGGTTGGCGCCCAGGATCAGCTCGGCGTAGGCCCAGATCAGGGAGCGCGGCGAGGTGGTGCCGCCGATCTCCTCGGGCAGGCCGAGGCGCCAGTACTCCGAGTCCATGAAGGCCTGGTAGCTCTTCTTGAAGGACGCCGGGACCGGCGCGGTGTTGGTCTCCGGGTCGAAGACCGGCGGGTTGCGGTCGGCGTCGGCGAAGGACTCGGCCAGCTCGTTCTCGGAGAGGCGGGTCAGCTCCTCCAGGACGCTCTTGGCGGTGTCGACGTCCATCTCCTCGAACGGGCCGGTGCCGTACACCTTGTCGCGCCCCAGTACTTCGAAGAGGTTGAACTCGATGTCGCGGAGATTCGACTTGTAGTGCCCCATGGCGACGGCTCCGTAGAGAGATCGGCGAGGCACTGACTCCTCGCACCTAGTTCACGTACCAACAAGTAGCTCCGATGATGCTACCCGTCGGTAATAAGAAGCAACCCCTGCCGGTGCAAGTGTGAGAAGGGTCTATTCCTCGCTTCCCGGGAACGGGGCCGTGAGCAGCGCCGCCCACCGGTCCGGGTGCTCGGCGAAAGGCAGGTGGCCGCCCGGTATCTCCACCAGCCGGGCCCCCGGGATGCCCGCCGCCACCGCCCGGTGCAGCCGGGGCGGGACCAGGTGGTCGTCGACCGGTGAGACGACCAGCGTGGGTGCGGTGATCCGGGCCAGGTCCGCGGTCACGTCCAGCCGCTCCACCAGCTCCACATGCTCCGGGGTGCCCTCCGGAACTCCGCTGCCCGTCTCCTTCGCCGCGCTCTCCAGCTCCTGCGGGTCCATCGCCTCCAGCGCGGCCGGGCTCAGGGCGTGGGCGAGCAGGAACCGGCCGAGCGTGTCCGGATCCCCCGACTCGGCGAGCGCCCGCCACACGCGCGCGGTGAGCCGTACCTGCGCGTCGGCACGGGCGAAGGGCGCGGTCAGGACGAGCCCCGTCACCCGCTCCGGATGCCGGGCGGCCAGCCGTATCGCCACCGGGCCGCCCAGTGAGAAGCCGGACACGGTGAACCGCTCGACGCCCTGCGCGTCGGCCGCGGACATCAACTGGTCGGCCAGCGTGTCCAGTTCGAGCGGTCGGGTGGCGCGCGGGGTGCTGCCCGCGCCCGGATAGTCGGCGCCGATCACCGTGTGCCGCGCGGTCAGCCGGTGCATCACCGGGCCGTAGTTGCGCTCCAGGGATCCGCCGGCGCCGTGCGCGAGGAGCAGGGCGGGGCGGGACGTGCTGCCGTGCATGGGAGACCCCCGTGGTCACTATATGTAGCGATCGATAGAGAAACCGTAGCAAGGATTATCTAACGAGCGCTACATAATTTTCCCCGGACGTCGCGCCGCCGCTCCCGCTCGGTACGCTTGCGCCCATGTACGGCTACGACCAGAACGTCGGTGCTCAGCAGCAGTACGCCGCACCCCAGCAGCCGATGGCCGGCGGCTACGGGCAGCAGCCGCCGCTGTATCCCGAGCCGTCCCCGCCCTCCCTCGCGGACGCGGTGCGCGCCTTCACCACCGGGCAGATGTCCGCCGAGGACTTCCAGCAGATCTTCGCGACGTCGAAGGTGTACTGCCCGCGCGGCGACACCCCCGGCTTCCTCGCCCTGCACAACACCCAGCAGCCGGTGATCCCGATGTTCACCTCGCTCAAGGAGCTGCGCCGGTATGCGGGCAAGGAGTCCAAGTACTTCGTGATCACGGGCGCCGAGGTGATCGACCTGCTCCCCACCGGCTACGGCTTCGTCCTGGACATGGAGGGCGAGCACCGGATGGTGTTCGACGCGAAGGCGGTCGAGCAGATGGTCGACTTCGCGATGCGCCGGATGTACGGCTAGACGCCGCCGCGAAGTCGGCTGACCGGTACTCGTGAGCGTGAGCCCGGAGGGAATTCCCTCCGGGCTTTCTCTGTTCTGGGTGGCAGAAAGTTCAATGCTCAACTAAAGTTGGCGCACAAGGAGGTACCGACCATGCCTGCAGTGACCGTCGAGAACCCGTTGACGCTGCCCCGCGTGACCGCTCCCGCCGATGCGGTGGCGCGTCCGGTGCTGGCCGTCACGACCGCTCCGAGCGGCTTCGAGGGCGAGGGCTTCCCGGTGCGCCGGGCGTTCGCCGGGATCAATTACCGCTACCTCGACCCGTTCATCATGATGGACCAGATGGGCGAGGTGGAGTACGCGCCGGGCGAGCCCAAGGGCACCCCCTGGCACCCGCACCGCGGCTTCGAGACCGTCACCTACATCATCGACGGAGTCTTCGACCACCAGGACTCCAACGGCGGCGGCGGCACCATCACCAATGGGGACACCCAGTGGATGACGGCCGGCTCGGGGCTTCTGCACATCGAGGCGCCGCCGGAGCACCTGGTCATGTCCGGCGGTCTCTTCCACGGCCTCCAGCTGTGGGTGAACCTGCCGGCCAAGGACAAGATGATGCCGCCGCGCTACCAGGACATCCGCGGTGGCAACGTCCAGCTGCTCACCTCCCCGGACGGCGGCGCGCTGCTGCGGGTCATCGCCGGTGAGCTGGACGGCCACGCCGGTCCCGGTATCACGCACACGCCGATCACGATGATCCACGCGACGCTCGCACCCGGTGCGGAGATCACGTTGCCGTGGCGGGAGGACTTCAACGCCCTCGCGTACGTCCTTGCCGGGCGGGGATCCGTGGGCGCGGACCGTCGGCCGGTGCACATGGGGCAGACGGCCGTGTTCGGTACGGGCTCGTCGCTGACGGTGCGGGCCGACGAGAAGCAGGACTCCCACACGCCCGACCTGGAGGTGGTCCTCCTCGGCGGACAGCCGATCCGTGAGCCGATGGCGCACTACGGTCCGTTCGTCATGAACACCAGGGACGAGCTGATGCAGGCCTTCGAGGACTTCCAGAAGGGCCGCCTTGGCACCGTCCCGGCGGTGCACGGCATGACCGAGGGCGGGCTGTAGGCCACGCCGGCCGGCTGAGAGGAAGCCCCGTCCGGATGTCCGGACGGGGCTCTTTCGTGTGCGCGGCGGGAGCTTTTCCGCGCGCAGCGCAAGGAGGCGCGCCGACCCGGATGGGCTAGTTCCGGAAGGCGTTGCGCCGAGCGGGCCCCTAGCGTCGCAACTGCGCGCCTCGTTCCACAGCGCGCACGAGTGGTCGCGCCTGGTGGCCGACACCACGCACACACACCCCAGTTCAGGAGTCACATATGAGCAGCATCCGCAGCGCCCTGGCGTGCACCGCGGCAAGCGTCCTCCTCACCGTCGGCGGGGTCGCGCTGGCCGCCCCCGCCCAGGCCCGGACGGGCCTCGCCCCGCAGAGCACGTCGGTCACGATCCTTGCCGACGACGACACCGGAACCGCCACGAGCACCGACACCAGTACCGCCACGAGCAGCGACACCGGAACCGCCACGAGCAGCGACACCGGCACTGCCACGGACACCGGTACCGGCAACGACAACGGCAATGGCAACGGGAACGGGAACGGGAACGGCAACAACTGCGGTCTCCTCGGCCTCGGTTGCCTCCTCCAGGGTCTCCTCGGTGGTCTCCTCGGCTGAGAACGCTCCCGCAGCACCCGGCCAGCCACCACGTGAGCGGCCGCCCCAAAAGAGGCGGCCGCTCACGTCGTTGGGTCCGCCGGTCCGGCACCTCGACGTCGGCCGACGGCTCGGACGTGTGGGACACCGGTGCCGTCCGCCTCACCCGCCCGGACCGTGCCGCAGGACACCGGCCGGCGGCCGTGGTCCGCTGGAGGCGTGCCGCTGTTGCCCGATCCCGTGCGCCGTCTCGCCGCCTGGTGTGCCGTGCTGCTGCTCGTCGCCGGGGTCGTCTGGGTGGCGGTGCGGTTGTGCGGGGAGTTCCGTACGGCCGTCACACCGGTGCTGCTCGCCCTGCTCGGGACCGCGCTGCTCGGCCCGCTGTACCGGCGGCTCGTGCGGGCCGGGGTGCAGGCGTCGGTGGCGGCCGGGCTCACCTGTGTCGCCGTGGTGGCCGTCGTCGGCGGTGCCGTGTACATCGTCGTCGCCGCGCTCATCGACACCGGCGACCAGATCATCGACTCGCTCAGGAACGCCGCCAAGGGTGTCTCGCAGCGCTTCGGGGCCGCCGGTACCGGGCTCGACGACCTCGCCGTCAACGCGCGCACGCTGCTGCGCAGGTTCGGCGGCACGGCCGCGTCCAACGTCATCAGCGGGGTCAGCGTCGTCGGCGAGAGCATCGCGATGGCCGTGCTCGCCCTGCTGCTCGTCTTTTTCTTCCTGCGCGACTCCCACCGCGCCGTCGTCACCCTCCGGTCCGTCGCGCCCGGCGGCACGGCCGACACGCTGGAGGCCATGGCCCGGCGCGCCTTCGAGGCGGTGGAGGGCTTCATGCGCGGTACGACCGTCATCGCGCTCATCGACGCCCTGTGCATCACCGTCGGCCTGCTGATCCTCCAGGTGCCCGGCGCGCTCGGGCTGGGCGCGCTGGTGTTCGTCGGCGCCTACATCCCCTACCTCGGTGCCTTCATCTCCGGTGCGGTCGCCGTCCTGGTCGCCCTCGCCGACCGCGGGTTCGTCATCGCGTTGTGGGTGCTCGGTGTCGTCCTCGCCGTGCAGGTGCTGGAGGGACATGTGCTGCAGCCGGTCATCCAGAGCCGGACCGTGCAGATGCATCCGGCCGTGGTGATGCTCGCGATCACTGCCGGGGCGTCCGTCGCGGGGATCCTCGGGATGCTGCTCGCGGTCCCGCTGACCGCGGCCGCCTTCGGGGTCGTACAGGAGCTGCGGACGCGTTACGCGGCACCCTCCGACACGTCGTCCTCCGGCCCGTCGTCCTCCGGCGCCTCACCCGAGCCGTCCGCCGACACGTCCCCCGACGCCTCCGCCGACTCGTAGAGCTCGAACCAGATGCTCTTGCCCTCGCCCCGCGGGTCCACGCCCCAGGCGTCCGCGAGGAGTTCGATCAGCATCAGGCCGCGCCCGGAGGAGGCCAGCTCGCCGGGCCGGCGCTTGTGCGGCAGGTCGTCGCCCGCGTCGGTGACCTGCACCCGCAGCCGCCGCGCAGCCGCATCGCCGGTCACCTCGGCGAGCAGCAGCGCGTCGGCGTCGGTGTGGACGAGAACGTTGGTGACCATCTCCGAGACCAGCAGCACCGCCGAGTCGACCTGGTCCGCGCCGGCCCAGTCGTGCAGCAGCTCACGCAGGTGCCGGCGGGCCTCGGCGATCCGGTCCGGCTCGTCCTGCGCCACCGACAGCAGCGTGCGCCGGACCGCGGGCCGTGCCGTCTCCTTGAGCGGCCGGCTCAGCAGCACCAGCGCGATGTCGTCCTCGCGGCGGTCGGCCAGGGGGCCGGTGGTGTGGTGCGAGGACGGCCCGTGCACGCCCTGCACCAGAGCGTCGGCCAGCGATTCCAGCTCGGGCCCGTCGGCCCCCCGGTGGTCCTCCATGATCGTGCGCAGCCGGCGCCAGCCGCTCTCCATGTCGTGCCCACCGGTCTCGATCAGACCGTCGGTGCAGAGCATCAGCGTCTCGCCCGGCTCCAGGGTGAACCGGGTCGTCGGATAGTCCGCGTCCGGGTCGATGCCCAGCGGCAGTCCGCCCGCCGTCGGCCGCATCATCACCGTGCCGTCGGCCATCCGGATCGCCGGATGCGGATGCCCGGCACGGGCGATCTCCAGCGTCCCGCTCGCCGGGTCGGCCTCCACGTACACGCAGGTCGCGAAGCGCAGGTCGGCCATCTGGTGGTCGTCGTGCGTGATGCCGTGCAGGAACCGGGACGCCCGGGAGAGCACGGCGTCCGGGCGGTGGCCCTCGGAGGCGTAGGCCCGCAGGGCGATGCGCAGCTGGCCCATGAGACCCGCGGCCCGTACGTCATGGCCCTGGACGTCGCCCATGGCCAGCGCGAAGCGGCCCGAGGGCAGCGGGATCAGGTCGTACCAGTCGCCGCCGACCTGGAGTCCGCCGCCGGTCGGGATGTACCGGGCGGCCACCTGCATCCCGGGGATCTCCGGGCCGAGCGAGGGCAGCATGGAGCGCTGCAGGCCCTCCGTCAGCTCCCGCTCGGACTCCTCGGCGCCGGCCCGGGACAGCGCCTGGGCGAGCATCCGGGCCACCGTCGTCAGAACCGCGCGTTCGTCGGGTGTGAACGCCACCGGATAGGCGAAGGCCGCCATCCAGGCGCCCATCGTGCGTCCGGCCACCGTCAGCGGGAGGAAGGCCCAGGAGCGACGGCCGAAGGGCTGGGCGAGCGGCCAGGTCGCCGGGTAGCGCTCCTTGTACTCCTCGGGCGAGGACAGATACACCGCGCGGCCGGTCCGGACGACCTGGGCCGCCGGATAGTCGGTGGTCAGCGCCATATGCGAGAAGGGGCCCATGTCGCCGGGCTGGTGCCCGTGCTGGCCGATGATCGTCAGCCGGTCGCCCTCCGCCCCGAACACCACGAGCCCGTCCGGCGAGAAGCCCGGCATCGACAGGCCGCCGACCACCCGCAGCACCTCCGCCGTGGACCGCGCCTCCGCCAGCGCCCGGCCCGCGTCCAGCAGAAATGCCTCGCGTGAGCGCCGCCAGTCCCCGGTGACCGCGCTGCGGGCCGCCGCCGTGCCCGGGGTCGGCTCGGTGACCTCCTGGAGGGTGCCGATCAGCTCGTACGCCCGCCGCTCGGCATCGAAGGAGGGTTTCGACCGGCTGCGGACGACCCGCAGGATGTTCCCCTGCTCGTCCATGATCCGGATGCGCACTTCCGCGAGCGTGCCCTCGTCGACCGCCAGCGGGACCACGCCGGTGATCTCGTTCCAGTCCTCCGGGTGCAGTCGCGCCCGGGTCTGGGCCTCGGTGAGGGTGGTCGCCTCCGCGGGCAGTCCGAGCAGCCGCGCCGCCTCCGCGTCGACGGTGACCAGTCCGGCGGCCGTGTCCCACTGCCACAGCCCGGTCGCGAGGGCGGCGAGGACATCCCCGACGGACGGGAGAGGCTCGCCAGTGCGCATTGCCCTACTTTAGGGAGATCTGATCGAGGGGTGCCACTGTAAGAAGGCCCGATCGGCGGGCGTCACGGTTGGAGGTGCCGCCTAAGTCCGGGAGCCGCCGCCGGGTGGCGGACGGTAATGGTGGGGAGCCGATCTTGGGGTGCCCGGTACCCTTGATGGGTCCGGGCCCCGTGCCCGTTCTCGCGGGGGAGAGCACGCCCCGCAGACCTCACACACGAAGGACGATGAACGACGATGCATCGGTACAGGTCCCACACCTGCGGCCAGCTCCGCGCCTCTGACGTCGGCACCGACGTCCGGCTGAGTGGCTGGCTGCACAATCGGCGCGACCTGGGTGGCATCCTCTTCATCGATCTGCGCGACCACTACGGCATCACGCAGCTGGTCGCCCGCCCCGGCACGCCCGCCTACGAGGCCCTGGACAAGATCTCCAAGGAGTCCACGGTCCGCATCGACGGCCGCGTTGTTTCACGTGGAACCGAGAACGTGAACCCCGATCTGCCGACCGGTGAGATCGAGGTCGAGGTGGCCGAGGTCGAGCTGCTCGGCGCCGCCGCGCCGCTGCCGTTCACCATCAACGCCGAGGACGGGGTCAACGAGGAGCGGCGCCTGGAGTACCGCTTCCTGGACCTGCGCCGCGAGCGCATGCACCGCAACATCATGCTGCGTACGCAGGTCATCTCGGCGATCCGGCACAAGATGGCCGCGATGGGCTTCAACGAGATGGCGACGCCGATCCTGTCGGCCACGTCCCCCGAGGGCGCGCGCGACTTCGTGGTCCCCTCCCGCCTCCACCCCGGCAAGTTCTACGCGCTGCCGCAGGCCCCGCAGCAGTTCAAGCAGCTGCTGATGATCTCCGGCTTCGACCGCTACTTCCAGATCGCGCCCTGCTTCCGCGACGAGGACGCCCGCGCCGACCGCTCGCCCGGCGAGTTCTACCAGCTCGACGTCGAGATGAGCTTCGTCGAGCAGGAGGACGTCTTCCAGCCGATCGAGAAGCTCATGACCGAGCTGTTCGAGGAGTTCGGCGGCGGCCGGCATGTCACCTCCCCCTTCCCGCGGATCCCGTTCCGCGAGGCGATGCTCAAGTACGGCTCCGACAAGCCGGACCTGCGCGCCAAGCTGGAGCTGGTGGACATCACCGACGTCTTCGAGGGCTCGGAGTTCAAGGCCTTCGCCGGCAAGCACGTGCGTGCGCTGCCGGTGCCGGCCGTGCAGGACCAGCCGCGCAAGTTCTTCGACCAGCTCGGCGAGTTCGCGATCTCGCTCGGCGCGAAGGGCCTGGCGTGGGTCCGTGTCGGGGAGGACGGTTCCCTCTCCGGCCCGATCGCGAAGTTCCTCACCGAGGAGAACGTCGCCGAGCTGACCAAGCGCCTGTCGCTGGCCCCCGGCCACGCGGTCTTCTTCGGCGCGGGCGAGTTCGACGAGGTCTCGAAGATCATGGGCGCGGTCCGCGTCGAGGCCGCCAAGCGCGTCGGCCACTTCGAGGAGGGCGTCTTCCGCTTCTGCTGGATCGTCGACTTCCCGATGTACGAGAAGGACGAGGAGACCGGCGCGATCGACTTCTCGCACAACCCCTTCTCCATGCCGCAGGGCGGCCTGGAGGCCCTGGAGACCCAGGACCCGCTGGACATCCTGGGCTGGCAGTACGACATCGTCTGCAACGGTGTCGAGCTGTCCTCCGGCGCGATCCGGAACCACGAGCCGGAGATCATGCTCAAGGCCTTCGAGATCGCGGGCTACGACCGCGAGACCGTCGAGGAGAAGTTCGCCGGCATGCTCCGCGCCTTCCGCTTCGGCGCCCCGCCGCACGGCGGCATCGCCCCGGGCGTGGACCGTATCGTGATGCTCCTCGCGGACGAGCCCAACATCCGCGAGACGATCGCCTTCCCGCTCAACGGCAACGCCCAGGACCTGATGATGGGCGCCCCCACCGAGCTGGAGGAGGCCCGCCTGCGCGAGCTGCACCTGAACATCAGGAAGCCGCAGCCGAAGTAGTACGGCGCCGTTCGTCAGTCCCCCGCATCGGGGCCGGACTCCGTGTCCGGCTCGATGTCGGGGGACGCGCCGTCTTCCAGGAGGCGCTCGGCGATGTCGTCGGACCAGCGCTGGGCCCAGACGCGCAGGGCCACGACCTGTTCCTCCGTCAGCCCGTACCGGAGGAAGTCCACGTCGGAATAGAAGTCCGTGCCCGTCAGCCGGGACTGCAGGGTCGGCAGGTCGAACGGGTCATGGGCGTGCCGGCGGCCCAGTGCCTCCAGGCCGGGCAGCGAGAACCGGGCCGCGGCGGCCCGCGCGTCGATCAGATCGACCGCCGCGCCCCGGTCGTACAGCGCCCGGATCTTCGTACCCACGGCGTCCTCCAGGGAGAGGGCCGGGCCGTACTCGGTCAGCTCCGGCGGCTGCCAGAAGGCCTCCTTGTGCAGGGCCAGGGCGCAGGGTTCGCCGGTCGGCGGGTCGGTGACGGTCAGCTGCGCGGTGAGCGCGGCGACGGCACCCGCCCGCACCTGCCGGCCGCGGGCCTCCAGGGTGGCGCCGACGGCGGCGGCGATCCGGTCCATGCCCTCGGAACTCTCCGTGGCGAAGTCGAGATTGCCGTGCGGACGCCGCACCAGGCCGTGCGCCTGCAGGGCGTATCCACCGGCGAGCACCAGTCCGTACGGGCCGCTCGCGGTGACGACGTCGGCGAGGAGCCGGTGGTGGGGTTCGGGGACGTTCAAGATTTTTCCGGGTTTCTGTCACACGGGTGCGGGCTGGGGGTTCAGAGAGGTGTCCGGAGTTTTCGACCGCTCGATGCTCGATGGGAGCCTCTCATGCGTACCGCCCAGATCATCGTCACCCTGCTCGCCGCGCTGATGGCCGGTTTCTCCGGTGCGGTGCTGCTGCTGCGGGCCCAGTGGATCGTGAAGGCGCTCACCGACTACGCGGTGCCGCAGAGCTGGTGGACCCTGCTCGGCGTGGCCAAGACCGCCGGGGCCGTCGGGCTGGTGGCCGGGCTGTTCGTGCCGGTGATCGGCGTGGCGGCCGGGATCGGGCTGGTGCTCTACTTCCTCGGGGCCGTCGTCACCGTGGCCCGCGCCCGCTGGTACTCCCACATCCCGTTCCCCCTCGTCTACGCGGCCCCCGTCGTCGGCGCGCTCGTCCTCGGGCGCGCCGCCTGAAGAATCCGGGAGGAGTCGTAAGCAGGTTCAGCACCCCCTGAGGACTCCTCCGTGGCAGCTCCCTCCCACTGCCGGTCACTCCGCAAGCGCCGCACCCTCGTCGTGGCCGCCGCCGTCGTGGCCGCCGGCGTCGGTGCCGGTGCGCTCGTGATGAACGCGAACGCCGGGACGACAGGCGACCTGTACAACCGTGCGGGTCTCTGGGGAGTCTCCTCGACGCAGCGATGTGATCAAGAAGAACAGCAGGGGAACGGACGTTTACATGCGCAGAGTTCGTACAGTCGCGGCGCTCGCCACCGCCACGCTCGTCTCGGCGGGCAGTGTGGTGCTCGGCGCCGGCGGCCCCGCCGTCGCGGCCGGCTCCACGGCCACGACGGCCTCCGCCGCGGGGAAGACGGCGGACTTCAACAAGGACGGGTACGGCGACCTGGCCGTGTCCGCGCACGGCTGCGTCGTGGTGATGTACGGCACCGCGACCGGTCTCACCGCCTCCCGGCACCAGACCGTCGGCCACTGCACCGGCCCGAACGAGCCCTGGGGCTTCGGCCTCTCGATGACCACGGGGGACCTGGACGGCGACGGCTACGACGACCTCGTGGCCTTCGATGACGCGACCTCGGCCGTGACGGTCGACTGGGGCGGCCCCACCGGCCTGTCCTCCCGCACACAGCTCGCGGTCAAGGCGAACGTGCCGATCCCGATGGTCGCGGCCGACTTCGACGGCGACGGCAAGGACGACCTGGTCGTCAGCGACTCCTATTGGCACACCGAGCTGCTCCGGGGACCCTTCACCCGGGACGGCGCGAACGCCTCGACCAGCCCCGTCGACAACAAGATCAACTCCGGCCGCCTGGTCGCCGGGGACGTGAACGGTGACCACGTGGCCGATCTGCTGTCCGTGGGCAGGAACGGCGGCGACTCCGCCGACGCCAGCCTGGTGCTCGGCTCCAAGAGCGGCTTCGGCCCCGCCAAGGTCTTCTCCACCAAGGTCAACTCCGGCTCCATCGCCGACGTCGACGGCGACGGATACGGGGACGTGGTTCTCGGTGCCGGGCTGGAGGGCTACCAGCCGGCGGGCGTCGTGGGCGGCTCCATCGTCGTCCGGTACGGCAGCGCCGGCGGGATCAGCACCACCCGCCCTGCGGTGCGCATCAGCCAGGACACCACGGGCGTGCCCGGAGCCGGCGAGAAGTACGACCGGTTCGGCTTCAACGTCGACACCGGGGACGTCAACGGCGACGGCTACGCCGATGTGGCGATCGGTGTGGAGCAGGAGAGCATCTCGGGAGTCAGCACCACGGGTGCGGTGACCGTGCTGCGCGGCTCCGCCAAGGGCCTGACCGCCACCGGCGCGGTGTCCTGGCACCAGAACACCGCCGGTGTGGCGGGTGTCGACGAGGCGTACGACAGGTGGGGGCAGCAGGTCTCCCTCGCCGACATGAACGGCGACGGCCGCAGCGAACTCGTCGTCGGCACGGACTCCGAGAACATCTACGAGGGCAACCTCTGGTACTTCAAGTCGGGCAGCGCCGGCCTGACGACCAGCGGCTCCGTCTCCGTCGGCCCCCGGACGTTCGGGCTCACGCCCGAGCAGCAGTACTTCGCGCGGACCGTGGCCAAGTGAGCGGACGGTAGCGGCACGGGCAAGGCCCCGGCGCACCGTGCGCCGGGGCCTTGCCCGTGTTGTCCGTGCGGGGCTCAGGCGCCCTCGCCGCCGAAGCGCTCCTTGTACGCCGCCAGGTCCTCGTCCGTGAGCTTGGCGAACAGCACCGGCGGGACCGTGAAGGGGGTGCCGGCGGGGACGGCGGTGAGGGACTTCGCCTCGTCGGGGGTGACCCAGACGGCGGTGTCCTGCTGGAGGGAGAAGGCCTGGCGCATGGCGGCGGACGTGGCCGGGATCAGCGGCTCCGAGACCACCGCGTACAGGTGGATCAGGTTCATCGCCGTGCGCAGGGTGAGGGCCGCGGCGTCCTTGTCGGTCTTGATCTGCAGCCAGGGGGCCTTCTCCTCCAGGTAGGAGTTGCCGGCCGACCACAGGGCGCGCAGGGCCGCGGCGGCCTTGCGGAACTGCAGCGCCTCCATGTGCTCCTCGTACTCGGCGAGCAGCCGGGCGATCTCCTCGCCGAGGCGGTTCTCCGCCTCGCCCGCCTCGCCGCCGGCCGGGACCTCGTCGCCGAAGCGCTTCTTCGAGAAGGACAGCACACGGTTGACGAAGTTGCCGAGCGTGTCGGCGAGGTCCTTGTTGACCGTGGCGGTGAAGTGCTCCCAGGTGAAGGACGAGTCGTCCGACTCCGGGGCGTTGGCGATCAGGAAGTAGCGCCAGTAGTCGGCGGGCAGGATGTCCAGGGCCTGGTCGGTGAAGACGCCCCGCTTCTGCGAGGTGGAGAACTTCCCGCCGTAGTACGTCAGCCAGTTGAAGGCCTTGACGTAGTCGACCATCTTCCAGGGCTCGCGGATGCCGAGTTCCGTCGCCGGGAACATCACCGTGTGGAAGGGGACGTTGTCCTTGGCCATGAACTCGGTGTACCGGACGTCGTCCGCCTCGTACCACCAGGACTTCCAGTCCCGGTTCTCCGGGTCCTGGTCGGCCCACTCCTTCGTCGCGCCGATGTACTCGATCGGGGCGTCGAACCAGACGTAGAACACCTTGCCCTCGGCCGCCAGCTCCGGCCAGGTGTCGGCCGGGACCGGGACACCCCAGTCCAGGTCACGGGTGATCGCACGGTCGTGCAGGCCCTCGGTCAGCCACTTGTGGGCGATGGAGGAGGCCAGCTGCGGCCAGTCCTTGTCGTGCCGGGCGACCCACTCGCGGACCTCGTTCTCCAGCTTCGACTGGAGCAGGAAGAGGTGCTTGGTCTCCCTCACTTCGAGATCCGTGCTGCCCGAGATCGCCGAGCGGGGGTTGATCAGATCCGTCGGGTCCAGGACGCGGGTGCAGTTCTCGCACTGGTCGCCGCGGGCCTTGTCGTAGCCGCAGTGCGGGCAGGTGCCCTCGACGTAGCGGTCCGGGAGGAAACGGCCGTCGGTGGGGCTGTACACCTGACGGATGGCCCGCTCCTCGATGAAGCCGTTCTCGTTCAGCTTGCGGGCGAAGTGCTGGGTGATCTCGCGGTTCTCGGGGCTGGAGCTGCGGCCGAAGTAGTCGAACGCGAGCGCGAAGCCGTCGTAGACCGCCTTCTGCGCGTCGTGCGCCTGGGCGCAGAACTCGTCGACCGGCAGGCCCTGCTCCTTGGCGGCCAGCTCGGCCGGGGTGCCGTGCTCGTCGGTCGCGCAGATGTACAGGACGTCGTGGCCGCGCTGGCGGAGGTACCGGGCGTACACGTCGGCCGGGAGCATGGACCCCACCATGTTGCCCAGGTGCTTGATCCCGTTGATGTACGGAAGGGCGCTGGTGATGAGGTGTCGAGCCATCGTGGCTGCTCCCAGGTCGCGTTTTCTGCGGTTTCGAACCTTGAAATCGTAGCCGACAGGGGTGGGCCGCCCGCTTCCCGTTTTGCAGGGCGGGAAGGGGCGGCCCGAGGGGTTGCACGCGGTGACCGTCCGTTACGGGCGCCAGGTGGCGAGTACGCCCTCGTACAGTTCCGTGTCCGTCAGCTCACGGGGGGTGGGGCCCGCGTGGAAGAAGGACGTGTTGCCGGTCTTCAGCTTGCGGGCGTAGTCGAAGGCCTTGTTGTCGTGGTCTCCGAAGGCGACGAAGGAGAAGAAGACGGCGGGGTGTGTCTGCGCCGCCTCGGTGAGGGCCTGGGTCGCGGGGGTCTTCGCGTCCGGGGCGCCGTCGGTCTGGAAGACGACGAGGGCGGGGGTGCCGCTCTCGTGGTTCTTCGTGTAGTGGGTGAGTACGGCTTCCACGGCGGCGTGGTAGCTGGTACGGCCCATGCGGCCGAGGCCGGCGTGGACGTCGTCGATCTTGGTCTCGTGGTCCGGGGTGAGGGTGAGGTCGGTGGTGCCGTCGACCTCCGTGGAGAAGAAGACGACGTGGACCGTGGCCTCGGGGTCCAGGTGGGCGGCGAGGGCGAGCGTCTGGTCGGCGAGGGCCTGGGCGGAACCGTCCTTGTAGTACGGGCGCATGCTCGCGGAGCGGTCCAGCACGAGGTAGAGCTTCGCTCGGGTGCCGGTGAGGTCGGTCTTCCTGAGGGTGGCTGTGGCGGCCCTGTAGGCGGTGGTGAGGGAGGGGGTGCGGGACTTGACCTTGGTGAGGGGGGTGGCGGGGGTCTTCTTGCCGGCCTCGGCGGGTGTGTCCTCCGCCTCGGCTTCGCCTTCGGCGGGGCTGTCGTTCCCACCCGCACCACCCGTGCGGCTCTCGTCGTCGGCTGCCGGTGGCCCCTGTGGGGCACCCTCGCCGTCGGCGGCCCGCGGTTCACCCACCTCCTCGGCCTCTGCCCCGGTACGGCCCTCGGCCTCCGGTCCGCCATCGTGCTCGGCCTGCGGCGCCGCCTGATCCTCAGAGGCCGCGTGCTCCTCCGGCTCCGCCTGGTTCTCCGGCGCGGTCTGCTCCTCAGGGGCCGGCTGGTCCTCAGGGGCCGGCTGGGCCTCAGGCTCGGCCTGCTCCGCGAGCGGCTGCTCGGTCTCGGTCCGCTCCTCGGCCTTCGGTTCGGCGCTGTCCTCGGTCGACTGACCGACCTGCGGCGCAGCCGCCTCCTCAGCGTCCGGCGTCGCGTCGGCCGGCGTCGCGGTCTCGGCCGTCTTCGTGGTCTCCGGCTCGGTGCTTTCCCCGGCGGGGGCCTCCTGGACCGGTGCCTCGGCCCGAGCCTTCTCGTCGGCCTGAGCCGTCTCGTCGGCCGGCGTCGCGGTCTCGGCCGTCTTCGTGGTCTCCCGCTCGGCGCCTTCCTCGGTGGCCGCCTCTTGGACCGGCTGAGCCGGTGCCTCGGCCTTGGCCTCCGCCTTCTCCTCCAGGTCGGCGTTCTCCTCGGCCCCCGCCTTCTCCTCGGCCTCCGCCTTTTGCTCCGTCGGCGTCCCGGTCTCGGGCGTGTGTCCGGGCTCCGGCTCGGTGCTGGGCTCGGTGGGCTGCTGTGCGAGGGGCTGCTCGGGGTTTGCCGGTTCTGAGGGGTGGGGGACCTGGATGCGGTCGAAGGCGGCCGACACCAGGTCGTGTTCGTCGGAGGGCGAGCGGCGGGGCTCGGGGACGGTGGGCGTCGGCTCGTGCCGCTCGGGGGTCGGTGTGGTGGGGGCGGCCTGCGAGGTCGGTGCGGGGGGCGTGGGCTGTTGGGACGGCAGGCGGTCCGCACCCTCTGCCTCGGCGGCGCGTGCCTTGCGTGAGCGGCCGAATGCGTTCCGCAGGAGAGTGAGAATGCCCATGTGCGCAACCCTTCATGAGGTGATGCCCGTCGATCCCTGGCCAGGACGGACACGTAAGGTTAGCGAAGCGGTCAACGGGGGGAAGCGAGCGACCGGGCCGCCGCAACCTCCTGCCGGAGGGGTTCCAGGACACTGTCCGCCGGCCCGGTGAGGTCCGTGCGGACCGGTGTCAGGGTTTCCGCGTCCCGTACCCCCTCGGACAGCTCCCGCAACTGCAGGGAGATCTGGGCGATCTCGGCCGCGGACGGGGGCGGCGCCCCGTGCCTGACGCGGACGCGGGCCGCTGTGGTCGCGTCGACGATACGTTCCACGGCCACGACCAGCGGCCACCACGCGGCGGCGCGTCGGCCGGTCGGCGGCGGTTCCGTCAGGGCCCGCTGGAACTCCGTACGGATCACCGACAGGTCGCGGTAGAGGCGACGGCGCATACGGGCCCTGGCGGAGGGGTCGTCGGCCGGGGCGAAGGCCGCCTCCAGATACGCCGCCGTGTCCGCCACCGCGTCGGCCAGGCGGTCGCCGACCCGCGTGCGCCAGCTCTCCGGCCAGAGCAGGTAGCCGGCGGTCAGGGCGATGGCGCAGCCCAGCAGCGAGTCCGTCAGGCGGGGCAGCAGCAGCGCCGTGCCCTGGTGGTTCAGGATGTCCGACAGGAGGAGGATCACCGGGGTGATCGCCATCGTCTGGTGGCCGTAGCCGCGCGGGGTCAGCGCCGGGATCAGCGGGGCCAGGAGCAGCATCGCCGGGACGTCCCACCAGCCGAGCGGGACCTCGGCCAGCACCACCGCCGCGATCACCAGGCCCGCCACCGTGCCGAGGGCGCGCAGCAGGGCGCGGGAGAAGACCGAGCCGAAGTCGGGCTTCAGGACGAAGGTGATCGTCAGGGCCACCCAGTAGGAGCGGGGCACGGGGATCAACGACACCAGGGCCTGGGCGATGCCGATGCAGACCGCGAGGCGCAGGCCGTAGCGCCAGGAGTTGGCCGACAGTACGACGTTGCGGGCTGCTCTCGCCGTGCGGATGCCCAGCGCCGCGGGGCGGCCCAGGCGGTCGTCGATGCCCCGGGGGTCGACGTCGGGGGCCGTCACCACCTCGGCCGCGTGGCGCAGGGCGTGGTCCACCGCGCGTGCCGTCTCCGACACGGGTTGCGGGAGGTCGAGGGCTATCGGGCCCGTGTAGCCGGTTTCGACGGCCTGCGCCAGGTGGTGGAGCGACTCCGGGACCCGCGGCGGCAGGGGGCGGCCGGCCAGGTGGGCCGCGGGGGCGGCCTCCACCACGGGTGTGATGGCGTTCAACTGGGCGAGCAGGCGGGTGAGTTCGCGGCTGCGGCCGTGCTGGCGGGCGCGCCGGGCCAGGATCAGGTCGTAGGACTGGTTGAGGGACTGGGTGACGGCGCGGCGGGCGTCGTCGTACTCCTCGGTGCGGTCCGTGCCGGCCACGGCAAGGAGTGCGGCGGCCGTGCGGTAGGCGGCCGCCACCGCCGCGCGTTCGGGGACGCCGGAGCGCAACGGCCAGGCCAGCAGGGCCAGGAGGAGGACCAGCAGGCCGCCGCCGGTCATCAGGGCCGGGGCCAGCCACCAGGGGTGGGGCAGGGGCAGCCCCGCTCCGACCACGCAGTTCAGCAGCAGGAGCAGGCCGGAGACCGAGGCCACCGCGCCGATCGTGGAGATCATGCCGGACAGCAGCGCGATGCCGGTGACGGCCGCGACCGCGTACCAGCCGTGGCCGTACACCAGGGTGCCCAGTGTCACGCCGACCGCGCCGAAGAGCTGCGGGACGGCGATGTTGAGGATGCGCATCCGGTAGGCGTCGGCGGTGTCGCCGATGACGCCGGACAGGGCGCCCATGGAGGCGAGGGCGCCGTACGCCGGGTATCCGGTGGCCTGGCCGATCGCGAGGGGGAGGGCCATGGCGACGGCGGCGCGGGCCACGGCGGCCTTGTTGAGGGGAGCCTGCTGGGGGCGGAGGTTCCGGACCAGCCAGTCGGGAGGGGTGAGGCCGATGGGGAACTCGCGCGACATGTCGCCATTATCGCCGGTCCGCTGCCGGCCCCCGGAGTCATCCGCGCTGGTGGAGGGTGAGATCCACGACGAGGGCGCGGTGGTCGGTGCCGGCCACGCGCAGGAAGCGGGCGTCGGTCGCGGTGAAGTCCGGGGAGAGCAGGACGTGGTCGATCTGGGCGCCGATGACGGAGGCGGTGCGCGCGGGCCAGCTGGCGGCGCGGTCGTGTCCGGCGAGGCGGGCGGCGTCGGTCAGACCGGTGTCGAGGATGCGGCGGAAGGCGGCGTGGTCCTGGGTGGCGTTGAAGTCGCCGGCGAGGATGGTGGGCGTGCGGGTGCCGGCCGCTGCGAAGGCGCGCAGCCGGCCCAGTTCGCGGTGCCACAGACCGACCTGGCGGGGCAGCGGCGGCATGGGGTGGGCGAGTTGGAGGCGCACGGCGTGCCCGCGTACGTCGGCGACGGCGCCGGGCATGCCCATCGTGCCGCGCACGCCCGCGGTGGGCCGCAGCGGGAAGCGGCTGAGGACGAGGGAGCCGTGCGAGCCGGCCGCGCGGACCGCCCGCCGGTACGGGTAGCCGGTCCCGAAGTCGTCTTCCAGGGCGGCCTGGCAGGCGTACTCGCACTCCTCGACGAAGACGACGTCCGGACGCAGGCGGCGGATCCATGGGACCAGGGCGGGGGTGCCGCGCCCGAACTCGACGTTGGAGGTCAGCACGCGCAGGGTGGCGAGCGGCGGGCCGTCGGGCTCGGTGACCTTGCCGTACGGCTCCTGGTACCAGGCGAGCAGGCCGAGCACGGCGACCCCGCACACCAGGCCCGGCCACCAGCGGGCGAGCAGTGCGCACAGCAGGGCGAAGCCGGTCGGCACGAGCAGCCAGGGCAGGAAGGCGAGCAGCTGGGGTACGGGGGTGACACCGTCGGTGTCGGCGGCCCGGCAGCCGACCACCGCGCCGACTCCGGCCAGCAGCAGTGCGCAGCACCAGGCGCCGAGCCTGCGTCCGGGGCGTCGGTCCACGGGCCGAGCCTACGGCGGGCCGTCCGCCCGCGCCATGAACTTCCCGGGGCCGGAGAGGACAACTGGGCGCTGTCGTCCACCGGTTGTGGATACCGGACGGGACCTGTGGGTGAATCGCCCAGGTCATCTACAGGTTGTGGACACCGGCGGGGCCGGTGCCGCAGCGGGCGGGTCCGGTGCGGGCCGGTGCCGCGCCGGGTGGACCGGGCGCAGACAGCGGGTCAGCCATGCGGTGAGGGCCACCGTGAGGCCCAGCACGAGCAGGAGCCAGGAGACCGTGCGCAGGGTGCCGGTGAGCGCGTCGTAGACGGCGCCGACGGCCGGGTGGGACACGCCTTCGGGCAGGCCGGCGAGGGTGAGGCTGCGGCCCACGGCCAGGGCCAGGGCGAGCAGTCCGCCGCCCAGGGCCGTGCCCAGCGCGGTCGCGGCGACGGCGCGGCGGCGGTGGACGGCCAGGGCGATTCCGGTGGCGGCGAAGGCGAGGGCCGCCACCGGGAGCCAGAAACCGGTGACTTCGAGCACGTGGAACCCCTTCCGGAGGGAGGCCAGTCGTTCGGCCGGGAGCACGGGGACCGCGATGTGCTCCACCGGGATGCGTGCGGCGAGCGGCACATGGTCCCGGGTCAGCTGACGCTTCACCTGGTCGGTGACGGGAGCGAGGTCGACGGTGACCGGACGCCCGGCCGCGTCGCCGTCACCGTTGTCGCGCAGGGCGCGCAGCACCGCGTCGTGGGTGACCCGGTTACCGGTGTCCCAGGCCAGCTGGAAGGCCTCGGTCTGGGTGAAGGAGCGCACCGCGTCGTGCACGAACGGGCGGACGGAGCCGCGTACCGGCCGGACGTCCAGGTGCTGGTCGACCGCGCGCAGGATGTCGTCACCGACCGTGTCCGCGACGGCCTCGCGCACGTCCGGGTCGGTGGCGAGCGGCGCCATCGTGGCGACGTACCGGCCCGTGTCGGCGAGCCCGTACGCCGCCCAGGCCGCCAGCGCGCCGAACGGCACGAGGAGGCAGGACAGGGCGAGCAGTACGGCCGACAGGGCGCTCCTGAGACGTGGGGGCACGCTTCCAGACAACGGCCCGCAGGGCGCGCACGCGAGCGGAGCGCCTGCGTTCGGGCGACGGCCCCCGCTCTCGATCGCGCTCTCCGGTGGAGGGTTCACCCGAACGGGTGTTTCCTGGGGGAAGAGGTCCTTCCGGTTCGTGCAGCCGGAACGTGACGGGCGGGTGAGGGAAGAGGGGAACAGGGGAGTGCGCGGGCCCCGGCCGACCGGCCGGGGCCCACGCACTCACCGTCACGGTCGGCTCCGCGTGTTCAGCGGACGCGGCGCCCGAACGCGTCCTCGCGGGTGTAGTACCGGTAGAAGAAGGTGGCGAAGGTGCATCCCGCGACGAGCAGCGACATCAGCACGGTCCGCCACACCGAGTGCGGTGTCTGGATGTAGAGGAAACCGAACGCGACACCGGTGAACGCCGTCCACAGCAGCGCGTGCACTTCCCGCGGCATCCGCGGGGCCAGCGTCAGCAGGGCCATGCACACCACCGCGAACACCAGCGCGCTGACCCACCCGAGCAGCAGGTTCCCTCCCGTGATGTCGCCGCCCTGGCGCGCGTCGGCCGCGACCCAGTAGCCGTAGAGGAGGCCCAGCACGACCGGGACGGCGACGTGGGCGATGCGATGGGTACGCGCGTCGAAGACATCGGGCGGACGGGCGCGCACATCGGCCCGTTCCCCGATCTCCGGCCTGCCGCCGGGGCGGGACGTACCGCCGGGCGCGGGTGCCGCTTGAGCCATGAGAGCACTCCTCTCTCCTCGCCCCCGCCTTCCAGGGCACACCGGGCAGCAGGGCCCGGCAAGTCGGCCAGGGGGCGACGGGTGCCCGGATGCGGGCGGTTCTCTCCCGTGTTTCGCTGGGAGATGCGAGAGACATGGAGGCCTGCCCGCCGTGACGGAGATGGACTACGGGGTGCGGCGCCGGCGCGCCTGCACGGCCGGAACGTCCCCTGGATGCCGCCCCTGCTGCTGCTCGTCGGCATCGTGGCCCGACCGGTACCGGGCCATGTGGTGGCTTCGGGGGTGCGGCTGTGCAAGGAGCGTCAGACCCTGCGAATCCAGGACATCGCCGAGACCACCCGGCGTACCGTGCTGCGCCCGCTGCCGCCGCTGCTCGGCACCTTCCGAGAGGCCGGCGACCACGAGAAGGACCTCGCGACCGTCGCCGAACGCCTGGAGACCCGGATGCGGCGGCACCGCTCGCACACCTGTGCACTGGGCAGGGACGACGGCGACCGCTTCGCCACCGCCGTGCTGGTCGGCTTCCCCTAGCACGTCCCCGACGCCGTCGACATGGTCGACTTCGGCCATGAGTCCCCGCCGGCCGTCGGCACGCGGGGGATCCGCGAGCTGCCGAGCGGCGACGGGCTGCCGCTCGGCTTCGGCGACCTGGCGGAAGGGCTGCCGCCCGTGCGCCGGGTGCCGTTGGCCGCCGACGAGACCCTGCTGCTGGTCACCGACGGCGTGACCGAGGCCCGCGACCGGGCGGACGACTTCTATCCGCCGGCCCGGGACATCGCCCGCGCGGTCGCCGCCGACCAGCACGACACCGATCCCCGGCGCCTGGTCCTCCGGGTCCGCGACGGCGTCCTGCGACACAGCGGCGGCCGGCTGGTCGACGACACCACCGTGTCCGCCGTACGGCGGACACGGCAGGCGCAGGGCGAAGACCCCGAACTGGGACGTTTGCGGTCCTGAGGCGCGGGTTTGCAGCCGCAGCGGTTACGGTGCTGGCGGAAGAGCCGATCAGGACCGACAGGGGCTACAGGAGCTCAGGGGCTACAGGGGAGGACCGATGCCCGGAACCGTGCTGCTGCTCGCGGCCTCGCCGGTGGGCCGGGGGCGCCTGGTGGACGCGGCCGGTGTGCTGCCGGTGCTGGCCGCCGTGGCGCCCGCCGTGCTGTCCGGCACCGACACCGCCAACGTGGTCGAACTCGCCGACCCGCTGGAGCCGCAGGCCGTCCTGACCCGGCTGCGCGCCGCCGCGGCCGCGCCCGGGCCGCTGACCGTGTACATCGCCGGCCAGCTGCAGCTGGACCGCCGGCAGCGGCTGCCGCATCTGGCGCTGGCGCGCACCACCGCGGCGACCGTCCGCTACACGGGGCTGCCGTGGCACTGGATCCGGGAGGAGCTGCGGTTGCGCTCCGCTGTGGACACGGGGCTTGTGGTGGACCTGCATGCGGACGGGGAAGCCTGGCAGTACGTCGCCGAGCGGGGGTTGGACTGCGGGCCCAACAGCGCTGTTTACGGTCGTGTAGTGGCGGCGGGCGGGCGGCGGGGGGTGGGCGAGCCGGCGTACATGAAGGCGGTGGCGACGCTGTTGAGGAGCGGTTACCGGCCGCCGCTGGGGCAGTTGCATGAGCAGGCGCTGGCCCGGGTCGGTGACTCCGGTGCGGGCCGGGGGCTGGTGCTCGCCGTCACCGGGGGCCACGCCCCCGGACACCCGTTCTCCCACCTGCCCACCCGCCCCGGCAGCCCGCAAGCCCGGACCACCCCTCCGCCCGGCCCCGACCACAGCCCGGGCCTGCCCGGCCCCGAGCCGAACCACCACGCCGCCCTGGTCCCCGAGCCGAACACCCGCATCGGCATCGACAGCACCCAAGACCCCCACGCCCTCATCAGCGCCGCCGTTCAGGCCGGGCGGCATGCTGATGCCGATGTGCTTGCCGCCCGGCATGAGCAGTTCGCCGTTCGGGATCACGGGCCCGTCTCCGACGAGGCGCTGCACTGGGCCGAAGTCCGCGCGGATCTGGCGATGTTCGCGGGGGACGCGGTGCGCAGTTGCCGGGCCTGGCTGGCGGTCGGCCGTACCCGGCTGAGCGCGGGGCAGGCGGTGGACTCGCCTGCCGTGGAGGCCGCCGTGGACCGGGCCCACCACCAGTGGGGGCGGATCACGGACGCGGTGGCGGCCCGTGAACTCGGCCCTGCCCTCGCCGAGTTGAGGCTACGGGTGCCGGGCCGCAGAAGCGGCGCGCTGGAGAACGTCCAGCAGCATCTGCGCCAGCTTCAGGCAGCTCCGTAGCCCCGCCGGCTCAGCCGCGCCACCGCCTCAGCCCGCCACCGTAGCCCCGCCGCCTCAGATCCGAGCTCACGCCGCCGACAGCATGGCCAGGGCCCCGGAGACGAGGGTGCGGACGCCGGGGACGATCGTGGAGAGGTCGGGTGCGAAGTGCGGGCTGTGGTTGCTCGGCACGGCCGCGAACTTCTCCGGCAGCGTATTGCCGGGGGCCTGCTCCCAGACCTCGGCGGGGGTGGTGGTGACGAACCAGTACGAGTACGGGATCGAGCCGAGTGCCAGCTCGGGGAAGTCCTCGCTGCCCATCGCGGGGCCCGGGTCGAACACCGTGCCCGCGCCGAAGACCTCCGCGTGCACGGCGGCCACGGCGGCGTCGGTGGCCGCGTCGTTCACGGTCACCGGGAAGGTGTTGCCGACGGTCACCTCGGGCTCGCGCGGGCAGCCGGCGGCCAGGCACTCGCCGTGCGCGATGCGCCGGATCGCGGCCAGCATCCGGGTGCGCACCTCCTCCGACTGCGTACGCAGGTTCAGGGAGATGCGGGCCTCGGAGGGGATGATGTTGTGCCGGGTGCCCGCCTCGATGCGGCCCACCGTGAGCACGGCGGGTTCGCGGGCGGCCAACTCCCGGGAGACGACGGTCTGGAGCCGGGTGACCAGGTAGGCGGCCGTCACCACCGGGTCGACCGTCGCCTCGGGGCGCGAGCCGTGCCCGCCCCGGCCGTGCACGACGATGTCCACATCCGTCGCCGCCGACATGATGAGGCCGGGTGCGTGCGGGTACAGGCCCGCCAGGCCGGGCGCGGCATGCTGCCCGAGCAGCACGTCCGGCCGGCCGAACCGCTCGTACAGCCCGTCCGCGACCATGCGCGCCGCGCCCTGCCCGTTCTCCTCGGCGGGCTGGCCGACGAGCAGCAGCGTGCCGTTCCAGGTGTCCCTCCCGGCCGCCAGTGCCGCCGCGGCTCCGGCCAGCCAGGTGACGTGCAGGTCGTGCCCGCAGGCGTGCATCACACCGTCCGCCGTCGAGGCGTACGCCAGCCCGGTCTCCTCCGTGACCGGCAGCGCGTCCATGTCGGCCCGCAGCAGCACGGTCGGGCCGTCGCCGTTGCGCAGCCGGCCCACGACGCCGGTGCCGCCGACCCCCTCAGTCGTCTCGTACCCGGCCTTCGCCAGCCGCGCGGCCAGTGTCCCGGCGGTGCGGTGCTCGCGCAGGGACAGCTCGGGGTGGCGGTGCAGGTCGCGGTAGAGGTCCTCCAGGTCCGTCACCGGGAGGCCGGAGGTCAGGTCCAGGGCGGTGCGGGCGGCGGGGGACGTCACGGGGCCAGCGTATGCGGGCCGGCCGCACGTGAGCTCCCCAAGGGGATCATTTCCGGCCCCGCGGGGACGCCGCCGGTGAACGGCTGCCGTCACTCGCCGTCGTCCAGGCTGTGCACGTGCCTGCGGGGCCGATCCCGCCACCCGGCCGGGAGACGGTCGCGCGGCCCTCCACGGGCGTGGGACACAGCCCGCCGCCGTGCCCGCACCACGCGTCGAGCTCCCCCCGGAGGCCCGGTGCTGACGGCCGCCCTCGGACCCGGTGGGCGCCCTGCGGCGGCACCCCGCCGACCCCACCCGGGCGACGGCGTCGAGTCCCTGGCCCTTTTCGTCCGACGGCACGACCCTGTACGCGGGCAGCCCGCACGTCCCGCGCCGGCGGTACGCCGTCGATCCCGGGCGGGCGGTCGAGCGGGTCGGCGGCCGCGCGGGCACCGGTCCGGCGCCGGAGCCAGTGGCGGACGTACGTGCCGGACGCGCCCTGCCCGGCGGGTCCGCGAGATCAGCCGGAGTCTCCCCGGGGCGCTCCGTCGTCATCTTTGTTCAGCGGCGGGAGCGGCATGCTGGGTCCGGACGCCCGGCGCGGTGTCCGACGCCCGTGCCGGGCCCGCGTTCGCCGCGAGGAGCAGGGTCGCCGTGGCGATCACAGCGGCGGCTATGGCCCTGCGTGCGGTGGTGTTTCCGTAAGGTGCGGATGTACGTCCGGGCACGGCGACCTCGCAACACGACAGCGACGCATTAAGCAGACTTAATCCGCCGTTTAACCTAGGGGCTGCACGGGCCCAACGGCAAGGGCCTCCAGGCGAGTTGGGAGTACGCGGTGATGCGGGAACGGGACGACCCGGCGGTCATCGGGCGGCGCGTACAACAGCTGCGCACCGAGCGCGGGCTGACCCAGCGGCAGCTGGCGGAACCTGCCTACACGCCCGCCTACATCTCCACCCTGGAGGCGGGCCGGGTGCGGGCCTCCGACGAGGCGCTGCGGCACATCGCCGGCCGGCTCGGCGTGGCCTTCGAGGAGCTGGCCGTCGGCCGGCCCGCCCACCTCGCCACCGGCCTGAGGCTGCGGCTCACCGAGGCCCAGCGGGTCCTCGCCGACGGCAGGGCCGAGGAGGCCGCCGTCCAGTACACGGCGCTGTGCGCGGAGGCGGAGACCCACGGGCTGGGCGCCGAGCAGGCCACCGCACTGCTGGGACTCGGCGAATGCGCGCTGGAGACGGGGGAGCTGACGCGGGCGCGGGAGTTCTTCGAACGTGCCGAGGCGCATCTCGCGGACCAGTCCCTCCCGATGCGCGTACCGGCCGTCCGCGGCCGTGCGGTCGCCCACTACCTGGCCGGTGAACTCCGGTACGCCGTCTACCTCCTGGAGTCGGCCCTCGACGAACTGAACCGGAGCGGCCTGCACGACCCCGACGCCCTGCTCCTGCTCTACGCCGGCGTCATCGGCCCGTACATGGACATGGGCGCGCACGCCCGCGCCGCCCAGGCCGCCGAGTTCGCCCTCGCGCTCGCGCCGCGGGCCGCCGACCCCGCGCTGATCGCCCGGATGCACCGCTCGGTGGCCCGCACCCTGATCGCCGAGGGCCGGGTCGCCGAGGCCGACGCCTCCCTCGCCAAGGCCGCCGAGCTCTACCGCCAGCTGCAGCTGCGCACCGAGCTGGCCAACTGCCACTGGATGCGCGGATACGTCTGTGCGCAGAACGGCGAACTGGAGCGCGCCGAAGCGGAGTTGCGTCAGGCGCACACCATGCTCGCGCAGAGCCGGGCCGCCCTCTACCGCAGCCAGGCCGCCGTCGAACTGGCCGACGTACTGCACCGCCGCGGCAAGTCCGCCGAGGCCGCCGGACTCCTCCAGGGCGTCCTCGGCGACTTCTCCTCCGAACGGGGCGCGGTGCACGCCGCCGCGGCCCACCGCCTGCTCGGCATCATCGCCGAGGACGCCCGGGACACCGAGGCCGCCGAGGAGCACTACGTCCGCGCGCTCAGCCTCCTGGAACGCGCGGGCGCCGCCGGCGACCTGGCCGACCTGTGCCGCCTCCTCGGCGACCTGCTCCGCCGCACGGGCCGGGTGGAGGCGGCACTGGACGCGTACCGCACGGGCCTGGGCCACCGCACGGCCCCGGGCACGACGACCCTGGGTCCGGCGCCGGCACAGCCGCCGCTGTGACCCCGGATGCGGGCTCGTCAGCTCACCGGGGTCTCGATGGTCACGGAGTTGTTGCTCTGGACGGGGTCGGGCGTGCTGGTGGTCACGTTCGCCGTGTTGGTCACGGTGGTGTTCCGGTTCGCCCTGACGGTGACCACGATCTGAGTGGTGCTGCTCGCGCTGTTCGCGAGACTGCCGAGGGAACACCGCACACTGTCCGTCGACCCCACCGGCGGCGCCTGGCAGCTTCCCTGGCTGGGCGTGACGCTGACGAACCGGGCGTTGGAGGGGAGGTCGTCCGTCACCACGACGTTGTCGGCGGTGTTCGGCCCGTGGTTGCTCACCGTGAGGGTGTAGGTCAGATTGCGGTTGGGCCGGACAGGCTCCGGGATCGCGCTCTTGGCGATGGCCACGTCGGCGGAGGGCCGGACGATGGCGAGACTGTGCTCGGCGCCTGCGCCGACGGCGGTGACGTTGGTCAGGAACTGGGTGCAGGGCGCGCTTTGACCCGGAGCGCAGACCCGCTGGGGTGTGCTGCGGATGGTGGCATTGCCGCCGTCACCGAGCTGACCGAAGGAGTCGTCCCCCCAGGCGCGGACCGTTCCGTCGTTCAGGAGTGCCAGGTTGTGGTCACCGTCGTGTGCGGAGAGGGACTGCACCGTGCTGAGGCCGATCACCTGGACCGGGGTGTTGCTCCTGACGGTCGTGCCGTTGCCGAGCTGACCGAAGGCGTTGTTTCCCCAGGCACGGACCGTGCCGTCGGTCAGCAGTGCCGCGCTGTGGAGGCGCCCTGCGGAGACGGACTGCACATTGGTGAGGCCGCTCACCTGGACCGGAACGCTGCTGTCGGTGAAGGTGCCGTCGCCGAGCTGGCCGTCGAAGTTGCCGCCCCAGCTGCGGGCGGTGCCGTCGGTCAGCGCCGCCAGACTGTGGAAGCCGCCTGCGGCGACGGACTGGACGTTGGTGAGGCCGGTCACCGTGACGGGGACATTGCTGTTGGTGGTCGTACCGTCGCCGAGCGCACCGCGGATGTTCTCCCCCCAGCTGCGGGCGGTGCCGTTGTTGAGGGACACCAGGCTGTGGGCGGCGCCGGCGGAGATGGACTGCACGCCGCCCACGCTGAGCAGCTGAATCGGGACGTTGCTGTCCGTATTGGTGCCGTTGCCGAGCTGGCCTTCGTCGTTGCCTCCCCAGACGAAGACGCGACCGTCGCGGTTCAGCGCGAGGCTGTGGCGGCCGCCTGCGGAGATGGCGACGATGCCGGTGAGGAACTGGCTGCAGGGAGCGGTCTGGCCGGGCGCACACACCTGCACGGGGGTGGAGCTGTCGGTGGTCGTGCCATTGCCGAGCTGACCGCGGAAATTGCTGCCCCAGGCGAGGACGGTGCCGTCGGAGCGGAGGGCCAGGCTGTGTGCTCCGCCCCCGGAGACGGCGATGACGTGGTCGAGCTGTGAGGAGCAGGAGGCAGAGCCGCAGACGCGGTTCGGGATGGGTTCGTTGTTGGTTACGGTGCCTTGGCCGAGCTGGCCGGACTGGTTGATTCCCCAGGAGACCACGGCGCCGGGTACGTCCGATCTCCCGTTGTCGGCGTGTGCTGTGCTCAGCCATGCCCCCGGGAAGAGCCCCAGCATTGCCGCCGTGCAGACGGCTGCGATGCGTGCTCCCCAGGACGAGCCACGGAGCGTTCTCATAATGACCCTCTCGTGCGGATTCTTGGCCCGTACACTCACGAGCCGCCCTATTCTCGGCGCATCATTTGGGCAAAGATCCGCATCGACACCGCGAATGGCCATTCATGGATCTGCTTGTCACTCGTTGTGCAGGTGGGCCCTGGACTGTCCGGGGGCGTCGCCAACGAGAAATCGCATGACCGACTATCTGAAAACGTGAATTCCTTTTGCAGGACGGCACATTCGGTCTGCTTTTTCTCCAGGCGGTTTCACCTGGGCAGTCCGGGGGTCAGACCTGCGCCCGCCCCTGCCTGCGGACGTCCGCCAGGCGTAGCGCGCCGACCTGGACCGCGGCCTGGGTCACGTCGTTCGCCACGCCGCCCAGGCCGCCGTTGGTGAAGGCGAAGGCGTCCTCGCCGACCCGGACGGCGGCCAGGTCCAGCGAGAGCAGGCTCTCCTGCCCGTCCGGGGACAGGGCGGCGATGCTGATGCGCAGGCCCTGTCGGGTGTCGCCGACCTCCGGCAGCGGGGCGTCGGTGACCTGGACGTCCTCCAGGATCCCCAGTTCCGTGGTGGCGGTGAAGCGCGCGCACTGCGCCGGCATCGTCGCGAGCCACTTCAGCGCCGCGTCGACGTCGGAGGGACGCCGGGCGGCGATCTGGTAGCGCAGCTGCGCGTCGGTGTCGGCGTCGTCCAGACCGATGGCGACGCGGGCGGGACCGCCGAGGAGTTCGTCGGTGTAGAGGGCGTCCAGCAGCGGCTGGCAGTCGCCGGCCTCGGTGGTCGCCTTCAGCAGGCCGTCCCGCCAGGTGGCCGCACCGTCGGTCGGCGTCCAGGGGGCACCGAGGTCGGTCTCGGTGATGAGCGCGGCCTGTGCCTGTTCGTCGGTGAGGGTGGAGCCGTCGGCCCGCGCGGACGGTTTCGGCGCCGGGGCCGGCTTGTCGATCGTCGGGAGGGGCTGGGGCGCGGTCGCCGGGTGCTTCAGACCGAGCGCCGCGCAGCCGCCCAGGCCGAGAAGGCCGGCGACGGTGAGCCAGAGCGGGAGGCCACGGAGGCGTATCGCATCGATCATGTCAGAGGTGCCTCCTGGGCTGCGGCCGACGGGGTGCCTGCTCTCACGGCACCACCGCCCCGCCCGCCTCACCAGCGCTTGGGTCCGTCCGGGTGAGCGGCCCGCCGAAAACGCCTCGACCTGCGGCTTCACTGCCTGCTACGGTCGCCCCCATGCAGCGCGCCCAGCAGTGCCCGAAGAGCACGACGACGCCGGAGACCGTCCCGGCGCGCTGACACCTGACCAGCATCGAAGCCCCGGGGCGAACGCCCCGGGGCTTCTGGTTGTCACGGGGCGTTCGCCTCTCCCGCCTCTCCGACCGAGGAGTGACCCCCGTGAACGACCGTCTGCCCGACCACCGCCGGCTCGGCCGTGAGCTGGACCTGTTCGACACCGACCCGCTGATGGGCGCCGGCCTGCCGTACTGGCTGCCCGACGGCGCGCTCGTACGGCACACCCTGGAGGAGTACATCCGCGAGGCCGAACGCCGCGCCGGGTACCGGCACGTGTACTCGCCCGCGCTCGGCAAACGGGAGCTGTACGAGATCTCCGGGCACTGGGACCACTACAGCGACGACATGTACCCGCCGATGAAACTCGGTGCGGAGGAGGTCGTGCTGCGACCCAGCCTCTGCCCCCACCACGCCCTGATCTATCGTTCCCGTTCCCACAGCTACCGCGAACTGCCGCTCAGGATTGCCGAGTTGGGCGGCATGCACCGCGCCGAACTCTCCGGTGTCCTCGGCGGTCTGACCCGTGTCCGTGCCATCCAGCTCAACGACGCGCACATCTTCTGCACCCTGGACCAGGCGGTGGACGAGGCCCGCGCCGCGCTGGAGCTGATCGCCCGCGCCTACGCCGACCTCGGCATCGAGGCCGTACGGCACCGGCTGTCGCTGCCCGGGGAGGGCGGGAAGTACGTCGCCGATCCGGAACTGTGGCGCCGGGCCACCGAGCTGCTGCGGGAGGTCCTGGACGCGTCCGGCGTGGTGTACGAGGAGGCGGAGGGCGAGGCCGCCTTCTACGGCCCGAAGATCGACGTACAGATCTCCGACCCGGCCGGGCGTGAGTCCACCCTGTCCACCGTGCAGATCGACTTCCACCAGCCGGCCCGCTTCGACCTGCACTACATCGGCGCCGACGGCGCGAAGCACCGCCCGGTGATGGTGCACCGCAGCATCATCGGCAGCGTCGAGCGGGCCGTCGCCCACCTCGTCGAGGCGCACGCCGGCGCCTTCCCGGCCTGGCTGGCCCCCGTCCAGCTGATGGTCCTGCCGGTCGCCGAGGAGCAGGAGGAGCAGGCGGCGGCGGTCGTGCGGCAGGCCCTGCAGCTGGGGCTGCGGGCGGAGCTCGCCGGTCCGGCCGAGGGCACCCTGGGCGCCCGGATCCGGGCGGCCCGCCTGGTGCCGTACCAGGCCGTGATCGGCGCCCGTGAGGCCGGGGCGGGGCTGGCCGCGGTACGCCTGCGGGACGGCCGCCGCCCCGGGGCGCTGCCGGTGCCGGACCTGCTGGCCGCGATCAGCGCCCGGGTGGCCGCACGCGGCACCGCGCTGTGGGACTGATCGCGGTCGGACCCGGCGTCATGGGGCCGATCACCGGGTGCTGATCTAGGGTTTGAGCGTCGGTACGACGAAGGAGCCCGCTGTGACCGGTCAGCCCATCCCCGTGATCATCGACTGCGACACCGGCGTCGACGACGCCCTGGCCCTGCTGCTCGCCGTACGCCACCCCGGCCTGGACCTGCGGGCCGTGACCTGCGTGGCCGGGAACACGGACGTCGACGGTGTGGTCCGCAACACCCTGACCGTGCTGGAGCAGGCGGGCGCCCCGGACATCCCGGTGGGCCGGGGCGCCGAACGCCCGCTGATCGAACCCGCCCGCTCGGCCCGGCATGTGCACGGCTCGGACGGCATGGGCGACCTCGGCCTGCCCGCGCCGACCCGCACCCCCGTCGACCTCGACGCGGTCGCCCTGCTGCGCCGTGAGATCCTCGCCTCCCCCCGCCCGGTCACCCTCATCCCCACCGCACCGCTCACCAACATCGCCCTGCTGCTGCGCACCCACCCCGAGGTGACCCGCAACATCGAGCGGATCGTCTTCATGGGCGGCGCGGTCGCCGTCGGGAACGCCACGCCGGTCGCCGAGTTCAACGTCTGGCACGACCCGGAGGCGGCGGCGATCCTGCTCACCGCCGGGGTGCCGATCACCATGTACGGCCTGGACGTCTTCATGCAGGTCGTCGTCGACGCCCCGGACGTCCACCGGCTGCGCACGAGCAGCGACCCCGGCACCCGGCTGGCCGGCGAACTCCTCGCGCACCGGCCGACCACGCAGGGAGAGGCCCCGGAGGCGGAGGAGGCGGGCGGCCTCGGCGACGCGGGCGCGGTGTGCGCGGTCGCCGACCCGGCCGGCATCACCACCCGGCTCCTGCCCGTCGAGGTCTCCCTGGCCCCGGGCCCGACCCGGGGCCAGACGATCGTCGACCGCCGCCCCCGCCCCGGCGAGTCCGAGATCCACGAGGGCAAGCGCGAACACGCCCTGGTGGACGTGGCGTTGCAGGTCGACGTGGACCGGTACGTGAAGCTGTACCTGGAGACCGTGGAGCGCCAGGGGGTGGCGTTCGGATCATCCCGGCGTCCGAACGACACCCCCTAGTCGGCGGCGGGCTTCGCCGTCCAGCGTTCCTCCACCCGCGCGACGCGCCAGTACGACAGTGCCGCCGCCCACACCACCACGAACAGGCCGACGATGAGATAGCCGACGTTGTCCAGGTCGAGTCCGGCGATCCAGCCCGTGACGCCGTCGTGCAGACCGAACTTCTCGTGCAGGACCCCGACCAGCTCGATCGTGCCGATGACGAAGGCGACCGCGATGGACAGGCCGGTGATGGCGAGGTTGTAGAAGACCTTGCGGACGGGGTTGGAGAACGCCCACTGGTAGGCGAAGTTCATGAAGGTGCCGTCGAGGGTGTCGAACAGGCTCATGCCGGCGGCGAAGAGCAGCGGCAGGCAGAGGACCGCGTACCAGGGCAGGCCGGCGGCGGCGCCCGAACCGGCCATCACCATCAGCGTGACCTCGGTGGCCGTGTCGAAGCCGAGCCCGAAGAGGAAACCGAGCGGGAACATCTGGCCGGGCCGGCTGATCGATTTGGTGAGGCGGCCGAGGATCCGGTTCATGAAACCGCGCGAGTCCAGGTGCTGTTCGAGCTCCCGCTCGTCGTACGCCCCGCCGCGCATCGCGCGGAAGACCCTGAGGATGCCCACCAGAGCGACCAGGTTCAGGGCCGCGATGAGGTAGAGGAACGTGCCGGAGATCGTCGTTCCCAGGAACCCGAGCACCTGGTGGGTCCGCGAGTGCTCGTCCATCACCTTGCCGGCGAGCTGCGTACCGCCGGCGATCAGCACCGCCAGCACGACCACCACGCTGGAGTGCCCCAGCGCGAACCAGAACCCCACCGACACCGGCCGCTTCCCGTCGGCCATCAGCTTGCGTGTGGTGTTGTCGATCGCGGCGATGTGGTCGGCGTCGAACGCGTGCCGCATACCCAGGGTGTAGGCGGTGATGCCGAGGCCGATCCCGAAGACGTCGGTGCCGACCCTGTAGTGCTCGGGCACGACCAGCAGGAAGAGGATCCCGAAGGCGACGACGTGCAGGGCGACGATCACCGTCAGCAGTCCCGCCGTCTTCAGGGTGTCCTCGCGCCGCCAGCGGAAGGAAGCAGCATCGGCCATCGGGTTCACGCTCCAGCACCTCGTGGATCACTTCGTGAGCTGCCGTGGCCGGTCTCCTGGCTTACGGGGTGGTGCGCTCTTCGGTCCCTGCCTTCCCAGCCGTACGACCGACCAGTGGCCCGGCTGCTGCCGGACGGGACCGGAACTCCCCGGTCACAGTGGCGAGGGCCGCGTCGACTTCTCATCGACTTCCCGAGCACCACGGCCCGCCCACCGTACGGGCGGGAGCGGTGCACTGCATAGCTGCGCACCCGTGCAGGTATTCAAGATCACAAAGCCACCTGCGAGGATGACGCCATGCATCTCGTGCCTGCCGACCGAGCCGACCGGCGCACCATCGACGGTCACCGGGTGTGCGAGGCGATCGCCGCCATCGGTGACGCGGACCGGGTGCGCACCTGGGCCGGCCGCTTCTCGCTGCTGGCCGACGCCAACCGGCTCGCCCTGCTCCTCGCCCTGCACCGCACCGGCCCGCTCGCCGTCTCCGACCTTGCCGTGGCCACCGGAATGAACGATCCCGCCGTCTCCCAGGCCCTGCGGCTGCTGCGGGCGGCGGGCGTCGTGGCCGGGGAGAAACAGGGACGGGTGGTGCGCTACCGCGTGGTGGACGCCGAGCTGCGCACGGTGCTGGACCTCTGCTGAGGTGCTCCCCTCGGCCCCCCATGCGAAGGTTCCCTTTCCGGGTCATGTGGACAGATTTGTACTGTCGTCCACCTCCCCCTGAAGGGATCCCGTATGGCCCCTGTGGCAGACCGCTCCCCGGACCTCTCCTCCAAGAACCCCGACTGGTGGCGTCAGGCCGTCATCTACCAGGTCTACCCCCGCAGTTTCGCCGACGCGGACGGCGACGGCCTCGGCGACCTGCGCGGCATCACCCAGCGCCTGAGCCACGTCGCCGGCCTCGGTGCCGACGCCCTGTGGCTGAGCCCCTTCTACCCGTCGGAGCTGGCCGACGGAGGCTACGACGTCGCCGACCACCGGGACGTCGATCCCCGCCTCGGCACCCTGGACGACTTCGACGCCCTGGTGGGCGAGGCCCACCGGCTCGGCCTGAAGGTCGTCGTCGACATCGTCCCGAACCACACCTCGCATCTGCACCCCTGGTTCCAGGAGGCCCTGCGCTCCGCCCCCGGCTCCCCGGCCCGCGGCCGCTATGTCTTCCGCCCCGGCCGGGGCGTGCACGGCGAACTGCCGCCCAGCGACTGGCAGTCCGTGTTCGGCGGCAGCGCATGGAAGCGCGTCCCGGACGGCGAGTGGTACCTCCACCTCTTCGCTCCCGAACAGCCCGACCTCAACTGGGACAACGAGGAGGTCCGCGCCGACTTCCGCTCCACCCTGCGGTTCTGGTCCGACCGGGGCGTCGACGGTTTCCGCATCGACGTCGCCCACGGGCTGGCCAAGGACCTCACTGAGCCGCTGCGGGACATCGGGGACCTCGGTGCCACCGGCGAGGCGGCCCTGCCGCACGTCCCGCCGGGCAGCCACCCGTACTGGGACCGCGACGAGGTTCACGAGATCTACCGCGACTGGCGCAAGATCCTCGACGCCTACAGCCCGCCGCGCACCGCCGTCGCCGAGGCCTGGGTCCCGGGCGCCCGCCGTGCCCTGTACGCCCGCCCCGACGAACTCGACCAGGCCTTCAACTTCGAGTACCTGGAGACCGGCTGGGACGCGGAGGAGCTGCGGCAGGTCATCACCGACTCCCTCGCCACCGCCCGGGCCGCCGGCGCCTCCGCCACCTGGGTGCTGTCCAATCACGATGTCGTACGGCACGCCTCCCGCCTGATGCTGCCGCCCGGCACCGACCCGGCGGCCTGGCTGCTGTCCGGCGGCACGGCGCCCGCGATCGACACCGGGGCGGGCCTGCGCCGGGCCCGCGCCGCGACCCTCCTCATGCTCGCGCTGCCCGGATCCTCGTACCTCTACCAGGGCGAGGAACTCGGTCTGCCGGAGGTCGCCGACCTGCCCGCCGCGGTCCTCCAGGACCCGATCTGGGAGCAGACCGGCCATGTCCGCAAGGGCCGCGACGGCTGCCGGGTGCCGCTGCCGTGGACGCGGAGCGGACCGTCGTACGGCTTCGGGCGCGGCGCGGCCTGGCTGCCGCAGCCGGCGTCCTTCGCGTCGTACGCCGTCGAGGCGCAGACGGGGGCCGAGGGCTCGACCCTGGAGCTGTACCGCACTGCCCTGCGGCTGCGCCGCAAGCTGCTGGAGGGCGAGACGCTGACCTGGACACCGGACGCGCCCGCCGGCGTCCTGGACTTCACCCGCTCGGACACCTGGCGCTGCGTCACGAACCTCACCGCCGACCCGGTGCGGCTGCCGCCCGGGGAGGTGCTGCTGGCCAGTACGCCGCTCGACGGGAACGCGAACCTCCCGCCGGACACGACGGTCTGGCTGGCCTAACCGACGGTCGGGCTCGGGCTCGGTCCCGAGCCCGTGATGCCGTTGATGTCGACGGGTGTGGAGGTGGGGCTCGGGGGCGGGGTGAGGACCACCTCCGGCTGGCCGGCGGCCGGGGGCGGCGGGGTCAGGTCGGAGTCGGGCAGCTTGGGCGGGGTCGTCTGCTGGAACAGGGTCTGGTCGAAGTCGACCAGGCCCGTCTTCTCCATCACCGTCATGTGGTCCAGAACCGTGTTGTTGGCCTGGTCGGCGAGGGCGCGCACCAGCGCGTTCTTGGTGGTCGACCGGATCTTGGAGATGGTGTTGAAGATCGAACCGTGCGTCATCCGCAGGATGTTGGCGAAGTCGCTGTCGAACTTCTTGCCGCTGTCCGCCTTCAGCTGGCTGACGAAGCCCTGCTGCTGGGGACTGGGCAGGTTGGGCAGCGTGATGTTCAGCATCGGCGCGATCTTGCGGCAGGTGATGTCCAGCGCCGCGTGCCCGTCGACCAGGTGCTTGCTGGCCGTGATGACCGCCGGAGTGGTGCCCTTCTGCAGCCCGATCTGGCCCACCGGGTACTCCCACAGACCGGCCGCCCGCACCTTCACCACGAAGTCCCGGTCCTGCTCGGTGAGCGGTCCCCACTGGGTGTTGGCGATGATGCGGTCCTGGGCGGTGGTGACCTTGTTCAGGCCGAGCATGCTCGGATAGGCCAGGGCCACGAGGGTCATGGCCATCGCACCGCCCACGAAGAGGGTTCCCGTCGCGTTCCGCGAAAAGCGCACCGTGCCTCCTGCCCGGTCGTGGATCCGCCCACGGTGACGGCGTGGGGCGGTTCGGACGCACAGCAGTACGTACGGGGAAGCGATTCGTCTCGGTGGTTCGGGTAAAAACTCCCGGACGGCCAGGTCCGGTTGCCGATTGCCATGTGTTGGTGTGCATGACACATGGTTGGTCAAACGTTGACCGGTCTCCGGGAGAAAGCAGCCGAAACACGGTCCTAGATTCGCCGCATGTCCCCGCAGCCCCCGCCCCGCACGCCCGCCTCCCGCACCCCCCTCCCCGTCCTCCCCTACCGCAAGCCCACCAGGGACCGCGACTACTGGGTCCTGGACGACGCCCTGCCCGAGATCGACGCCGTACGGGAGCGGTGCCTGGCCAAGGACGACTGGGTCAAGGGCTACCCGTACACCTCCGAGACCTGGCCCGGCCTGCGCGCCATGCCCGGGCTGGAGCCGCCCGAACTCGCCCATGTCGAGCGTCTGGTGAAGAAGGCCACCGGGGCGAAGGAACTCTGGGTGCAGCAGGCGCCCGGCGGCGGCACGCTGAACCACAACTGCGTCCAGGTGGTCGGCGAGGGTGAGAGCGAGCCCCGCCCGCACACCGACTCCCGCGCCCTGTGCCGGTACGCGGCCGTGCTGTATCTGAATCCCGGCGTCCCCAAGGACTGCGGCACCGCCTTCTACCGCCAGTCACTGCCCGGCGGCCGGCTCGGCGGCAACATCGTCCAGGCCCCGCACAACAACCTCGTCGAGGCCCTGGGAACCCGTTTCGTGCCCGGCGACCACTTCGAGGAAGACGTCCGCGTCCCGCACAAGTACAACCGCCTGCTCCTCTACAGCGCCAACCTGGTGCACAGCGCGACCCGTTACCACGGCACGACGCTGGAGGAGAAACGGATGACGGCGGTGTTCTTCTGGATGGCATGAGGCGTCTGCCCTGACGGGCTTCCCCCATCGGGGGGTCCTTGGCACACCTGTACGGTGAACAGTGGCGTCCATGTGGCTCATTCATTCGAGTCGAATCCCTCGAACGAGGTAGCCGGCGTCAACTCTGCTTGACGTGATCAAGAACCTCAGATGGGCCGCCCTCGCGGTCGCACTCCTTGTCGTGCCCTTCATGGCACCCACTCCGGCCCAGGCGCAGAGCCGTTCCGCCGTGACGTACATCGTCCCGGTCGCGGCGGCGGTTCACGCACTCCCCGTCGCCGCAGAGGTGCGGACCGGGTATCAGCGCACCAGCTTCAAGCACTGGAATGCGGGCAAGAACCCGACCGACGGCTGCAACACGCGAGCCGAGGTGCTTCTCGCGGAGGCGGTCGACCCGCCTCTGGTCCTTCCGGGGTGCAAGCTGTCCGGAGGCCGCTGGTGGTCGTACTACGACGCCAAGTGGATCACCTCGGCCGCCGCCCTGGACGTCGACCACATGGTGCCGCTGGCCGAAGCCTGGGACTCCGGGGCGTCGCAGTGGACGGCGGAGCGGCGCGAGGCCTATGCGAACGACCTGGACGTCCCGGCCTCACTCGTCGCCGTGTCGGCGGCCTCGAACCGCAGCAAGGCCGACCAGGACCCGGCCGAGTGGCTGCCGCCGGCAGTCGACGTCGTGTGCCGGTACGTCTCCGAATGGGTCGGCACCAAACTCCGCTGGGGACTCACCGCGGACGCCGTCGAACTCGAAGCGCTCAACCAGCTCGCGGAGGCGTGCCCCGATACGACCGTGACCTACCAGCCCGCTCCCTGAACCCCGACGGGCCCCGGAACGATCCGGGGCCCCTCGCCCGTGCGAACCCGGAGCGCACCGTGGGGCTCCTCGGCGGGCAGCAGCACCTCCGCCGCTGCACGGGTTCCCGTCACAGCGCCAGCAGCAGGGCCACCAGCGCCGTGCAGCCCGCGCACACCGCCAGCGTGACGCCCACGCAGCGCCGGCGCAGTTCCTGGTAGCGGTGCTCGTACTCAGTGCGCAGGGACGCGCAGCGGGCTGCGATCCGTTCCAGGTCGGTCCGGGCCCGGCGCAGGCTGTCGGCGACGTACCGCCGCTCGATCTCCTCGCGCTGCCCGCTCGTCAGCCACTCCAGGGGCCCGGTGAACTCCCGGGCGCGCTGCTCCGCCTCGGCGATCCGGGCCTGCCAGAGCAGGTAGCCCTCCACCTCGTTGGCCAGGGCGCCGTCGGAGCCCGGCCGGGGCGGACCGGTCATCCCTGGCCCCGGTCGGGCCGTGCCGGGATCGCGGCCGCCTCGTGCTCGCTCATCGCGATGTCGGGGTGGTGCAGGTCGAACGCCGGGGACTCGCTGCGGATCCGCGGCAGGGTGACGAAGTTGTGCCGCGGCGGCGGGCAGGAGGTCGCCCACTCCAGCGAACGCCCGAAGCCCCACGGGTCGTCCACGCCGACCGGCTCCCCGTACCGGGCCGTCTTCCAGACGTTGTAGAGGAACGGCAGCATCGACAGACCGAGCAGGAACGAGCTGATCGTCGAGACCGTGTTCAGGGCGGTGAAGCCGTCGGCCGCCAGGTAGTCGGCGTAGCGGCGCGGCATGCCGTTCGCGCCCAGCCAGTGCTGGACCAGGAAGGTGCCGTGGAAGCCGACGAACAGCGTCCAGAAGCACATCTTGCCGAGCCGCTCGTCGAGCATCTTGCCGGTGAACTTGGGCCACCAGAAGTGGAATCCGGCGAACATGGCGAACACGACCGTGCCGAAGACCACGTAGTGGAAGTGCGCCACCACGAAGTACGAGTCGGAGACGTGGAAGTCCATCGGCGGCGAGGCCAGGATGACACCGGTCAGGCCGCCGAAGAGGAACGTCACCAGGAAGCCCGCGGCCCAGAGCATCGGTGTCTCGAAGGACAGGGACCCCTGCCACATGGTGCCGATCCAGTTGAAGAACTTCACCCCGGTCGGCACGGCGATCAGGAAGGTCATGAAGGCGAAGAAGGGGAGGAGGACGCCTCCCGTGACGTACATGTGGTGGGCCCACACGGTCACGGACAGACCGGCGATCGCGATGGTCGCGGCGACCAGTCCCATGTAACCGAAGATCGGCTTTCGGGCGAAGACCGGGATGATCTCGGTGACGATGCCGAAGAACGGCAGCGCGATGATGTACACCTCGGGATGGCCGAAGAACCAGAACAGGTGCTGCCACAGCAGCACACCGCCGTTGGCCGCGTCGAAGACATGGGCGCCGAACTGGCGGTCCGCCTCCAGGGCGAACAGCGCGGCGGCCAGGACCGGGAAGGCGAGCAGGACCAGGACACCGGTCAGCAGCACGTTCCACACGAAGATCGGCATCCGGAACATGGTCAGGCCCGGGGCGCGCATGCAGATGATCGTGGTGATGAAGTTGACCGAGCCGAGGATGGTGCCGAAGCCGGAGAAGGCCAGACCCATGATCCACATGTCGCCGCCGACGCCCGGTGAGCGGATCGCGTCCGTCAGCGGGGAGTAGGCGAACCAGCCGAAGTCGGCCGCGCCGTCCGGGGTGAGGAAGCCGCCCACCGCGATGACCGAGCCGAACAGGTACAGCCAGTAGGCGAACATGTTCAGCCGGGGGAACGCCACGTCGGGCGCGCCGATCTGCAGCGGCATGATCCAGTTCGTGAAGCCGGCGAACAGCGGGGTGGCGAACATCAGCAGCATCACGGTGCCGTGCATCGTGAACAGCTGGTTGAACTGCTCGTTCGAGATGATCTGCAGGCCCGGACGGGCCAGTTCGGCCCGCATGATCAGCGCCATCACGCCGCCGATCAGGAAGAACGCGAACGACGTCGCCAGATAGAGCGTGCCGATCGTCTTGTGGTCGGTGGTCGTCAGCCACTTCACCACGACACTGCCGGGCCGCCTGCCCCTGACCGGCACCTCGCTCTCGTACGCCTCCTCGGCGGCGCCATGGGGTTCGTTGAGGATGCTCACTGGTCGTCTGTCTCCTGATGCTCGCGGGCCGCGCACGCCATGACATCGGCTACTCGCCATCCTTGCTGCGCGGTGCCGCGCTCGACGCCCTGTGCGGCCGACGCGCGGCCGATCGCGTGACGGATGCACACGGACGGCGCAATCCGGCCGCCCCCGGCCGGCCGTTGTCGCCGCGTTCGAGATGCGTCCCGGGTGATCCGGTTGAAGACTCGGGGATTATGACCTGTCCAGGATGCGCAGGGTCGAGGATCCTTACTCGCCGCATGTTGCGCAGGCACTGATCAAGACTTCCCGAGTGGTGAACACGGATGAGCAGCATCGCCGTCGTGGGGGCCGGGCCGGGGCTCGGAGCCGCTGTCGCGCGGCGGTTCGGGCGGGAGGGGTTCGACGTCGCCCTCTTCGCCCGGAACCGGGAACGGCTCGACGCGCTGGTGCGGGAGCTCGGCGGGAGCGGGATCGGCGCCCGGGGGTTCGTCGCCGACGTGCGCAGGCCGGAGGAGCTGGCCGGGGCACTGGAGCGGGCGGCGGGCGAGGTGGGGACCGTCGAGGTGCTGCAGTACAGCCCGGTGCCGCACCGGGACTTCATGCGGCCCGTGCTGGAGACCGGGCCGCGCGATCTCGTCGGGCCGGTCGAGTTCTCCGTGTACGGGCCCGTCGCGGCCGTGCAGCAGGTGCTGCCGGGGATGCGCCGGCTGGGGCGCGGGACGATCCTCTTCGTCAACGGCGGGACCGCCGTCGTACCGCACACCGAGCGGGCCGGGACGTCGATCGCGTTCGCCGCGGAGACCGCCTACGGCCATCTGCTGCACGAACGGCTGGCGGGGGAGGGGATACACGTCGCGCAGCTGGTGATTCCGGGGGCGATCACTCCGGGGCATGCGCGCAAGGACCCGGCGGTGCTCGCGGAGACGCTGTGGGGCATGCACCGGGACCGGCACGGGTTCCGGCACTTCGCCGACGATCTGGACGGCTGACGGCGTTCGGTCAACCTGCGAGGTGAGGATTTGTAGGCCAATATGGTGATGTTGGCCGTATTGCTCTCTGCAAGGGGGCCTCCATGGCTGTCGAAATCCCTGCGCTCATCAAGCCGTCCCGGCTCAGAGGCCGGGGAGGGCTGCTGGGCGAGTGTCTCGCCGAGTTCCTCGGGACCTTCGTGCTCATCTCCTTCGGCTGCGGTGTGGTCGCGACGGCGGTCGCCGCACTGCCCGGCTCGGGCCGTGCCGCCACCCCCACGACGATCTTCCTCGCGGCCGGCGACTGGCTGCTGATCACCTGGGGCTGGGCCTTCGCCGTCGTCTTCGGCGTCTACGTCGGCGGCGGCGTCAGCGGTGCCCATCTGAACCCGGCGGTGACGCTGGCCATGGCCGTGCGCCGCGGCTTCTCCTGGGCCAAGGTCCTGCCGTACTGGTTCTCGCAGGTCGTCGGCGCGCTCACCGGTGCGGCGCTCGTCTACCTCGTGTACCACCAAGCGATCCACGCCTTCGACGCCGCCGCGACGGGCCCGAAGGTGAACGGGCACACCAACGCCACCTTCTCCATCTTCGCCACCTTCCCGGCGCCGTACTTCCACGGCGGCTACTGGGGTCCGCTGGTCGACCAGATCGTCGGCACGGCCTTCCTGCTCATGCTGATCGCCGCCGTCATCGACCTGCGCAACCAGGCGGTGAAGGCCAACCTGGGGCCGCTGGTCGTGGGCTTCGTCGTGGCCGCCATCGGCATGTCCTACGGCGCCAACGCGGGCTACGCGATCAACCCGGCCCGTGACTTCGGGCCGCGCCTGTTCACCTATGCGGCGGGGTGGAACGGCCTGGCGTTCCCGGGCAGTGTGCCGGGGTCGTTCAGCGCCTACTGGTGGATCCCGATCGTCGGCCCGCTGATCGGCGGTGTCGTCGGCATCCTGGTGTACGACCTCTTCATCGGCGACGTCCTGCTCGTCCGGGCGGAGCTGGCCGAGCTGCCCGAGCCGGGGCGCACCCGCCCGGTGGTCGAGACCGACGAGGAGTGAACGGGGCTCAGCCGCAGCCGCCGCCGTCCGCCTCGGTGGCCGCCCGGCGGGCCGTCGCCGCGATGTCCTCCAGCGCCGCCAGATGGCGGGCGAGCGCCCTGCGGCCGGTGAGCGTGAGTCCGGCCCAGGTGCGCGGGCGCTTGCCGAGGTACCCCTTGCGGATGCTGACGTAGCCCGTCTTCTCCAGCGCGGAGAGGGTCTTGCTCAGCGTGGAGTCGGAGACCTGGCAGTAGTCCCGCAGGACGGCGAACTCCGCCTCGCCGCACGCCGAGAGGTAGGCGGCGAGGGCCAGCCGGGTCGGGTGGTGCAGTTCGCGGTCCAGCGCGGGGGGCGCGCCGCCGGTGGGGCCGGTCATGCGGTGCGGCCCTGCCGGATCCCGCGCAGGACGTAGTCCGTGCCGGAAGCCAGGCCGATGCCGACGAGCCAGCCCGTGGTGCCGTACGGGATCGCGGCCAGCAGGCCGACGGCCACGGGAATGAACGGCACCACCCAGGCCTGCCAGGCCGGACGGCCGGGCCGGCGGTCCCGGTTGAACCAGCGGGTCACTCCGCCGTGGTGCGCGCCGAGCCACAGCAGCACGAGGAAGGCGCCCAGGCACACCACGGCGGCGGCCACCAGCCAGTCCCCCCATCGCGGCCACTGCTCGGCCAGGCCCAGTGCGGTGAAGCCGGCCGCACACGTCAGACCCTGGCCCATCGCGTAACCGAGAGGCCGGCCGCGCTCGCCCGCCTCGCGGGCCGCCGTCCGTGCGGCGCAGGCGGCGGCAAGCGCGGCCCGCGCCTGCCGGGCGTCCATGGGGTCCCCCGTGCTGTCCATGTGTGTCCCTTCGACGGTGGGGCGGGCAGAGGCGGTGGTCGGCCGCCTCTCCTTCATACCCGTAAGCATGGACAGTACTTTCCATAAATGCAAGTACTTTCGGATCGCGTCGAACCCGACCGCGTCGGGCACGGGATGTCGGGTGCGGCAGGGTGGTCCCTTCCTAACGTTGGTGATCGAAAGGGAAGGGGACCGGGATGCTGGAGCGGCTCAACCAGGCCATGGAGCACATCGAGTCGCATCTCGACCGGCCGATCGACGTGGCCGATCTCGCGCGGATGACAGCGATGTCGGAGTACCACTTCCGTCGGCTGTTCTCCGCGCTGGCCGGCGTCCCGCTGTCGGAGTACATCCGCCGCAGACGGCTGACCGTGGCGGGCGCCGAGGTGCTCGCCGGTGAACGGACGCTGCTGGACGTCGCCGTGCGCTACGGCTACGGCTCGGGAGAAGCCTTCGCCCGTGCGTTCCGGGCCGTCCACGGTGTGGGTCCGGGCGAGGCCCGGCGGACCGGTGCGGCTCTGCACTCCCAGCCCCGGATGTCCTTCCGGCTCATCATTGAAGGGAGCAGCAGTATGCGATACAGGATCGTGGACAAGGACGAGTTCCGTGTGGTCGGCAAGAAGGCCCGTGTCCCGCTCGTCCACGAGGGGGTCAACCCGGCGATAGCCGAGTTCGTCCGCGGCATCGGCCCCGAGACGCTGGCGCGTGTCACGGCGCTGTCCGACCAGGAGCCGGCGGGGATCGTCGGCGTGAGCGACCAGCTCGATCCGAGCCGGGCGGAGGGGACCGAACTCGACTACTACCAGGGTGTGGTGACGAGCGCCGAAGCGCCCGAGGACATGGACGTCCTTGCCGTCCCGGCCGGGACGTGGGCCGTCTTCGAGAACTCCGGCCCGTTCCCGCAGGCGCTCCAGCACCTGTGGCGGGACGTGTTCATGCAGTGGTTCCCCTCGAACCCCTACCAGAGCAGGCCGGGACCCGAGATCCTCCAGGTGAGCGTGGCACAGGACGGGACACAGGCGGACGCGAAGCTGTGGATTCCCGTGGAACGGGCCGCCGCCTGAGCGAACCCCGCATCACAGGGGATGGTTGGGCCAGTCCAGCAGGCGGGCGCCGATGACGGCTGTCTGGAGCATGTAGCGGTGGGCGGGGTCGGTCGGGTCGGCGGTGGTGAGTTTGTGGATGCGCTCCAGGCGGTAGGTGAGCGCGCGGACGCTGAGGGACAGGCGGCGGGCGGCCTCGGCGGCCACGCAGCCGGCGTCGAAGTAGGCGCTCAGCGTGTCCAGGAGGGGGACGGCGCCGCCGCGGGCCGAGGCCAGTGGGCCGAGCGTGTGCTCCACCAGGTCGACCAGGGCCTGCCGGTCCCGCGCCAGCACCGGGTAGACGAGCAGGTCGGCGGCGCGCAGCACCGGCCCGGCAAGGTCCAGACGGGCCGCCATCTCCAGCGCGGCGAGGGCCTCCTCGTACGACTGCACGACCCCGCCGGCGCCGTGCTGCGGACGGCCGATGGCGATCCGCGGTGCTGCGCCGGCGGTGCCCGTCGCCGCGTACACCTGCTTGGCGAAGTGGACGAGGATCTCGTCCTCCTCGCCGGGCGCGACACACAGCAGCCGGCCGTTCTTGGTGGTGAGCAGGATGCTGCGGGAGTCGAAGCGGGCGAGTACGGCGGCCTCGACGCGGCGGGCGGCCGGGCCGCCCTCGACGTACGCGGACGGGCCCTCGGCGACGGCCACCGCGTGCGCCTGGGACAGGCGCAGGCCGAACCGCTCGGCGCGCTCGGCCAGGCGGCCCAGGTCGCTGCGGCCGTAGAGCAGGTCGTCGATGAACTCCCGGCGCGCCGCCTCCTCGCGGCGTACGGCGAGCCGCTGGGCGCGTTCGTAGCCCTCGGCGAACGCGTCGATCGCCTGCTCCACGGCGGCCAGGGTGGCCTGGCCGCTCTCGGCCCGACCGGGTACGGCCGGCCAGGCGGCGCGGGTGGCGGCCAGGTGGGCGACGACCAGCGCGCGCAGTCCGTGCCCGGCGTCGGCGGCCTGCTCCCCCAAAGTCCGCCGGGTCTTCAGCTCCTCCCTGGTCAGCCGCCGGCCGGTGACCGCGACCTCGGCCAGCGTCCGGGCGAAACCGTCCAGATAGCGCTCCGGTATGCCGCTTGTGTCGTGCTGCTCCCCCACGCCTGCCCCGCCCCTGTGTTCCCCCGTGTTCCTGACGCGCCGGTGACGGTTTCTTAGCGCCTGTCCGGCATGCAGACACTAGTGAACACTGCCGGAAACCGGCAATGCGCGGACGTATGCCCTGCCGCACCATCTCCTGCGGGGAGCACTACGGAGGGCAGCGGTGCCGGGCACCTGGCGCATGGCGTGCCGGCTGACCGGCCCCGCAGCACCGGGGGGCTCCGTATCCCGTCGTCTGACGCAAGGACGTGTGGTCATGGAAGCGCTCGGCGTGCTCGCCGTCGTATGTCTCTTCACCGTGCTGCTCGCGGTGCTCGCGTTCTCCCGGCTGTACCGCAAGGTGGACCAGAGCCAGGCCCTGATCGTGTCGAAGACGCGGCAGGTCGACGTGTCGTTCACCGGGCAGGTCGTGCTGCCGATCGTGCACAAGGCCGAGGTCATGGACATCTCGGTGAAGACGATCGAGATCAGCCGCTCCGGCCGGGACGGGCTGATCTGCCGGGACAACATCCGCGCCGACATCCGCATCCTGTTCTTCGTGAAGGTCAACAAGACCGTCCCGGACGTCATCAAGGTCGCCCAGACCGTCGGCACCGAGCGCGCCAGCCACCAGGACACGCTGCAGGAGCTGTTCCACGCGAAGTTCTCCGAGGCGCTGAAGACCGTCGGCAAGCAGATGGATTTCACCGACCTGTACACCAAGCGCGAGGAACTGCGGTACCACATCATCGAGTTGATCGGCATCGACCTCAACGGCTACCACCTGGAGGACGCGGCGATCGACTACCTGGAGCAGACCCCGCTGTCCCAGATGGACCCGGCCAACGTCCTCGACGCCGAGGGCATCCGCAAGATCACCGAGCTGACGGCGGTCGAGCACGTCCGCACCAACGAGGCCCGCCGCAACGAGCAGAAGGAGATCACCCGCCAGGACGTCGACGCCCGCGAGGCCATCCTGGAGCTGGAGCGCCGGCAGGCGGACGCCGAGATCAAGCAGAAGCGGGAGATCGAGACCTCCCGGGCGCGCGAGGAGGCCGAGACCGCCCGTGTGGTGGAGGAGGAACGGCTGCGCGCGCAGGCCGCCTTCCTGCGCACCGAGGAGCAGCTGGGGGTCCAGCGCGAGAACCAGGCCCGCGAGATCGCCGTAGCCGCGAAGAACCGCGAGCGGGTCATCGCCGTCGAGAACGAGCGCATCGAGAAGGACCGGCTGCTCGAAGTCATCGCCCGGGAGCGGGAGACCCAGCTGACGAGGATCGCCGCCGAGAAGGAGGTCGAGGCGGAGAAGCGGGACATCGCCGAGGTCGTCCGGGAGCGGGTCGCGGTGGACCGTACGGTCGCCGAGCAGGAGGAGTCCATCAAGAAGCTGCGCGTGGTCGAGGAGGCCGAGCGGGAGCGGCAGGTCCTCGTCATCGCCGCCGAGGCGGAGGCGCAGGAGAAGCTGGTCAAGGACATCAAGGCCGCCGAGGCGGCAGAACAGGCCGCCACCCACCGGGCCGCCGAGGAACTCACCCTCGCCGAGGCCCGGTTGAAGACCGCCGACCTCGACGCCCGGGCCAAGCTGCGGCTCGCCGAGGGCGTCCAGGCCGAGGCCGCCGCCGAGGGGCTGGCCGCCGTACAGGTCCGCGACAAGGAGGCCGAGGTCACCGTGAAGGCCGGGCGCGCGGAGGCCGAGGCCACCGAGGCGCGGCTGCGGGCCGAGGCCGAGGGCACACAGGCCAAGGCGCTGGCGGAGGCCGAGGGGGCGCGGGCGAAGGGGCTCGCGGAGGCCGAGGGGGCGCGGGCGGCTGCGGAGGCCACCGAGGCGCGGCTGAAGGCGGAGGCGGAGGGTGCCCGGGCGAAGGCGCTCGCCGAGGCCACCGGTATCGGCGAGAAGCTGAAGGCCGAGGCGGCCGGCCTGACCGAGAAGGCCGCCGCGATGGCCGCGCTGGACGAGGCCTCGCGCGGGCACGAGGAGTACCGGCTGCGGCTGCAGGCGGAGAAGGAGATCCGGCTGGCCGGGCTGGAGACGCAGCGGCAGGTGGCCGAGGCGCAGGCGACGGTGCTGGCGACCGGGCTGGAGAACGCCGACATCGACATCGTCGGCGGGGAGTCCGTCTTCTTCGACCGGCTGGTGTCCGCCGTGTCGCTCGGCAAGGGGGTGGACGGATTCGTCGACAACTCCCTTACCGCACAGGCCCTGACCAGGCCGTGGCTGGACGGTACGGGCAGTTTCACGGAGGACCTGAGCAGGCTGCTGGGCTCACTCGGCTCGGCGGACGTGCGGAACCTGACGGTGTCGGCCCTGCTGGCGAAGCAGATCAGGGGCGGCGGCCCGCAGGCGGGTCAGCTCCAGAAACTCCTCGACCGGGCAAGCGAACTGGGCCTCGCCGACACGCCGGTGACCGCGCTGAACGGGAGCGGCGCGCAGAGCTGACGCGGGACGGGGGTGGCGCAGCCACGACGCACCCGCACCCGGCCCCGACGCGCAGACCCGAGCCGCCAGCCGCACAGCCACGAAAGGAAACACCCGCAATGGCCACCGCTGAGGCGCCGCAGGTGGACGCCGGTACCTACGAGGTGCTCCGCGAACGGCTCGCCGCGCAGGCCGCCGAACTCACCCGGCGGGCCGAGGCTCTCAACGCCCGCCGGGCCGAGGAGTTCGGCTCGGCGCGGCTGGACCTCGCGCGCACCGCTCGCCTCCGCACCGAGCATGCGTGCGTGCCGAGCGACATCGTGGCCGTGGGGGACGCGCTCCTCTTCGGCGCGACCGGCGCAGTCACCGACGTCCTCACGCTGTACGGCCGCGACGGCGACCGGCCGACTGAGGACGCCGTACCCGGTCTGCTGGACGACCCCGGGTTCGTCAGGGAGTTCGACGCGCTGCACCGTTACTACCGCGAAGCGCGCCTGCTGCGGCTGCGCCGGGTCGACGGCCGGCTGCTGGCGGTGTTCCGTACCGGCGAGAAGGCCGAGGACGTCCGCGTCCTGCGCTGGTCCCTCACCGAGGACGGCCGGGCGGCACAGTTCCTGGACGCGCGCGGCGACCGCGACGACGTCTTCCCGCCGGCCCAGGACGTGACCTGGACGGAGACCACCCGCGAGGATCACGTCCTCGGCCGGGAGCAGCACGTGGCCGTTCCCGGGGGACTGGGGGTGAGCACCGTCGGCGGCACCCTCACCGTACGCACCCCGGACGGTGCGGAGCTGTACGCCGAACCCGTGCAGGAGCCGCTGCAGGCACTCGCGGACGCGGCCGTCGCGCATGCGCGGGTCGGTGCGCTGGTGCTGCTGCGGGTGCGGCCGTACAAGGAGGACGCCGACCGGTACCTGGTGTTCGACACGCTCTCCCGGACCGTCGTCCGGCTCGACGGGATCGGTCAGGCCTGCCGGCGGCTGCCGGAGGAGCAGGGGATCGTCTTCCCCGGCGGGTACTGCCTGGCGGGCGGTACCCACAAGACGTACGAACTCGACGTGCAGGGGCTGGAGTTCGAGCGGGAGGTGCGCGCGCCGAACGGGGAGGACGTGCTGTACGCGTTCCGGTCCCGCACCGAGGGCCGCACACTGCTGCTGTCGTACAACACCCTGCGCAAGGAGGTCGCGACCCCGCTGCCGTGCCGGGGCTGGGCGCTGTTCGCTGACGGCGCGCTCGCCGTGCTGCGCGCCGACGGCGACGAGCCCGCGCACACCCATCCCGTCCAGTGGTGGACCTCGCCGTACGTCTCCGACACCCACGCCGCCGCCCTGCGCACCGGCACCGGCGCGCTGGCCCGGGTCGGCAACGCGGACCTCGTGCGCGGGCTCGCCGACTGCCTGTCCGTGGCCCGGCTGGTCACCGACGGCATCGAGACGGGCGAGGGGTACCGGGCGCTCACCGCCGCCTGCGTACGCGCCGCCGACGCCCATCACTGGCTCAGCGAGCCCGAACTCGGCTCGCTGGCCGAACCGCTGGGTCAGGTCCGGGTCACCGCCGAGCAGGTGCTCGGTGAGTTCGAGACCGTGCGCGAGCTGACCCGGCAGGCCGCAGCCGCCCTCGACGAGGCCGCCGAGCGGATCGCCGCCGTGGTGCGCCGGCTGCGTGGCGAGGCCCCGCGCGAGGCCGCCGCCTGGGTGCGCGGACTGACCGAACTCCGGCAGGCGCAGGGGCACGTGCTCACCCTTCGCGAACTGCGGTACGTCGATGCCGCCCGGCTGGAGGAACTGGCGGGCGCCGCGGAGGAGGACCTGGCCGGGTTCGGGCGGCGCGCGGTGGCGTACCTGGCGCGCGAGGACGCCTTCGCCGGGCAACAGGCGGAGGTCGAGCGGCTCGTCGCCGAGGCGGCCGGGATCGGGACGGTCGCCGCGGCCCGGACCGTCGACGGCCGGCTCGACGAACTGGCCGCCGGGCTGCGCACGGTCACCGAGGTCGTCACCGGCCTCGACATCGCCGACGCCACCGTCCGTACGGCCGTCCTGGAGCGGATCGCCGAGGTGCTGGGCGGCGTCAACCGGGCCCGCGCCACCCTCGACGGCCGCCGCCGCGCCCTCCAGGACAGTGAGGGGCGCGCCGAGTTCGCCGCCGAGACCGCGCTGCTCGCCCAGGCGGTCACCGCCGCGCTCGCCGCGTCCGGCACGCCCGAGGAGTGCGACGACCAGCTCGCGGCCGTCCTCGCCCGGGTGGAGGACCTGGACGGCCGGTTCGCCGAGTTCGACGACTTCCTCGTCGAACTCGCCGGCCGGCGCACCGAGATCTACGAGGCGTTCGCCGCCCGCAAGCAGTCCCTCGCCGACGCCCGCGCCCGCCGCGCCGAACAGCTCGCCGTATCCGCCGGGCGGATCCTGGACACCGTCGGGCGGCGCGCGGCCACGCTCGCCGACACCGACGCGGTCACCACCTACTTCGCCTCCGACCCACTGGTCGCCAAGGTCCGCCGCACCGCCGACGAGCTGCGTGCCCTCGGCGACAGCGTGCGCGCCGAGGAACTCGACGGCCGCCTGAAGTCGGCCCGCCAGGAGGCCGCCCGCGCCCTGCGCGACCGCACCGACCTGTACACCGAGGACGGCCGTACCCTGCTGCTCGGCGGCCACCGCTTCGCCGTCAACACCCAGCCGCTCGACCTCACCCTCGTCCCGCACGGCGACGGCCTGGCCTTCGCGGTCACGGGCACGGACTACCGCGCCCCGGTCACCGACCCGCAGTTCGCGGCGTACCGCGCCCACTGGGACCGCCATCTGCCGTCCGAGTCGCCCGGGGTCTACCGCGCCGAGCACCTCGCCGCCCGGCTGCTCGCCGAGCACGGCCCGGCCGCCCTCGCCGCCGCCGACGACCTGCCCGGCCTGGTCCGCCGGGCGGCGCAGGAGTCGTACGACGAGGGCTACGAGCGCGGCGTCCACGACCACGACGCGACGGTCGTCCTCACCGCCCTGCTGCCCTTGTACGAGGGCGCCGGCACCCTGCGTCACGAGCCCGGCGCCCGCGCCGCCGCCCAGCTGTTCTGGGCGCACGGCACCACCGAGGAGGCCCGTACGGCGTGGGTCCGGCGGGCGGTGTCGCTGGCCCGGGCCCGGGACGCCTTCGGTGCCGTACCGGCCATCGGGGAGCTGGAGCGGGAGCTGGCCGGGGCGATCGAGGCCTGGGACGCACAGGCGCCGGGCGGTCCGGCGGCCGCGTACCTCTTCGAGGAGCTGACCGGCGCCCCGGACGGCTTCGTCCTCGGAGTCGCGGCCCGCACACTGCTGGAGAAGTTCCGCCATGCGGAGGGGAGTTACGGCGGTGAGCTGCAGGACCTGACCGGCCTCGCCGCGCGCCGCCAGGTGGTGCACGCCTGGCTCGGCGCGTACGCCGCCGCCACCGGGACCGAGGCCGGACCGGGCGAACTGGCCGAGGCGGTCGCCGCCGAGCTCTGCCCCGGCCTGCCCCGCTACGACGGCGACGCCCCGCTCACCGCGACGGCGGAGGGCCTGCTGGGCACGCACCCGCGCGTGCGCGGCGGCCGACTGCAGCTGCGCATCGACGAGTTCCTCGCCCGTACGGCCCGCTTCACGGCCGAGGAGGTGCCCGCCTTCCGCGCCTATCAGCGCCGCCGTACGACCCTGGTGACCGCCGAACGCGACCGCCTCCGCCTGGACGAGCACCGCCCCCGCGTCCTGTCGGCGTTCGTCCGCAACCGCCTGGTGGACCAGGTGTACCTCCCCCTGATCGGCGACAGCCTGGCCCGCCAGCTGGGCACCACCGGCGCGACGAAGCGCACCGACACCGGCGGCCTGCTCCTGCTGATCTCCCCGCCCGGCTACGGCAAGACGACGCTCATGGAGTACGTCGCCGACCGGCTCGGTCTGATGCTGGTCAAGGTCAGCGGCCCGGCGCTCGGCCACACCGTCACCTCGCTGGACCCGGCCGACGCGCCGAACGCCACCGCCCGCCGGGAGATCGAGAAGATCAACTTCGCGCTGGCGGCGGGCAACAACACCCTCCTGTACCTGGACGACATCCAGCACACCTCGCCGGAGCTGCTGCAGCAGTTCATCCCGCTGTGCGACGCCACCCGGCGCGTGGACGGCGTGTGGGACGGCGCGCCGCGCACCTACGACCTGCGGGGCAAGCGCTTCGCGGTCTGCATGGCCGGCAACCCCTACACCGAGTCCGGGGAACGCTTCCGCATCCCCGACATGCTCGCCAGCCGTGCGGACGTGCGGAACCTCGGCGACGTCCTCACCGGCAAGGAGGACGTCTTCGCGCTCAGCTTCATCGAGAACGCCCTGACCGCCAACCCGGTGCTCGCCCCGCTCGCCGGCCGCGACCGCGCCGACCTGGACCTGCTGGTCCGGCTGGCCGCGGCCGACCCCACGGCCCGCGCCGACCGGCTGACCCGGCCCATGCCGGCCGCCGAACTGGACGGCGCCCTGGCCGTGGTGCGACATGCGCTGGCGGTCCGCGAGACGGTACTGAAGGTCAACCGGGCCTATATCGACTCCGCCGCGCAGTCGGAGGCGGCCCGCACGGAGCCGCCCTTCCGCCTCCAGGGCTCCTACCGCGACATGAACAAGATCGTCCAGCGGCTGCGGCCGGTCATGAACGACGCCGAACGCGAGGCCGTCGTCGACGACCACTACACCGCCGAGGCCCAGACCCTCACCACGGGTGCCGAGGCCAACCTGCTGAAACTGGCGGAGCTGCGCGGCGCGCTCGACGCCGACCGGGCGGCGCGCTGGGCCGAGGTGAAGAGGGCCCAGGTCCGGGCCCGCACACTCGGCGGCCCCGAGGACGACCCCATGACCCGCGCGGTCGCGGCCCTGGGCCTGCTCGCCGACCGGGTGGCGGCCGTGGAGAGCGCCATCCACCGGGCACGGGCCGGCGGCGAGGAGCGGTGATGCTGTACTTCCTGACGCCCGTGTCCGCCGCGCTCGCCTGCGTCACCCTGAGCACGGCGGTACTGGTCCGCCGGGACCGACGACTGGCGCGCCGCCATGTGGAGGCGAGCGCCGGGGCGCGTTCAGAAGTCGATCTGCGAGTGCTGGAACCCTTCGCCCAGTGCGTACACCGCGACGATCCACATCACCAGCGTGCCGAGGAACGCCCCGGCCGCCGCCCACAGCGCGGCCCGGCGCCGGAGCAGCGCACCGGTGGTGCCGAGGAACACGGCACCGGCGACCGGCCCGCCGACGAGCGACACCCCCCAGTCCACGGCTGACATCACGGTGGCGCGCTGCCCCCGGCAGCCGGCCGGCCCGCTGAAACAGGCGAGCGAGTCCTGGCTGAAGCGGTACCAGCCGTAGAGCAGGGGCAGCAGCAGGAGCGCGGTCCACATGAGCAGCGCGACGACCGGGCCACGGTCGGGCGGGCGCGTGGGGGGCACCGGGGATGGGGATGCTTCGAGGGACGGGTTCACACCGGCATCCTGGCCGTGCGCGGGTATGGGGCGCATCCGTTGTCGTACTCATCCGCTCCGGTCCGCCGTCTGCGATAATCGCGGTTCGCGAACTCTGCTGTTTCCTGGGGGGATTGAGCACGATGAGTTCTGGGCGCCGGAGGGCTCTTCTGATCGCGGTGCCGGCGCATCCGGAACTCGAAAAGATTCCCGAACTCAACGACGCCTACCCCGCCCTGCCGTTCACGGTCACGGACGTCGCGAACCTGCGCGACGCGCTGCTGCGCTCCGGTTACGCGGCGGAGGACGTGACGGTCCTGGACGATGAGGAATCGACCGTCCAGCAGAACATCACCGTGCAGCTCGACACGTTCCTGCACTCCTGCCAGGACGGCGACGTCGGTCTCGTCTACTTCTCGGGACACGGGCTGAGACTCGGCGAGACGGACTTCCTCGTGCCCAGTGACATCTGGGCCAGACAGCGGCCCGGCGGGGAGCGGGTGCTGGACCGGCAGCGCCTCATCGAGGTGGCACCCGACGAGCTGTTGCTGCAGCTGACCTCCGACGCGACGGTGCTGCTGTGCCTGGACGCCTGTCGCAGCAGCGGCAGCGGGGACGCCGGCCTGGGCAGGCTGACGGTCAGCCGGCCCCGGGACAACGTCGTGGTCCTCAGGCCCTGCGCACCCGGCGAGACCGCGCTGGGGCACCTCCAGGGCGGCAGCTTCCTGGCCAGGGCACTGGTGGAGGCGGTGAAGCGGGAATCGGCGGCCCGCACGGTGGGCGAGGTCATCAAATCCGCCCAGCACCACGCTCCGGAGATCGCGCGGCCCTACTCGTACCTCAAGCCGCCGGAGATCCAGGCGCAGTGGCTGGGCAACGACCACTCCGGCGGTTCCCATGCGGACGTCGTCATGTGCGAGGCGATGCCGTTCGCCGGCCCCTGGACGGACGCGGTCCTCTCCTCGGCCCTGTGGGGGCTCACCGAGGGCTCCGACGCCGAGCAGAGCAGGGCCAAGGAACAGCTGGCGGAGGTCGTGACCAAGGTCGTCCGCATCCGCGATCGGCGGTCTGCCGGGACCGACCCGTGGGACGACGACCTCTTCCCGGAGCGGCTGATCAACCGGCTGGACAGCCTGGTCGTCGCCAGCGGGGCCCGGCTCGGCCTGGTGGAGACCGTGGTCCTGCTGGGCGCCCCCTTCCTGCGGGAGGCCGCGCTGGCCTGCGGCCTGGCGGCGCTCCGGGCCGTCCTCGGGGACGGCTCGGAGGACGTGGCCTCCGCCCGGGAACACCCCGCCGACAGCTTCGAGGCCCAGCTCGCGCGCGACATGGGCGACGTACGACGCGCCCACCGGCAGGCCGAGTCCTGGCGCGAGACGCTGCTGCGCCGCGACCGGGCCGAGGACGCGCGCGGCGCGGAGTACTGGCTGCGGCACCGCTTCCTCGCCGACTGGGACCTGCTCTGGGAGAGCGACGAGGACGCCCTGGACAGCCTGCGTACGGCGGTGGACCGCCTGCTGCTGGCGGCGGAGAGTGCCACCGGTGAAACGCTCGGTCCCGATGAGCGGGACACGCTGCGCGGTGCGGTGCTCCAGGTCGTCTCCCAGCTCGGCACGGGCACACCGGCCGAGGCGGCGGCGCCCGACGGAAGCGAGTGGGTGACCGGGCTGTCCCAGGATCTGTGCGGGGAGGAGCGGTGGACCTGGCGGCCACGCGAGCTGGCGACGCTCCTGCACATCGCCGGGCTCCTCGCCGTCGACCCGCGCATGCTCGACGGCGTCCTCATCGACCATCTCGGCCCGCGCGAGCCCACGCAGATCCTGCCGCGGGGAATCGTCGCCGAGATCAGAGCGAACCGGGGCTTCCGCACCGGCCGGGACATGGAGACGGTTGAGGAGGCGGTGGCCGACGTCGTACCGGCCACCCGGTGGCTGCTGGTCTTCAAATGTTCCAGCGCGGCCCTGTACACCGCGCTCGACCGCCTCGCCGCCCGGATCGCAGCGGTGTCCCAGGCGGCCCGCCGTACCCATGGCACCCTGCGCCCGAGCGACCTTCTCTTCGGCCTGCCGCAGGTGGTGAAGACCGACGGCCTGCTGCCGAAGAACCGGGCCTTCGACAAGCCGCCGCCCCGGTTCCAGCTGGCCGAGGACGAGGTCAAGCCGCTCATCATGGGCACCCAGCTGTACGGCGACCGGATGCTCGCGGTGCGTGAGCTGTACCAGAACGCCCTCGACGCCTGCCGGGTACGGCAGGCACGGCGGCGCTACGCGGAACCCGGCCGGTGGGCCGGTTCCGATTCCGAACGGGACCAACTGGCGGGATCCCGGATCGAGTTCACCCAGGGCGCCGACGAAGCCACGGGCCGGACGTACATCCAGTGCCAGGACAACGGCGTCGGGATGACGGCCGAGGAGCTGCGGGACCTGTTCGCCCAGGCCGGCCGCCGCTCCGAACAGTCCTCGGCCCGGATGCGCGAGATGCGCCGGTGGCGCCGCAAGGGCATCACGACCGAGCTGAACAGCCGGTTCGGCATCGGTGTCTTCAGCTACTTCATGCTGGCCGAAGAGGTCGAGGTGATCACGCGGCCGGTGGGCATCCGCGGCGGAGCGACCGCCGCCGACGGCGGCCATCGGGCCAGTGTCACCGCCGGTTCGGGGCTGATGCACCTGCGCCGGGAGGAGAACGAGCTGGAGGGCGGCGGCACCAGGGTCCGGCTGTACCTGCACGACGAGCCCGATGGACACAGCGGGCGACAGCCCTCCGTCGTCCAGGCGCTGCGCGAGTTCCTGTGGTGCAGTCCGGTGGAGGTGACCGCGACCGAGTTCGGGGGCGAGCCGGTGGTCTGGCAGCCGGGGGAGCTGTACGGCGACTCATCCCTGCCGAGCCTGCGCATCCACGCCGCCGAGAACGTCTGGTGGGTGGACGGGGAGGGCATGCTGCTGGCCGACGGGCTGCTCGTCGAGGAGGCCGACCGCCCTTACGGCTACGTGCTGAACCTGCGGGGAAGACACCGGCCGAAGCTGAGCGTGGACCGCAATCGGATCCTCTCGTACGACGACGGGCGGGTGCGGCAGGACGTCGAGGACACCGTGCCGACGTTGGTCCGCTCCGCCTGGCGTCCTTTCCGGCTGGGGTGGCTCTGGAGCCTGGTGCGGAATGAGCCGCTGCTCGGGCAGACAGTCATCGGCCATCTGCTGGAGAGCGACGTGCCGCTGTCGTTTCCGGAAGACCACGAATGGAAGAGGCAGGCCCAGGGCCAAGGCGACCTCACGCTCCGCGATGTCCGATGTTTCCCCAATGATCTCGATGTCATCCACAGGACCAGGCGGCCGGTCAACGGGCTGATGGACCTGTTCACCGCCTGGCGCGAGAGCGTTCTGGGAATGACACGGAACCGGCGTCCGCTGGAAGAGGGCGCGATACTCCCCGAACCCCAGCCGCTCGACGCTCTCGTGTTCAGGTCCTACCCGGACGGCTCCTGGATCGTTGCGCTGCGAGCTGCTGCGGATGCCGGAATGTCACTGCGGGAAGCGACGCGCCAGCTCCGCCGGTACGCCATCGTGGGCGTGTCCGTTCCGGAGACGACGGACGTGCGGGGGCTGGCGGACGTCGTACCGGACCGTTTGATGGCCGACCTCTACCAGATGTGCCGGAGACTGGACGTGAGTGGTCCAGGGGGGCAACGCCTGGCTCGGCTGGCCTTGTTGCGCTTGTCGGAGACCCACGGGGAGACGCTGGGCAGGCTGACCGAGCTGTGCGTGCGTCTGTCGCGTCTCGATCCGTCGATCTCGGTGCCCACGGACCTCCAGGGACTCGGCTCCCACGTCGTGGGAAGCCGGGAACGGACCGCTCTGCTGGACGACGATCCAGGCCCGCCGACCCCGCCCTTCGCGGTCGGCGGCGAGCCTCCGTTCCCCCATCTGGTGAGCCCGTTCGACGTCGCCTGGAGGGTACGCAAGACCGGCCTTCCCGCAACGGAGATCGAGGACGTGGTGCGCCGCTTCGAACCCCTCGGTTACCGGCTCACCGGCCCGAACCTCAAGCACCCCTTGGACCGCGCCCAGTTCCGCGCGATCAGCAGGGACGTGGATGCAGCGTTGCCCCTCCTCGGCCCGGGCGCGATGGGTCTGCCGCATCTGGTGCGGGTGGCCGCCGACCGGGAGGAGACGGTGGGAGACACCGCGCGGTGGATGAGTGGCTGGGCCGGGCAACTGGGTCTTGAGGTGCCGGATCCCGGACCCCTGGCAGCGCTCCGCCCGCCCGCGTGGTGTGGAGAACTTGTCGCCGTGCTCGACTACGAGGAGTCCGGGCCGCGCCCGCTGACCGTGTGGGCGGTGCTGCGCGCGCTCGGTGACCTGGACGAACCGTCGTCGCTGGAGGAGGACGTCGCCATGGTCGATGCCTTGGCGGAAGCGGGACTGGTCGAGCGCGGTGCCGTTGACGCGGCCCGCACGTGGTTGTCCACGCCCCGGTCCCGTCGGCCCCGGGAGATCGCGGACGACATCTGGGCGACGACCGTGCGCGACCGGGCCGATGTGACGAGCATGAGGGCTCCATCCGTCAGGGAGAGGGAGCGCGTCGATCCCGTCTACCTCATGGGCCTCGCGATGTCGTTCGGCGAGCGTCTCGGCACGCTCGCCGGACGACTGAGCAGCGAGGCGGCCGGGTACGGCCTGGAGGTGGCCGAGGTGCCGGAGGAGGTCGCCGACCGGCGGCCGAGCCCTCCCGTTTTCACCGCACTGTGCGTCAGAGGGGCGTGGCGGAAGCATGTCTGGCTGCCCGATCTGATCGCCCTGGCGGACAGAGAGGGCATCGACCTCCCGACGGCCGCCGCCACGGTGAACGCCTACCGCTCCCTGGGCGGCCCCACGATCCCGGTGCCGGACGACTTCGTACCACCGGTCCGGCCGCAGAAGCGGGACGTCGCCGCCGAGTACGCGCTCCTGCAGCCGGACCTGGAGAAGTCGTGGACGCTGACCCCGCTGGCCCTGGTCATCGCGGCCGGCCGGCTCGGCCTTGCGCTGCCGCAGGCGTACCGCAGGCTCCGGCAGTTCGCGGCGATCGGGCTCGACATGCCCTTCCCCGAGCCCACCCTCACCCGCACCCCCGACTGGCGGGACGTCGTCATCCTGACCGCCCGCCTCACCGGCCGGGAACCGGCGCTGTCCGGTGATCTCACCGCGGACCAGGTGCTCCTGGCGTCCGAGGAGACGGACCTGGACGTCGGCGAGGTCCGCGTACGGCTCCGGGACTACGCGCCTCTGTTCGGCTTCCGCCTGCCCCCGGACGAAGGGAACTGACGTGCCGCACGTGCCCAAGGACTACGAGGTCAAGAATCTGCCGGACCAGGAGAGCGGGTTCTCCTGGAACCTGGCCGGTGAGTCGCTCAGCATCTCCGGCGACTGCCCGGAGTGCGCCGGGGAGATGGAGCAGCCGGTCCCGCATGTGATCCCGGGGGCCGTGGCGAAGGGCCTGCCCGCCGGCGGCGCCTCGGCCGACGAGGTTCCCGCGCGGGTCTATATGCAGTGCGCCTGCGAGTACCCCCATCGGGGAGACGACAAGGAGACCGGCGGCTGCGGCGCGGCCTGGACGGCTGTCCGCCCTGCGGGCGGGACTTCGTGACCACCCCCAGGAGATACGCCCCCCAGCAGCTGCGGCGCGCCCATCAGCGGCTCCAGGCGATGACGGAGACCCAGCTGGAGATCGCGCGCGGACAGGCCGAGGGATGGCGGAACTTCCTCACCGCCGCCACCGGCCTGCTGGCCGCGGTGCTGGTCCTCAAGGGCCGTGAGAACGTCGCCGAACTGCCCTCCGGATACCGGCTGACGGTTCTGCCGCTGGTGGCGGCCGGGCTGCTGTCGCTGCTCCTGGCCACCTTCCTCGCGGTGCGGGCCGTCCACGGGAAACCGGGTTTCGAGCTGAAGTACGCGGATGCCGGGAAGCTGCTCGACTGGGAACGGGAGGAGAGGGACCGCATCGCGCGGCTGATCCGCCGTGCCTGCTGGGCGACCCTCCTCGGCGTCCTGGCGACCGCGGCCGGGATCATGGTCACCTGGGTGGCCCCGGGGCCTGACGACCCGGCGTCGACGGTCATGGTCCACACACGGGGGGAATCGGTGTGCGGCGAGCTGCTCGCCGCCGACGGGTCCGGTGTGACGGTCAAGGTGAAGGCCCGGAAGGAAGCGAACGGCGCCGCGACGGTCCGGCACCTCGACTGGCGGCGCGACGCGGTGAGCGTGGCGCCCGTCAGCCAGTGCTGAGCATGCTCGGACTGCCGTACCGTCAGCAGCCGTTGTCCGGGGACAGGGGCACGAACTGCACGCTGGTGTGGTCGTCGGCGGCCATGATCCTGTCGTAGTCGGCGCGGTCGACGCGGTACCAGACGTCGTTGCGCTTGCGGTCGCCGTCGACGGCGTCCAGGCGGACGCACCAGCGCTCCGGGCGCAGCTCCTTGCGGTAGGTCTCGGTGCCGTCCTGGACCTTGCGGCAGGTGCGGTGGGTGCCGGTCGTGCAGTGTTTGACCAGGTGCGGACGGGTGGCCCGGGTGGTCGTGCGGGCCGTGTGGCGGACCGTGTCCTTGAGGCCGTGGACGGGGTCGGGGGCGTCGTCCGACGTGCCGCCGCAGGCGGTGAGCGCGGCCAGCAGGAGCGCCGTCAGCCCGGCCGCGCCCAGACGTGTGCGGAACATCGTGTCGAACATGTGTCTCTCTTCCCCCGGTTGCGGGCAGCGTAGCGCAGCCGACGACGCTGCCCGGCAGGTCAGCCGAGGCAGACCAGGACCAGGCAGAGCCGGTCGGACGAGGTCGAGGTCGGGGACGTCTGCGGCGGCGCGGCGGTGGACGTCGAGGTGCCGCTGCCGCTGCCGCTGCCGCTGCCGCTGCCGCTGCTGCTGTCGGTGGAGGACGACGGCTGTGTCGCCGTACCGGAGCCGCCCGTGCCCGTGCCCGTCCCGGTGCCGCTGCCGGTGCCCGTGCCGGAGGAGGACGGTGCGGTGGTCCGCGGCTGCGGGGCGGCCGGTGCCGCCGGTGCGGCCGGGTGCGGGGCCGCCGCCGCGGTGTGCGGGTGGCCGGCGGACTGTGCCGTGCGGGAGGCGGGCGCGAGGGTCTGCTGCCGGGGGACGCCGACGGCGGCCGTGCGTGCCGCCGGGGTGGCGGGCGTGAGCCGGTGGTGCCTGGTGGTCGCGGGCGGCGCGGGCGTGGACGCCGGGTGGCTGGGCGCGGCCGACGGGTCGTCGGTGAGGCCCATGCTGCGGTGGTCCGGTGCGGTGGCCGCCTGGGCCCGGTCGCCGGAGCCGCGGTCCAGCGAGGCGAGCGTCAGGCCGCCGCCGACCAGCGCGACGGCGGTCGCCACCACGGCCCGGCGCCGGCTCTTCCTCCAGCGGGCCCGCTGCCGGCGCCGCGCGGCGCGTCCCCGCGGGGCGGGCGGCGCGTCCGTGACGTCGGCGGGCGGGGCGTCGGGGGCGTCGGCGGGCGGGGCGTCGGGGGCGTCGGTCACCGGGGCGAGCGGGGCCGGGGCGAACGGCACGTCGGCGCGTGGCGCATCCGTGGCCTCGGCGGACGGCGCGAAGGCGGCCTCGGCGGGCCGCGCGAACGGGACGCCGGTGGCGTCGGCCGGGGCGGACGGGGCGTCGGTACCTGGTGCGAAAGCGGCGCAGGGGAGTGGCGCGTCCGTGGCGGCGGTGGGTCGTGTGTCCGTGGTTTCGGTGGGCCGCGCCGTGGGGGCTGACTCGGCGGCGAACCAGTCGTGGCCGGCGAGCGGTGCCGATGGCTCCTGCCGGCCGGTGTTCGTGCCGAGGCCCTCGGTGCCGGGCGGGGCTATGTCCGGGGCGTACGCACCGCACCCGGGACAGACCAGGGCACCGTTGAGGTGCCGGCGGCACGAGGAGCAGTAGTCCATTTGTGGTCTTCCTGAGTCCAGGGGGAGCGGCGAGCAGCCACGCTAACGAGCCTTTCGAAAGGCTGTGTGCAGCCCGTGTGGCTCTCCTGCGCAGATTCGTGGGTTTCTCCGGGGGCGGCTGCACACCGGACCGGCAGGAGGACACGCATGCTCGGCACAGAGTTCCGCACCGGCTCGCCCATCTGGATCGACCTGGGCAGCCCCGACCCGCGGACGGCCGCGGCCTTCTACGGTGCCGTCTTCGGCTGGGAGTTCACCTCCGCCGGCCCGGAAGCGGGCGGCTACGGCTTCTTCCGGAAGAACGGCGGCACGGTGGCCGCCCTCGGCCCGCTGACCGAGGAGGGGGCGAGCTCCGCCTGGATGACGTACTTCCGTACCGACGACGCCCAGGCCGTCGCCCGGGCCGTGACCGACGCCGGCGGTACGGTGCGCGCCGAGCCCGTGAGCATGGGAGACGCCGCCTTCGCCCAGTTCACCGACCCGCAGGGCGCGCAGTTCGCCGTACTGCAGTCCGCGCAGGGCCTGCAGCGGGCGTCGGAGGACGACACGCTGGTGTGGGTGGAGCTGCACGTCGGCGACCCGGAGGCGGCCATCGGCTTCTACCGCGGGCTGTTCGGCTGGCGCGCCCAGCAGATGCAGGCGCCGGGCATGACGTACCAGGTGCTCAGCATCGGCGAGGGCGACCAGCAGGAGGGTTCCTTCGGCGGCGTGGCCCCGCTGCAGGACGGCCGGGAGGACGCGCGCTGGGTGCCGTACTTCGCCGTGGCCGACGCGGACGCGACCGTCGCCGCGGTGCGCGACAACGGCGGCACGGTGCTGATGCCGGCCGCGAACGTCCCCGGCGTCGGCCGCATCGCCTGGCTGGCCGACCCCGCCCAGGCGGTGTTCGCCGTCCTCAGGCCGGACCCGCGCCAGGCGTGAACTCCCCGACGGGCCGGTGCTCGTGGCGGGTGTGGCGGCGGCGCGGCGGGCCGCGGGCTGACCGAGCGCAGTGCTGCTCCAGTAGCTTTCCGCCGGTGAAGTAGCTTGCGGACTCGTCCGGATCACCTCACCCACCGGAGAGTCGCACATGCCCCGCAAGGCGCCGTATCTCGCCGTGGCCGACGCGCTGCGCGCCCGGGTGCTCGCGGGCGAGTGGGCGATCGGCGGGCGGCTGCCGTCCCGGGCGCGCCTCGCCGAGGAGTACGGCGTCGGGCGCAACGTCGTGCAGCGGGCCGTGGACCGGCTGATCATCGAGGATCTGCTGGAGGGACGCGCGGGCTCCGGCACGTACGTCCGTACCCCGCGCGAGCGCCTGCGGATGGTCCGCTCGTGGCACCGTGAGCACCGGGGCTCCCTCGCCCTCGCCGGCCGTCGGGAGCGGGGCCGGGCCGCCGCCTGGGACGCGCACAGCCTGGTCCGCGTCCCCGCCCCCGAGGCCATCGCCGAGCGGCTCGCCATCGAACCCGGGGACCCGTGCGTCAACACACAGTACGAGTTCCTCGCCGACGGGCAGCCCGTCCAGCTCTCCGACTCCTGGGAGCCGATGGCCGTCACGGAGGGGACACCGGTCGTCCTGCCCGAGAGGGGGCCGCTCGCGGGCCAGGGGGTCGTGGAGCGCATGCGCGCCATCGGCGTGGTCGTCGAGACCGTCGTCGAGGTGCCGCGCCCGGCCCGTGCCGGCCGGACGGAGGCGAATCTGCTCGGGATCGGCGTCGGGGACCTGGTGCTGCGCATCGAACGGACCATCTACGACACCGACGGACGTCCGGTGGAGACCGCCGACATCGTCATTCCGGACGTACGCCGCGAGGTCGTCTACGAGTTCGCCGTCGACGTGAGGTCGTGAGCCGATGCGCCTGCGCCCGCGTGACCCGGACTTCGGGCTGCTGTTCGCCGCCACCGCGCTCGGTCAGCTGGGCGATCGCATCCTCTTCCTGGCGCTGCCGCTGGCCGCCATCGCCGCGCTGCACGCCGACCCGTTCCAGGTCGGAGTGCTGACCGCGCTGACCACGGCGGGTTCGCTGCTGGTGGGGCTGCCGGCCGGGGCCTGGGTGGACCGGATGCGCAAGCGGTCGGTGCTGGTCGCCGCCGACCTCGCGCGGGCACTGGTGCTCATGACCGTACCGACGGCCTGGTGGACCGGTCTGCTGTCGATCCGCGTGCTCTACGCCGTCGCACTCGTCCATGGGGTGCTGACCGTGTTCTTCGACGTCGCGTACGTCAGCTGTCTGCCGCACCTGGTGGGGCGCGGACGGCTCGTCGAGGCGAACGCGAGGCTGTCGGCGGTCCGTTCGGTCACCAGTGTCGGCGGGCCGGCCGTGGCGGGTCCGCTGGCCGGCTGGGCCGGGGCGCCGGCGACGCTCGTGGCGAGTGCGGCCGGGATGGCCGCTTCGGCGTTCCTCGCGAGCCGTATCCGCGAGCGGGAGCCGAAGCCGGGGGCGAGCGGGAGGCGTGAGCGGTCCCGATTGCGCCGGGAGATCACGGAAGGGCTGAGGTTCGTGCTCGGGCAGCCCGTCCTGCGCGCGACCGTGCTCGGCGACGCGCTCTTCAACGTCTTCCTCGTGATGTACCAGACCATGCTGCTTGTCTTCCTGGAACGGGGGTTGGGCCTCGGGCCGTCCGCCGTCGGCCTGGTTCTGTCGGGCATGGGCTGCGGTGCCCTGCTGGGCGCCTTGCTGGCGACCCGCCTGGCGCAGCGGCTCGGGCAGGGCCCCGTGATCTGGCTCGCGCCGCTCGTCACCTGCCCGCTGACCGCCGTGATGCCGGCCGCGCGACCGGGGTGGAGCGTGTGCGCGGCGGCGGCCGGGCTCGCGGCCCTCTCGCTGGGCGGGGTGGTTCGGGTCGTGGCCCAGTCGAGCGTCCAGCAGGCCCTCACCCCGGACCGGCTGCTGGGCAGGATGAGCGCGACGGCCCGGTTCGTGTCCTGGGGCGGCCTGCCGCTCGGCGGAGTCCTGGGCGGGGTCTCGGGCTCGGCGTTCGGAGCGGCGGCCACCTTGTGGCTCGGCGCGGCCGGCATGACGCTGAGCTTCCTGCCGGCCTTCCTGTCCCCACTGCGCACCTTGCGCACCACGCGCCCGGTACGGCTCACGGCCGGGTAGCCGTACGCCGCCTACGACCGGCTGGCCGTCCCGCACGCCGTGTCGCCGCCGCCCCGCTCGCCGGCGTCGATCGGCCCGCTCCGGTCGTACGGGTCGATGGCCGGGCCGGTGCCCGGGCTCGCGCTGCCGGCACCGAACTCGGGGGTGAGGTAGCCGGTGTAGGTGCCGCAGCCGCCGTTGGTGGTGTCCACCTTGTAGGACAGGAGCGAGAACGTACCCGGCTCGGTGATCACCTCGGCCGGGTCGTCCCAGCTCATGACGATCTCCCGGCGCACGATGGTGCGTTCGACGTCGTCGTCGCCTCCCGCCGCGGCGCGCACGACCGGATAGACGAACGTGACGTCGGCCGTCACCTCGACCGCGCCGCGCCTGCCCTTCCGGTACGTGATCCGTCCCCGGGTCTTGACGACGTCCCCGACGAGCCGGACCTTCGTCGTGTCGAACCGGCTGAACAGCAGCAGCGGGTCGTTCTTGCGGCTGGGTGCGCGGAACGCGGTCGCCAGGTAGTCCCGGACGTCCTGCTGACGGGGATTGATCAGCGCGATCGCCTTCCCCGGCCGCTTCCCGCCCAGCACACCGGCATCCAGACCGGACGCGGCGAGGAAGTCCCGGCTCCGGTTCAGCGCCTGCGCGACCTGTGCCTTGCTCATCCAGCCGGTCGCCCGTGCCGCGGGCATGCCGATCCCCGCCGTCCCGTCACCCCAGCGCGCCGCCGGAGATCCCCTGAACGGCTCGGCCCGGGTGGGCCGTTGGTCCGCCGCCTGGCTCGGGGGCGGCTGGTCCGGGCGCCTGGACTCCACGGCGAGCGGCGCACCCGCGCCGCCGCCCCCGCCGCCGAACCATCCGGTCAGCCGCCCCGGGTTCAGCGCCACGACCAGCAGACCGGCCGCGACCAGCAGACCGACCACGTACCGGCCCTTGCCGCCGCGCCGCCGGGCAGGTTCATGGCTCCGCCACGCGACCGGCCGGTCCGGTTCCTCCCGCAGCCGCCGGGCCACCATCCGCGCCCGCGCGGACGGCTCCTTGGGCGCGTCCCCGGTCCCGGCCTCGGCCTCCCGCAGGAAGCGCTCCCACTCCTCGTCCGGTATGGACGCCCCGCCCTTGCCCACGACGAACTCCCGCCCCTCATCCGGGCCGCCCGGCCCCTCCCCGGGGCGGCTCACGGCCCGCATCATCACACGGCCCGGCCCCGCGCTCACGGGCGGCCGGAACAATTCGGGCGTACGGCGCGCTGTTACTGATGCCCAGTGGGCGGAGCCGACCGGTGGAGGAGCGTGAGACCGATGGCGATGGCGCATACGGCGGGCACGGTGCGTACGGCGGGCACGGCGGGACACGACCGGAGCGACAGCCCCCTCGTGACCAGGTGCGGACGCAGGATCGACGTGCGGTGCCTGTGGCTCGGGCAGCCGGAGCGTCCCGTCGGCCGGATCACGCTGGACGTGGGCGAGGACCAGGGCGGCGAGCCGGGAGTCTGGGCGGCGCTCACCCCGGACGAGGCGCGGGACCTGGCCCGCCTGCTGCTTCAGCAGGCGGGAGCGGCCGAACGGCCCGCCGCCGACCTTCCGTAGTCCGGCCGGGCCGAGTGCGGATCGGCCACGCCCCGCCTCACGGCGCGAGGACGATCTTTCCCGTGGTGCGCTTGGCCTCGAGTACGGCGCGTTGCTCACCCGCCGTGCCGCCCGGCCCTGCCGGGCACCCGCCCGCACCGGCGCCCGCGGCGTCCGCTGACGGGGGCGGGCCCGTCGTACGCGACAGGGCCTAGGATCCTCGCCATGGCCCTGACGGTGAACGACGTGGACCGGTTCGAGGCCTCCAGGCCCCGCCTGGAGGCGATCGCCTACCGCCTGCTCGGCTCGGCGAGCGAGGCCGAGGACGCCGTGCAGGACACGTTCCTGCGCTGGCAGGCGGCCGACACCGAGCGCATCGAGGTCCCCGAGGCCTGGCTGACGAAGGTGCTCACCAACCTGTGCCTCAACCAGCTCACCTCGGCCCGCGCCCGGCGCGAGACGTACGTGGGCCAATGGCTCCCCGAGCCGCTGCTCGCCGGTGACCCGATGCTCGGCCCGGCCGACACCGCCGAACAGCGCGAGTCGGTGTCGTACGCGGTCATGGCCGTACTGGAGCGGCTGTCCCCGGTCGAGCGGGCCGTGTACGTCCTCCGGGAGGCCTTCGGCTACCCGCACCGGGAGATCGCCGGGATCCTCGGCCTCACCGAGGCCGCCAGCCAGCAGATCTTCCACCGCGCCAAGAAGCACGTGGCGGACGGCAGGGCCCGTACCGAGATCGACGAGGCCGCCGCCCGGCGGGTCATCGACGAGTTCCTCGCGGCCGCCACCAGCGGCCGGACCGAGCCGCTGGTACGGCTGCTCACCCAGGACGCCGTCTCGATCGGCGACGGCGGCGGGAAGGTCCCGGCCCGCACCAAGGCGTTCGAAGGCGCCCTCGCGGTCGCGAAGTTCATGCGGGGCCTGTTCAAACCCAGCAGGGCCAAGCAAGCCCTGGTCGGCGGCTCGCCCGAGGTCCACGCCACGACCGCCAACGGCGGCCCCGCACTCGTGGCGGTCCTCGACGGCCGGGTCATCGGCGTCATGTGCCTGGAGATCACCCCGGAGGGCATCGCCGCGTTCCGCAACCAGGCCAACCCCGACAAGCTCGAACGCGCGACCCGGCAGTGGGCGGCCACCGACCACGGAGACCCCCTGCTCCGATTCTTCTGACCGCCTTCCGGCCACCTCCGGTGTGCGATGTGAGCTGCTTCACATCCCGTTCCTGTCAGTAAACGGCGGCCCGCCCGGTTCAAGGGGCGAATCCGCTGAAGCGCATCCCCTGGAGCGCATCCGCTGAAGACAGGAGCAGGGACATGCAGCACCGCATCGTCGTCCTCGGAGCCGGATACTCCGGAGCCATCGCCGCCGGGCGCCTCGCCAAGCGGCTGCACCGCGAGGACGTCGCCATCACGCTCGTCAACGCCGAGCCGGACTTCGTCGAGCGCGTCCGGCTGCACCAGCTCGCGGCCGGCCAGGATCTCAGGCCCCGGCCCTTCAGCGAGATGTTCGCGGGCACCGGCGTCGAACTGAGGACGGCGCGGGTCACCGGCGTCGACGTCGACCGCAGGACGGTGACCGTCAACGGCTCCGGCCCGGCTGAGGAGTTGGCGTACGACACCCTCGTGTACGCCCTCGGCAGCGGCTGGGACGACCAGGGCGTCCCCGGCGTCGCCGAGCACGCCCACGAGATCGCCGGTCGCGTCGGCGCACTCCGGCTGCGCGAGCGGCTGGCCGGCCTGGACGCCGGCGCGCCCGTGGTCGTGGTCGGCGGCGGTCTCACCGGTCTTGAGGCGGCGACCGAGATCGCCGAGGCCCGCCCCGACCTCGACGTCGCCCTCGCCGCCCGCGCCGGCCTCGGCGACTGGCTCTCGCCCAAGGGTCGCCGGCACCTGCGGAAGGTCTTCGGCAGGCTCGGCATCACCGTGCACGAACACACCGCCGTCACCGCCGTCGGGAGCGACCGCGTCACCACCGCCGAAGGCGGGACGATCCCCGCCGCGGTCACCGTGTGGACCACAGGGTTCGCCGTCCATCCGATCGCGCGGGCCACCACCCTGGAGGTCGGCGGCACGGGCCGGATCGTGGTCGACCGGACCATGCGCTCGGTCTCGCACCGGGACGTGTACGCCATCGGCGACGCGGCCCTGGTGCAGGGCCCCGGCGACAAGCCGCTGCGGATGTCGTGCGCCTCGGGCGTCCCCACCGCATGGCAGGCCGCCGACGCCATCGCGGCCCGGCTGACCGGCCGAAAGCTCCCGAAGGTGCCGCTGCGCTACTTCAACCAGTGCATCTCGCTGGGTCGCAGGGACGGTCTGATCCAGTACGTCACCGCCGACGACCGCGCCGTCCGGGCGGCCCTGACGGGACGCCTCGCCGCCCGCTACAAGGAACTGGTCTGCAAGGGCGCGGCCTGGGGCGTGGCCCACCCGGTGCTGGGGATCCCGGCCCGGCGCCGCGTGACCCACCGTCCGGTCCAGCCCGCCGCTCCGGCCAAGACCCCGACGCCTTCCGTGTGACCGGCGCATCCGACTGATGCCCGGACCCCGTCCGCCCGGCCCCTCGACGCCGGTTCCGTGCGCGAGCCTCGGCAGATCGGTGTCGAGCGGGAGGGCTGGGGACAGGGCGCCGGCGGCCTGGCGCACCCGTGGACCCGGTCGCCGCGAAGGACGTACGAGGACGTAGGAGTCCGTTGGGCTACGAGTGCTTCCCGCCGCCCTTGCCGGTGCCCTTCCCGCCGCCCGCCTGGCCGGTTCCGCCGCTTGTCCCGCCGTTGCCGGTCCCGTTGTCACCGGACGTGCCGGTACGGGGCGCGCCCTTGCCGGAAGTCCCGTTGCCGGAAGTCCCGTTGCCGGAGGTGCCGGTGTTCCCCGCCGTGCTGTGGCCGGTGTCTGCGGCATCCTTGCCGGGCTTGCCCCTGCCCGCCGGCCCGGCCGATGCACGTGTCAGCTGCTCGGAGCAGTAGGCGGCAACCCTGTTCTCCCCGCCGGCGGCTGCGACGAGCCGCTGCCACGCCCGCGCGTCGAGGGCCTTGCCGCGCTTGTCGACCTGTTCGTAGGCGCGGCAGTGGGCCTCGGTGTCCTTGGCGGACGAAGGGCGGTCCGTCGGTCCGTGGCCGACGGAGGGCGCGGACGAGGCGGCACCGCCCGGCCGGGCCGGGGTGACCGCCGACGGGTGTGCGGGCCCCCGGCCGGTACCGGTGCCGTCCGTGGACGAGCCGGCGGAACCGATGGCCGCGACCGCGACACCGCCCAGGGTGAGGCTGGCGAAGACCACGCCGAACGTCATCCGCACCGGGCGCCGGGCGCGCCGTGCCTCGGGCAGCCGCCAGTCGTCCCGGCGCCGGGTACGCGCCCGGCGGGCGCCCGCGCCGTGGGCGGCGGCCCGGAAGGCGGCCAGGGCCCGCCGCTCGGCCTCGGGGTCGAGGTGGTCCGCGCGGATGACGGTGGCCAGCAACGTTTCCAGCGGGGACTCCGGCCCGTCCCACACGCCGGACACGGCGCCCCCAGGGTGCACACGTCGACGGCCCGGCACTCCGTCGGCGCTCAGCCGTTCACCCATGTGCGTTTCCGTTCCTGTCCGACAGTTTCGATTCGTTCTGCGTAGGGGCCTGATGCCCTTTCGTACGCACACTGTCGACGTCGTGGTTCATTTCGGCGTCGTAGTTCATGTCGACTTCCCCAGCGTGCGGCAGGCCCCATCCGTCACACCCGTCTCCGCCTCGCCGCCGGCGCCCAGTTGACGGGCGAGGCGTTTGAGGCCTCGGTGGGCGGCCGTGCGCACCGCTCCCGGGCGCTTGCCGAGAACGCGCGCGGTGGCGGGCCCGTCCAGGCCGACGACGACCCGCAGGAGCACGGCCTCGGCCTGGTCCCGGGGCAGCGCGCGGACCAGTTCGAGGGCCCGCTCGGTGGAGAGGCTCTCCAGGGCCTGTTCATAGGTGCTGGACGCGGCGGGCAGGTGGAGTACGTCCTGTTCCGTGCCTCCCGCCCGGGGCCGTACCCGTTTGCGGCGCAGGTGGTCCAGGGCACGGTGCCGGGCGATGGTCGCGGTCCAGCCCCGGAAGCCGGCGCCGTCGCCCTTGAAGCGTCCGAGGTCGCGGGCTATCTCCAGCCAGGCCTCGGACGCCACGTCCTCCGCGTCGTCGCCGACGATGCCGTGCAGGTAACCGAGCAGGCCCGGCTGCACCATCCGGTAGGCGACCGCGAAAGCGGTCTCGTCACCGTCCTGGGCCCGCGCGACCGCCGCGCCCAGTTCCCCGTCGTACGCCTGTACGCGCCGGGGTTGCCGTACCTGGCCCAAGACTGTCCTCGTTCGCACCGGTCCGCAGCGATTCCTTGCCGTCCGCCGTGCTCCGGTCGTGTCGACGGCCCCATGGTGACCAGCGTCCGGGCTCGCAGAAATGTCACAACGTCCACGAGCGGACAGCACTTCGCCCCGCCTGACGACCGGCGGGGCGAAGCGGGCGGAGCGGGAGCCTTCGCTCTACTTGGTGAAGGCCGCGGTGCCGTTGGGGGTGCCCAGGCCCGTCGGGCCGTCGTAGCCCTTGCCTGCCTTGCACTGGTAGTCGCTGCACGACCCGTTGGCGCCGTCGGTGACGTCGTTCAGCTTGTCCGGGTGGGCGTACGGGTAGGAGGCCGGAGTGTCACCGGCGCCCGGGTTGCCCGCGAGGGCGTAGACGCCGGCGACGAACGGCGCGGAGGCGCTGGTGCCGCCGTACACGTTCCAGCCGCCGGCCTGGTAGGTGTCGTAGACGGCGAGGCCGGTGGCCGGGTCGGCGACGGCCGCGACGTCGGCGACGCTGCGCTTGGTGCAGCCGGTGTCCTTCTGCCAGGACGGCTTGGTGTCGAACTGCGAGCAGCCCGAGCCCGCCCCCTCACCGCCGGCGGACGTGCCCCAGACGGACTCGGACCAGCCGCGGGTGCTGCTGTCCTTCTTGAGCGAGGTGCCTCCGACGGCGGTGACGTACTGGGAGGCGGCCGGGTACTCGGTGCCGTAGCCGCTGTCGCCGGAGCTGACGGTGATGGCGACGCCGGGGTGCTTGAAGTACTTGTCGTCCGCGGAGGTGTCGGCCGCCTCCTCGTTGCCGCCATAGCTGTTGGAGACGTACTTGGCGCCCTGCTTGACGGCCTGGTTCACGGCCGCGCCGAGGTCGTCCATGCCGGCGGACCTGGCCTCGACGAGCAGGATGTGGCACTGGGGGCAGGCGGCGCTGACCATGTCGACGTCGAGGGAGATCTCGCCGGCCCAACCCTGGTCCGGCGCGGGGTAGTTGGTGCCGCCCTCCTGATCGATCTTCTTGAAGCAGCCGTTGCTCGTGCTGCACTCCGGAAGGCCGTACTGGGACCGGTAGGCCGCCAGGTCCTTCTCGGCGTTCGGGTCGTCGTTCGCGTCGACGATCGCGACGGTGGCGCCCTTGCCGCCGTCCTTCGGCAGGTTGTACGCGGCCTGCAGGTCGGCCGGCCCGAAGCCCTTGGGGGTGTCGTGGCGGCCGAGGGACTTCTGCACCTTCAGGTCGGTGCGCACGACCGCCTGGCACGCCATGGAGCCGGGCTTGCTCGGCTCCGAACAGAGCGGGCGGGTGTGCACCGTGGAGGCGGAGGCCGCGGGAGCTGCGGTGGTCGGCGTCGCGAAGGCTGCCGACTGGGTGGCGACGGCCAGGCCGCCGGTGATCAGGACTGCTGCGGACACCAGCGCGGGCGCGCTGCGGCGTATCGGGTTCCTTCTGCGGTGGGAATGCAATGAACTGCCCTCCGTGGGGGGATGGGCGGCTCCGTGACGGCGGCCGGAAGCACTCGTATGTCACGCACATGACAAGCACTTGGCGGTTGGGGGTGGCCGACGGGAGCCGACTTCCGGGCAAACTGCTGGTGCTGCCACCCCGGTCAGTGGTGGCTACACATGAGGCTATGGACAGTTTGCCGAAGAGAACAGTGCCAGTTGGTAAAACCTTGCTCTCAACTCCCCGTGGGCACAGGTACCTTGTGCAGCCATGGAGCTTGAAGACGGAACCATCAACGACCTGATGTCGCTGGGTCTCGCCCGGTACGAGGCACGGGTCTACCTGACGCTCATCAGGCGTGGTTCTTACACGGCCGCCGAGGTGGCCCGGGAGGCCGACGTGCCGCGCCAGCGCGTCTACGACGTACTGGACGCACTCGTACGACGACAGCTGGCCACCACCCACCCCGGGCGAGTGGCCACGTACTCCGCCGTCACCCCCGAGCTGGCCCTCGCCCGCCTGATGGCGGTGCAACGGGAGTCGGTCGACCGGCTGGAGCGGGTCTCGCAGGGCTTGGCCGGCCTCCTGCAGCCCCTCTGGTTCCAGGGCCGCGAACACACCGACCCGCTGGACTACATCGAGATCCTGCGCGACCCCAAGGCGATCTCCGAACGCTTCGCCGACATCCAGCGGCAGGCGCGGCACGAACTTCTCACCTTCTGCAAGCCGCCGTTCGTCGCTCCCGCCGAGAACACGGAGGGCATGGAGGTGGTCCGCCGGCTGCACCGCGCCGGCGGTACCGTCCGCGCGATCTACCTGGACGCCGCCCTGGAGGACCCCGAGACGGTGGAGCACGTACGGCGCTTCGCCGCGGCGGGCGAGGAGGCCCGTTTCGCCTCCGAACTGCCGCTGAAGCTCGTCATCGCCGACGCCTCCCTCGTCCTGTGCGACATGCCCGACCCGGTGGCCGGCGCGGGCACCACCACCACGCTCTTCATCGAGCACCCCGCCCTGGCGGGCTGTCTGCGGCTGGCCTTCCACACCGTGTGGAAGGACGCCGCGCCGAAGGGGATGCCGAACGCGTGACACGGGTTCCCGGCCGGCCGACGCCGGGGCCCCCGGATGGCGCCGCCGATGAGCGCTGCGGTGAATGTCGCATTAGCCTCCGAAATGAGCGCTAAGTGGATCTTTGTGTTGGCGCGCTCCACTCGACCCCAGGAGGACGAATGCGCAAGCTCTCCAAGGCCGCTGCGGCGGCCGCGGTCATCGCTAGCGTGAGCTTCATAGCCACCGGCACCACCACGACCGCCGCCACTGCCCAAGGCGCGGTCATGCATCGCGGCGGGTGCATCGACGTCCTGGGTGAGGTGGGCATCCTCAACGGCCTGGGAGGCAACTTGCTGAACGGCGAGGGCAATCCAGGCGCCCAGTTCACCGATTGCGGGTAGCCGGTCACCCAGCTCACCGAGTGGGGTCTCGGCGCCCGGGCCGCAGGCCCGCCGCCCGTTCGGCCATCAGTGGCCTGTACTCATGTGAGAAGTGGATGCCAAGGGCCCCGGACCGCGACCGGTCCGGGGCCCTTGCACGGCTCCGGGACCCTTGGAGAGCGAGGACGGGGACACGGACCGCCCAAGCCAACTCGGCTCCGAGCCCGGATCACTTCAGCCCGAGGGCGGCGCGCTGGGCGCCCAGCATGCCCACGCGCATCCTCCGCTCGTCACCGGTCGCGGGTCCGCCGAACCGGTCCTCGCTGCCGGTGCCGAGGTCGGGCAACTCCTCGGCACCGGCCGGCTGGTGACCCTGACCGGTCCGGGAGGCGTCGGCAAGACGCGGCTGTCCGCGGAGGTGGCGGCGACGGCCGGCGACGAGGTGTGCTTCGTGGAACTGGCCGCACTGCGGGACACCGCCGTTCTGCCGCAAGCCCTCCTGGGCGCCCTGGGCCTGCGGGAGAGCGGGCTGCACCTGGCGGCCGGTGCGCAGGGCCCGTTGGACCGCCTGGTCGCCGCGCTGTCCGGCCGGCTGCTGCTGCCCGCGCCGCGCGCCGGGCGTTCGCACCCGACCCGGGGACCGTACGGCGTGTCTGCACCGCACTCGACAACCTGCCGCTGGCCATCGAGCTGGCGGCGACCACGCCGACGCCCGGACACGGTACCGGGAGGCCGCGCAGGCCGCGGTGGACGCGGTCACCGTGGCCGCCACCCTGCCCGAAGCACTGCGCCTGCTGGGCCTCCCCGAGCCGCTGGTCGAGGCGGTGAGCCGGGTGTCACCAGCCCAGCAGGCCCTCATCGGCTCGTGTGTGCGGGGCCGACGGGGCCGACGGGGCCGGGGGTGCGTCGTGGCAGGTGAAGCCGAGCCGGGTCAGTGCCCGGCGCATCTCACCCGATGTGAAGTCGCGACGGCTCTGCTTGGTGATCACTTCGCCGACCTGCATCACGGGGTAGACGTGACGGCCGATCGTCACGGCCAGGCCCGTGACCGGCTCGGGTGTGATGCCACTCATCGACTGCTCGACCTCACTCTTGGTCAGGTCGAAGGGGAAACGGGCGATGACACAGCGCATGGATGACTCCACAGGGTTGGGGAGGAACTCCGGAGGGACCGACAGGGCGACGGCGGTCAGCAGGGGGGCGAGGAGGCCGGAGGAGTCCCGGTGCCTGGCCTAGGTGTTGCTCTTCGGGGCGGCGTGACGGGTCCGGCCGGCGGACCGTCCACTGCCGCCACGGTCGGCGGCCCGGCCACTCCCGCCACGGTCGGCGGCCCGGCCACTCCCGCCACGGGCGGCGGTCCGTCCCCTGCGACCACGGGAGGTGGCTCCCGTGCGCTTGCTTCGTTCGGCTCGGTCGGCTCGTGCGGCTGGTTCGGCGACCGGCGCGCTGAGGGTGACCGGCACGCCGGAGGGCGTACGGGCGCCGGTGATGCGGTGCAGTTCGGCCTCCCCCGGGCGGATCCGCACGGTACGCGGAGTGATGTCGGCGTCGGCCATCAGACGGTCCATCGCGCGCCGCTGGTGCGGCAGCACGAGGGTGACGACGGTGCCGGACTCGCCGGCGCGGGCGGTACGGCCGCCGCGGTGCAGGTAGTCCTTGTGGTCGCCGGGAGGGTCGACGTTCACGACGAGGTCGAGCCCCTCGACGTGGATCCCGCGGGCGGCGACGTTGGTGGCCACCAGGGCCGTGACATGGCCGTCCTTGAACTGGGCAAGGGTCCGGTTGCGCTGTGACTGGGACTTGCCGCCGTGCAGGGCCGAGGCATGCACACCGACGGACAGCAGGTGCTTGGTCAGCCGGTCGACCGCGTGCTTGGTGTCGAGGAACATGATCACCCGACCGTCGCGGGCGGCGATCTCGGTCGCGGCGGTGTGTTTGCCGGCGTCGTCCACGTGCAGCAGATGGTGCTCCATGGTGCTGACGGCCCCCGCGGACGGGTCGACCGAGTGCACCACGGGATCATGCAGGTAACGGCGCACCAGCAGGTCGATGTTGCGGTCCAGGGTGGCCGAGAACAACAACCGCTGACCGCTCGCGGGCACGAGGTCGAGCAGCGCGGTCACCTGCGGCATGAAGCCCATGTCGGCCATCTGGTCGGCTTCGTCCAGAACGGTGACGGCGACCTGGTCCAGTCGGCAGTCGCGCCGTTCGATGAGGTCCTTGAGGCGGCCGGGCGTCGCGACGACGACCTCGGCACCGCCGCGCAGCGCGCTCGCCTGCCGGCCGATCGACATGCCGCCCACCACGGTGGCGAGCCGCAGTCGCAGGGCGCGGGCGTAGGGGGTGAGCGCGTCGGTGACCTGCTGGGCCAGTTCCCGGGTGGGGACGAGGACGAGGGCGAGCGGCTGCCGGGGCTGGGCCCGCTGCCCGTCCAGACGGGCGAGCACCGGCAGACCGAAGGCGAGCGTCTTGCCCGAGCCGGTACGGCCCCGGCCCAGGACGTCCCGGCCGGCCAGCGCGTTCGGCAGCGTGGCCGCCTGGATCGGGAACGGCGCGGTCACGCCCTCGGCGCCGAGCGTGGCCAGCAGACGCGCGGGCATGGCCAGCTCGGCGAACGTCGAGACGGCCGGCAGCGGCTCGGTGAGCGTGACCGGCAGAGCGAACTCCTGTCGGTGCGTGGCGGAGCGTGCTCCCTGGCCGCTCCTTCGCCCGGTGACCGGACGATTGCTCTGCCGGCCCTTCTCCTGCGTACGGGAGCGGCTGCGGCGAGTGGAACTGCCGCCAGTTCCATGGGTGCGGTTCATACAGGAACCTCCTCGATGCGGCGTATCGAGGAATTCCGTCAGCAGTGCGCCGGAGCAGGATTCACAAGAATGAGCCGAATAAATGTGAAAAGCCGGACCGATTTGGGAAAGCGGCGGTCCGGGCAGGCGTCGGCCCGGGCAGCGTCGACCGGGAAAGCAATGAGCTGGGGCCCGCACCCCAAGAGCGCGGGCCCCAGCCTCACGATGCGCGAACCACTGGCTCGCGACGATTCGCGTCAGTGTCAGGCAGGAACGATGTTCTCGGCCTGCGGGCCCTTCTGGCCCTGCGTGACGTCGAAGGTAACCTTCTGGCCTTCCTGAAGCTCGCGGAAGCCGGAGGTGGCGATGTTCGAGTAGTGGGCGAACACGTCAGCGCCGCCACCGTCCTGCTCGATGAAGCCGAAGCCCTTTTCCGCGTTGAACCACTTCACGGTGCCAGATGCCATATTGAATCTCCCTTGGGGGGCAGTGCCGGACCCCGCACTTTGCGGAGCCGAGTCGCCGCGATGATCACCCCTCCGGAAGAACCGGAAAGCTCTGCAAAGAAACAAGTCTCTGGCAACCAAAACTGCAACTGCCTATCACGCTAACACAGGTCGACCGGAACCTTCCAAGTGTTTTCCGCAGTGACCGTGCATTCGATTTCGCTGCGGCCTGGATTTCTGTATCCGCGGGACTAGGTATCCGTGCCTTGCCCGTCCAGCTTCCGGCGCATGTCCCGGTTCAGGCGGAGGGCGTCGTCGAGCTGGTCCTCAAGCGAGACGATGCGGCAGGCGGCCTCGATGGGGGTGCCCTGGTCGACGAGCTCACGGGCACGGGCGGCGATGCGCAACTGGCGGCGCGAGTACCGGCGGTGGCCGCCTTCCGAACGCAGCGGAGTGATCAGCTCGGCTTCGCCGACGGCCCGGAGGAAGGCGGGTGTGGTGCCGAGAACGTCGGCGGCACGCCCCATGGTGTAGGCGGGGTAGTCGTCGTCGTCGAGGTTGCCGGCGACAGGGGCGTTCTCAGCGGGCATGGCACCTTCGTTTCGGGGACGCGGCGAGGGAGCCGGGCGTGCGCGGCACCCGTGCCCGGAAGGAATCATCACCATCTGCGTCGTGCGTCAACCTTAACTCCGGCAGGCACGGACATGTGTCTTCGCCGTGACAGACTTTCCCCCGCCGTACCCGCCGGCTAGACACCCCGTTCGATCATGTCGATGACGTGCCGGCCCGCGGCGCGGGCCTGGGTGGGGTCGAGGCCGCGAAGGGGGCCGTCGATGAGCAGCATGGCGAGGCCGTGGACGGCGGACCAGGCGAGGAACTCGGCGCCGGGGCGGCGGTCCTCGGGCAGCAGACCGGCCTCCACCAGGCCATCGAGGGCAGCACCGAGGATTTCGAACGGTGTCTTCCCGCCGGGCCCCGCCGCGGTGTCGTCGGTCGCGTGGGTCATGTCGCCCGGCACATGGAAGGCGGCGCGGAACAGGCCGGGCTCTTCGCGGGCGAAGCGCAGGTAGCCGGTGCCGACGGCGCGGAAGCGGTCACGGGCGGCGGCCACCGCGTCCTCGGCCGGCGGCAGGGCGGCCTGCTCGGCCTCCATGGTGCGGGCGACTTCGGCCATGGCCGCCTGGGACACCGCGTGCAGGAGCGCGCCTCGGTCGGCGAAGTGCCGGTAGGCGGCATTGGGGACGACCCCGGCCTGCCGGGTGGCCGCACGCAGCACGACGGCTTCCGGACCACCCTCACGGGCGAGTTCGAGGCCGGCCTTGACGAGCGCGTTGCGCAAGTCGCCGTGGCGGTAGGTGTCCCGCTTCGGTTTGCCGCTTCCGGCCGCCGTCATGGCCACCATCCCCTCAATGTGGACAGCATCCACTTAAGCCGTCTAGGCTCCTGCACGTTCGGTCCGGGGTGCGCACTGTCGCGACCTCCGAATGTGGACATCGTACACAAGCCTTGTGACCAGGCGCGAGATACCGAGGAATCCCAGATGCGTACCCTGATCAGCACTGCTTTCGTCTCGCTCGACGGCGTCGTGGAGGCCCCCGGCGGCGAGCCCGGCTACCGGAACTCCGGATGGACCTTCAAGGACGTCCCGTTCCTCCCCGAGGCCTTCGACATCAAGGGACGGGAACAGAAGGAAGCCACGGCCATGCTGCTGGGCCGTGTCAGCTACCAGGCGTTCAGCCCGGTGTGGCCCGGCATGGAGGACTTCGCCGGTTACAAGGTGATGCCCAAGTACGTCGTCTCCACCACTCTCACCGAGAACGACCTGGTGGCGAACTGGGGTGAGACCACGATCCTGCGCTCGCTCGACGAGGTCGCCGCGCTGAAGGAGACCGAGGGCGGCCCGATCATCGTCCACGGCAGCGCGGCCCTGAACCAGAGCCTCTCGGACGCGGGTCTGATCGACCGGTACCACCTGCTCGTCTTCCCGCTCCTGCTCGGCGCCGGCAAGCGTCTGTTCAGTGCCACGGACAAGGACACGCAGAAGCTGAAGCTGGTCGAGCACGAGGTCTACGCCAACGGCCTGCAGAAGAACGTCTTCGACGTCATCCGCTGACCCGGTCGGGCCACGCGGCACGCTCGTGGGCCGCCTGGCAGGTCAAGCGGCCCTGGGCCGCGTCGCGCGTATGCCCGACGCGGACTCCTGTGCGTCCTCGGGCGGCCAGGTCTCGTCATCCCCGAAGTCGGGGGCCTGGAAGGGATTGGTCGTCGGAGGCGGCGATGCTGCCTTGGAGCAGCGGGGTTGCGCTTCCAGGGCGGAGAACAGCGACGTCAGATCGATGAGAGGACTCTCTTTCATGACAGGCTCCTGAAGGGGCCTGGTGTGCCGTGACCGGGCACAGCGGTTCTACAGCTTGGTCATCTTGGCGTACGGGCTCAAGATCCGCATTCGCGCCGAGCCGAAATCCACGAGGGCGGCGATTCCGTCCTCGATGCCGATCACCCGGCCGAGGCCGTACACGTCATGTGTGACCTGGTCGCCCATGGCGAAGTGCTTGGGAGCGGGTGTGACCGGGGCCTTGAAGGGGCTGGTGGGCAGATGACGCTTCGGCGCAGCAGGCTTTGTCATGACTCAGTATGAGCCCATGTGTACCCCCGTTCGCTGTGGCCGTCGGCACAGATCCAGACGAGGGTAACCGCTTCACGCCGCTGACCTGGGCTTTTCGAGAACTGCTGAGATGAAAACCGGCCACAGGGATGAGATGCGCAGGCCCGCGTTAACGGCAGTGGCGCGCCACATACGCGTCCAGCGGCTCCAGCGCGCCCCACGCCTGGTCGAAGCTGTCCGCGAAGTACGCCAGGAAGGCCGGCCCCTCCACGCTGAACCCCGTCAGTTGTTGACGGCCGGCACCGGAGAAGGACAGAAAGGTGACGGAGTCGTCCACGAGGCCGGTGTTGTGCCAGGCACAGGAGGCAGTCCAGGGCATGACGCGCGCCTCGTAGGCGTATATGTCCGTGGTCTCCGCGTGATGTTCGCGCAGCCACTGCAGGTAGGCCGTCCTCGGCGCACCGTCGCGCTCGGGAACACCGATGATGCGCCGGACACTGGCGCCCTCCCCGGAGTGGCCCCTGGCCCACTGCAGCACCGTACTGAAGTACTCGGCCACTTCCGCCGCTCCCCAGTGACCGGGCGGGTGGAGCCGGACGTAGGTGAGCCGGATCTCGCGGCGGGCCGTGCGGATCCGGTCGGCGGCGGCGCGGTAGAAGGAGGTCGGGTCCGGATAGCGCACCATCTCGGCCCGCGTCGCCTCCACCGGCCCCTCGGGTCCCTCCCGCTTGAGCGTGTCCAGTTCCGTCCTGGCCTCACGCCACAGGGCCTGCCACTGGCTCCAGTCCCCGCCCAGCACGGCGACCAGGCGGCGGGTGACCATCTCGCCGGGCAGGCGACGCCCGTTGAGGGCCTCGGAGACCGTCGCCGGACTGCACTGCGCCCGTGCGGCGATCGTCTTTATCTGGAGGTTGCCCGCAGTGATGCGCAGCCGACGCAGCTCCGCTGCGAACCGCCGCACGGGCGGCGGCGCGCCGCGCGGGTGGGCGTCCATGGTTCCCCCAACTGCCATGCCCGGTCCGACGATTCACGATCGTCCCACTGTTTCCGAGCATCCGCCGAACTTCATCGAATCCCATCGAAGAAGGCTGAAATTCTCCGATGCTTCCGAGAAGAACGGACTCCGCCGGAATCCCTGGACCGCGTGGAGTCGTGCCTGGTCGAATGGCCGATATCCCAAGCCGAGGTCAGGACGAGGAAGGTGAGCAAGCATGCCGATCGACCTCAGGATGTCGCTCCGCCGCCACTACGTGACATTTCTTGCCGTGCTCGTGACCGGGATCGTTCTGATCATGGCAGTCAACGGCACCGCGCAGTCCACGGAGGTCTACCTGCACGGCCTTCTGGGCGTGGGAGGCCTCATCGCCGGCTACGTGCTCACACCGCCCGAGCCCTCCCGCCCGGGCGACCCGGATGAGCGGCCCGGCGTGGCGGAGGGCGAGGCCCAGTGAGCAGGATCGAATGCTCAGTCGAGACAGAACTCGTTGCCCTCGATGTCCTGCATCACGATGCAGGAGTCGTGGCCGTCGTACAGCAGCCGCACGCGTACCGCGCCGAGCGCGACCAGTCGTGCGCACTCGGCTTCGAGCGTGGCGAGGCGGTCTTCCCCCACGAGCCCGGTGCCGACCCTCACGCAGAGATGCACCCGGTTCTTGACGACCTTGCCTTCGGGAACGCGCTGGAAGAACAGTCGCGGGCCGACATCTGAGGGATCACTGCAGGCGAACCATGAACCCTGGTCCTCAGGAGGCCGGGAGCGGTCGAAGTCGTCCCACGTGGCGAATCCCTTCGGCGGCGGCGCCACGACGTACCCCAACACCTCGCACCAGAAGCGAGCGACGCGCTCGGGTTCGGCGCAGTCGAAGGTGACTTGGAACTGCTTGATCGATGACACAGGCGCACCGTAACAGGGGCCTTTGTTGCTCATCTCCCGGTCGGGACCTGCCGGATGCTGTGACGTTTGATCATGCACATGCGCTGGTTACGACGAGCGGTCTGTGTGACAGCTGTGCATGAGGCATGGCCATGTGAACGGGGGGATCCAGGATGACACCACGTCCGGCACGTCATCGGCGAGCGCTGAAAAGGCGTGTCCTCACCGGCGCTTCTGTCGCTGGGGCGGCCGGACTCGCGATCACCGCGACCATGGCCGTCAACGCCGAGGCGGCATGGACGTCGGCCTGGAACGTCTCGGCGCCCGGCTGGTTCGCCGCCGACTCACCCCAGGTCTCGATCGACCGCCAGGGCGACGCCCTGCTGGCCTGGACGGCCGGCGACCAGTCGACGACGTACTCCTACCAGCGGGTCCAGACCAGGGTGAAGTTCGCGAACGGCACCACGGGCGCGATCCGCACCCTGTCGCCGGACGGCACCGCGGCGTCCTGGCCGGAGGCCGACTCCGACGACACCGGCGACTCCGCGGTGGTCTGGCAACAGGACAGCCAGGTCGTGGGCCGGCGCGTCTCGGCCTCCGGCAGCGTCGTCGGACCGCTCCAGAAGCTCTCCACGTCGGCGCCCGCGACCACCCCGGTGGTCGCCGTGACGCCGGGCGGTACCGCGCTGGCGGCGTGGACGGAGAGCCGCAACGGAAGCTGGTACGCGGTGGCCCGCCGCCTGTATCTCGACGGAACGCTCGGCGCAGCCCTCACTCTCGGCTCGGGCTCGGCCGAGAAGCCGGCCATCGGCGTCGACCGCAACGGCCGGTTCGTGGTCGCCTGGGCGCGGGGCTCCGATGTCGCGGCCAAGCGGATCACCTCGACAACCGTCTCCTCGACGAAGGTGCTCACCTCGTCCATCGCGTCGTACGGCGGTTTCGGCATGGTGCGGGTGGGCGTCGACCGGGACGGCGACGCGGTCGTCAGCTACCGCTCCGGCGGTGGTGACCGTCCGCAGGTCTGGGCCTCGCGCTGGAGCCGAACCGGCACACTGGGCGCCCCTCTGCGCATCTCGGCCGCCACCGACAACGTGGGCTCCCACCACGCCCTCGCGACGGACCTCGACGGCGACTCGGTGATCGTGTGGACCCGTTACGACAACGGCAAGCTGGAGTTGCTCGGCCGCCGGCTGTCCGCGGGCGGCACCCGCGGCAGTGTCACCGCACTCGGTGCCGGTGACCGGCCCGACCTGGCCCTCGACGACGACGGGGACGGCATGCTCGTCTTCCACACGGTCCTTCCCAAGTCGACGCCTCCGTACAGCTACACCAGGACCAGCGCCCGTCTGATCAGCCGCTCCGGGGTGTTCGGCACCGCGAGGACGCTCACGTCGGACGGCCGGGTGCCCCAGGTCGACGCCCGCCCGAGTTCCCGGTTCACGGTGATCTGGCAGCAGGAGACCTACCCGTACACGATCAAGTCCGTCGTCGGCCCCTGACCGGCTTCGGCTGCCCCGCCGTGCCCCGCCCGGCGGGTTCCCACTCATCCCTTCGAGAAGGAGATGCATGCGCAAGCGCGCTGCCTTTGCCGTCCTCAGTGCCGTCACCGCGCTGGCCGGCTTCGCCGTCCCCGGTGCCCAGGCGGACGAGCCCCAGACCACCGATGTCCAGATGAGCAACGTCACCTTCGACGGTGGCAAGAACATCGTGGTCGGTCTCTACGCCAAGACGGTCACGGTGTCGGGGACCTTCACCCACCCGTCGGGCATCCAGGACGCGGACTTCGTCCTGTGGCGCGGACCGGACGGTGCGAACCCCTACGAGACCTACGACGACCGCATCGTGTCGAACCAGTACCACTACCATGCGGACTGCGTCGCCGTGAGCGCCACCACCTCCACCTGTGAGCAGACGTTCTCCCTCGAACCGGACTGGAGGTACGGCGGCACCGCACTCACCAACGCCCACGCCGGCACCTGGAAGGTCAGTGTGATGGGGGTGGCCAACGACGACAGCTGGACCCAGACGGCGAGCTACACCACGACCCGTCTGCAGCGGCAGTCGAAACTCACCGTGGACGCAGGTCCGGAGCCGGTCGCCCAGGGCAGGACCCTCACCGTCACCGGCAGGCTCACCCGGGCCGACTGGAACAATCTCGACTACTTCGGTTACTCCAACCAGCCGGTCAAGCTCCAGTTCCGCAAGGCCGGTACGACGACCTACACCACCGTGAAGACCGTGTACACCTCCAGCACCGGCGACCTGACGACCACGGTCCCCGCCGCAGAAGACGGCTACTGGCGCTGGAACTTCACAGGCACCTCCACCACCCCGGCCGTCAAGGCGACCGGCGACTTCGTCGACGTGCAATAACCCGAACGGACACGCCTCCCGCTCACGACGGAGTGCCCCGGCCGTTCGACGCCGGGGCACTCCCCGTTCAGTGCTGGTGGTTGACCTGCCGGAGCAGACCGCCAGATCGCCCCGGTGGCGGGCCGGGATCCCCGCGAGGCGGTTCCCCTGGTCCCCCTCCTCGACGGCCTTCTCCCACCAGGGCAGGGCCTGGTCCAGCCGTCCCTGTTTCGTCAGCGACTCTGCGTACGTACGGGCCGCGCCCGGCTGCGACCGGCACTCCCCGCTCGGCCTGGTGATCACGTCGGCCGGCGGGGCATCGGAATGTGACGTACTCGTGTGCCTTCTGTGGAGGGCTGGTCAAGTGTTGTCCGCCTGGGACTCGTGTGATCGGTTCGGTGCGTCGAGTAGGAGAGAGCAACACATCTGCATCTGCGTCGGGCAGCACATTCACATCGTGCCGAACGGACAACCGGGAGAGGTTGGGGGACATGGCCTGGGAGGAATGGGAACAGCTGAAGCACGAGGCAGCGCAGCGGCGGTCGACCAGTATGCGGTTGAACCAGCTGCCGGCCGACGGCGGCGGGGGCGCGCAGCCGGGCGGCGACCTGAAGGTGAACCAGCAGGACCTGGCCGCCATCGGCGACAAGGCATTCGACCTCTGGGACGCGCTCGGCAACCACGGGCGGGACGCCTGGTCCAGCAGCCAGTCCGCCGCCTCCGACCTGAAGGGGCAGGGCTTCAGCCTGGGCGGCGGTCTGGACCACGTGCAGGAGCGTTGGGAACACCAGCTGACCACGCTTCTCGACGCGTGCGCGCACATCTCCAACCACCTCGAGTTCACCAAGCGGGTCCACCGGGGGGACGAGCACTACATCGCGGGTCAGCTGAGCAGCATCGCGACGCTGGACCAGGGCTTCAGCGAGGAGGCCGGTCACTGATGGATCTGGACACGCTGCGGTTCGGCCGCTTCGAGACGCTGGGGACGGCCGTCGCGGACTGGGCAAAGGTCGTCAGCCACCTGGAGACGCTGGAGAAGGACGCGCGCGACGGCTTGAAGGGGGCGGCGGAAAAGGCCGATTGGAAAGGGGTGAACGCCACGGTGACCCGTGAGTTCATCACCAAGACGGCCGACGAGTTCGCCGACGCCCATGCCGAGGCGAGCAGCATCCACAACATTCTCAAGGACACCCATGACGAACTCGTCGGCTACCGCAACCAGCTGAACCAGGCGATCTCCGACGGCCTGAAGAAGAACCTGACGGTGATGGACACCGGCAACGGGTCGTTCACCGTCACCATGAACATCCACCCCGACCGGGCCGCCAAGGGCACATCGGTGCCCGAGCACAGCCAGCAGGACGTGGACCACCTCCGGGACGAGGTCCAGCGGATCCTGAAAGCGGCCACCGAGAGCGACAACTCGGCCGACCAGGCGCTGCGGGTCCTCGTCGACCAGACCGAGTACGGCTTCTCCGGCGCCACCTACCAGGACCGGGATTCCGCCGCCGAACCCGTGGAGGAAGCCGAGAGGCTGGCCAACCTCCTCAAGAGCAAGGGCGACTCGATGTCGCCCGAGGAATTCGACGAGCTCAACCGATCCCTCGCGAAGTACCGCAACGACCCTCTCTTCCAGGAGAAGTTCGCCACGACGCTGGGCCCGCGAGGCACGCTCGACTTCTGGGCCGACCTGTCCGACCCGTCCGACGGCGGCGACCTGCAGCGGGCCCGGCACGACCAGCTGGGCGAGCTGCAGAAGAACCTCGGTCTCGTCCTCGCCGGCGCCACCCGCTCCGATTCCCCCGCGATGCGCCAGTGGGAGGACCAGATGGTCCAGCTCGGCGACGACCGGATCCAGACGCGCGGGACGCAGGTCTACGGCTTCCAGCTGATGAGCAACCTCATGCGCGTCGGGGACTACGACGACCAGTTCCTGAACAAGTACGGCAACGCCCTGGTGGCGACCGAGAAGAAGATGCGCCTGCCGGACCACTACTGGAACGCCGGTGCGCCGCCGATGCCGAAGATGAACTTCATCGGGGACGACTTCGGCCGCGACCCGATGACGGGCCTCATGACGGGGTTGTCCAACAGCCCCAAGGCCGCGACCGACTTCTTCAACACCACCCAGCCCCAGGACAACGCCGAATGGGTACTCAAGCAGCGGCCGGTCTTCGACGACACGCCGCTCGACGACCACGACGGCAACCAGTCCCGTGAGGCGACCGGCAAGGCCCTGCTTGCCGCGGCGACCGGCGTGAACCCCAACGATCCGCACGCCGTCCCCGTCGAGCACACGGCGGACAACCGGCACGTCCTCGACAGATCCCTCAAGTACCTCTCCGAAGCCGGCGACGACATGCCGTCCGAGTTCCGCGACGACATGGCCACCACACTGGTCAACTGGGGCGACGAGGTACACAACACCGCGAGCTCCCTCGCCGACGACCCGAGCGACCCGCGGCAGCTGGACCGCCACCAGCTGCTGGAAGTGGCCAAGCAGGTCTCCCGCGACCAGCACGCCTATGGCATCCTCAACGACGGCCTCAACCGTGAGATGGTGCGCGACATCTACAACGACCATCCCAGCGATCCCAAGGAGACCCTCCTGCGAGCCGGACACACCGTCGGCTTCCTGGAGGAGGCCCGCTACCAGGCGCTGAAGACGGACAAGCACGACCCTTCCTGGGACGCCAAGTGGCTGTACCACGGCTTCGGCGGTGCCGTGAACTTCATTCCCGTCGTGGGCGACGCCGCCCAGCGTGGCGTGGACGCGCTCGCCTACCAGTGGCAGCTGGACGAGCAGAACCGCATCAACGAGGAGGTCGCCCGGCAGAACGGAGAGGTCTTCACCGCCCGCGAGAACCAGTTGCAGAAGCTGGCCGACCTGTGGGCGGACGCCAACCCCGACCACCACGGCAACAACCGCTACACCCTCACGTCGGAGATCAACGGAGCCGCGTTCGACGGAAACTCGCGCGCTCAGGGACTGGCAGGAGATCAGTGACCAAGCAGACCCGGAAGGCACGGCCGCGACTGCGCCGGTCGAGCGGACGCCTGCTCGCCACCGGCGCCCTCGCCTGCGCCGTCCTGCTCTCGTCGACCGCTTGCTCGAAAGGTGGCCGGGACTATGCCGTCCCCGGTGATCTGTGCGGGGTGGCCGTGGACTCCCAGCTGGTCTCGCCATTGCTGCCCGACGGCAAGAAGCTCACCCAGCGCTCCTCCGACGCCGGCGCGACGAGCCGCCGGTGCCGTGTCTCCGTGGACGACAACCTCGTCCTCTACATCTCCAGCGACTTGGTCTCGCCCGACACCGACCCCCTGAAGGTGCAGGACCGCGGTCTGCAGCGGCTCGGCCACCCCGCACCGGCCGACATCGGCGATGCGGCCCGCGTCGCCGACCGGGGGGCCATGGCGGTCGCCGACTGCACCACAGGAGGCGACAAGAAGCGCATCGCCACGCTGATCCAACTCGGGAAGGAGCATCCCGAGGACACCTCGCAGCGCAGGAAGGACCTGACACAGCTCCTGCGCGCGTATCTCCCGAAGGCGATGGCGGACCTGGACTGCCGCAAGGCCTGAGAGACCGAGCCGTGTGACCACCCTCCGGCCCGGGACGGCGAGGTTGCGGTGTTCGTCCGCGGCCCCAAGCATGGGTTCAGGGAAGAGCGACAGGGCGCATCAGAACGCACCGGGGCGCAGGAAACGTCATGGCTCTCATGTCCTCCTGGGAGGTCGACCGGCATGACCGACGACGACCGGCCGCTGCGCTGTCTGGTCACCGGCGCCACCGGTTACATCGGCGGCAGGCTGGTGCCGGAGCTGCTCGCCGCCGGGCATTCCGTGCGCTGCCTGGCCCGCGCCCCCGGCAAGCTGCGGGACCATCCGTGGGCCGGGCGGGCGGAGGCCGTGCGCGGGGACGCAACGGACGAGAGGGCCGTGCGCGCGGCCATGGAGGGCATGGACGTCGCGTACTACCTGGTGCACGCCCTGGGTACCGGTCGGGGCTTCGAGGAGACCGACCGGCGCGCGGCCAGGGTCTTCGGTGAGCAGGCGCGTGCCGCCGGAATCCGCCGGATCGTCTACCTCGGCGGTCTGAGCCCCTCCGGGGTACCCGAGCACGCGCTGTCACCTCATCTGCGGTCCCGCGCCGAAGTGGGCCGCATCCTCCTGGCCTCGGGCGTGCCGACCGCCGTACTGCGGGCGGCCGTGATCATCGGGTCGGGTTCGGCCTCGTTCGAGATGCTGCGACATCTGACCGAGCGGCTGCCCGTGATGGTGACCCCGAGCTGGGTACGCACCCGCATCCAGCCCATCGCCGTCCGCGACGTGCTCCGCTTCCTCGTGGGATGCGCGAGGCTGCCGTACGACGTGAACCGCGCCTTCGACATCGGCGGACCGGACATCGTCACGTACGAGGAGATGATGCGGCGGTACGCCGTCGTCGCCGCGCTGCCGAAACGCCTCATCCTCCCCGTTCCCCTCCTCACCCCCCGGCTGTCCAGCCTCTGGGTCGGTCTGGTCACCCCGGTGCCGGGCGCTCTCGCCCGCCCGCTGGTCGAGTCGCTGAGGCACGAGGTGGTCTGCGCCGAGCGGGACATCGTCCGTTACGTGCCGGACCCGCCGGAGGGACCGGTCGGTCTCGACCGGGCGATCCGGCTGGCTCTGAGGCGCGTGCAGGACGCGGACGTGGCCACCAGGTGGTCCTCCGCCTCGACTCCCCGCGCCCCCAGCGATCCGCTGCCCACCGACCCCGACTGGGCGGGCGGGAGCCTCTACACGGATCACCGCGAGCGTACGGTCGCGGCGTCGCCGCAGGCGCTGTGGCGGGTGGTGGAGGCGATCGGCGGCGAGAACGGCTGGTACTCCTCGCCGCTGGCCTGGTCCTTGCGGGGCTGGCTGGACACCCTGGTGGGCGGTGTCGGACTGCGCCGGGGCCGCCGGGACGCCACCCGGCTGCGGGTCGGCGACAGCCTGGACTTCTGGCGGGTGGAGGAGGTCGAGCCGGGCCGGCTGCTCCGGTTGCGGGCGGAGATGCGGCTGCCGGGCCTGGCCTGGCTGGAGATGACCGTCGACCGGGATCCACAGGGGCGCACGGTGTACCGGCAGCGGGCCCTGTTCCACCCGCACGGCCTGGCCGGGCACGCCTACTGGTGGGGCGTGGCCCCCTTCCACGCCGCGGTCTTCGGCGGCATGGCCCGCAACATCGCCGCCGCGGCCGAATCGGCCGCCCCTGAACCGGCCCGTACTCACTGAGGGAGCTCAAGGAACCGTGCGCGTCTCGGTCGCCCTGTTCACCGCCGACCTGCGGGTGCACGACAACCCGGTCCTCCAGGCCGCCCTGAAGGACGCCGAACGTGTGGTCCCGCTCTTCGTCGTCGACACCGGCATCCGCCGCACCGGCTTCGCCGGACCCAACCGCGCCGCGTTCCTCGCCGACAGCCTGGCTGATCTCGACAGGGCCCTGCGGGCCCGGGGCGGCCGGCTGGTGGTGCGCGTCGGCGACGTGGTCGAGGAGACCTGCCGGGTGGCGGCGGAGACCGGGGCAGCCGTGGTGCACATCGCGGGCGGGGTGAGCCGCTACGCGGCACGGCGCGAGGACCGGCTGCGCACGGAGCTGGCCGGCGACCGACGCGAACTACGAGTCCACGACGCCTCGTTGACGGTCGTACCGCCGGGAGCGCTGACACCGGCGGGCAAGGGCCACTTCGCCGTCTTCACCCCCTACTTCCGCCGATGGGAGAGCTTCTCCGGGCGCGGCGTCCTGCCCGCACCGGACGTCGTACGGCTACCGGACGTGGGCTCGGCCGGCCTTCCTCGCGCGGAGTCCCTCGCGTCGGGCCCCACTTCGCCGAGCCTGCCCGCCGGCGGGGAATCCGAGGCCCGCCGCAGGCTGCGGTCATGGCTGGCGGGCCCGCTGTCCGCATACGACGACCGGCACGACGACCTGGCCGCCGACGCGACCTCCCGGCTCTCCCCCTACCTGCACTTCGGCTGCCTCTCACCCACCGAACTGCTGCACCGGGTCCGCGCCCAGGACGGTCCCGGTGCGCACGCCTTCGTCCGCCAGCTCGCCTGGCGGGACTTCCACCACCAGGTCCTGGCGGCCCGCCCCGACGCCGCCGACCACGACTACCGGCCCCGGCACGACCGCTGGCGCCGCGCCACGAAGGAGTTCGAAGCCTGGCAGGACGGCCGCACGGGCTACCCCGTCGTCGACGCCGCCCTGCGACAGCTCCGCCACGAGGGCTGGATGCCGGGCCGGGCCCGCCTGCTCGCGGCAAGCTTTCTCACCAAGACGCTGTACGTGGACTGGCGGGCGGGGGCCCGCCACTTCCTGGACCTCCTTGTCGACGGCGATGTGGCCAACAACCAGCTCAACTGGCAATGGGTCGCCGGGACCGGCACGGACACCCGCCCGAACCGGCTCCTCAACCCACTCGTCCAGGCACGCCGGTACGACCCCCGCGGGGAGTATGTGCGCCGCTGGCTCCCCGAACTCCGCCACCTCGACGCCACCGCGGTCCACCGCGTCGCTCACCTCGACGCAGCCACCCGGGCGGGCCTGGACTACCCCGCCCCGATCGTGGATCTCGCCGCGGCCGCCGCCCGTTTCAGGGAACGGCGGAGAGCCGACTGACCGGACAAAAACCAACCCCAGGCCGTTGACCTGGGGTTTCGCAGATCAGTCGGCGAGCCGGTTGATGGCACCGGCGGTGATGCCCTCCATGTAGCCGGGGTCGTCGCTGGGCTGACCGGTGAGTTCCACGATGCCGAACCTGTGGCCGCTGCGGATCACCGCGACGCCGCCGGCGACCTTGCCGTCGCCGCTGAAGGCCGGGTACCAACTGCCCTCGCCGGCCTTGGTGGTGATCGTGTGCCCCTTGCCGTAGTACCAGTGACCACGCGGCTCGTCCTGGCAGCCGCGCACCAGCTTGTTCAGCTGCTTCTCGTACGAGGCCGCCGATGTGTCGGTGGTACCGTCCGCGACGGATTCGGTCAGCGAGGTGCCTTTGGTGTCGAAGGTCCAGGTCACGTCGGCATGGGCGGCGGCCTTCCCCTTGGTCAGCTCTCGCATCGTCTCCTCGCCGGAGCATGCCGAGAGAGCTTGCTTCCCGCTCAGGGCCACCGTCGCGCGGACCGGGGCCAGGCCCTGCTGGAAGAAGTCGTCACTCTGCATCAGGCCGGCGGAGCCGAGGCCGGGTTCGGCAGGAGCGGCGGCAGGGGCGGTCGCCGACCGGCTCGCAGAACTCGCGTCCGCGCCGGCGGCGGGAAGCGCGCCGATGCCGACCGCCATCAGGGCGGCACCGACGGAGGCGGCTATTCCCGCGACACGACCGCGACACGCGAACTTCCCGCGGGCTGCCTGGTTGTCGAACATCTCATCTCCTGTCTGGTCACGACGCGGTTGGCGTCGTCGTACATCTGGGAGATGCCGGGGGTACGGGAGATGTTGGATGGCGATCTGCCACGATCGATGTGAGCCATGTCACGTCCTGGTGGGGCGGGGGGAGGTCTCAGAGCCGTGTCACGGCCGCACGGACGATCCGCGTCATCGCAGCCGTGTCCAGGCAGGCATCGATCTCCAGGACCCCGTAGTGCGAGCCGTTGCGGAGTATGGCGACGCCTCCACACGGCTCCTTGCCTCGTGGTGCGGTCCCTGTGGTGTTCAGGTCGCCGCCGTACACACCCATCCAACTGGCGGTGATGTCCGCAGCGACGTCGATCGTGTGCGTCGGCCCGTAGATCCAGTGAGTGGCGGGCTCGCTCTGGCACGGCACTTCCTCCAACAGCAGGCGTTCCGCGTAGTTCTGAGCCAGTGCGCGGCTTCCGGCGTCGTCGGCGACTTCGCGTGAGACCTGATCGTCGATGTTCGCCGCCTCGGTGGGGTCGCCGTGGCCTGTGTCCTTGCTCGTCACCAGCCCGCGGAAGTGCGCGCCGTACGCTCCCAGCGTCTCGCCGAGGGTCTTCTCGCCGGTGCAGGTCGCGTTGGCGTAGTTGCCGTCTCCGACGCGATCCCGCACGTAGATGCGCTTGGAGAGACCAACCTTCCTGAACTCGGCCGCTGTCAGCAAGTGCCGGTTCGTCATGGGTCCGCTCGCGGGCCTCGGCGTCGGAGAGCCGTTGCCCGGTGAGGACGCCGCAGCGCCTGACGTCACCGTCGGGGTGGCCGGAGCAGAGGGCGCGGGCAGGACGAACCGGCCGGTCAACAGGCCGAGCCCGACGGCTACCGCCAGGACGAGGACGATCGTCCGAGCACGCACGGCAGCACCTCCCGGCCCGCGGTCGAGCTGATGCCAGGAGGGAGCGGGAAGCCGGGGCGTCTCAGAGGCCACCGCCGAGGCGGTCCCGCATGAAGCGACGGGCCTGATGGATGCGGTCCTTGACCGTGCCCAAAGGAGCGTCGGTGATCTCGGCTACTTGAAGATAGGTCAGGTCTCCGAGATCGCGGAGCACGAAGGACTCCACCAGGGCCGGGTGCCGCTCCTCCAGTGCGGCCAGCGACTCCATCAGGTCCAGGCGGGTCCCCGCGATGACGCTCGTCGTCCGTGGGTCGACACCGTCGGGAACGACGGCATGACTGTCCTCCGCCCGTCGGCGCATCGAGCGATACGTGGACCTGGCGGCGTTCGAGGCGATCACCGTCACCCAGCCGAGGAACGAGCCTCGCCCGGTGTACTCGTGCAGATGTGTGCTGATGGACAACAGGGCGTCCTGCGCGGCCTCTTCGGCGTCGGCGTGGTGCGGAAGGAACCGGGAGCAGCGGTGCATCACGGTGGGCCGAAGCCGGACGAGGAGGCGGTCCAGGGACGCCCGGTCACCTGCCTGGGCAGACGCCACGAGGTGCGTCAGCTCATCCTCCTCGAGCACCCTGCTGTCCCCCCCGCTATCGTCCGACCTGGACCCCACTGGGTCGCACGGAAGTTCCCCACTACAGCCGGTCACATCCGCCACGTCGCCCCGGGAAAAATGTTGCCACATGCAGAAGCTAGGTCGTTATCTCCTTGAGGACAGGCTGGGAGCCGGTTCGTTCGCCACCGTATGGAAGGCATACGACCCCGAGCTCGACACCGATGTCGCGGTCAAGGTGCTGGCCGACAACTGGGCGTCGAACGCCGATGTACGACAGCGCTTCCTGGCGGAGGCGAGGCTGCTCCGCAGAATCTCCAGCCCACGTGTCGTGCGCGTTCACGACGTCGGCGTCCAGGACGACCGGCCGTACTTCGTCATGGACTACGTCCGGGGCGGCACGCTGGCCGAGAAGACAGGGCACTGCCGGCCCGCGGAGGCGCTCCGGCTCGCGGCCGAGGCCGGGTACGCAGTTCAGGTGCTCCATGACGCGGGCGTCATCCACCGCGACATCAAGCCGTCGAACCTCCTGCTCGACGCCGGCCGCACGCCTGCTGCCGTACTCGTCGCGGACCTCGGCAGCGCGAAACAACTGGCCGACGCGTCGGGGCTGACAGTCACCACCGGCACTCCCGCGTACATGGCGCCCGAACAGGCCTTCCAGACGGGCGGGTTCGACGGTCGGGCCGATGTGTACGCCCTCGGTGTCGTCGCGTTCGAGTTGCTGACCGGACGCAAGCCGTTCGGGTCGGGCGGTCGCACAGCCATGGTGACGCAGCAGGCGTCGACGACGTCGTTGCCGACCCTTCCCGGAGAGCTGGGGGTTCCGGACGGCATCGAAACACTGCTTCGCGCTGCGCTGTCCGTTGAACCTGACGAACGACCGCAGACCGCGCAGGCGTTCGCGGATGCGCTGCTGTCACGGGAGCAGGAGGAGGAGTGGGCGTCGGTCAGGTCTTCGAAGCCGACGCGCCTGATGGTCTGGCTTGCGGCGGTCGTCGTGTACCTGATGACAGCGGTGCTGACCTGGTTGTCCCGCTGACCTTGCGAGTCCCGCGTCCGATACGGAAGGTGCCGCCCGTTCGGCGAGATGCTGTCCGGGGTCAGTTCGCCCGGCGGGGCCCGCGAGCACGGGCTGACCGGTCTTGAGGGCACGCTATGGGCACGCCGTGCGCGAGTAGGCGAAGGGGGCCCTCTTCGCGGCTGACGACTCCCCGAGCCTTGGAAGCGAGCGCCGACCGGAAGGGCGCCGTTGCGCGAGCACACGGAGGAGGGGTTCAGTGTTGGCCGGACAACCGGCGAAACTGCCCTTGGCGGCCAGTGCGCCAATCCCCGCTCGATGCGCGCTCGTCTTGTTTGCGGCTGGTCGAGACCCCTGCCGCCCGCTCAACTGCCGTGGGGTTCCGCCTGCTCTGCGCGAGGGAGAAGAGCAGTAGCGGAAGCGCGGCGCCGGCGTTGGCGAGGACGAGGGTGTAGACCACGGAGGCGATGTGGTCGCGGCCGATGCGGATGCCCGCCCGGTAAAGCGCGCGCGCCGGCCCATTGCCGGGTTGGCGTCGTGCAGCTCCCAGACAGTGAGACCAGTGTGCCGTGTACCGCCACCGAGGTACGGGCGGACAGGCCGTGGCACATGTAGAGGGCGATCGGCATGGTGGCGCTCGGCCCGATCATCGCCGTACTGCAGGTCCTTGGGTGCGGTGGGCTCGTCGGCGGCCACGCGGCGGCTGTCCCGCACCGACTGCAACTACTTCCTGTCCGCCGATGGCACCGGCTGCGGCGGGGCGCTCAGGATCACCGACATCTACGGGGAGCAGCTGACCGCCGACGGCATCGCCGTGCGGCCGGACGTCGCGCAGCCGACCGGCGTCCAGTTCGCCCGGCATTGACCAGCCTGCCGGTCGGCCTTCACCGGCACGCAACCGAGCACGACCGCCGTTCGGATCCCGGGCTGGGCACTGTTAGGCTGCGCCCCCATTGTTAAACGCGCAACTAACGCGCACATCATTGCCAGGAGAGGGCGGGGGATGCTCCTCGATGACGCGTCCGCGGAGTTCCACGAATTCTTCGAACGCCACTATGCCGAACTCGCCCGTCTGGCACACCTCCTGACCGGCGAGACCGACGCGGCGGACGACCTCGCGGCGGATGCCCTGGTCGCCCTGTGGCAGCGCTGGGACCGGTTGCGGCAGGCCGACCATCCGCTCGCCTATGCCCGTGGTGTGGTGGCCAACCTGGCGCGGGGACGGATCCGCAGCGCGGTGCGCGAGCGACTCCGGATCACGCTGTTCTGGTCCCGCATCCCCGAGAAGGCGGAGGGGCCGGACATGGCGGCCGTGCTGGACGTCCGTGCGGCGCTCGCCCGGCTGCCGTTCCGCAAGCGCGCCTGCGTGGTGCTGCGGCACGCCTTCGACCTGTCGGAGAAGGACACGGCGGCAGCGCTGGGCATATCGGTCGGTACGGTGAAGAGCCAGACCTCGAAGGGAATGGCCGAGCTGGAAAGGATTCTTGGCGCGCGAGCGGTCGGGGACCTGGTGGCAGGGAGGAGGAACCGGTGAACGAGGAGATCGCCCGTCGGCTGCGTGAGGCCGCCGAGGGCCACCGGCCCGACCGTGCGAGGATGCTGGCCCGGGTGCAACGCGGCATGGCCGGCCCCGCCGTCCGTCACCGCGCCAGGCCGTTCGCGAGGTCCGGGACGAGGGTCGCGCTCGCTGGGCTCGCCGCCACCGGCATCCTGGCGACCGGCGGCCTCGCCGTCGCCGCCATCGTCGCGCACTCGTCGCCGTCGCCCACCGTGACCGCGCCTGCCACCCCGTCCCCGACCGCCGGCTCCCCGCACTCGGCATCGGCCCGCCCCACTCCTGTCGCGCCGGCCCCGGCCACCACCTCGGGCAGCTCACGCCCGACTCCGTCGGCCACCAGTCCATCGCCGACCGCCGGCAAGAGCCAGAACGGGGCGCTGTGGACGGCCGGCTCGGTGGACCCGCACAGCACCGTCTACTGGGCGCAGAGCAACCTCGTCCTCAAGACGACCCGGCCGCTCACCTCGCTCACGGTCGAGATGCGGATCGTGCAGACCGGCGGGGTGAAGAACACCGGCACCTGGCAGACCCTGCCGAGTGGTGACTTCACCGTCACCGCCCAGGAGGCCGGCGGCACCCTGGTCTACCGCTGGGTCCTCAAGCCGGGCCTGACCGTACCGGCCGGGAGCCATGAGTTTGCCGCCCAGTTCAACCACGCCACCGGCGTGCGCAGTGCCGCGGGCGACGGCTACCGCGTCGACGCGCAGGGTTCGGGCGGCTCCGCGTCGGCCCGGGGAGGGTTCGTCCCGATCCGGTGAACGCCGCTGTGCGGCACGGGGACTCGTCCCCTTGCCGCACAGCCTCGATGGGATTTCTTCCCTCGATCGCGGCAACCTTTGTGTGCATGGCGGCAACTGACGGGTAACCAGGGCCGGATCAAGGCCCGTTGTGCCAGAAGGACATGCCGTTGTCAGATCAGAACCGCTCTCATCGCCGCCGTCCGGCTACCCGCCGCGTGCTCGCCGCCGCCGTGGTCCTCGCCGCCGCGGGTGCCGCCGTACCCCTGGTCGCCCAGGCCGCCCACACGCCGAAGGCCCGCACGCCGACCCTGGCCGGTGCAGCGGCCGGCAGCGGCCGCTACTTCGGTACGGCCGTGTCCTCGGGCAGACTCGGGGACTCGACGTACTCCACGATTCTCGACCGGGAATTCAACATGATCACCCCGGAGAACGAGATGAAGTGGGACACCACCGAACCGTCCCGCGGCACCTTCAACTTCGGCCCGGCCGACTCGATCGTCGGCCACGCCGCCGCGCACGGGCAGCGGATGCGCGGCCACACCCTGGTCTGGCACTCCCAACTGCCCGGCTGGGTCAGGTCCATCACCGACGCCAACACCCTGCGCAGCGTGATGGACAACCACATCACCACCGAGATGACCCACTACAAGGGCAAGATCTACGCCTGGGACGTGGTCAACGAGGCGTTCGCCGACGGCGGCAGCGGTCAGCACCGCAGCTCGGTCTTCCAGGACGTGCTGGGCAACGGCTTCATCGAGGAGGCGTTCCGCACGGCCCGGGCCGCCGACCCCTCGGCCAAGCTCTGCTACAACGACTACAACATCGAGAACTGGACCGACGCCAAGACGCAGGGCGTCTACGCGATGGTCAAGGACTTCAAGTCCCGCGGTGTGCCCATCGATTGCGTCGGCTTCCAGAGCCACTTCGGCGCAGGCGGCCCGCCGGCCGGCTACCAGACCACTCTGTCCAAGTTCGCCGCGCTCGGCGTGGACGTCCAGATCACCGAGCTCGACATCGCCCAGGCGTCATCGACGGCGTACGCAGGCGCCGTCCAGGCGTGCATGAACGTCGCCCGCTGCACGGGCATCACGGTGTGGGGGATCAGGGACAGCGACTCGTGGCGCACCGGTGAGAATCCGCTGCTGTTCGACAGCAGCGGCAACAAGAAGCCCGCCTACAACGCGGTACTCACCGCCCTGGGCGGCAGCAGCGGCGGCACGCCGGGCAGGGGCATCACCTCCGGCACCGTCTACACGCTCTCCGACGTGGCCGCCGGACGCGTTCTCGACGAGCCCGCGGGATACAACGGCAACGGCACCCCGCTCCAGGTGTGGGACGCCAGTGGTGCCTCCAATCAGCAGTGGCGGGCCGGCCGGAACAGTGACGGCTCCTACACGCTGACCAACGTCGCCAGCGGCCGGGTCCTGGAGGAGCCGGGCAACCAGACGAGCAACGGGACGAGGATGCAGGTCTGGGACTCGGGCGGCGGCGCCAACCAGCACTGGCGGGCCGACCGCAACAGTGACGGCTCCTACACGCTGACCAACGTCGCCAGCGGCCGTGCGCTGGAGATCCCCGGCGGTCGGACCGCCAACGGCACTCCCGTCCAGATCTGGGACTCCAACGGCGGCGCCCACCAGCACTGGAACCTCAGGACTTCGACGCCCGCGCCGGCGGGCGGCACGTGTGCGCTTCCGTCGACATACCGGTGGACGTCGACGGGTGCGCTGGCGCAACCGGCGAACGGGTGGGACGCGGTGAAGGACTTCACCGACGTGGTGTACAACGGCAAGCACCTGGTCTACGCGTCGAGCGTGTCGGGATCGTCGTACGGCTCGATGATGTTCAAGCCCTTCACGAACTGGTCGGACATGGCGTCGGCCGGCCAGACCGGGATGAGCCAGTCCACGGTGGCGCCCACGCTGCTCTACTTCGCGCCCAAGAAGATCTGGGTGCTGGCGTCCCAGTGGGGCGCGTCGGCCTTCGTCTACCGCACGTCCAGCGACCCCACCAACCCCAACGGCTGGTCCGCGCCGCAGCCGCTGTTCACCGGCAGCATCCCCAAGACTGAATCTCCCACCGGCCCGATCGACCAGACACTGATCGCCGACGACCAGAACATGTACCTGTTCTTCGCCGGTGACAACGGCAAGATCTACCGGGCGAGCATGCCGATCGGGAACTTCCCGGGCAACTTCGGCGCGTCGTACACGACGGTCATGAGCGACACCGAGAAGAACCTGTTCGAGGCGCCGCAGGTCTACAAGGTCCAGGGGCAGAACCAGTACCTCATGATCGTTGAGGCTCGGGGTGCGAATGAGCAGCGCTACTTCCGCTCCTTCACGGCCTCCAGCCTGAGCGGTTCGTGGACCCCGCAGGCCGCCGGCGAGAGCAACCCCTTCGCGGGCAAGGCCAACAGCGGTGCCACCTGGACCAACGACATCAGCCACGGCGACCTGGTCCGCACCAACCCCGACCAGACCATGACCATCGACCCCTGCCACCTGCAGTTCCTCTACCAGGGCAAGTCCCCCACCGCGACCGGCCCCTACGACCGACTGCCGTGGCGGCCGGGCGTCCTCACCCTGCAGCGCTGATCCGCACCTCCACCCGCTGAGCCCGGCGAAGACGACGAATGCGCCCCCATCGGAGAGATGGGGGCGCATTCGTGCCTTCGCCTACTTGAGCGCTGTACCGCCCGAGTTGTGATAGCCGATCGTCTTGCGGATCAGGTTTCCGCCGTCGGACTCGGCCGTTGTCTGTTCCTGCTGCCCTGGACCGAAGAGCAGGCCGGCGACATGGGCGTTCGCGACCTGGTCCATGTGCGCGAAGAACCAGTCCACCTTGTCGTCCTTGTAATGGTTGAGGGTGTTGTTCTGCGCCATGTTGCCCACGGGGATCTGCCACAGGACCACCGGCTTGCCCACGGACTCGGCCATCGTCTTGTAGAACCTCAGCGAGTCAGCGGCCTTCTGGTCGGTCCAGAAGGTGTCACGGCCGCCGTGGGCCGGCTGTGCGTACCAGCCTGCGTCGCGGTCCGACACGTCGGTGACCAGGAAGTCGGCGTTCTGTGCCCCGAGGGTCGCGTAGTCCTTGACACATCCCTGGGTGTTGTTCTGCCAGTCCCAGCAGGTGAGGTGGAGGCCCACGGCGGTGTTCGGCGCGTACTTGTGCGCCATGGAGATCAGGCAGCGGGAGAGTCCGGCGGCGCTGTTCTCCTGGGATCCGCAATCCGTCGGATTCGCGGCCGAGACCTGCGCGGCAACCTTGTGCGGATCGCCGAGCGACCGGACGTAGCCCCAGAAGTCGGGTTCGAGGTCGATCATGTCGTGCGAGGTGCCGATCTTCTGGAGGAAGAAACGGTAGTCGTTCATGTACCGGGTGAGCAGGTCAAGCCGGTTGATGGCCACGACCTCGCCCGGACCGTCGCCCTGGCCTGCCGCATCCCCGAGGTCGCGCAACGAGTACCAGGTCCAGAGCATCTTCTGCGGGCGCGGGCTGCCCTTGTACGTCGCGTGGGCCGCCACGGTGTCCCGCCAGGTCACGTAAGTGCCGGGCGCCGTGGTGCTGCCGTTCCAGCAGCCCCACCAGCTCGACCACGCGGCCTGGCAGAGCGATGCCGAGTAGTAGGCCGACGAGGGCGCGGGCTGGCTGTGCACATAGGCGTACCGCACGTCGAACGGCGCGGCGGCCGCCGAGGCGTCAGACATCGAGCCGCCGATGAGCACCGTGCTACTGCCCATGAAACGCGTCGTCGAGCTGCCGCCACCGGCCGCGGGAGACGGCGCTGACGACGGCTGCGTGCCGACACTCCCGGCCGGGACGAGCTGCCACTGCTGATCGGCGCCGCCCCGGTCGCGGTTCTGGACGACGTCGCCCCCGTCGGCCTTGGCGGCGTTGCGGACATCGACAGCCATGCCACTGAAGCGATTGATCAAACGCACGTAGCCGTCCGGCGACTTGGCCAGTTTGAACTGCTGGTTGGTGCCGTTCAGGTCTTTCCACTGCACGATGGCGGAGCCGACGGTCTTCGACCAGCCGAGGTCGTCCAGCACCTTGCCGGAGTTCCGGTTCTGCAGCCGGTAGTACCCGTCACCCGCGTCGATGAACCGCCACTGCTGGTTGGCCCCGCCGTGGCGCGCCCACTGCACCACCGCCGCGCCGTCGTTCGTGGCGAAGCCGCGGTCGTCCAGCACCTTGCCGCTGTTGCGGTTGACCAGCACGTACCACTTCTTCAGATCCAGGGTTTGCTGCGCCGAAGCCTGGCTGACCACGACAGCCGAGCCGGCCACGACCACCATGACGAGGCCCGCCCAGAAACCCCGACGCGCGAGCAACCGACGGTCACGATGCTTCGGGCGACCGCCGCGGGCGTGGCCGTCGGCGCGGCGGCCGCCGGCGCGGGATGCCACCGATGACGTGGGTGGGCCGGGGACATGTCTGTGCTCTCGTCCAAGGGACATGCCTGTGCTCTCTTTCAGCCGTTGCATCTGACCGGACCACTTGGCCGGACAACGCTGAGTGGTCCGAGAGGCCGAAAAGGTTGCCGCGAAGAGCCACAGATTTCTTTTCCGCCCGGGTGCGCTAGTGGCGCAGCCCCCGCCCGCCGGTCTGGACAACAAATAACCCCGGGTCAATGACCTGGGGGTTCATGTTGGAGCGGGTGACGAGAACCGAACTCGCGCTCTCAGCTTGGGAAGCGACGGCGCTTGGGCGGGCCTTATGGCTTTGACGTGCACAGATGGCTTCTGCTCGGGCGGTCGTACGGGCTGGATCGCACCGCTGTCAGCCGTGGTTGTCCGCTCCTACGGGCACGCTGTGGGCACGAGTGCGAAGAGTCGATGGTTCAGAGCGCGTGCACAGAGTTTGGGCGAAGCCCGCTTCACGCTGCAAGGCTGATGGTCGCGGCTTCCTCGGAACGGCCGACGCTCGCCCTAGGTCATTTGCCGGCTTGGGGGCCGTACCACTGGAGCGCCTGGCCGGTGACGGCGGCGATGCACTCGAAGTCACGGTCGCGGTGCAGCAGAGTGAGTCCCTGCAATTCGGCCGTGGCGGCCACCACGAGGTCGACGGCTCCGGCGCTGCGATGCTGTCCGCGCTGGGTGAGGATCTCCTGGACCCGCCATGCGCGGTCGTAGGCGCGATCGTCGACCGGCACCCAGCCGAAGAGCAGACGCATGTCTTCGATGCCTTGTGCGCGGTCGGCATCGGAACGTGCGCTGTAGAAGAACTCCAGCTCGGTGATGGGACAGGTGGCGATGAGCCCGGCGGCTGCCGCCTGGTCCCATCCGTACTGCTCGGCGTCGCCGCGCAGCATGCGGGCGAGTGCACTGGTGTCGATCAGGTACTGCGCGGCGTTCACCGGCGGTAGTTCCCCTTGTCCTCGAAGAGGTCGAGGTCGAAGGCGCCCTCTTCGGCCGACGCCCGCAGGCGGGTGAGTGCCAGGGCGCGCCGCCGGTTCTCCAGCACCTCGCGCAGGGCGGTGTTCACCGTCTCCTTCTTGGTGCTGGTACCGAGGGCCTTGGCCACGTCCGCCAACAGCTGATCGTCGAGGTCGATCACTGTCCGACTCATGTTGCACCTCCTGGGATATAAATGATAGCGCTCATTATATCTTCTCTGGTGTATGGACATCCGGTCCGGAGCACCTTCGCGCGGGCACAGCCCGGTGGAAAGCCCGTTTCAGCTCGGCTTCCGCTCCTGCGGCACCTCCGTGCCGTACAGCTTGGCCGAGGCGTTCACATGGGCCAGCCTCCGCAGCGCGCTGAACACCGCCTCGCCCAGTACGGTCCCGACCACCACGGCCTCCACCATGTCCTCGACCGCCACCCGTTGGTCCACGTAACGGAGGTCGGCGCGGGCGACCTGCTCGGCGGCGTCGGCGTAGTCGTCGAGCACTTCGGCAAACGCCCCGTGGCCCAACCGCTCCAGGGCGGCGAGGACCTTGGCCAGGTCGGTGGCGGCGGGGTTCGACTCGTGCGTGCGCCAGCCGCGCCGGGAGATGAGGTCGGCGACGACGGCCCGTGCGGCCGCCGACTCGGCGTCGTCGTGCTCGATGTCCCCGCTGCCGAGGTGGTCCGCGGCAGCGCCGAGGACTTTGTGCAGGGGGCGCTCCGGGTCGTCGAGGGCCGCCAGTACGTCCGCGATTTCGGCCACCTTCATGCCGCCGACCTCCAGCAGGGCTCGAATCAGCTGCAGCCGACGCTCATGCGCCTCGCTGTAGGTCGCCTGGTTCGGGCTGGTCAGCTCGCCCGGAGGCAGCAGGCCCTCACGGACGTAGTACTTGATCGTCGGCACCGGCACCCCGGTCTTGCGGCTCAACTCGCCAATGCGCACAGCCGGTTCACTCCTCGACCTTCGCCCTGAGGCCGGGCCGGCCCTTGCCGACCCGGCCCCCATCATAGATAGTTGCGCTATCGGATAGCGGATAGTGCCGCTATCCGCTTAGGGGGTAGCCATGTCTCTTTCACATCCACCTTCCCGGCCTGCGCCGTTGTGGTCACCGTCGGCGCCATGGCGGTCATGGCATCGGCCGCTGGTGCTGTTCGCGGCAGCGATGGCGCTGATGGCGGTCATATCCGCGGTGGGACTCGCCATGGACGACCGTGTCCTGGTGGGTGCGCCGATCTGGTTCAAGCCGTTCAAGTTCTCGGTCTCGTTCGTGGCGTACTGCCTCTCTCTGGCCTGGATGCTGTCGCTTCTGCCCAGCGGACGACGCGTGGGCTGGTGGGCGGGGACGGTCGTCGCGCTGGCGAGCCTCATCGAGATGGTGATCATCACCGGGCAGGTGGTGCGCGGGAAACGCAGCCACTTCAACCACGAAACACCCTTCGACGAGGCGCTGTTCAACGCGATGGGCGTCACAGTCGCCATCCTCTGGCTCGGCACACTCGCCGTCGCCGTGCTGCTGCTCCGCGCCCGAATCGCCGACCGCGCGTCCGCCTGGGCGATGCGCTCCGGCATCATCCTGGCGCTGGCCGGGGCCGGCGTCGGCTTCCTGATGAGCCGACCCGCGCCGGGGCAGACGCGCGGCGTCTCGAAGGTGGTCGGCGCGCACAGCGTGGGCGTGCCGGACGGCGGTCCGTCGATGCCGCTGACCGGCTGGTCGACGACGGGAGGCGATCTACGGATCCCGCACTTCGTCGGCATGCATGCGCTGCAGTTCCTGCCGCTGCTGGTCACGGTGCTGACCGCCCTCGCGCCACGCTTCACTCGACTTGCCGACGACCGGATACGGCTGCGCCTGGTGCTGCTCGCCTCGGGAACGTACGCCGCCACCTTCGCGCTGATTCTCTGGCAGGCGTTGCGGGGCCAGCCACTGATCCACCCGGACGGCGCCACGCTGAGGGTGGCCGCACTGATCCTGTCGGCCGGCGTTCTCGGGACCTACGCATCCCTGAGGGCTCCGACTCCCTCGCCGGTCAGGGCACATGGCTCGGACGGCGCCTCAACTCCCAAGGAACTCGTGCCATGACCGGATTCCTCTTCGAGTTCTCCTTCTGGCTCGCCGCACCCGTATGGCTGCTCATGATCTTCGCGCCCGGGTGGGGGCCGACCGCCCGCATCGCCGGGTCACCGTGGACCGTGGTGCCCGTGCTGCTGGTCTATCTCGCACTGGCGGTCCCGGTGTTCCCCGAGCTCTGGGCTGCGGTCCGCAGCCCGGATCTGGACACGTTCCGCGATCTGACGGCCCTCGCGGACGGCGCGGGGGCCATCTGGTCACAGGTCATCGCCTGGGATCTGCTGATCGGCCAATGGATGTACCGGGAGGCCAGGCGGCTGGGGATGTCCGCCCTGCTGATGGGGCCGCTGCTGGTCCTCACGATCTTGCTGTCACCGTTCGGACTGTTGCTCTTCCTGGGGCTGCGCGCCGCAAGGTCATGGCGTACGCCCCGCGAAGACCTCGCGGCCACCGTGACCGTCGGCGCCACGTAGTCGGCGCTGGGGATCCATGGGTGCCAGCCGTAACAGGTCGCAGCGGCAAACAACCCGCGGTCGGTGACACAAACAAACCCCAGGCCGCTGACCTGGGGTTTCATCATGGAGCGGGTGACGAGAATCGAACTCGCGCTCTCAGCTTGGGAAGCGACGGCGCTTGCGCGGGCGCTACATCTCTGACCTGGCCAGACGTCATCGCCTTGGAGCCGTCGTGCGGGTCGGTTGGCACCGCTGTTGACCGTGGTTTTCCGCTGTCAAGGGCACGTTATGGGCACGGCGTCCTGGCTCGGCGGGCCAGCGCGTGAGCGCGGTGGCCGAAGCGCCGGGATCGGCTCGCTCTGCATCCCGGGCCAGAAGCTCCGTCGCGAGTGCGCACAGCGTTGTCCGACCTGGCCGAGTCCCTGGCAGAAAATCCCTTACCCAGGCCGGCCAACTGCGCGCCGCGCTGACGGCCGACGACGCCGGTCTCCGAGCCACCCGGGTCGTCGCCGAACTCCACGAGTACAGCGTTGACTTCGCGTGTCCGGGATCGGCAGGAGGTCGCCCAGCCGACCCCCATCATGCTCACCGCCCGCCCGGGCACGGACAGCCAGAGCAAGCGTGAACTGCTCTCCGCCATAGGCCACCAGCGGCTCACGCGATGCGCGTTGGCTGAGGCCCGCCACTGGTTCCGAGGAAGCAGAATGGCATGCCACCGGCGGCCTGCACCATGCGCCGCGATCACCGACGACGGTGGGGAACGCCGCCCTCGCCATGGTGTCCAAGCTCGTCGAATACGCCCAGGGCCGCCGGTGCGCGATCAGCGGCGCCAACCTCGTCCCTCTGGCGCGTGCAGGCGCCCGTTTCGAAAGCGGCGTCCTGACCGAGCGGTGGGAGGACGCCGCTGCCTGATCACACCTCAGGCGGTCCTTTCAGACCGTGATCGCAAGCTTGCCCTGCACGCCGCCGGCAGCCAGCACCTCGTGCGCCTCGGGCAACCTCTCCAGCGGGAACACCTGCTGCAGGTGCACCCGAAGCCTCCCCGCCTCGACCAGTTCGGTCAGTGCCTCCAGGCCGGCCGGGTCCGGTTCCACGCCGACCGCTGCGAACCGTACGCCGGACTGCTTCGCCAGCTGCGGCAGGGTGGTGCTGAGCCGCTCCACCGCCGTCACCAGTACGCCGCCCTGCCGCAGCACGCCGAAGGAACGCTCGGCGTTCCCGCCGCCCAGGGTCTCCAACACCACGTCAACCGGCGTGTCCCGGAGTACCTCGGTGTAGTCCTGGGCCTGGTAGTCGATCAGCTGGTCCGCACCCAAGCCGCGCAGGAAGTCGTGCTTGGCCGCGCTCGCCGTCCCGATCACCTCTGCGCCGAGGTGCTTGGCCAGCTGCACCGCGACGTGCCCGAGCCCGCCGCCCGCACCGTGGATCAGTACCCGTTGTCCCGGCCGCAGCTGCGCGATCTCCACCAGTGCGTGCCAGGCGGTCAGACCGACCAGCGGCAGCGCCGCGGCCTCCTCGTGGCTGATCCCTGCGGGCTTGCGAGCCAACTGCCGTGCGGGGGCGACCAGGTACTCGGCGTTCGCCCCGGCCGCGGCCGGGAAGTACGGCATCCCGTATACCTCGTCGCCGACCTTGAACCGGTGCACACCCGGATCGACCTGCTCCACCACCCCGGAGACGTCCCAGCCCAGGACGAAAGGCGGCTCGCCCAGCAACGGGAAGGCGCCGGAGCGGACGAACAATTCCACGGGGTTGACGCTGGTCGCCCTGACTCGGACGAGCACCTGCGTCGGTCCAGGTGCCGGCTTGGGCATATCGTCGACGAGCTCCAGCACCTCTGGGCCGCCGAAGGTCTTCTGGGTGATCGCGCGCATCGTCATGCACTCCTGTTCAGAGAGTCGTTCGGGATGCCCCTATCCTGGGCAGGGCAGTACCTGTTGAACAGAAGGCACTTCAAAGGTATATAGGTACCTCATGGGTACTACTGACAACCTGCGCTTCTATGGCGGCGCGGATGCTTATCTGGCCGCCTGTCCCTCGCGCCAGATCCTGGACGTACTCGCCAACAAGTGGACCATGCTGGTCATGGGCGCACTGTCCGGCGGCCCGATGCGCTTTGGCGAACTGCGACGCCGCCTGGACGGCATCACCCAGAAGATGCTCACCCAGACCCTGCGTACCCTGGAGCGGGACGGCCTGGTCACCCGCACGGTCTACCCGACCATTCCACCCAAGGTCGAATACGCGGCCACCGAGCTGGGCGAGAGCGTCACCGCGCTGATGCACGCGATCCGGACCTGGTCCGAGGAAAACATCAATGCCGTTCTGGACGCCCGCGACGCCTACGACGCACGGGCGGCCCAGGAAGTACAGCCGGTCATGGCCTGATCGTCGTGCCGATCCATCAGCCATCAGACGAGGTTCGGCGGCGCGCACCACGACGAGAAGCCCACGGGTAGCCGACAGCGGCCTCATGGCGCTGCTGTGTTCCGCGGGCAGCCCACCGGTCCAGACAAAAACCCCCGGGTCTCTGACCTGGGGGTTTCACATGGAGCGGGTGACGAGAATCGAACTCGCGCTCTCAGCTTGGGAAGCTGATGTTCTACCATTAAACTACACCCGCGTAAGTTCGGACATGATCCTCGCGGATCCGGTGTCCGGACCTTGCTCACTGTACATCATCGCGGACCCCTGGTGCCGAGGCCCTGGGGTCTGAGTCTTTTTCAGGGGTGGATCCGGCTGCGGCCGGGCCGAGTTGGGGCGTACGGTGGGGGCCTCGGGGAGGGTCCGGGTGGGGCCGGAGTGCCGCCTGGAGAGTCGTCTCTTTGATCCCGTAATGTGGCTTTTGTCGTCAGGGCGGTAAGCCCGACGAGGCTCTTGGGGAAGGGACTTAAGGGACTTGATGGAACGCACCGTCGTCCGCTGCGCGGACGGGCACGTCTTCAGCACCGCTTCGTTCCCGATGCAGCAGGCCGACCGGCTCGGCCCTCGCCGGCTCATGAGGTGTCCCCGGTGCGCCCGGCTCCGCAGTGTGGTGCCGGTCACCCTGGAGAGGCAGCGGTAGAAACAGCGGTAGAGGCCGTCATCGAAGCAGTGGCAGTGAATCGCGGCAGCGATCGTCAGTAGTCGCGTCGTAACTCAGGCGCGCGGAGTCGTCACGATTGTCACGGCTCCGCGCGCCTTGCGTATCCTCGCTACGTGCTTCTCTCAGACAAGGACATCCGGGCCGAGATCGACGCCGGACGGGTACGGATCGATCCCTACGACGAATCCATGGTGCAGCCGTCGAGCATCGACGTGCGGCTGGACCGGTACTTCCGGGTGTTCGAGAACCACCGCTACCCGCACATCGACCCCTCCGTCGAGCAGCCCGATCTGACGCGGCTCGTGGAGCCGGAGGGGGACGAGCCGTTCATCCTGCACCCCGGGGAGTTCGTGCTCGCCTCCACGTACGAGGTCATCTCGCTGCCTGATGATCTTGCCTCGCGGCTGGAGGGGAAGAGCTCGCTCGGGCGGCTGGGGCTGGTCACGCACTCCACCGCCGGGTTCATCGACCCCGGCTTCAGCGGGCACGTGACGCTCGAACTGTCCAATCTCGCCACGCTGCCGATCAAGCTCTGGCCCGGGATGAAGATCGGCCAGCTGTGCATGTTCCGGCTGACCTCGCCCGCCGAGTTCCCCTACGGCAGCGAGCGCTACGGCTCCCGGTACCAGGGGCAGCGCGGGCCGACCGCCTCGCGGTCCTACGTCAATTTCCATCGGACCCAGGTGTGAGGGCAGCCACAGGCATGAGTGATGTTCGGGAGAATCTGACCTACGAGCGCTTCGGCGCCGCCATCCGCGAGCTCGCGCAGACCATCGCCGACGACGGGTACGAACCGGACATCGTGCTCAGCATCGCGCGGGGCGGTGTGTTCGTCGCCGGCGGGCTCGCCTATGCCCTGGACTGCAAGAACATCCATCTCGTAAACGTGGAGTTCTACACCGGGGTGGGGACGACCCTGGAGATGCCGGTCATGCTCGCGCCCGTCCCCAACGTGATCGACTTCTCTGACAAGAAGGTGCTGATCACCGACGACGTCGCCGACACCGGCAAGACGCTGAAGCTCGTGCGCGACTTCTGCCTCGACACCGTCGCCGAGGTGCGCTCCGCGGTGATCTATGAGAAGTCCCACTCCCTCGTGAAGTGCGAGTACGTCTGGAAGCGGACCGATGAGTGGATCAACTTCCCGTGGAGCGTCGAGCCGCCCGTCGTGCAGCGGGCCGGACAGGTGCTCGACGCCTGAGCACACCAGGCACATGAAGGGCCCCCGGCGCCGCGGCGCCGGGGGCCCTCTCGCATGCCCGGGGGACTAGAACGTGCCGAGCTTCACGATCGACAGCAGCGCGATCAGCTGGATCGCCGACGCGCCCAGCGCCTTCGGCCAGGGCAGGTCGTGCGAGCGGGAGACCATCAGCGTCAGCAGGGCGCCCGCGCCGATCCAGGTGGCCCAGCCGAGGACCTGGACGAAGCCGGCGTCGCCGCCGAAGAACATGGCGAAGACCAGGCGGGGCGCATCCGTGAGGGCCGTGATCAGCATGGACAGACCGACCGTCGGCTGCCAGGCGCCGTCGCCGCCGAGCTGGCGGGCCAGCGTGTGCGTGACCACGCCCAGGATGAACAGGCCGAGCACCATCACGACCGCCGTTATCAGCACGATCGGCACCGCGTTGGAGAGCGTGGCGCTGATCGCGTCCTTGCGGGCGCCGTCGAAGCCGAAGACGGCCAGCAGGCCGTAGAGGAAGGTGGTGATGAGGGCCGGGGTCCACATCGTGTAGTCCCGCATGCGCAGGAAGGTCTGGTCGGGGGAGAGGATGATCCCCTTCAGCAGGTCCTTCCAGTGCAGGGGCGGGCCGAGCGGGGCGGCGGGTGCGGCGGCCGAACCGGCGTGGTAGGTCGCGCCCTGGGTGTAGTCGGCGGCCTCGTCGATCGAGAACGCCTGGGTGTGGCCCGGGTTGTTGGCCGCGTACGGGTCGTGGCCGGAAGCGCCGCCGCCCGGGTAACCGCCGTCGTCCCCGAAGTACTCCGGCCCGTCGTCGGCCGGGCCCGGGTGTCCGTACGCCTGTCCCTGCCGGCCGTACGGCTGCCCCTGCTGCGGGTACGACGGCTGCTGCCCCTGCTGCGGGTACGGCCGCTGCGGCGTCTGCGGGTAGCCGTACGAGGGCCCCGAGGGCTGCCCGTACGACGGCCCCGCGGGCTGCCCCTGCTGCGGTCCGGGCCGGCCGTACGACGGTCCCTGCGGCGCCTGCTGTCCTTGGGGGGTGCGGTTGTCCCGGCCCCCGCGTCCGATCCTGAATCCAGCCACGTCATCGAACGTACCTGGTCCCGGAGAGTGACGTGCCCGGCCCGGGCTTCCGGGCCCGGCTTTGCGGCCGACCTGTGACATCCCCTAAGGGACCGTCAGCGATTCGACCAGGGAGTCTTCAGGGTTTCCCCCGGGGACCCCTCGGCCGGTGAGGCGGAGCGGGGAGCGTTGGTCCAGGATGGGGCCATGAGCGTAGTGAAGATCAATGTGCTGACCGTGCCCGCCGAGCAGCGGGAGGTGCTGGAGAAGCGGTTCGCGTCCCGCGCCCACGCCGTGGAGAACTCCGACGGCTTCGAGTGGTTCGAGCTGCTGCGGCCCGTCGAGGGCACCGACACCTACCTCGTGTACACGCGCTGGCGGGACGAGGAGTCGTTCCAGGCGTGGATGGAGGGCCCGATGAAGGCCGCGCATCAGGGCGGCACGGAGGGGGAGCGGCCGAAGCCGGCGGCCTCCGGTTCCACGCTGTGGTCCTTCGAGGTGGTGCAGCAGGCGGGGCCGAAGAGCGAGTAGCCGCCGCGCCGGGCGCCCCGTTGCCGACGGTCCCTGTGCGGACGGGCCAATGCCTTTTGCGCGGTCGAGGCCGCGATGCCGAACTCGGCGGACATCTCGGCAACGGACGGCACGCGGGTTCCCGGAGGGGGACGGACACCGGCGGCATTCACCGGACATCCGGTGCGCCCGCGCGCACATCAGCAGGACAAGGCAGCGGCCGGATCTGTGACAGCCGGGCAGGGGACCACGGAAACGACGGCGCCCCCTGCCTGTGCGAAGCAGGGGGCGCCGTACGCGGGAGAGCCGGGGGGTTACTTCACCGGCTCGGGCTCCGGCTCGCTCTCGGTCTCCGGCTCGCCCGCCGGGTCGACCGGCGTCCTGACCGAGTCGAGCAGCAGCTGGGCGACGTCCACGACCTGGATGGACTCCTTCGCCTTGCCCTCGTTCTTCTTGCCGTTGACCGAGTCGGTCAGCATGACGAGACAGAACGGGCAGGCGGTGGAGACGATGTCCGGGTTGAGGGAGAGGGCCTCGTCGACGCGCTCGTTGTTGATGCGCTTGCCGATCCGCTCCTCCATCCACATCCGGGCACCGCCGGCGCCGCAGCAGAAGCCGCGCTCCTTGTGGCGGTGCATCTCCTCGTTCCTGAGGCCCGGGACCTTGCCGATGATCTCGCGCGGAGGCGTGTAGATCTTGTTGTGGCGGCCCAGGTAGCACGGGTCGTGGTAGGTGATGATGCCCTCGACCGGGGTGACCGGGATCAGCTTGCCCTCGTCCACCAGGTGCTGCAGCAGCTGGGTGTGGTGGATGACCTCGTAGTCGCCGCCGAGCTGCGGGTACTCGTTGCCGAGCGTGTTGAGGCAGTGCGGGCAGGTCGCGACGATCTTCTTCGCCGACTTGGGCTTCTTCGTCGCGGGGTCCTCGTCGTCCTCGCCGAACGCCATGTTCAGCGCGGCCACGTTCTCCATGCCGAGCTCCTGGAACAGGGGCTCGTTGCCGAGGCGGCGGGCGGAGTCACCGGTGCACTTCTCGTCGCCGCCCATGATCGCGAACTTCACGCCCGCGATGTGCAGCAGCTCGGCGAAGGCCTTCGTGGTCTTCTTGGCGCGGTCCTCCAGGGCGCCGGCGCAGCCGACCCAGTACAGGTACTCGACCTCGGACAGGTCCTCGATGTCCTTGCCGACGACCGGGACCTCGAAGTCGACCTCCTTGGTCCACTCCAGGCGCTGCTTCTTCGCCAGGCCCCAGGGGTTGCCCTTCTTCTCCAGGTTCTTGAGCATCGTGCCCGCCTCGGACGGGAACGCGGACTCGATCATCACCTGGTAGCGGCGCATGTCGACGATGTGGTCGACGTGCTCGATGTCCACCGGGCACTGCTCGACGCAGGCGCCGCAGGTGGTGCAGGACCACAGGACGTCCGGGTCGATGACGCCGTTCTCCTCGGCGGTGCCGATCAGCGGGCGCTCGGCCTCGGCGAGGGCGGCCGCGGGGACGTCCTTCAGCTGCTCCTCGGAGGCCTTCTCCTCGCCCTCCATCGTCTTGCCGCCGCCGGCCAGCAGGTACGGCGCCTTGGCGTGCGCGTGGTCCCGCAGGGACATGATCAGCAGCTTCGGGGAGAGCGGCTTGCCGGTGTTCCAGGCGGGGCACTGCGACTGGCAGCGGCCGCACTCGGTGCAGGTGGAGAAGTCCAGCAGGCCCTTCCAGGAGAACTGCTCGACCTGGGAGACACCGAAGACGTCGTCCTCGCCGGGGTCGGTGAAGTCGATCGGCTTGCCGCCGGAGGTCATCGGAAGCAGGGCGCCGAGGGAGGTCTCGCCGGTGGCGTTGCGCTTGAAGTAGATGTTCGGGAACGCCAGGAAGCGGTGCCAGGCCACACCCATGTCGGTCTTCAGGGCGACCGTGATCATCCAGATGAAGGAGGTCGCGATCTTCAGGCCGGCGAAGAAGTAGGTGAGGTTCTGGAGCGTGGAGACGTCCATGCCCTTCAGCCACGACACGACCGGGTACGAGAGGAAGAAGGAGGCCTCGTAGCCGTCGACGTGGTGCTGGGCGCCCTCCAGGGCGTGCAGCATGAAGATGCAGACGCCGACGATGAGGATGACGGCCTCGACGAAGTACGCCTGGCCGAAGTTGGAACCGGCGAAGCGGGACTTGCGGCCCGGCTTGCGCGGGTGGCTCAGCTGGCGGATGCCGATCAGCACCAGGATGCCGACCACCGTCATGGTGCCGATGAACTCGACGTAGATGTTGTACGGCGCCCATTCGCCGATGACCGGCAGGATCCAGTCCGCCTGGAACAGCTGTCCGATCGCGTTGACGATCGTCAGCAGCAGGGTGAAGAAGCCCACTGCCACGAACCAGTGCGCCACACCGACGACACCCCAGCGGTTCATCCGGGTGTGGCCGAGGAACTCCCTGACCACGGTGAGGACGCGTTGTGCGGGGTCGTTGGTCCGCGTGCCGGCCGGTACCGACTGGCCCAGCCTCATGAAGTTGTAGATCTGGAGGAGGGCGCGGCCGAACAGTGCCACGCCGACCACGATCAGGACCAGCGACACGATGATCGCGGCGAGTTGCATTGGGGCTCCTGAGGCGGCCTCGAACTGACTGGGCGACTTAAACGGGCGACATTACTAAGCGGTAACTTATGCAGTCCGTTTGAGATTACCCCCATCTTCCTGCGGGATGCAGCCGGGCGCGGGGTGATGCGCATCATCCCACGGGTCATCGGATCGTGTTATTCGTACCGAATTGCTACATTCGCCCCTACCTTAGAGCCGTGCTCTACGGGATCGCCGCCGCCACCGCCGCCCTGCTCCTCGCCGCCGTCCTCGCGGCGCTGCTCAGGGTCCCCGCGCTGCGGGCGGGCATCGTCGACCGGCGCCGGCAGCGGCGGCTGCCGCTGCTCGGCGGGCTCGCCGTGGTGGTCGTCACCTGCCTGGTCACCTGGATGGGGCAGTGGACCCGGGTCGCCCCGCTCGGTGACGGGGTCGTCCGCCTGCTGGTCGCCGCCTGCTCGGTCGCCGCGCTGGGGCTGGTCGCGGACGTGTGGCGGCTGCGCGCGCGGGTGCTCGTCGCCGGTACGACCGTGGCGGCGGCCTGCGTGGTGCCGTACGACGCGACGGGCGTGCCGGGCGGGCTGCTCGCGCTGGTGTGGATCGTCGTCGCCTCGCTGGCCTTCAAGGGGCTCGACCACGCGGACGGGCTGGCCGGCACCGTCGGGGTCGTCACCGCCTTCGGGGCCGGGGCCTGTGCCGCCGCCGAGCTGATGGACGGGCTCGCCGTCCTGCTGAGCGTGTTCGCCGCGGCCCTCACCGGCTTCCTGATGCACAACTGGCACCCCGCCCGGATCGGGCTCGGCGCCTGCGGCTCGCTGTTCACCGGGTTCCTGCTGTCGTCGTCCCTCGTCTTCACGCGCGCGGGGTACGACCTGGCGCCGAGCGCGGCGGTGATGTTCTGCCTCGGTGCGGTGGCGATCGCCGACGCCGTCCTCGTGGTCCTCGCCCGGGGGCTGGCCCGGCGCCCGCTGCTGCGGCGCGGCCCGGACCATCTCGCGCACCGGATGCGGCCGCTCGGGCTGACCCCGCCGGGCTCGGTCGTGCTGCTGGGTGCCGGCTCCTTCTCCTCGGTGCTCGTCGGGGTGCTCGTGCACACCGGATGGACCGGGGAGGGCGCCGTGCTCTGGGTGGCCGGAGCGGCGCTGCTGGTGGTGCTCGTCCTCCTTCGCATGCCTGTCCAGTCGCCGCGGCGCACGGAATCGACGCAGGTCAGCGGCCAGTTGCGTGTAAGGAACGGATAAGACTTGAGCCTTGGCGACTCAGGTCTGTTGACCCAGCGGTGGCCGTCATGCACACTTGAGTCCGTTGCACTCAAGTCAGCTGGAGGAATCAACCATGGCACGTGCGGTCGGCATCGACCTGGGCACGACTAACTCCGTCGTCAGCGTTCTGGAGGGCGGCGAGCCCACCGTCATCACCAACGCCGAGGGCGCCAGGACCACGCCGTCCGTCGTCGCCTTCGCCAAGAACGGTGAGGTGCTCGTCGGCGAGGTCGCCAAGCGCCAGGCGGTCACGAACGTGGACCGGACCATCCGCTCGGTGAAGCGCCACATGGGTACCGACTGGAAGATCCAGCTCGACGGCAAGGACTTCAACCCGCAGCAGATCTCCGCGTTCATCCTGCAGAAGCTGAAGCGGGACGCCGAGGCCTACCTGGGCGAGAAGGTGACCGACGCGGTCATCACCGTCCCGGCCTACTTCAACGACTCCGAGCGTCAGGCGACCAAGGAGGCCGGTGAGATCGCCGGTCTGAACGTCCTGCGCATCGTCAACGAGCCGACCGCCGCCGCGCTGGCCTACGGCCTCGACAAGGACGACCAGACGATCCTCGTCTTCGACCTCGGTGGCGGCACCTTCGACGTGTCCCTCCTGGAGATCGGCGACGGCGTCGTCGAGGTGAAGGCCACCAACGGTGACAACCACCTCGGTGGTGACGACTGGGACCAGCGCGTCGTCGACTACCTGGTCAAGCAGTTCCAGTCCGGCCACGGCGTGGACCTGTCCAAGGACAAGATGGCCCTGCAGCGTCTGCGCGAGGCCGCCGAGAAGGCCAAGATCGAGCTGTCCTCCTCCACCGAGACCTCGATCAACCTTCCCTACATCACCGCGTCCGCCGAGGGCCCGCTGCACCTGGACGAGAAGCTCACCCGGGCTCAGTTCCAGCAGCTGACGGCCGACCTGCTGGAGCGCTGCAAGACGCCGTTCCACAACGTCATCAAGGACGCCGGCATCTCCATCAACGAGATCGACCACGTCGTCCTCGTCGGTGGCTCCACCCGTATGCCCGCCGTCGCCGAGCTCGTCAAGGAGCTGACCGGCGGCAAGGAGGCCAACAAGGGCGTCAACCCGGACGAGGTCGTCGCCATCGGCGCCTCGCTCCAGGCCGGTGTCCTCAAGGGCGAGGTCAAGGACGTCCTGCTGCTCGACGTCACCCCGCTGTCCCTCGGTATCGAGACCAAGGGCGGCATCATGACCAAGCTGATCGAGCGCAACACCACGATCCCGACCAAGCGCTCGGAGATCTTCACCACGGCCGAGGACAACCAGCCGTCGGTGCAGATCCAGGTCTACCAGGGCGAGCGCGAGATCGCGGCGTACAACAAGAAGCTCGGCATGTTCGAGCTGACCGGTCTGCCCCCGGCGCCCCGTGGCGTCCCGCAGATCGAGGTGTCCTTCGACATCGACGCCAACGGCATCATGCACGTCACGGCCAAGGACCTGGGCACGGGCAAGGAGCAGAAGATGACCGTCACCGGCGGCTCCTCGCTGCCGAAGGACGAGGTCGACCGCATGCGCCAGGAGGCCGAGCAGTACGCGGAGGAGGACCACCGCCGCCGCGAGGCCGCCGAGACCCGCAACCAGGGCGAGCAGCTCGTCTACCAGACCGAGAAGTTCCTCAAGGACAACGAGGACAAGGTCCCCGGCGAGATCAAGACCGAGGTGGAGTCCGCCGTCGCCGAGCTGAAGGAGAAGCTCAAGGGCGAGGACACCGCCGAGATCCGCACCGCCACCGAGAAGGTCGCTGCCGTCTCGCAGAAGCTGGGCCAGGCCATGTACGCCGACGCCCAGGCCGCGCAGGGCGCCGGCGGTCCGGAGGGCGCCGCCCAGGGCGGCAAGCCCGCTGACGACGACGTCGTGGACGCCGAGATCGTGGACGACGAGCGCAAGGACGGTGCCGCGTGACGGAGGAGACCCCGGGCTTTGAAGAGAAGCCCGACGTCCCCTCCGGCGCCACCCCCGACGACGCCGAGTCGAAGGCCGCCCCCCAGGAGGGGGCGGCCCCGGCCGGGGACGGAACTGCAGACGCGGGCCTGGTGGCCCAGCTGGACCAGGTGCGCACGGCGCTCGGTGAGCGCACGGCGGACCTCCAGCGCCTCCAGGCCGAGTACCAGAACTACCGCCGCCGGGTCGAGCGGGACCGCATCGCGGTCAAGGAGATCGCCATCGCGAACCTCCTGACCGAGCTGCTGCCCGTGCTCGACGACATCGGCCGCGCGCGGGAACACGGTGAACTGGTCGGCGGCTTCAAGTCGGTGGCCGAGTCGCTGGAGACCGTCGCGGCGAAGATGGGGCTGCAGCAGTTCGGCAAGGAGGGCGAGCCCTTCGACCCGACGATCCACGAGGCGCTGATGCACTCCTACGCGCCGGACGTCACCGAGACGACCTGCGTGGCGATCCTGCAGCCCGGGTATCGCATCGGCGAGCGCACCATCCGCCCCGCGCGGGTGGCCGTCGCCGAGCCGCAGCCCGGCGCACAGACCGTCAAGGCCGAGGGCGCCGAGGAGAACACCGAGGCGAAGCAGGCCGGCTCCGCCGACGACAAGGAGAACGGTGGCCCGGACGAGGGCTGACGTGATCACCGCAGACAGGAAGGAGGGACGTCGAGGATGAGCACCAAGGACTTCATCGAGAAGGACTACTACAAGGTCCTCGGCGTCCCCAAGGACGCCACCGAGGCCGAGATCAAGAAGGCGTACCGGAAGCTCGCCCGCGAGTTCCACCCGGACGCCAACAAGGGCAACACCAAGGCCGAGGAGCGCTTCAAGGAGATCTCCGAGGCGAACGACATCCTCGGCGACCCCAAGAAGCGCAAGGAGTACGACGAGGCGCGCGCCCTGTTCGGCAACGGCGGCTTCCGCCCCGGGCCGGGCGCCGGCGGCTCCTTCAACTTCGACCTGGGCGACCTCTTCGGAGGTGGCGCCCAGGGCGGGGGTGCCGGCGGCTTCGGCGGCGGACTCGGTGACGTCTTCGGGGGCCTGTTCAACCGCGGCGGGGCCACGGGCGCACGCACCCAGCCCCGGCGCGGCCAGGACATCGACACCGAGGTCACGCTGAGCTTCACGGAGGCCATCGAGGGCGCCACGGTGCCGCTCAGGATGTCCTCCCAGGCGCCCTGCAAGGCCTGTGCCGGCACCGGCGACAAGAACGGCACACCGCGCATGTGCCCGACCTGCGTCGGCACCGGGCAGGTCTCCCGGGGCTCCGGCGGCGGCTTCTCGCTCACCGATCCCTGCCCCGACTGCAAGGGCCGCGGCCTGGTCGCCGAGAACCCGTGCATCGAGTGCAAGGGCAGCGGCCGCGCCAAGTCCTCGCGCACGATGCAGGTCCGCATCCCGGCCGGCGTGACCGACGGGCAGCGCATCCGGCTGCGCGGCAAGGGCGCGCCCGGCGAGCGGGGCGGACCGGCGGGCGACCTGTACGTGGTCGTGCACGTCGGCGAGCACCCGGTGTTCGGGCGCAAGGGCGACAACCTCACGGTGACCGTCCCGGTGACCTTCACCGAGGCCGCGCTCGGCGGCGAGGTGAGGGTGCCGACCCTCGGCGGCCCGGCCGTCACCCTGAAACTGCCGCCCGGCACGCCCAACGGCCGCACCATGCGCGCCCGCGGCAAGGGCGCGGTCCGCAAGGACGGCACCCGCGGCGACCTTCTGGTCACCGTCGAGGTGCGTGTCCCCAAGGACCTGTCGGGGAAGGCTCGTGACGCACTGGAGGCGTATCGCGAGGCGACCGCGGGTGAGGATCCGCGGGCGGAGCTGTTCGAGGCCGCGAAGGGAGACTGAGAGAGATGGACGGCCGTCGACGTAACCCGTATGAACTGACCGAGGAGACCCCGGTCTACGTCATCTCGGTGGCGGCCCAGCTCTCCGGACTCCACCCGCAGACGCTGCGCCAGTACGACCGCCTCGGCCTGGTCTCCCCGGACCGCACCGCGGGCCGGGGCCGCCGCTACTCGGCCCGCGACATCGAACTGCTCCGCCAGGTGCAGCAGTTGTCGCAGGACGAGGGCATCAACCTGGCCGGCATCAAGCGCATCATCGAACTGGAGAACCAGGTCGCCGCCCTGCAGTCCCGCGTCGCGGAACTGCAGGCGGCCCTGGACGGCGCGGCGGCCGCGATGCAGCAGCGCGAGGCCGCCGTCCACGCCTCCTACCGCCGCGACCTGGTCCCGTACCAGGAGGTCCAGCAGACCAGCGCGCTGGTGGTGTGGCGGCCGAAGCGGCAGCAGCAACAGGACTGACCTGAGTGGAACACGCGAAGGGGCCCGCGGGAGACCGCGGGCCCCTTCGTCATGCCGGAAGGCCGGGCAGGCCGGGAAGGTCAGGACGTGCTCGGCCGGGTGATGGCGTAGTCCATGTCGGCGAAGGCCTCGGTGCCGTCCGCCGAGACCAGGGAGATCATGTAGTAGAGGGTCGTACCGGCGGGGGCGTCGGTGTCGGTCCAGACCCAGTCGGCACTGCCCCTGGGCACAGCGGTCTGCGTCAGCCGGACGAACCGGCCCTGGGCGCGGTCCCAGCGGTAGACGTGGAAGCCGGTCACCTTGGAGATGTCCTCGTACGGGCACCACGGCTCCAGCGTGACCCCGCTCCTGGTGTTCCAGGTGATCGTCTGGCAGCCGGAGGTGGCGTCCGGGACCGTCGTGGGCCGGAGGTCGAGCGCGGTCACCGGGACGGAGCCGACGGGCACGCTCCAGTCGTCGACGTACGGATCGTCCACGTAGGTCAGGGAGTTGCCGTAGACGTCCACAGCCACGACGAACAGGCGCCGCGACGAGCCGTCGGCCGGCCAGGGCAGCAGAGTCTGCGTTTCCGACGCGTCCACCTTGCCGACGTACTCGGGGTCGTGGGACGTGTCCTGCTGCTGGTAGAGGGCGTAGTACGCCAGGTCCGGCGCGGTGCTGGGCTGCCAGGACAGGCGGATGCCGTACTCCAGGGGCTCGGCGGCCAGCCCGGTCACGATCGGCGGCGGTGTCTCGTCGCCGGGCCGGGTGGCGGTGACCTCGGCGGAGGGCACGGACCAGCGGCCGGAGGCGTCCTTGCGCAGCACCGTGTAGTGGTAGGTGCGCCCGCGGTGGCCGGAGTAGTCGGCACAGGTGCGCACGGTGTTGCCGGCGGCGTCCGTGGTGCTCGTGGGGGAACCGCAGGTGAGGGTCTGCCAGTTGCGGGAGCCGTCGGCGATGTCGGCCGAGCGGCGCACGGTGTAGTCGGCGGTGCCGACGGGTTCGGTCCAGCGGAGCACCAGCTCGCCGCTGCTCGTGTCCACCGTGACGTCCTGCGGCGGCGTGATGGTCCGGGTGGCGCTCACGACGGCGGACTCCGCGGCGTTGCCGTGCGCGTCGACGGCGGCGACCTTGTAGTCGTAGGCCGTGCGGTAGGCCGCCTGGGTGTCCGTGTAGCCGGTGGAGGTGGTGTCGGTGAGCTGGGTGAAGGAGGTGCCGTCGGCGGCCTTGCGGTACACCCGGTAGCCGACGGCGTCCTGGACGGCCGTCCAGGACAACTGGTTGGCGTCCTCCGTGCCGGCCGCGGTGAGCTTCGGGGCGGCCGGCGGGGTCCGGTCCCATGACGGCACCGGGCCCTGGTCGGTGCTTCCGGGTGATTCGTTGCCGGCCTTGTCGTAGGCGCGGACCTCGTAGTAGTACGACTGGCCGGTCTGCGGCGGCCGTTCGCTGAAGGCGGTCGCCGTGGTCGTACCGACCCGTGTGTAGCTGCTCGTGCCCGCCACCCGTCGGTACACGCGGTACCCGGCGAGGTCCATCTCCTTGCTCTTCGCCCAGCTGAGCTGAGCGTGTATGCCGTCCGGGTCACCGGTGTAGTGGTCCCAGGCGACCCCGGTCGGGGCGAGCGGTGCGACCTTGTCGACGGTGGCGGAGGTGCGCGGTGTGTAGGCGAACTTCACCTGGGCGCTGCCGGTCCAGTTGACGTAGTCGAGCCGCAGGGTGTGCCTGCCCTGCGGGACGGTGACGTAGACGGTCCTGGCGCGCGCGGTCGAGGTGTTGGACCAGAGGTCGACCTTGCGGACGCCGTCCAGGTAGGCCCGGATGCCGTCGGTGCCGGAGACGGCGAACGTGAAGGGTCCGCCGGAGCCGAAGTCGCGGGTGACGGTCCAGCGGACGCCGAAGCCGTCCTTCGGCAGGCCGGTGGCGGGCGCCCCGCTCCAGTTCTGGTCGATGGCGGAGTCGCAGTCGGTCTTCTGCGGCGTGCCGGAGAACGTGGTGTTCGCATAGAACGTCCGTTTGTACACCGGCGAGGCACAGTTCACCGTGGCAGAGGCGGACGCGGTGACCGCGCTCAGCAGGCCGCCGGCGGTGACGAGTACGACGGCCGCGGCGGTCGCGCATCTGGCTGGGTTCATTCGGTCCTCTGGTCGAGTCGGAGGGCGGCATACGGCTGGCGGTGATCATGACTCGCGGCCGAGGGGGTTGGTTGTACGGACCTTTGCCTCCCTTTGAACTCCTGGTGGGGGCCGTGGCCGGGCTGGCATGAAGGTGCCCCGGGCCGTGCAGGATCCTGACAACGGCTCCCCTTCAGTGCCCGCACCCACGGGTGGCAGAGTCGTGATCATGAAGTACAGGGGCAGCCGGCTTGTTCGTCCGTGAACGGCTGGCAGTGAACGACGGCGTCGCAGCGGCGGGTTTCCAGGAACTGGAACTGGTCCGCGCGGCGGCCGCAACCGCCTCCGGCGGCCACCGCGCTGATCACGCGCCGTTCCGGCTGCAGCAAGCTGCGGGCTCGCGGGCCCGTGCCGGCACCCGGCGGTTGGCAGGCTGGAGAGCCGGACGACCGATCGCATCCAGGGGGAACCACATGGCAGTTGCCGTACGGGAAGCCGCGCCGGACTTCTCCGCGCCCACCGAACGGGAGCGGGAGGTCCTGCTGCTGCTCGCCACCGGCGAGCAGAACCGCCGGCTCGCGCGCCGGCTGGGCATCGCGGAGCGGACGGTGCGGGCGCACACCGCCAGCATCATGCGCAAGCTCGACCTCACGTCGCGGCTCCAGGCGGCGATCGTCTCGCACCTGTACGCCGACGACATCCGGGCCGACCGCGGCTGATCCGCGGCTGATTCCCACGACGCCCGGGCCGGGCCCCTCCGGTACACCACCGGAAGGGTCCGGCCCGGGCGTGACGAGCGGTCAGCCGGGAAGCATGTCACCGACCATCTCGATGGCGATCATCCACATCGGCTGCGCCCCGGTGCCGAACGCGGCGGCCAGCGCGTAGCCGACGGCCGCGTCCTCGCCCCACTCGGCGGCCACCCGTCCGTTCCCCTCCGAGGTGAACTCCCCGAGGGGCTCCTCGCCGCGCAGCAGCCGGCTGCCCGGGATCGAGTCGGGCACCAGACGCCAGCAGCGGTCCCCGTGCCGGACGTCGACGCGGTACGAACGCCTGGTCAGCCGGCCCTTGGCGGGATCCACCTCGGCCTCGGCGCCGTCGACGGTGAGCGTCAGCCGGGCGCCGTCCCGGGTGCCGATCGGCACATGGTCCGCCGGCTGGGTACCGGCCGCGCGGCGCAGGACCACCCGGGGCACCGACGCGCCCGTCACGGTCACCTCGCCCTCCCGGGTGTCCAGCCGGACGGTGACCGCACCGAAGCGGTCGTCGTCCGCGACGTGCTCGACGACGGGCTGCTCCTCCGGCTCGTCCCCGTACTCCCCGTACTCCCCGTACTCCTCGTGCTCCGCGTGCTGGGCGTCGGGCGTGGACTTGGGTGCCGGGTCCTTCGGCATGCGGGTCGTTCCTTTGCTGTTGCTGTCCGGTCGGTGAGTCGGCGAGTCGGTAAAGGGAAAGTCAAGAGCCGTACGTCATGGGGGACGGACGACGGGCCTCGGACGTTCCCGCGGCTGCACGCCGCGCTGCCCCCGGTGGGCCCGCATGCTCCCGTGGAGGTCGGCGCCGGGGTGCTGCGGCCGGCGATGGCCCGTACGGCGGGGGCGACCGCGGACGTTGCGATCACCCGGATGACCCCGCCCGCCTACCTGCGGGACACCCTCGTACCGGCGTTGGCGGCCGGGGCCGCCGCAGCGGGCCGGGCCGCGCCTCCGCGGATCGCGACCGCCGTCCACGTGGCGGTCCGCCGCCGGGGCCGGGACGCGCGCCGGCTGGCCCGCCTCGCCACCCGGGACCATCTCGGCGCCCCGCACTACGCCGACATGCTGCGCCGGGCGGGCGTGGACGTCGACGGTCCCGGCCCGGCGTCCGAACTGCTGCGGGCCGGGGCGGTCGTGGCCGGCAGCCCGGAGGAGATCGCGGCGGCCCTGGCCGAATACCGGGCCGCCGGGCTCGACGAGGTCCTGCTCAATCCGACGGCGGTGCTGCTCACCGAGGGCGTGGCGGCCGCGGTCGCGGACCTGGAGGAGATCCTGGAGGCCTGTGGCTCCGGCGGGCCGGGCCGTACGGACGCGGATGGCCGGGTCTGTTCGGTCATCTGATCGAACCGTTCTCTTGCCGTCTCCTTTGCCGTCTCCTGAAGTCTCCTTGGATGAAGGGTCCGTAAAGAGTGTTTGGAGGGGATTTTGCTCGGCCTTCACAGAGTGAGCCGAGGGTGGTGTTGCGGACTCGTTAAGTAGTTCGGCTTGACGTCGGGTGCGGCCTGCGCGTTGTCTTTTCAGACACCTGGGTCGTATAGCAGCCCTACGTCCGGAACGCACCTGAAGTGAGCTCTCGAATGCGTCGTATCGCCATATCCGTGGCCGCGTCCACGATGACCCTCTCGCTCGCCGGATGCGGCGTGCTGGACGCGACAGGGAACGGCGCGGACGCGAGCCCGAGCAAGGGCAACGACATGACCGTCGGCCTGCTGCTGCCGGAGAAGGCGAACACCCGCTACGACAAGTTCGACTACCCCATCATCAGGGACAAGGTCGCCGAACTCACCGGGAAGAAGGGCGAGGTCAAGTACGCCAACGCCGACGCGGACGCCTCCCGGCAGGCCGAGCAGCTGCAGCAGATGATCGACGACAAGGTCGACATCATCCTGCTCGACGCCGTCGACTCGCACGCCGTCGCCGCCGGGGTGAAGAAGGCCAAGGACGCGGGCATCCCGGTCATCGCCTACGACCGTCTCGCCGAGGGTCCGATCGACGCCTACGTCTCCTTCGACAACGAGCTCGTCGGCGAGGTGCAGGGCCGCACCCTGCTGGAGGCCCTCGGGCCGAACACCGACACCTCCGACAAGATCGTCATGGTGAACGGCTCGCCCACCGACCCGAACGCCAAGCAGTTCAAGCAGGGCGCGCTCTCCGAGCTGAACGGCAAGGTGACGATCGCGGAGACGTACGACACCACGGACTGGAAGCCGGAGCTCGCCGAGACCGAGATGGCCAAGGCCATCAGCGCGGTCGGCAAGAACAACATCGCCGGCGTCTACGCCGCCAACGACGGCATGGCGGGCGGTGTCATCAAGGCCCTGAAGGCGGTCGGCGTCACGAACCTGCCCCCGGTCACCGGTCAGGACGCGGAACTCGACGCGGTCCAGCGGATCCTGGCCGGCGAGCAGTACATGAGCGTCTACAAGGCCTACCCGGACGAGGCCGAGGCCGCCGCACAGATGGCCGTTGCCAAGGTCCAGGGCAAGGACATCCAGTTCGACGCGCTCACCCAGGACAAGGTGGACAGCCCCACCGCCAAGGACATCCCGGCCAAGCTGATCCAGCCGACCGCCCTGACCAAGCACACCATCAAGTCCACGGTCATCGCGGACGGCATCTACTCCGTCGACGACATCTGCACCGCCAAGTACAAGGCGGCCTGCGCGGCGATCGGCCTGAAGTAGGGCGCCTTTCCCGCGCCCCCGAGAGCAGCGGGACAACAACCCTCACGCCCCTGGCGGACCGCTTCAGCTTGTTGCAATGCGGGGGACGGAGCATGGCGGATATCCAGACATAACCGCGCTTTCCGGTGGCCGCGTTGAGCCGAGCCGTGTTGCGGACCCGGTCGACGCCGCGCATAGTTGCGCTGCGGAAGTGGCAGCACACCGGGGGTGAAATGGGCGATGGCCGGGCGCGGGGCGGAGGAGCATCCACACGGCGCCGACCGACTGTGCGCGGCCGGGGATCGGGTGTATTCCCGTGCCGTACGCCGCGGGCGGGTGCCGCGCACTGATGCCGAGACGGTGCCCTGCCTGCTGGAGCTGGCCCTGCTGCACCCGGACCCGGACGACATGGACTGGCTGGTGCCGACGTCCCCGCAGGAGGTCATGACCAGGCTGCTGCGCGGCGTCTACGACGAGGTCAGCGAGAGCCAGCGGCGGGTGGGCTCGGCGGTCGCCGCCTTCGAGTGGTACGCCGGACTCGGCCGTCAGCTGGGTGCGCTCGCCGCGCCCGCCGAGGGCAGCGCCATCCGGGTGCTGGACGGGCTGTCCCGGATCCAGGCCGCGATGGACGAGGCGACCGAGGCGTGCACGACCGAGGTGCTCACCGTGCAGCCCGGCGGCATCCGCCGGGAGGCCGAGCTGACCGAGGGGCTGCACCGGGCGCTGGCGCTGCGCGGCCGGGGCGTGCGCATGCGCGACCTGTACACGCACGTGGCCCGGCACGGGCAGGGGCTGCTCAACTACCTGGAGCTGATGGGCGACACGGTGGAGGCCCGCTCCCTGGACGAGGTGATCGACCGCCTGATCCTCTTCGACCGCACGGTGGCCTTCATCCCCGCCAACGCCGACCGCACGATGGCCCTGGAACTGCGCCACCCGGCTCTGGTCGCCTACCTGGTCACGGTCTTCGAGCGGCTGTGGCGCCTGGCCATCCCGCTCACCGCTCCCCTCCCCGACACCGGCATCGAGGGCATCTCGCACCGCGAGCAGTCCATCGCCGCCCTGCTCGCCGAGGGTCACCAGGACGCGGTGATCGCCGAGCGGCTCGGCATCAGCGTGCGCACCTGCCGCGCCCACATCGCCCGCCTCTCGGAGACCCTCGGCGCGGCCAGCCGCACCCAACTCGGCGTCCGGATCGCCCAGGTCGGCCTGGACGGCCACCGCCGCCCCGGTCCGCCCGCCGGCGCGCTCACGGCTCCTGATCAGCAATCCCCGAGCGTGCGATGAGACAGCCGGGCCGGGCGGTGTGCCGGCCGCCCCGGCGGATCGGGCAGGGCCCCTCGGCCGCGTCGTGTTCCGGCGTCAGGGCTCCTGCTTGAGGATCCCCGACTGGGCGATGAGGAACCCGAGTTGCGCGCGGCTGCCGCTGCCCAGCGCCGTCGCGAGCTTGGCGATGTGGGCCCGGCAGGTGCGGACGTTCATGCCCAGGCGCCGGGCGATGGCCTCGTCGACGTGGCCCTCGACCAGCAGCTTGGCGATGGAGTGCTGGATCTCCGTGATGCCGTCGGGGGCGGTCTCGTAGGGGGCGCCGGCGCTCAGCGGGACCGCGCGGGTCCACATGAACTCGAAGACCTTGATCAGATAGCGGACGAGACCCGGATGCCGGAGTTCGAGGGCGATCTCCCCGTCGTCGCGGGTCGGGATGAAGGCCACGGTCTCGTCGCAGATGATCAGCCGCTCGACGAGTTCGTCGATGGTGCGGTACTCCACCTTGCCGTCGGTGAACTGGGCCACGTAGGCGAGCGTCTCGGGGCTGTAGCGGGCGGGGTGCTGATAGAGCGTCCGGATCCGGCACCCCCGCTCGATCAGGGGTCTGTCCCGCTTCAGCCCCTGGGTGAGGGTGTGTTCGAGGCGGCGGCGGCTCGGCTGGACGGTGAGCATCTCGGTCTGGCACTGGGCCGTGGCCAGATCGAGTGCCGCGTTGATCCGGTCGAGGCCTTCCAGCACGGTGATCGAGTGTGTGGTCGCCGTGGGCTGCGCACTGATGCTCATGAACGGCTCGAAAGCGTCGGCCAGTTCGATCGACTGCCGCCTTCGCTGGGTGATCTCCTGCTCGATGGGGGTGAGCCGCTGGGCCAGGGCGATGGAAGGCGGTACCGGGCGGAGCCAGTTCGGGTCGTCGGGGTCGGGATGAAGAAGGGCGAACTCCATCAGACAGGGTGCGGGTTCCGCATCCGCGCGGGCTAGGCGTCCCGTTCGGAGAGCGTTCCCGTAAAGACGGCGTCCGTCCTCGCACAGGTCGGTCAGCCCGTGGGGATGTGTCCGCTTAGTCTCGTTCGTTGCCAAATCTCCACCCCCCAGGGTCCTGAACGTGCAGGAACATGATGCATCGTTTGTGTGGCCATGACGTGCCGGAATGGGCCATCGTCGTATTCGGACGGGGGAGAGGTGACCTTCACATGAGGACGAAGCCGACTATGCGTAAGAAAATGCTTCGCTCGGCGCTTGTCGCCGCCTTCTCCGCCGTGGTGGCCTTCGGGGCGCTGAATGGCCTCGCGGGGACGAAGGCGGACGCGGCGGGCGACAGTACCTGGCGCACGAGCACCGTGTCTGCTGCCGGTGCCGGTGACAGCACGTGGGTCGTCAAGGCCTCCGCTGCTCCGGGCGACAGCACATGGTTCGCTCCCAGGGACAGCACGTGGGTCGCCGAGTCATGACCACTCCACCCGACGACCGCTCCTTCCGTCGCGAAATGGCCACGGCCTACCGCTCCGGCTGGCACTTCATCGACCTGGTCACCGCCATCCCCCACAGTGGTGACTCGCTGATGGTGACCGTGTTCGGAGAGCCGGTCGTCGTCACCCGGGACGACGACGAGGACGTGCGGGCGTACCGGTGCCTGCGCAAGCCGCGTGGCGCGCCCCAGCCGGTGCGGTGCGCCATCCGGTACGGAATGATCTTCGTAAACCTTGACCAGCGGGACCATCGGCTCGTCGAACCGACGGACCAGGACCTGACGAGCATCTCGGCCACCCCCCGCAGTGCCTGACGCGATTCCCCCGTCGTAAAAGATCGCTCAGGTGCTTCCCCCCGCAGCGGCGTCACCGTGACCTGAACACGGTGACGCCGCTGCAGTTTTGTGGGGTATTCCCCGGCATTGCGCGGTATGGGAGCGCTGTCAGGGTGGCTGAATCTTTTCGGCCGCCTCAGCCGTTCCCCAAGGTCCGCTCCACCTCTATCTCGATCACCACGCGCGCCGGATTCGGCCCCGGCGTCCGCTCGTAGCGCTCGGCGTACCGCCGCACCGCCTCCGCGACCCGTTCCGGTTCCGTCCGCACCCGTGCACGTCCTTCCAGCGTGGCCCAGCGCCGGCCGTCCACCTGGCACACCGCCACCCGGGCGCCCTCGGCCCCGGCCGCCCGCACATGCCCGGCCTTCACGCTGGTCCCGTTGGTGATCACCCTGGCCAGCCCGGCCTCCGCGTCGTAGGTCACCCCCACCGGAACCACATGCGGGCTGCCGTCGGGCCGGAGCGTCGTCAGGGTGCACAGGTGGCGTTCTCGCCAGAACTCCAGGTACTGCTCAGAGGGCTTCACCATGCCCCGCAACCTAGCCTTCGCAACCCTTGCCGCCTACCTTGAGCGGAATAGGCTCAACTTTGTGTACGCTGGTTAAGTCAGCAGTGGAGAGTGGCCGAGGAGGAGAACGGACAACGTGGACGCCGAGCTGACCAACAGGAGCCGGGACGCGATCAACGCGGCCAGCAACCGCGCCGTGACCGAGGGGCACCCGGACCTCACGCCTGCGCACCTGCTCCTCGCGCTGCTCGCGGGGCAGGAGAACGAGAACATCACCGACCTGCTCGCCGCCGTGGAGGCCGACCAGGCCGCCGTGCGCGCCGGAGCGGAGAAGATCCTCGCCGGACTGCCCAGCGTGACCGGTTCCACGGTCGCGCCGCCGCAGCCCAACCGTGAGCTGCTGGCCGTCATCGCGGACGCCACCGAGCGCGCCAAGGCGCTCGGCGACGAGTACCTGTCCACCGAGCACCTGCTGATCGGCATCGCCGCGAAGGGCGGCGCGGCCGGGGACGTGCTCAAGCGGCAGGGCGCCGACGCGAAGAAGCTGCAGGAGGCTTTCCAGAAGGCCAGGGGAGGACGCCGCGTGACCACCGCCGACCCCGAGGGCCAGTACAAGGCCCTGGAGAAGTTCGGCACCGACTTCACCGCCGCCGCCCGCGAGGGCCGGCTGGACCCGGTCATCGGCCGGGACCAGGAGATCCGGCGGGTCGTGCAGGTGCTGAGCCGCCGTACGAAGAACAACCCCGTCCTCATCGGTGAGCCCGGCGTCGGCAAGACCGCCGTGGTCGAGGGGCTCGCCCAGCGGATCGTCAAGGGTGACGTGCCCGAGTCGCTGAAGGACAAGCGGCTGGTCGCGCTCGACCTCGGCGCGATGGTGGCCGGTGCCAAGTACCGCGGCGAGTTCGAGGAGCGCCTGAAGGCCGTCCTCGCCGAGATCAAGGAGTCCGACGGGCAGATCATCACCTTCATCGACGAGCTGCACACCGTCGTCGGTGCGGGCGCCGGCGGGGACTCCGCCATGGACGCCGGCAACATGCTCAAGCCGATGCTGGCCCGCGGCGAGCTGCGCATGGTCGGCGCCACCACGCTGGACGAGTACCGGGAGCGGATCGAGAAGGACCCCGCCCTGGAGCGCCGCTTCCAGCAGGTCCTGGTCGCCGAGCCGACCGTCGAGGACACCATCGCGATCCTGCGCGGTCTCAAGGGCCGCTACGAGGCCCACCACAAGGTCCAGATCGCGGACTCGGCGCTGGTGGCCGCCGCCACCCTCTCCGACCGCTACATCACCTCCCGCTTCCTCCCCGACAAGGCCATCGACCTGGTCGACGAGGCCGCCTCCCGGCTGCGCATGGAGATCGACTCCTCGCCCGTCGAGATCGACGAACTCCAGCGCGCCGTCGACCGGCTGAAGATGGAGGAGCTGGCGATCGGCAAGGAGACCGACCCGGCCTCCCTCGCCCGCCTGGAGAAGCTGCGCCGCGACCTCGCCGACAAGGAGGAGGAGCTGCGGGGCCTCACCGCCCGCTGGGAGAAGGAGAAGCAGTCCCTCAACCGGGTCGGTGAGCTCAAGGAGAAGCTGGACGACCTGCGCGGCCAGGCCGAACGCGCCCAGCGCGACGGCGACTTCGACACCGCCGCCAAGCTGCTCTACGGCGAGATCCCGCAGCTGGAGAAGGAGTTGGAGGCCGCCTCCGAGGCCGAGGAGGAGGTCGCCAGGGACACGATGGTGAAGGAGGAGGTCGGCTCCGACGACATCGCCGACGTCGTCGCCGCCTGGACCGGCATCCCGGCCGGCCGCCTGCTGGAGGGCGAGACGCAGAAGCTGCTGCGCATGGAGGACGAGCTGGGCAAACGGCTCATCGGCCAGACCGAGGCCGTGCGGGCCGTGTCGGACGCGGTCCGCCGCTCCCGCGCCGGCATCGCCGACCCCGACCGCCCCACCGGCTCCTTCCTCTTCCTCGGCCCGACCGGCGTCGGCAAGACCGAACTCGCCAAGGCACTCGCCGACTTCCTGTTCGACGACGAGCGGGCCATGGTCCGCATCGACATGTCGGAGTACGGCGAGAAGCACAGCGTGGCCCGGCTGGTCGGCGCACCCCCCGGGTACGTCGGTTACGAGGAGGGCGGCCAGCTGACGGAGGCGGTGCGCCGCCGCCCGTACAGCGTCATCCTGCTGGACGAGGTCGAGAAGGCCCACCCCGAGGTCTTCGACATCCTCCTCCAGGTGCTGGACGACGGCCGCCTGACGGACGGCCAGGGCCGCACGGTCGACTTCCGCAACACCATCCTGGTGCTCACCTCCAACCTGGGCAGCCAGTTCCTGATCGACCCGATCACCAGCGAGGCGGAGAAGAAGGAGCAGGTCCTGGAGGCCGTACGGGCCTCGTTCAAGCCGGAGTTCCTCAACCGGCTCGACGACCTGGTGGTCTTCTCGGCACTGACCAAGCCCGAGCTGGAGCGGATCGCGCAGCTCCAGATCGAGCGGCTGGCCAGGCGGCTGGCCGAGCGCCGGCTCACCCTGGACGTCACCCCCGAGGCGCTGGCCTGGCTGGCGGAGGAGGGCCTGGACCCGGCCTACGGCGCCCGCCCGCTGCGCCGCCTCGTCCAGACCGCCATCGGCGACCGCCTCGCCAAGGAGATCCTCTCCGGCGAGGTCAACGACGGCGACACGGTGCGGGTGGACAGGTTCGGGGACGGCCTGCTCGTGGGACCGCAGACCGGCAAGACCCTGTGACGAACGGCGCCGCCCGGGCCCGTCCGCGATGGCGGGCGGGCCCGGGTCAGTTCTGCAGCTGATTGAACGGCATGCCCTCCGTCAGCAGCATGATCACTGCGACGGCGAACCAGACCGCGACCACCAGGCACGCCAGCCACAGGGTCCACAGCAGCCACCGAAGCTCTCTCCTCATGCGCATGCCGTGATCATGCCGCTCGCTGGTCCTGACACCGTCACCGGCAGATGACCGGATCGTGTCCGCCCAAGGCTGACAAGGGCGTCGGGGCTTGCCTCCCCCCTCCCCGCATGGGGGAGGATGGCTGGATCCACCATGAAGGGAAAAACACGGTGAGCATCGACCCGTCCTCGATTCCGAACTTCGGGGGCCAGCCCGAACCGCAGCCCCAGGGACCGGCCGGCCCCGTCCTCCCGGATCAGGACCTCGTGAAGCAGCTCCTCGACCAGATGGAGCTGAAGTACGTCGTCGACGAGGAAGGCGACCTCGCGGCCCCGTGGGAGCAGTTCCGCACCTACTTCATGTTCCGCGGGGAGGCCGAGCAGGCGGTCTTCTCGGTGCGGACGTTCTACGACCGCCCCCACCCCATCGACGAGAAGCCGCAGCTGCTGGAGTCCGTCGACGACTGGAACCGCCGCACCCTGTGGCCCAAGGTCTACACCCACACCCATGACGACGGCACCGTCCGTCTGATCGGCGAGGCCCAGATGCTGATCGGCACGGGCGTCGACATCAACCACTTCGTCTCCTCCACGGTCAGCTGGGTGCGGGCCGCGATCGAGTTCGACAAGTGGCTCGTCGAGCAGCTCGGCCTGGAGCAGGAGGTCAACGAGGCGGACAAGCCCGAGGACGACGGCGACGGCGAGTAAGCCCCGCCGCACGGCCTACAGCGGCTCCTGCGCGTACACCACCAGGTACGCGCCGTAGAGACAGCTGAGCCCGGCCAGGCTCGCGACCAGCACGGTCGCGTGCCAGGGCCGGGCTCTCGCCATGCCCGCCAGCCCCCGGGCGAGCGGCAGCAGCAGCGGAAACGCCGGCAGCAGAAACCGCGGCTTGGACTCGAAGAAACCCGAGCCGCCGAGCGCGATCAGCAGCAGTGCCCCGCTGTACACGAGCAGCGGCAGCGGAGCGCGGTCCAGGACCAGCAGCGCGTACAGCACCGCCCCCGCCACGACGAGCGCCAGCGCCACCGGGAACACGAACCGGCCGCCGTGCAGCAGCATCGCGCGCACGAACTCCAGCGAGCCCCGGCCGAAGTCGAACCGCGACCCCCACAGCCGCTGTACCTCGAAGTATCCGCCGAGCAGATCCGCCTTCTGCCGGCCCACCCACAGCACGTACGCCGTCCAGCCCAGCGGGGCGAGCGCCGCGCCCGTCCACAGCCTGTGGGTAACCTTTCCGCGCCGCCGCCACACCTCTGCCCCGGCCGCGGCCAGTACCGCGGCGGCGACCGTGAACCCGTTCGGCCGGGCCAGCCCCGCGAGCGCCGCGAGGACACCGGCCCACAGCCAGTTCCCGGCCAGCACCGCGTACAACGACCAGGCCGCGAACGCGGTCAGCACCGGCTCGGTGTACGCCATCGACAGCACCACCGAGTGCGGCAGCAGCCCCCACAGCAGCACCAGCGCGATGCCGGTGGTCCGCCCGTACAGCCGGGAGCCGACCGCATGGATGCCGGCTGCGGCCACGGCGGCCCCGGTCCACGAGATCAGCAGCCCGGCGGAGCCCCCACCGAGCGGGGCCAGCGCGGTCACCGCCCGCAGCAGCGCCGGATACAGCGGGAAGAACGCCAGGTCGCTGTGCGGGCCGGGATCGTGGGAGGGCAGGTCGTGGCCGTAGCCGTGGGTGGCGATCCCCAGGTACCAGACCGAGTCCCAGGACCGCCCCAGCAGCGTCAGCGGATGCCGGCCGGCGACATGCGCGACGAGGGCGAGCACGGCCACCCCGGCGAGCCGGACCCCCAGGAACAGTCCCACGGCTCGCTGCGCCGGCTTCAGTGTGGTGAGGGGCGGGGCGGGAATGGTACGGGCGTAGGTCACATCACCGCACCCTGCAAGCGCGCGGGTGCGAGCGCGAGCAGGTGACCGCCATCGGGGTCATGGGTTCACCTGTGTCGCGTACACGGGGAAGCGCCGTTGAGTTTCCGGCGCGCTTACAGCGCCCGGAGTCTTTCGGCGGCCTCCCGCAGGACCTCTTCCCGCTTGCAGAACGCGAACCGTACGAACGGTGCCCCGGCCTCCCGGTCGTCGTAGAACACGGCGTTGGGGATCGCCACCACGCCCGCGCGTGCCGGCAGGGTGCGGCAGAAGGCGAAGCCGTCCTTCTCGCCGAGCGGGCGGATGTCGGTGGTGATGAAGTACGTGCCGGCCGGGACGAAGACCTCGAAGCCCGCCTCCGCCAGGCCCTTCGCCAGGATGTCGCGGCGGGCCAGCATGGACCGGCGGAACTCCTCGAAGTAGGAGTCGGGGAGGGCCAGGGCCTCGGCGACCGCGTACTGGAAGGGGCCCGAGGAGACGTAGGTCAGGAACTGCTTCACCGAGCGGACCGCGCTCACCAGCTCCGGCACGGCCGTGACCCAGCCGACCTTCCAGCCGGTGAAGGAGAACGTCTTGCCGGCCGAGCCGATCGTCACCGTGCGCTCGCGCATGCCGGGGAACGAGGCGAGCGGCAGATGTCCGGCGCCGTCGAAGACCAGGTGCTCGTAGACCTCGTCCGTCACCACCAGCAGGTCCCGCTCGACCGCCAGCTCGGCGATCGCGGCCAGCTCCGTGTGCGTGAGGACCGTACCGGTCGGGTTGTGCGGGGTGTTGATCAGCAGCAGCCGGGTGCGGTCGGTGACGGCGGCGCGCAGCTCGTCCAGGTCCAGGCGGAAGGACGCCCCCTCCTCGATGTGCGGACGCAGCGTGACCGGCACGCGCGTGCCGCCCGCCATCGCGATGCTCGCCGCGTAGGAGTCGTAGTACGGCTCCAGGGCCACGACCTCGTCGCCCGGCTCCACCAGCGCCAGCAGCGCCGCCGCGATCGCCTCCGTCGCGCCCGCCGTGACCAGCACCTCGGTGTCGGGGTCGTACGACAGCCCGTAGCGGCGCTGCTGGTGCGCGGCGATCGCGGTGCGCAGCTCGGGGATGCCGGGGCCCGGCGGGTACTGGTTGCCGCGGCCCTCGCGCAGCGCCCGCACCGCCGCCTCGCGCACCTCCTCGGGTCCGTCGGTGTCGGGGAAGCCCTGGCCCAGGTTGATCGATCCGGTCGACACGGCGAGCGCGGACATCTCCGCGAAGATCGTCGTCCCGAACGCGGCGAGCCGGCGGTTGAGGTGAGGACGTGCACTGGAGGTCATGCCGGTCATCCTGCGCCCAAGCTCTGGAGTTCCTCAACTCTGCTTTGAGCCCTGGGACGGCCGGGCATCCCCCGGTCACCGCGGTCCACGGGGGGCCGCTTCGGGGGAACGGAAGGAGGGTGACGCCATGGCCGTCGGCATCATCTTCATCCTGGTCGTGGTCGCGTTCGTGACCCTCACGGCAATGGCGGGGGCACGGTCCGGCAACCGGCAGCGCAGGGTGTCGCTCGACAAGGGCGGCCGCGGCCGGTCCGGGTCGTACCGCTCGTCGTCGTCCTCGTCGTCGTACGACGGCAGCAGCAACAGCTGGTGGGCGGGCAGCGCCGACTCCGGTTCGTCGGGCGGGCACCACGGGGGACACCACGGCGGCCACCACTCCTGCGGAGGCCACTCCTCCTGCGGCGGGGGTTCTTCCTGCGGCGGAGGTTCGTCGTGCGGCGGCGGCGGGGGCGGATGCGGCGGAGGCAGCTGACACGGGGCAGCTGAGCTTTCGGGGGAACCGCATACGGCCGCACGCGAGCGCCCGCCGGCGAAGGCAACCGGCGGGCGCCCGCCGTCTCGTCCTCGCGCCCGGCGCACGCCATGGTTGAACAGTTGAACTGTGGAGCCCTCTGAGGGATGGAAACCCCACGAAGTTGGGTAAAAACGCGGTGGGGGCGCCTCTGTTCATGATTCCCTCTAAATCGCCAACGCAGCCCCTCGGACGTCCCTGAGACTCCCCACCCGGCCGAGCCGGCTGGGCTGACATGGCCGATCTCCCCCCTCATCGCGTGTTTGCGGAGCCGATCCATGCTCACGACCCTGAACACCTCCTACACCGATACGCGCGCTGCCGACCTGGCCTGGGCTCTGGGACGCGAGCCGCTGCCGGCCCTGGCCACCCTCGATCTGGAACTCACCGGTACCAAGCTCCAGTTGAGACTGCTCGGCGCATCCCACCAGGTGCTGCTGGAGGAGGAGCGGGGCCTGTGCTCGGAGACGGTCGCGTGCATCCCCGGCTCCAGCACCCCGCTGCCGCTCGGCGTCGCCAAGCGGGTCGGCGACTGGGAGTACGAGTTCGCCGCACGCGTCGAGGTGCTCAGCCCCGGCTCGTTCGCGGGCCGCGCCCAGGAGTTGCTGGCCCTCGTCTCCGACCATCCGCACGGCCTCGCGGGCGTCTTCCCGGGCAGCCCGCACGCCTTCACCGCGATGCTGGCCCAGCGCCACGAGGGTCAGGTGCACTGGCGCACCTGGCACGCCTACCCGCAGGACGGCCAGTTGGTGGCCACCCGCACCCGGGTCGGGGCGCGGGTCAGGGTGGCAGAGTCCGCCGAGGACACCGCGCCGACATAAACCCGCCGGGTGTCAACTGCCCCCAGTTCCACACGTGTGGGTGACGAAGCGTGCCGCACATGTGACGTACCGTCGCAACGTGATCGAACCGCACGCCCCCGCGCCGCCGGGCGCCCCGCCCTCCTGGACAGGCCCCGCCCGGCTGCCCGTCCGGCCCGGCACCGGGCGGTTCCTGGTTCTCGTGTGCGTCTTCGTCTGTGCCGCCTGCGGACTCGTCTACGAACTCGAACTCGTCGCGTTCGCCTCGTACTTGATGGGTGACTCGGTCACCCAGGCCTCCGTCGTGCTGTCCGTGATGGTGTTCGCGATGGGCATCGGCTCCCTCGGCGCGAAACGGCTGCGCTGGCACGCGGCGGCCGGCTTCGGCGCGATCGAGACCGTCCTCGCGCTGGTCGGCGGCTGCAGCGCGATGGTGCTGTACGCCGTCTTCGCCTGGACCGGCGACTGGGGCGGGCTGTGGGCCGAGGGCCCGCGCTGCCTCCTGGTCGCCTTCTCCCTCGCCATCGGCCTGCTCATCGGCGCCGAAGTCCCGCTGCTGATGGAGCTGATCCAGCGCATCCGCCACCAGGACGCGGGCGGCGCGGTGGCCGATCTGTTCGCCGCGGACTACGTGGGCGCGCTGGTCGGCGGCCTCGCCTTCCCCTTCCTCCTCCTGCCGTTCCTGGGCCAGTTGACGGGCGCTCTGGTCACCGGCACGGTCAATGTGGTGGCGGGCGGCGCCCTGGTGCTGGGCCTCTTCCGCCGCGACCTGACCTGCCGGGCCCGCTGGACCCTGCTCGTCGTCGGCCTCGTCGTCCTCGGTGTCCTCGCCTCCGCCGCCGCGCTCGCCGACGACTTCGAACGCGCCGCCCGGCACGCCGTCTACGGCGACGACGTCCGGGTCGCCGAACAGACCGGCGTCCAGGAGGTCGTGCTGGCCGGCGGCACCGACGGCAAGCCCCTCGACCTCTTCCTGGACGGCCGGCTCCGGGTCGGCGGCCGCGACGAACACCGCTACCACGAGGCCCTCGTGCACCCCGCCATGTCCGGCGGGCCGCACGCGCGTGTCCTCATCCTCGGCGGCGGCGACGGCCTCGCCGCCCGCGAGGTGCTGCGCCGGCCCGGGGTACGCCGCGTCGACCTCGTCGAACTCGACCCCGGACTGGTCCGCCTGGCCCGCCACGACCCCGGCCTCGCCGCCGCCAACGGCCACGCCTACGCCGACCCCCGCCTCCACACCACCACGGCCGACGCGCTCGCTTGGCTGCGCGGGGCACGGGGACGGTCGTACGACGTCGTCATCGCCGACCTCCCCGACCCCGGGATCACCGCCAGCACCAAGCTGTACTCCCAGGAGTTCTACGGCCTGGCCCGCCGCGCCCTCGCCCCCCGCGGCCGGCTCGTCGTGCACGCCGGGTCCGTCACCACCCGTCCCCTTGTCTTCTGGACGGTGGCCGCAACCCTGCGCGCGGCCGGCTTCGCCGCCTCCCCCTACCGGGTCCTCGGCCACGACTCCGGCTTCCCCGCCGGTCCCGACCGCTCGGCCGGCGCGTCCGGAGCCCCGCACGACTGGGGGTTCCTGCTGGCGGCCGCGGGACACACTCCGCCACCGCTGCGGCTGGGGTCCTGGCAGGCGCACACGCTGACCCAGCGCGACCTGACGGCGGACGGGAGGGCGGCGGCACGGAAGCGGATCGGGGGGCTGCCGGCTTCGACGCTGGTGCATCCGCGGTACTGAGAGCCGGTACCGAGGGCCGGAGCCGAGAGCCGGTACGGAGAGCCGGTACTGAGAGCGCCGGTGTCGAGGAGCCGGTTTTCGCCGGGGTACTTTCCGGTCACACCTGGGTAGGCTCAGCGGACATGGAGCACCAGGTCTTCGTCCCGGTCCCGGTCGAGCGGCTCAAGGACGCCCTCGCCGATCCCGCCCAGGTCGCCCGCGCCATCCCCGGCCTGCAACAGGACGCCGGTGCCGAACCCGTCGCCGGGCGCCTGAAACTGCGCGTGGGCGGACACTCCGTCACCTACCGCGGCACGGCACGGGTGACCGCCCGCGAGAACGGCACGTACGCCGTCGAGGCCGACGCCACCGAGGCCCGCGGCACCGGCGCCGTGAAACTCAGCCTCACCCTGAGCCTCGCGGACACCGAGGGCGGTACGACGGTCAGGGCCGAGGGCACGGCGGACGCGGACGGCCGCATCGTCGAGCTGCCGCCGGACGCGGTGAGCGCGGCGGCGACCCGTCTGCTGAACCGTTTCGTGGAGAACCTGGCGACGACGGAGGCGCCGGGGGAGCAGACAAGGACCGCGGGGAAGCAGGGGCCCGAGCCCGAGACCGAGCACACCTCCGTCTTCGACACCGAGGTCCCGCAGCCCTCGCTGGACCCGGCGGCCGACCGTCTCTCGGAGGACTTCGCCGACACCGGTGAGCCGCCCGCCGAGGCCGCGCACGCGCGCCGGACGATGATCGGCCGCAGCGCCGAGGAGGTCGACCACGCCCCGCCGCGCGGGCGTTACGCACCGGTTCCGGCACCGCAGACGGTCACGGCGACGTCGGCGCTGCGCTGGGCGGCGCCGGCGGCGGCGTTGGCGGTGGCGTCCGCGATCGTGGTGGGCCGGGCGCTGCGCAGGCGTCGCTGAGCCAGGTTCCGGAGTTGCTGCCCGTACTCGCGGTCCCGACCGGTCTGCCCAGTAGTGTCATCCCGTGAGTAACGAAGACATCACGCTGACCGCAGGTGACGCAGAGGTGCACGTCAGCCCCGCCGACGGCGGCCGTATCGGCAGCCTCAGGATCGGCTCCCTGGAACTGCTGAGGCAAGGCCCCCGCTTCGGCTGCTTCCCGATGGTGCCCTGGTGCGGCCGCACCAGGGACGGCCGTTTCCTGGACGGCGGCACCGTGCGCCAGATGCCGCTCAACTCCCCGCCGCACGCCATCCACGGCACCGCCCGCGACGGCGCCTGGCGCACCGCGCGCGCCTCGCAGCACGAGGCGGTGATCACGTACGAGCTGGTCGACCCCTGGCCGCACCCCGGCCGCGTCACCCAGAGCGTCGTGCTCGCCGAGGACAGCCTGACGCTGACGATGTCCGTGGAGACGTACGACGACTCCTTCCCGGCGCAGATCGGCTGGCACCCCTGGTTCAACCGGAACCTCGGCGGCGAGGACGTCACCCTCGACTTCAAGCCCGCCTGGCAGGAGGAACGCGGGGACGACCATCTGCCGACCGGCAACCGGATCGACCCGAAGCCCGGCCCCTGGGACGACTGCTTCGGCATGCCCGGCGGCGTCGACGTCACCCTCACCTGGCCGGGGCAGCTGGAGCTGAAGGTGGCCAGCCGCGAGGAGTGGGTCGTCGTCTACGACGAGCAGGCCGAGGCCGTGTGCGTGGAGCCGCAGACCGGTCCGCCGAACGGCCTGAACACCCTTCCGCGCCTGGTCACCCCGCTGGAGCCGCTGGAGGCGACGACGACCTGGAGCTGGCGGCGCCTTTAAGCTGGGCGGCATGACGGAAGTACGTGGCGCGCTGCTGCAGCAGATCAAGGACAAGGCCGTGGTGCACGGCAAGGTGACCCTCTCCTCGGGTCTGGAGGCCGACTACTACGTCGACCTGCGCCGCATCACCCTCGACGGCGAGGCCGCCCCGCTGGTCGGCCAGGTCCTGCTGGATCTCACCGCCGACCTGGAGTTCGACGCGGTGGGCGGGCTCACCATGGGCGCCGACCCGGTCGCCGCGGCCATGCTGCACGCCGCCGCCGCGCGCGGGAGGAAACTCGACGCGTTCGTCGTACGGAAGGCCGCGAAGGCGCACGGTCTGCAGCGGCGCGTGGAGGGCCCGGACATCGCGGGGCGGCGGGTGCTCGTGGTCGAGGACACCTCCACCACCGGCGGCTCCCCACTCACCGCCGTGGAGGCGGTGCGCGAGGCCGGCGCGGAGGTCGTCGCCGTCGCGACCATCGTGGACCGGGCGACCGGTGCCGCAGAGAAGATCGAAGCCGGCGCAGGTGTTCCGTACCGTTTCGCCTTCTCGAAGGATGAACTGGGTCTGGACTGACGACGCGGATTGACCTGGACTTGACCGGCGCATGGACCTGCGGTCCATGTCTGGAAAGATGGGACCGACGACGACGTCGAATCCCCAGGTCTAGGTCAGGGCCGTAACGCACCAAGCCGACCCGCAACACCAAGGAGCGGACAGATGCCCATCGCAACCCCCGAGGTCTACAACGAGATGCTCGACCGGGCGAAGGCAGGCAAGTTCGCCTACCCGGCCATCAACGTCACCTCGAGCCAGACCCTGAACGCGGCGCTGCGCGGTTTCGCGGAGGCGGAGAGCGACGGCATCGTCCAGATCTCGACCGGCGGCGCCGAGTTCCTCGGCGGCCAGTACAGCAAGGACATGGTGACCGGCGCGGTCGCCCTCGCCGAGTACGCGCACATCCTCGCCGAGAAGTACCCGGTCAACATCGCGCTGCACACCGACCACTGCCCGAAGGACAAGCTCGACGGGTACGTACGTCCGCTGCTCGCGATCTCCGAGGAGCGCGTGAAGGCCGGCCGCCACCCGCTGTTCCAGTCCCACATGTGGGACGGCTCCGCCGAGACCCTCGCCGACAACCTGGAGATCGCGCAGGAGCTGCTGGAGCAGGCCCGTCGCGCGAACATCATCCTGGAGGTCGAGATCACCCCGACCGGCGGTGAGGAGGACGGCGTCTCGCACGAGATCAACGACTCCCTGTACACGACGGTCGAGGACGCCATCCGTACGGCGGAGGCCCTCGGTCTCGGCGAGAAGGGCCGCTACCTGCTGGCCGCCTCCTTCGGCAACGTGCACGGCGTGTACAAGCCGGGCAACGTCGTGCTCCGCCCCGAGCTCCTGAAGGAGCTGAACGAGGGCGTGGCGGCCAAGTTCGGCAAGCAGTCCCCCTTCGACTTCGTCTTCCACGGCGGCTCCGGCTCCACCGAGCAGGAGATCCTCACCGCGCTGGAGAACGGCGTCGTGAAGATGAACATCGACACGGACACCCAGTACGCCTTCACCCGTCCGGTCGCCGCCCACATGTTCCAGAACTACGACGGCGTCCTGAAGGTCGACGGCGAGGTCGGCAACAAGAAGGCCTACGACCCGCGCACCTGGGGCAAGCTCGCCGAGGCGAGCATGGCCGCGCGTGTCGTCGAGGCCACGAAGAACCTGCGCTCGGCGGGCAACAGGATCAAGTAAGCGGTACCCCTGCGGTGGGCCCGGCGGCTGTCCTTGCCGCCGGGCCCGCTGTATACCTGGGGGGTGTCCGACGTCCGGCTGGCCTCGCCCCAGGGCAAGTGGATCCTGCTCACGACGGTCCTCGGCTCCAGCATGGCCATGCTGGACTCCACCGTCGTCAACGTGGCGCTCCCGCGCATCGGCCGCGACCTGGACGCGAGCCTGGCCGCGCTGCAGTGGACGGTCAACGCGTACATGGTCACGCTGGCCGGTCTGATCCTGCTGGGCGGCTCGCTGGGCGACGACTTCGGCCGCCGTAAGGTCTTCGTGCTGGGCGTGGTGTGGTTCGCGGCGGCGTCCCTGCTGTGCGGCCTGGCACCGAACCCGCCCGTCCTGATCGCCGCCCGGGCCCTGCAGGGCATCGGCGGCGCGCTCCTCACCCCCGGCTCCCTCGCGCTCATCCAGTCGTCCTTCCACCCCGACGACCGGAGCCGGGCCGTCGGCCTGTGGTCCGGCTTCGGCGGGATCGGCGCGGCGGTCGGCCCGTTCCTGGGCGGCTGGCTGGTGGCCGGCCCCGGCTGGCGCTGGGTGTTCCTGCTGAACGTCCCGCTGGCGCTGCTGTGCGTGCCGGTCGCGGTGTGGCACGTGCCGGAGTCGTCCGCCGGGGGCCGCCGGGGCCGCTTCGACGTGCTCGGCGCGCTGCTGGGCGCCCTGGCGCTGGCGCTGCTGACGTACGCGCTGATCGAGGCGCGGACGGGCACGGTCGCGGTCGCGCTGAGCGCGGTCGCGGGCCTGGCGGCGGCGGTGGCCTTCGTGCTGGTCGAACGGCACCGTCCGGCCCCGATGCTCCCGCCGGACATCTTCGCCTCGCGCCAGTTCACGGCGGTCAACCTGGTCACCCTGTGCGTGTACGCGGCGTTCGGCGGCTTCTTCTTCCTCACCGCGCTGCAGCTGCAGGTGGTGGCGGGCTACTCGCCGCTGGCGGCCGGTACGGCGTTGCTGCCGACCACCGCCCTGATGCTGCTCTTCTCCGCCCGCTCGGGCGCCCTGGCGGACCGTACCGGCCCGCGCCTGCCGCTCACGGTCGGTCCCCTGCTCTGCGCGGCGGCGATGCTGCTGATGCTGCGGGTGGGGCCGGGCGCGGACTATCCGACGGACGTCCTGCCCGCGTTGCTGGTGATGGGGGCGGGGATGGTCACCCTGGTGGCCCCGCTGACGGCCACGGTCCTCGCCTCTGTCGACGCCACCCGGGCGGGCCTGGCCAGCGGCATCAACAACGCGGCGGCGAGGGCGGCGGGCCTGGTTGCGGTCGCGGCGCTGCCGCTGCTGGCGGGGATGGGGCCGGAGGCGTACCGGTCGCCCACTGCGTTCGACGCGGCGTTCGACCGGGCGATGCCCATGCTCGCGGGGACGCTGCTGCTGGGCTCGGCCCTCGCTTTCGCCCTGGTCCGCCGACCGCGCCCCGGCTGCCTGCGCCCGGAGTGCAGGATGCACGGCAATGTGACTGCGCCGCCTCTGGAGGGGGAACGGAGGCGGTAGGCGGGGTCCGGGCTTCGACTGAGGGTGACCCCTCCGGGGCAGGCACCCCGCCGGCGCGGGCAGGCGAACATCACCCCCGGCCCGCACCGGCACGGGTACCCGCAGGACGAGCCCGCACATGCACCTGTGCGAGAAACTGAACCCATGACGATTCACGAGAACCTCCTCGGCGGCCCGCCCCCCACCCATCTCCCCGACGACCCCGAGCCCCGCGAACAGCTCGCGGCCGGTACCGCCCCCGCGGACGTCGCCGCCAAGTACCCCACCTCCTCCCTCGCCTGGGCCCAGCTGGCCGACGAGGCGTTCGAGCGCGGCGCGGTCGTGGAGTCGTACGCCTACGCCCGTACGGGCTACCACCGCGGCCTGGACGCCCTGCGCCGAGGCGGCTGGAAGGGCCACGGCCCGGTCCCCTGGGAGCACGAGCCGAACCGCGGCTTCCTGCGCGCCCTGCACGCCCTCGCCCGCGCCGCGCAGGCGATCGGCGAGCAGGAGGAGTACGAGCGCTGCTCGCAGTTCCTGAAGGACTCCTCCCCGACGGCGGCCCAGACCCTCGGCTAGCCGGACCGCACGGTGTGGCCCGTCTGGCAGCGGACGGGCCTTGCCGTAGCCGAGGCGATTGCGGAGGATTCCGGGTGGGGACCGGGGCCCCCGTGCCGGAATCGGCAGGGGCGGACCGCTACCCGGAGTAACAACAGGAGACAGCGATGTCCCAACAGGCTCACCCCCTTCCCGAGGCCGAGCCCGAGACCCCGCACCTGGACTTCGCGGGTACGACGCCGTACGAGGACTACGTCAAGGCGGACGTGCTCACCCACCTCCAGCACACCCTCTCCGACGATCCCGGAGAGATGGTCTTCCTGGTGACCACCCAGGTCATGGAGCTGTGGTTCACGGTCATCGTGCACGAGTGGGAGACCGCGGCGAACGCCCTGCGCTCGGACGACGTACCGACCGCGATCGCCGCGCTGAAGCGTTCCGTGCGCGAGCTGGAGGCGCTGAACGCCTCCTGGAAGCCGCTCGGCCAGCTCACCCCGGCGCAGTTCAACTCGTACCGCAGCGCCCTCGGCGAGGGCTCCGGCTTCCAGTCGGCGATGTACCGCCGCATGGAGTTCCTGCTCGGTGAGAAGTCCGCGTCCATGCTCGTCCCGCACCGCGGCGCACCGCGCGTCCACGCGGAACTGGAGAAGGCGCTGCACGAGCCGAGCCTGTACGACGAGGTCGTACGCCTCCTCGCACGCCGCGGCCACCCGATCCCGGACTCGGTGCTGCGCCGGGACGTCTCCCGGCGCTACGAGCCCTCGGACGCCGTGGAGGCGGCCTGGACCGCCGTCTACGCGGGGGACGAGAGCGATGAACTCGCCCGGCTGGGCGAGGCGTTGACCGACGTGGCCGAACTGGTGTGGCGCTGGCGCAACGACCACCTGGTCGCCACCCGCCGCGCGATGGGCGCCAAGGCCGGCACGGGCGGTTCGGCCGGCGTGGCCTGGCTGGAGAAGCGCGCCCGGAAGAACGTGTTCCCCGAGCTGTGGACGGCGAGGTCCCATGTCTGAGCTTGTTCTGCGGGCGGAGAAACTGGACGCGGCGGACGAGCTGGCGCCGCTCAGGGACCGGTTCCTCCTCGACACCGGGTCCGGTCACACGGCTGACGCCGCGGGCGTGTACCTGGACGGGAACTCCCTGGGTGCCCTGCCCGCGCAGGTACCCGAGCGCGTGGCGGACGTCGTCCGCCGCCAGTGGGGCGAACTGCGCATCCGGTCCTGGGAGGAGAGCGGCTGGTGGACGGCGCCGGAGCGGATCGGCGACCGGATCGCCCCGCTGGTCGGCGCGGCGGCCGGGCAGATCGTCGTCGGCGACTCCACCAGCGTCAACGTCTTCAAGGCGCTGGTCGCGGCGGTACGGATGGCCGACGAGGACCGCACCGAGATCCTGGTGGACGCCACCACCTTCCCGACGGACGGCTACATCGCCGAGTCCGCGGCCCGCATGACCGGCCGCACGCTGCGTGCCGTGACCCCGGCCGAGGTGCCCGCCGCCCTGACCGGCCGTACGGCCGCGGTGCTGCTCAACCACGTCGACTACCGCACCGGCCGCCTCCACGACCTGCCGTCGCTGACGTCGGCCGTCCACTCCGCCGGCGCCCTCGCGGTCTGGGACCTGTGCCACAGCGCCGGCGCGCTGCCGGTGGGCCTGGACGAGCACGGCGTCGACCTCGCGGTCGGCTGCACCTACAAGTACCTGAACGGCGGCCCCGGTTCACCGGCGTACCTGTATGTGCGCCGCTCGCTCCAGGACCGCTTCGACTCCCCGCTTCCGGGCTGGAACTCGCATGCGGAGCCCTTCGGGATGCGGCCGGAGTACGCCCCGGCGCCCGGCGCGCTGCGCGGGCGCGTGGGCACGCCGGACATCCTGTCGATGCTGGCGCTGGAGGCGGCGCTGGACGTCTGGGACGGGGTGTCGGTCGACGCGGTGCGCGCCAAGTCGCTGGCCCTGACGGACTTCTTCCTGGAGTGCGTCGCGGCGTATGTGCCCGAGGGGCGCGTCGAGTGTCTGACACCGGTGGCCCATGAGGAGCGCGGCAGTCAGGTGGCGCTGCGGTGCGCGGACGCGGGGGATGCCATGAAGCGGCTGATCGAGCGGGGAGTGGTCGGTGACTTCCGGGCGCCCGACGTGCTGCGCTTCGGTTTCACACCGCTGTACGTGGGATTCGCGGACGTGGAGCGGGCGGCGCGGGTGCTGGGGGAGGTGCTGGGCGGGGCTTAGGGGGTGTCGTTTGGGGCCGGCCGTGACGAGCGGTGCCGGCCGGCGGACCCGCGACGCCGGGGTGATCCAAACGACACCCCCTAGGCGCCCCGGGCAGGGGACGGACGCGGGAGGGCCGACCTCGCTGCACCGCGTCCGTTTCCGCGCGGCCGTCCGCCGTGCCGACGCCGGCCTCGGCCGGGGCGCCGGCCTGTGCACCGGCACTTCCGCGACCGGGCGGTGTACGCGGCGCCGGCCGGGCCGTAACCCCGTGTCCGCGCACGTCATCGGCCTGGTACCTTCCCGCCAACGGCCGATTGTCTCCACCTGGTCCGTCTTACTGGGTCCGCCAAACGCGTTTCATCGCTGAGAGGTTGAAGCATGCCGGACGACGCCGCAGCAGCCCGCGCTGCCGCCGAAGAGGAGTCGGCCTTCTCGCACCCCCCGGTCGACCCCGACGTCACGTCCGCGTACGGCAGCCACCCCGACCAGGTGATCGACTTCTACGCTCCCCGGACGGCGCCGGACTCCCCGGCCCCGGTGGTGGTCGTCCTGCACGGCGGCGCCTGGCGCGCCCGCTACGACCGGCGCCACATCACGCCCTTCGCGGACTACCTGGCCCGCAGGGGCTTCGCGGTGGCCAACGTCGAGTACCGGCGCGGAGGCGAGCCCCTGATCCCCGGACAGAGCACGGGTGACGGCGGTGACGCCACCCCTGTGGCCGGCCGCTGGCCCGACACGTTCGACGACGTCGCGGCCGCCCTGGACGCCCTCCCCGCCCTGATCCGCGAGGCCCTCCCGCAGGCCGACCCGCGCCGCACCGTGCTGACGGGTCACTCGGCCGGAGGCCACCTCGCCCTGTGGGCCGCGGCCCGCCACGTCCTGCCCGCGGACTCCCCCTGGCGCACCGGCCGGCCGGCACCGCTGCGCGGGGTCGTCGCCCTCGCCCCGATCGCGGACTTCGAGGTCGCCGAGAAGCTGGCCGTGTGCGGCAACGCGAGCATGCAACTCCTCGGCGGTCCGGAAGCGTTCGCCGAGCGCCGCCCCTGCGCCGACCCCGTCCTGCTGCTGCCGACGGGCATCGCGACGACGCTCGTGCAGGGGCGTACGGACCGGGAGGTGCCGCAGGCGGTGGCCGAGTCCTACGCGGACGCGGCGGCGAAGGCCGGGGAGGTCGTGGGCCTGACGCTGCTGGAGGACGTGGGCCACTTCCCGCTGATCGACCCGGCGGCGGACGCGTGCGCGGTGGTGGCCGAGGAGATCGCCCAACTGGCGTGGTGACGGGGGTCTCCGGCGGGGCGTCTCCGGTGGGCGTCTCCGGCGGGGCGTCTCGGGCACCCGGTGATACCCGTAGTACCTGAGAGCTACCCCGCAGGACAGCTCCCTGGCGTGACGCCGGCGACAGCCCGCGATCCCTAACTTCCTTTCCGGAGAAGCCCGATGGCCGGGCGACCGGAAAGGAACCCACCCATGGGGCACGCCGACCACCCCACCCCTGCACAGTTGCCCCGGACCACCCCCTCCCTCGACACGGACCGGCAGCCGCCGACGGCGGGTTCGTTCCGCGAGGGCCACCCGCAGTCGACGACGAAAGCAGAGGTGGTGGTGCGGGTGGGAAACCAAGCCCGGCCGCAGGCCGGGTGCCCGCCCACAGACCCGCGTCCGGACCGCGACGGCCCCGGCCCCGCCCGCCGCCCGAGGAATTGGCACCGCACCCTCCTCGCCGCCCTCCTCACCGCGGCCATAGCCGCCCCCCTCGCCGGCGCAGCCCGCCCCCGGATCCCCGCCCCCGCCCCCGCGACCCTGCCCCCACTCACCGACACCACGCTCGCCACCACCTACGAGACCAACCGGGCCGAGGCCGCCCGGGCCGCCCGCATGGCCGCCGCCCACGGCGACCTGCACCGCGCCACCGCCGACCTGGCACTCGCCTCCCCGTCCCGCCACCTCCTCACCTTCGACGGCCGAGGCGCAGGCCAGGCCACCGAGGTCCTCGGCGACCTCGCCCACGCCGACCACCTCGCGGTCCTGGTCCCCGGCTCGGACACCTCCCTGGACACCTACGCCCGCTTCCACCGGGCGGCCGCCGCCCTCTACACCGACCTCACCCACCGCGCCCCGCAGCACACCCACGTCGCCGTCATCGCCTGGCTCGGCTACGAGACACCGGCCACCGTCAGCACCGCGCTGACCACCACCACCCGCGCCGACGAAGCCGCCCCCCGCCTGCGCGCCTTCGTACGCCACCTGCGCGCGGCCACCCCACCCCGGACACACATCTCCCTGCTCTGCCACTCCTACGGCTCGGTCGTCTGCGGCCGGGCCGCCCCCGGCCTGGACGCGGACGACATGGTCCTGATCGGCAGCCCCGGCACCGGCGCCGACTCGGCCGCCGCCCTGCACACCCGCGCCCGGGTCTGGGCGGCCCGCGGCAGCGACGACTGGGTGGAGCACGTACCGCACGTCCGCGCCCACCTCTTCGGCACCACCCTCGGCATCGGCACCGACCCGGTCTCCGGCGCCTTCGGCGCCCGGGTCTTCGACGCGGCCGACGCCGACCACAGCGGCTACTTCACCCCGGGGTCGGCCTCCCTCGCCAACCTGGCCCGGATCACCCTCGGCGAGACCTCGGAGGTGACCCGTGCCTGAGCAGACCGCAAGCGCCCCCCGCACCACCCTCCACGCCCCGCAGCCCGCCCTCCGCACGGCTCTGCGCGCACCCCTGCACGCCCTCCGCCGAGCCGCCCACCAGGTCGACGCCGCCACCCCCGCATCCCGGGACCGTGCGATCGACGCCCTGCGCGCCCTCGCGATCCTCGGTGTCGTCCTCGGCCACTGGCTGGTGACGGCGCTGGTCGCCCAGGACGGCGGCCTGCACACGGCGAGTCCGCTGCAGCACATGCCCTGGCTGGCCCCGGTCTCCTGGCTCTTCCAGACACTGGCCGTGTTCTTCCTGGTCGGCGGCCATGTGGCGACGCGCGGCCTGGCCTCGGCCCGCGACAGAGGCGACGGTTACGCCGCCTGGCTGCGCGCCCGGCTGACCCGCCTGCTGCGCCCGGTGGCCGCGCTGCTCGCCCTGTGGACGGTGGCGACCGTGACCCTCCTCCTCAGCGGCACGCCCCTGGCCACGATCCACACCCTGCTCAAACTGGCGCTGTCCCCGCTGTGGTTCCTGCTGGTCTTCGCCGCGCTCACGGCCGCCACCCCCCTCGTCGCACGCCTCAACCCCCTGTGGCCGCTCGCCGTCGTCCTGCACGTGGACCTGCTCCGCTTCGGCCTGCACCTCGGCCCGTCCTGGCTCGGCTGGCTGAACCTGCCGGCGGGCTGGCTGGTCCCGTACACCCTCGGCGCCGCCTGGGCCCGGGGAGCGCTGACGAGCCGCCGCTCGGCCCGGGCCCTGCTGCTCGGCGGTACGGCGACCACGGCCCTGCTCGTCACCTGCGGGGGCTATCCGGCGTCCATGGTCGGCGTTCCCGGCGCGGCGACATCCAACCTCAACCCCCCGACCCTGGCGGCCGTCACCTTCGGCCTGGCCCAGTGCGGCCTCGCCCTGCTGCTCCGCGACCGTCTGCGCCGCGCGACGGCCCGGCCCCTGGTCTGGGCGGCGACGGCCTTCGTCAACCTCTCCGCGATGACGATCTTCCTCTGGCACCAGACGGCCATGATGGCCACCACGGCGACGGCCCTCCTGGCCGGCCGCCTGCCCGGACTGCACACCACCCCCGACTCCCTCACCTGGGTGGCCTCCCGCCTGCTCTGGCTCCCCGTCTTCACCCTGACCCTGGCCCTGTGCCGGACGGCCTTCCGACACCACGAACAGGGCCCCCGCCGCCCACGAAACCGTACGTCGCGCGTGGTCCGCCGCCATGTGCCGCCAGCGAGGTCCCCGCACCATGCCTAAAGTTGCGTCCGTGATGTCCGCGGAGCCGAAGAACCCGACCGACCACCCCGGCGACGCCCCGCCCGCGAGGTCATCCGCCTCCCCGATCCCGGCCGAGGACGAGCCCGGCCCGGCAACTCCCTCCCGGGCCGCCCGATTCCGCGCCTGGCTGGGCGAAAACCCCTCCTCCCAGTCGCCCCCCTTCTCCAAGTACCGCTGGCTCCGCCTCCTCACCTACCTGCTGACCTTCTACGCGGCCCTGGCCATCATGGGAGCCGGCGCCGAGGAGCTGTCCGACAGCTATGGCCTCGCCACCGCCGTTGCCCTCCTGTGCACGTCCCTCCAGAGCGTCGCCATCGTCCTGGCCCTGCGGCGCCCCGTTCCCGCCTGGGCCCTGTCACTGGCAGCCGCCGCCGTCACCGCGCTGCTCGCCCGGCAGCAGATGTTGGCGCCCATGCTCCGGCTGGCCCACCCGAACTGGCCCTGGTCCACGCCCGTTCTGCTGGCCCACATGGCTGTACTGCTGCTCCTCGCCCTGCGCGTCCGCGTCCGCGGCACGGTTGCCGCACTCGGCGCCACCGCCCTGGTCACCTTCCTCATCGAAGGCTTCATAGGAGCGCGGCTCTACACCCCGACGGGAGAGGTGGCGATCGGCCTGTTCGCCGTCGCCGCCCTCATCGGCACCACCCTGCGCGGCCGCAGCGAGGCCCGTACCCAGCTGGTCCGGCAGACGACGATCACCGCGGAGGAACGCGCCCGCCGCACCCTGCTGGAGGAGCGCAGCCGTATCGCCCGGGAGCTGCACGACGTGGTCGCCCACCACATGTCGGTGATATCCATCCAGGCCCAGGTGGCTCCCCACCTGGTGGAGAACCCCACGGAGGAGCTGAAGGAGAACCTCGCGGGCATCCGCAACAACGCCCTGGAGGCTCTGACGGAGCTGCGCCGTGTGCTCGGCGTCCTGCGTTCCGAGAGCCCGGACGAACCGCGGGCCGAGGACATCTCCTCCCTGTCCGCTCCCGGCACCGGCCCGGTCCCCGACGCCCCGCAGCCGAACCTCGCCCGCCTGGACTCCCTGCTGGAGAACACCAGGGCGGCCGGCGTGGACGTCGTGAAGGCCGAGGAGGGCGATGCCCGCGGCTACCCGCCCGGGGTGGAGCTGTCGGCGTACCGGATCGTCCAGGAAGCACTGAGCAACGTGCTGCGGCACGCGCCGGGTGCGAAGGTGCGCGTGGACATCGCTCACTTCCCCAATGGCATATACCTGAGCATCAGGAACTCCCCGCCCAGCCGCCCGGTCCAGCCGACCCCGGGCAGTGGGCACGGCCTGCTGGGCATGCGGGAGCGCGCGGCGATGCTGGGCGGGAGCGTCGAGGCGAAACCGACCCGGGACGGCGGCTTCGTGGTGGTGGCGTTCCTCCCCCGCGGCGGCGTCCCCGGACCGACGGAATCGACACCTGCCGGGCCGCCCTGACCCCGGTCCTCGTCCCACTGCACCCGATCCGCAAGCACCGAGCCCCGACAGGAGAACCGACCCCCATGACGAGCGGCGCCGGCACCATCCGCGTACTCATCGCCGACGACCAGCAGATGGTCCGGCAGGGCTTCACCGTGCTGCTCAACGCCCAGCCCGGCATCGAGGTGGTCGGGCAGGCGGTGGACGGCCGCGACGCGATCGCCCGGACCGCCGAACTGGTGCCGGACGTGGTGCTGATGGACATCCGGATGCCCGAACTCGGCGGCATCGAGGCGACCCGCCGGATCACCGCCGACCACCCGGCCGTCAGGGTGCTGGTGCTGACCACGTTCGACCTGGACGAGTACGTGTACGAGGCGCTGCGGGCGGGGGCCTCCGGCTTTCTGCTCAAGGACGCCTCCGCGGACCAGCTGGCCGAGGCGGTACGGGTCGTGGCCGCGGGCGACGCCCTGCTCGCGCCCGGCATCACCCGCCGCCTCATCGCCGAGTTCTCCCGCCTGGACGGCAGTCCCCGGGCCCCGCTCAAGCAGCGTGTGGGTGACCTCACCGAACGGGAGACGGAGGTGCTGGCGCTGATCGCCCAGGGCCTGTCGAACGCGGAGATCGCCGAGCGGCTGGTCGTGGCCGAGCAGACGGTGAAGACGCACGTGGGCCGGATCCTGGTGAAGCTGGGGCTGCGCGACCGGACCCAGGCGGCGGTCTTCGCCTATGAGTCCGGCCTGGTCCGCCCCGGCGGCCGGTGAGGCCACCGGTCCCGCACCGGGGCCCTGCGCAAGACCCGTAGTACCTGAGAGGGACCCGCGAGGACCCCTCTGCAAGGTGACGACCACGGCCCCGCCCCCGCCTACCGTTGCGTACGTGACCCAGACGACGCACACGCAGACGACTCCGCCGGGCCCGGCCGGCCGGCCGCGGAGCCCGGAGTTCCGGCTCGCCGCGGGCGCCCTGCGCGGGCTGCGGCAGGACCTCCTCCAGCACGCCTTCGCCTACCGGCCGCTGCCGCCCCTGTCCGTGGACGGCCCGCTCGCCCGCCGGCTGCCGGGCCGAATGAGGGAGTACGCGGCCTGGGCCCCGCACATGACGGTGGCAGCCGTGGGCGTGCTGGCGGCGCTCGTCGGCTTCGCCGACAACGAGGCGGGGGTCAGCGCCCTGCTGCGCGCGCTGCTGGCCCTGGTTCCGGTGCTGCTGACCCTGGCGCGTCCGGCCGGGGCGTTCTGGCTGTCGCTCGCGGCGACCACGGCCACCGCGGTCACCGGCAGCGACTGGGACAGCTGGCCCTGGCTGCCGAGCAGCTTCGTCTCCCACCTGACGGTGCTCACCGTCGTGGCGCTCCGCACCCGCCCGCGCACCGCGGCCTGGATGTGGGCGCTCACCGCGGTGTACGGCGTCTGGTTCGACGCCGCCTTCGGCTTCGACCACTACGAGACCGACGTGTCCCCCATGCTGGTCCTCTCGGCATTCATACTGCTGGCCGTCACGGTCCGGCACATACGCCGGCAGGCCGAGCAGGAGGTGACCGCGCAGCAGACGGTGACCGCGCACGAGCGCTCGCGGCGCACGCTGCTGGAGGAGCGCACGACCATCGCCCGTGAGCTGCATGACGTGGTCGCCCATCACATGTCGGTGGTCGCCATCCAGGCGGAGGCCGCGCCCTACCGGGTGGAGAACCCGCCGGAGGAGCTGGAGAAGGCGTTCGTCACCATCCGGGAGAACGCGGTGGCGGCCCTGACCGAGCTGCGCCGGGTCCTCGGAGTGGTCCGTGCCGAGGACCATGAGGCCCCGGACGCCCCGCAGCCGACCCTGTCCGACCTGGACGGGCTGCTGGCCAATGTGCGGGAGGCCGGCCTCACGGTCGACAAGGCGGTGACCGGCGCGGTCCGCGAACTGCCGCAGGGCGTGGAGCTGTCGGCGTACCGGATCGTCCAGGAGGCCCTCAGCAACACCCTGCGGCACGCTCCGGGAGCCAGTGCCCGCGTGGAGATCGGCTATGTCCTCGGCGGCCTGGGGCTGCGCATAGTCAACGGCCCGCCGCCCGCACCGCACCTGACGAAACCCTCTCCGGGCGCGGGGCACGGCATCACGGGCATGCGGGAGCGTGTGTCGATGCTGAACGGCGAGATGACGGCGGGCCCGGCGGAGGACGGGGGCTATGAGGTGACGGTGTTCCTGCCGGTGCCGGCGGCCACGGCGGGCGAAGGGGACGCATGACCATCCGCGTACTGATCGCGGACGACCAGATGATGGTCCGCGAGGGTTTCTCGGTCCTGCTGAACGCGATGCCGGACATCGAGGTCGTCGGCGAGGCCGTCAACGGGCGCGAGGCGGTGGCCCGGGTCCGCGAACTCGCCCCGGACGTCGTCCTGATGGACATCCGCATGCCGCAGCTGAACGGCATCGAGGCCACCCGGGAGATCGTCGCTGCGGACGCGGCGGCGAAGGTGCTGGTGCTGACGACCTTCGACCTGGACGAGTATGTGTATCAGGCCCTGCGCGCAGGAGCCTCCGGCTTCCTCCTGAAGGACGCCTCGGCCCGCCAACTGGCGGACGGTGTCAGGGTGGTGGCCGCGGGCGAGGCGCTCCTGGCCCCCTCGGTCACCAAACGCCTGCTCACGGAGTTCTCCCGCCTCTCGGACCTCCCGCGCCTGGCCCCGTCGGCCCAAGCGGCCTACGGCGACCTCACCGAACGGGAGACCGAGGTTCTGATCCTGATCGCCCAGGGCCTGTCCAACGCCGAGATCGCCGAGCGCCTGGTGGTGGCAGAGTCGACGATCAAGACCCACGTCAGCCGGATCCTCGTCAAACTCGGCCTCAGGGACCGCACCCAGGCAGCGGTCTTCGCCTACGAGGCCCGCCTGGTGACTCCGGGCTGACGCCGCCCTGCCCCGGGCGTGCCCGAGTGTCCGCTCGTCCAACTCGTCTGGGACCATGCGTGTTCGGACATGGGCATGTGCGAAGGTCCATCGACGGGAAAGGCACACACATGGATGCCGAGATCCGGCCGCACGTCGGCGTCGGGCCGTTCCGGTTCGGCATGTCGGTCGAGGAGGCGCGTGCCGCGGTGGCGGGACGGTGTCCTTTCCGGACCGTCTCGTGCGACGAGGAGCCGGGGCAGATCGTGCTCCGGCAGGACGACTTCGAGATGGACGTCGTACTCGGCTTCACCAAGGGCGCGCTGAGCGGTGTGGAGCTGGTCCGGTTCCGGAACGAGGACGCCGACGTGCGGGTGCTGCTCGACGGGCTCGACGTCTTCCGCACCCCGAGCGAGGACCTCTTCCAACAGCTCGCGGAACGGGGCCACACCATCGAGGAGAACGACCTGGGCTTCGACGTCCTGCCGGAGCTGAAGGTGATCCTCGCGAACCGGAGCAGCCACGAGTACCCGGTGGACGAGGAGGGCGACCCCCTCTCTTACGACTACGTGCTGGTCGCGGACCAGATCTGAAGGGCGGGAGCACATGCGTGTCGAGATCCGGCCGCACGTCGGCGTCGGGCTGGTCGGCACGGAACCCGTCGTCTGACCATGGAGCTCGTACTCGACCCATCGCACGGAGTCGCCCCGCTGTGTCTGGGCATGACGCTGGAACAGGCGATCGCGGCGGTGTCCGGCTGGGGCGAGCCCCGGCTGTTCAGGCGCCGGAGTTCGGCGCGGGCCTCCTGGTCCCTGGACGGGGTGGGCGTACAGGCCCTGCTGGAGAGCAGCCCCACGGTGACGGCGATCGAGCTGTGGTGGCCCGGCGAGGGCAGAACCTCCGGCACACGGGTCCTGCTCGACGGGGACGACGTCTTCGGCACACCCGCGGAGGAACTGTTCCGTCGCGCCACCGCGCGGGGATGGCGCGTCGACCGGTCGCGGCCCGAGCACCCCGTGATCCCCGGCGTGTCCCTGGGCTTCACCCGGCAGACCTCCCAGGAGGTGCCCCGCGACGCCGACGGTCTGCCGCTGTGTGTCACGTCCGTGCTCGTCGGCGGGAAGGACTACTACGACTTCCTCTCCGCAGGCCGGGGCTGAGCACCCCTGGTCAGCCCGCGGTCCTGCGGGTTAGCTTCCCCGCATGGCAGGCTCTCACGACCTCGGTTTCGACCCCTGGGACCCGGCGTTCCTCGCCGACCCGTACCCGGCCTACGCCGAGCTGCGCGCACGCGGCCGGGTGATCCGGTACGAGCCGACCGACCAGTGGCTGGTCCCGCACCACGCGGACGTCTCGGCGCTGCTCCGGGACCGCCGGCTGGGGCGGACGTATCAGCACCGCTTCTCGCACGAGGAGTTCGGCCGCACCCCGCCCCCGCCGGAGCACGAGCCGTTCCACACCCTCAACGACCACGGGATGCTCGACCTGGAGCCGCCGGACCACACCCGGATCCGACGCCTGGTGTCGAAGGCGTTCACGCCGCGCACGGTGGAGCGCCTGAAGCCGTACGTCGACGGACTGGCCGGCGAGCTGGTGGGCGCGCTCGTCCGCAACGGCGGCGGTGATCTGCTGACCGATGTGGCGGAGCCGCTGCCGGTGGCCGTGATCGCCGAGATGCTGGGCATCCCCGAGGCGGACCGCGCCCAGCTCCGCCCCTGGTCGGCGGACATCTGCGGGATGTACGAGCTGAACCCGTCGGAGGCGACGGCCGCGAAGGCGGTCCGTGCGTCGGTCGAGTTCTCGGAGTACCTGCGCGAGCTGATCGCGGCCCGCCGCAAGGAGCCGGGCGACGATCTCGTCTCCGGCCTGATCGCGGCCCACGACGAGGACGACGACCGGCTGACCGAGCAGGAGATGATCTCCACGGCGGTCCTGCTGCTCAACGCCGGCCACGAGGCCACGGTCAACGCCACGGTGAACGGCTGGTGGGCGCTGTTCCGCAACCCCGGCCAGCTGGCCGCCCTGCGCGCCGACCACTCCCTGATCCCGTCCGCGATCGAGGAGCTGATGCGCTACGACACCCCGCTCCAGCTCTTCGAACGCTGGGTCCTGGACGACATCGAGATCGACGGCACGACGATCCCGAGGGGCGCGGAGATCGCCATGCTCTTCGGCTCCGCCAACCACGACCCGGCCGTCTTCACCGACCCCGACCGTCTGGACCTGACCCGCACCGACAACCCGCACATCTCCTTCAGCGCGGGCATCCACTACTGCATCGGCGCCCCGCTGGCCCGCATCGAGTTGGCGGCCTCCATGTCGGCCCTCCTCCAGCAGGCCCCCACGCTGACCCTGGCGGCGGAGCCCCAGCGCAAGCCGAATTTTGTGATCCGGGGTCTGGAGGGGCTGAGCGTCGAGGTGCGCTGACCATCCGATCGGCTGATCCGAGGGTGATCCGGCACATGTGCCTCAGCGTCACGCCAAGCTGGCGCCTGCCTGTGAGGGGGGCACCATCCGGTTATGGCAGAGCGCACCTCGTCTCAGATGTCGGTGGACGTGTTCGAGCGGATCGCGGAATTCGCCGACCGCGAGGACGAGACCGTCAGGTTCGAGTTCATCGACGGACGGATCGGGGTCAAGAAGGTGACGAACGGCAGCCACGGTGAGATCGCCATGTGGTTGGCTTTCCGGTGCAAGGAAGCACGGCCCGACCTCACCCTCAACACGACAGGCCAGCGGCTGAAGGTCGAGGTGTGTCGGAAGGGCCGCGCCCGGCCTGACGGCGTCCTTGCACCAGTGGGTTACTTCAACGGACAGAGTGTCGTACGACTCGGACACCCACCACCGCGATCGGGTGGACAAACCCCGGGCGTACGGTGAGGCGGGCATTCCGGTGTACTTGCTCATCGACCGTGACAATCACTCGATCCTTGTCCACACTGTCCCGGACCCGGAGGTCGGATACCGGGACATTCATGTGGTTGCGTTCGGCGACAAGGTCTCGCTTCCCGACCCCGTCGGCATCGAACTCGACACCGAGGAGCTGAAGCAGTACGTCGACTGACGCTCTGGTTTTTCAGCGCTCCTTGGTCTCCTCCAGCACCGTCCGCCCCAGCAGCGCGTACCGCTCGGGCGCCCGGTGCTTCAGGTACTGCGCGCAGCCCACGCCCGTCGCCGCGACCAGCGCCACGAGCCACGGTGTCGCCTTCAGCAGCAGTGAGCCGGACTCCGCCCCCGCCGCGACCCCCATGTTGGACACCAGCAGGACGACCACGCCGAGCATGGCGATGCCGCCGATGAGCGGGGCGGTGAAGGTCCGGAACCAGTGGCGGCTCTCCGGGTGGTGCCTGCGGAAGTAGACCAGCACGGCGAAGGAGCACACGGCCTGCACGATCAGGATGGCCATGGTGCCGAGGATGGCCAGCAGGACGTAGAGCGCGTTGTACGGGTCCTTGCCCGCGATCCAGAACGCGGCGATCAGTACGGCGCTCACCACCGTCTGCACCAGGCCCGCGATGTGCGGCGAGCCGTGCCGGGCGTGGGTGCGCCCGATGGTGTGCTTGAGCGACGGCAGGACGCCCTCCCTGCCCAGCGCGTACAGATAGCGGGCGGCGCAGTTGTGGAAGGCCATGCCGCAGGCCAGCGAGCCGGTGATCATCAGCCACTGCATGACGTCGACGGCCCAGTGGCCGACGTACCGCTCGGTGGGGCCGAAGAACAGGGCGAGCGGGTTCGCGGAGGAGGCCGCCTTCACGGCCTCGGCCTCACCGTTGCCCGTGATGGCCATCCAGGACACGAAGACGTAGAAGACGCCGACGCCCAGAACACTGATCATCGTGGCCCTGGGGATGATCTTCTTGGGGTCGCGGGACTCCTCGCCGTACATCGCGGTCGACTCGAAGCCGACCCAGGACCAGAAGGCGAAGAAGAGCCCGAGCCCGGCCGACGTGCCCTTGAAGGCGTTGACCGGGTCCACGGGCGCGAGGCTGAACCCGTGCGGCCCGCCGCCGTGGAAGGCCACGGACACCGCCATCGCCGCCAGCACGGTCACCTCGGTCGCCAGCAGCGCCACCAGCAGCTTCTCGGCGACGCTGACCCCGAACCAGGTGCCGGTCGCGTTGATCGCGAGCATCAGGATCGCGAAGGCCCACCAGGGCAGGTGCACGCCGGTCTGGTCTTTCAGCGTCGTCGTCGCGAAGGTGGAGAAGATGCCGATCAGGGCCGGCTCGAAGACGACGTACGCGAAGGTCGCGAGCAGCCCGGAGGCGAGGCCGGCGGTCCGGCCGAGCCCGTACGAGATGAATCCGTAGAAGGCCCCGGTCGACGTGATGTGCTTCGCCATCGAGGTGAAACCGACGGAAAAGATTGCCAGGACGACCATTGCCACGAGATAACTCGCGGGTGCGCCGATGCCGTTGCCGGACGACACCATGAAGGGCACATTGCCGGTCATCGCGGTGATCGGCGCGGCGGTGGCCACCGCCATGAACACCACCCCGAGCAGCCCCACCGCGTTGGGTTTCAGCCGGTGAACCGTCTCCTCGTCCGCCGTGCCCGCCGTCGGGGCAACGCCCTCGTCCACTGCCATCGGGTGGCCCCCTCAGTATCCGGTCGCTGGGTCCTGATGGAGCAGGATGGTGGACGACACGGGTACACGGGAAGGGGTCGGAACGGTTAAATATTTGTCACCAGACCATTGAGGGGGGGCGGGTGGGTTCACTCCGGAGGCAGCACCAGCCCCCAGGCGTCCCCCACCACCCGCCACGTACGCCGCCGTACCGGCCCCGACACCGCCGTGTCCGCGCGGTAGCGGAAGTCCGCGCCGACCACCGTCACCGTCCGCCCGGACACCTGTACCGGCGTGGCCTCCGCGCCCACCGACAGCGGACGCACCTCCACCTCGGCCACCCCGCCCGTGCCCGGCGCGACCGACACGGCCTCCACGGGCTGGCCCAGGTCCACCACCGTCTCCCCGTCGACCTCGACCCGGAAGCGGGAGGGGCCCGGCGCCGGTACGGCGGAGAGCCGGGGCGGGCGCGGGGCGAGGGAGCGGACCAGGGAGCGGTACCAGGGACGGCCGCAGGAGACGGCCACCGGCTCGGCGGCAGGCGCCCGCACCACCGGCTCCGGCGGAATACCCAGCCTGCTCAGCACGATCCCGTCGCTGTCGTCGACCAGCAGGTCCAGGCGCCGCTCGGCGCCGTCCAGCACGGCCCGCGCCGCCGCCACCGCCCCGCCGGGTACGCCCAGCGACTCGGCCAGGCGGGTGTCACCCACCGGGACCACCGACAGCGCACATCCGGCCAGCTCCCGCCGGCGGTGCAGCAGGGTGACCGCCCGCACCAGCGCGCGGTCATCGCCCACGACCACCGGCCGCCTGGACCCCCTGCGGCCCAGCGCGCGGGCGAATTCCTCCGGCCCGTCCGGCAGACACACTTTGGCCGCCGCACCCGCGCTGAGCACGTCTTTCGCGATCCGTACGGACTCCCCGTCCGTCTGCCGTGCCGCCGGATCGATGATCACCAGCAGCTGTTCGGACATCGCGAAAGTCGCCACCTCGGTCCTGCCTCGCTTCCTCGGGTAGCATCTTTGTGCAAGAGCCCCTTGCGCTATTGCGCCAGGGGCTTCGTCTATTCCGGGGCACCCGGTCCGACGGTTGGCGACCAACGGCGGTCGCTGTGGCACGCGGCGGTGAACCTTACGCCCACGCCTTCGACCATGGACATGCCCCGCCCGGAAGGGGTGTACGCGCGTGCCCGCACTTGTGCTGCTCGGTGCTCAGTGGGGTGACGAAGGCAAGGGAAAGGCGACCGACCTGCTCGGTGGCTCGGTGGACTATGTAGTGCGATACCAGGGCGGCAACAACGCCGGCCACACGGTCGTCGTCGGCGACCAGAAGTACGCACTCCACCTCCTCCCTTCCGGAATCCTCTCGCCTACTTGTGTTCCGGTCATCGGCAACGGAGTCGTCGTCGACCCGTCGGTCCTGCTCTCCGAGCTGAGCGGTCTGAACGAGCGTGGCGTCGACACGTCCAAGCTCCTGATCAGCGGTAACGCGCACATCATCACGCCGTACAACGTGACCGTCGACAAGGTGACGGAACGCTTCCTCGGCAAGCGCAAGATCGGCACCACCGGCCGCGGCATCGGCCCGACCTACGCGGACAAGATCAACCGCGTGGGTATCCGGGTCCAGGACCTGTACGACGAGTCGATCCTCACCCAGAAGGTGGAGGCGGCCCTCGACGTCAAGAACCAGATCCTCACCAAGCTGTACAACCGGCGCGCGATCGCCGTGAGCCAGGTGGTCGAGGAGCTGCTGGGCTACGCCGAGCAGATCGAGCCGTACGTCGCCGACACCGTGCTGGTCCTGAACCAGGCCCTGGAGGACGACAAGGTCGTCCTGTTCGAGGGCGGCCAGGGCACGCTGCTGGACATCGACCACGGCACGTACCCCTTCGTGACCTCCTCGAACCCGACCGCCGGCGGTGCCTGCACCGGCGCCGGCGTGGGCCCGACGAAGATCAGCCGCGTCATCGGCATCCTCAAGGCCTACACCACCCGCGTCGGCGCCGGCCCCTTCCCGACCGAGCTGTTCGACGAGGACGGCGAGGCGCTGCGCCGGATCGGCGGCGAGCGGGGCGTGACCACCGGCCGTGACCGTCGCTGCGGCTGGTTCGACGCGGTCATCGCCCGCTACGCGACCCGCGTCAACGGCCTGACCGACTTCTTCCTCACCAAGCTCGACGTCCTCACCGGCTGGGAGCAGATCCCGGTCTGCGTGGCGTACGAGATCGACGGCAAGCGGGTCGAGGAGCTGCCGTACTCCCAGACCGACTTCCACCACGCGAAGCCGGTCTACGAGACGCTGCCCGGCTGGTCCGAGGACATCACCAAGGCGAAGTCCTTCTCCGACCTGCCGAAGAACGCCCAGAACTACGTCAAGGCGCTGGAGGAGATGTCCGGCGCCCCGATCTCCGCGATCGGCGTGGGCCCGGGCCGGGACGAGACGATCGAGATCAACTCGTTCCTGTAGGCGCTCGTACAGGCATCCATGGCCGTGTGCTCCGGTGGACAATCGAGATATGAGCGTCCACCGGAACGCACGCTGCCGGGGACCGTACGGCGGTGAAGGTGATCAGGCCGGCGGCACGGACTGCTCCGACCCGGCGGTCTTCGAGGTGGCCCGGTACCAGCTGCCCCCGCTGCGCGTCTGCCCGGTGCATCTGGGGCCCTCCCTGCTGATGGCGAGCCGGGTGCTCTGGCCGCCGGAGATCAGGCTCATCGGCCGCGTCGGCGGCCTCGCCGGGTGACCGGCGGCGACATCGCGACAACCAACTCTGGCGGTACGGCGGCTGAAAGCCCGGCGTCTCGCCTCGGGCCGGTCAAGGGAAGGAACTTCCTTGACCGGCCCTTGGGTTGTTCCTGGTTCCCCGTCCACCGGAGTGAGGCAAGCATCTACGCGGGTAGCCCCCGCACGGCACGTACCTTTGTCTTGATCTGCTCGCGTCAACGCCTGCCTCCCAGGAGCCTCGCATGCCCCTCAGTCCCATGAACCGCCGGGAGTTCGTGAAGAAGTCGGCCGCCACCGGTGCGGCCGTCGCCGCCGCGGGAACCGTCGCGGCGGCCCCCGCGCAGGCGGCCGAGCAGAAGCGGGACTGCCACCCCCGTACCTGGTCCTTCTCCATCCTGGGCACGACCGACCTGCACAGCCACGTCTTCGACTGGGACTACTACAAGGACGCCCCCTACACCGACAAGGCGGGCAACTCGGTGGGTGTGGCGCGCGTGGCCACCCTCATCAAGCAGCAGCGCGAGGCCAAGGGCGAGGACCACGTCCTCCTCGTCGACGCCGGCGACATCATCCAGGGCACCTCCCTCGCCTACTACTTCGCGCGCGTCGACCCCATCACGGGCACCGACGGCAAGAAGGGCCCCAAGCACCCGATGGCCGTGGCCATGAACCACATGCGCTACGACGCCGCCGCCCTCGGCAATCACGAGTTCAACTACGGCATCGAGGTGCTCCGCAAGTTCGAGCAGCAGTGCCACTTCCCGCTGCTGGGCGCCAACGCGCTGGACGCGAAGACACTCCGCCCGGCCTTCCAGCCGTACACGGTGAAGCGCATCCGCGTCCCCGGCGCCCCCGACATCAAGGTCGGCATCCTGGGCCTCACCAACCCCGGCATCGCCCTGTGGGACAAGGACAACGTCAGCGGGAAGATGGTGTTCCCCGGGCTGGTGGAGCAGGCGAAGAAGTACGTTCCGCGCCTGCGCGCGCTGGGCTGTGACGTCGTCTTCCTGACGGACCACTCGGGCATGGACGGCTCGTCCTCCTACGGCGACTCGCTCCCGTACGTGGAGAACGCGTCGAACCTGGTGGCCGAGCAGGTGCCCGGCATCGACGCGATCCTGGTCGGCCACACGCACGTGGAGGTCCCGTCCTACACGGTGAAGAACGCGGAGACCGGCGAGGAGGTCCTCCTCTCCGAGCCGTACTGCTGGGGCTACCGCCTCAGCGTCTTCGACTTCGAACTCGAACTGCACCACGGCCAGTGGAAGGTGACGAGCAAGAAGGCGCAGACCCTGAACCCCAAGGACGTGGCCGAGGACCCGGAGATCAAGCAGCTCCTGGAGGCCGACCACGAGCTGGTGGTCAAGTACGTCAACACGGCGGTCGGCACCTGTACGCAGGACCTCTCGGCGGCGGACTCCTGCTGGAAGGACGTCCCCATCATGGACTTCATCCACAAGGTGCAGATGGAGTCGGTGAAGGCGGGCCTGTCGACGTCCGACGCGGCCCTCCCGCTCATCTCGATGGCGGCGCCCTTCTCCCGCACGGCGGACATCCCCAAGGGCAACGTCACCATCAAGGACATCGCCGGGCTCTACATCTACGACAACACCCTCTACGGCCGGAAGCTGACCGGCGCCCAGCTCAAGGACTACCTGGAGTACGCGGCGAAGTACTACCACCAGGTCCCGGCGGGCACGAAGGTGGACACCTCCACCCTCACGAACGCCAACAGCTTCTGGGACTACATGTACGACACGGCGGCGGGTGTCGACTACGAGATCGACATCGCGCAGGCCGAGGGGTCGAGGATCAAGAACCTCACCTACAACGGCGCTCCGGTGGCCGACGACCAGGTCTTCGTCGTGGCGGTCAACAACTACCGCGCCAACGGCGGTTCGGGTTACCCGCACATCGCCTCGGCGCCGGTCGCCTACAGCTCGACCAACGAGATCCGCCAGCTGATGATCGACTACGTGACGGCGAAGAAGACCCTCGACCCGGCCGACTTCGCAGTCACCAACTGGAAGCTGACGCAGGCCGGTACGCCGGTCTTCTGATACCTGTCCGAGGCGCCGGCCCCGCTCACGGTCCAGGCGGACGAACTGCCCGCCGGTGCCGCAGGGCTGACCCTGCTGGGCGTCAGCGCGTTCGACGAGTGGCACCGAAGTGCGTCTCGTGCGTCCACACATGGGTGCACGAGGGGCACTGCAGGTGCAGCAGGCTGCCGGTGTTGGACAGCAGATAACGCCAGTGCGCGGTGCAGGCCCCGCCCTGCCGGCAGGTCTCGCACCCGGCCCGGTCGTCACAGTTCGGGCACGCCACCCAGGCGCGCCGTCCCCTGTCGGCCTGCGGATCAAGCGGCAGCATCGCCAGGCCCCGCGGGGAGCACCCCGGCCGCCACCAGCTCGTCGTAGATGCGCTGCTGCTCCGCGTCCAGGCCGGAGTACAGCAGCGCCCGCGCCTCCTCCTCGCCGCGCAGCGCCGCCGCAGGGTCCCAGTCGGGGCCGAGGGCGGCCATGACGTGGGTGCGCCGGAGCATCTCGTGTGCGCTCAGGTCGACGGCGAAGTCGAAGGTGGGGCCGTGGGGGGACATGCAATCGAACGTAGGAGGGCATTTCCCCCACGGCAAGACCAAGTGGGTGACATCACACGCGCTCAGCTGAACACGATCATCGAGCCCTGTGCCAGGGAGCGCGTTGCCGCTGCGTGCAGGCCCAGCCAGACGTGGCGTTCGCGGGCGAAGGGGCTGGGGTCGTAGGGAGCGGGGACGGCCGGCTCCTCCAGTTCCGTGGGGGCCACGGGGGGTGCCGGGGCCGCCGGGGGGTTGGCCGGGTCGATGCCGATCGTGGGGGCGACGTACTCCAGCTCGCGCAGCAGTGTCTGCGAGGAGCCCAACGGCCCGCCCCCGGCGAGGAGTTCCTCGTTGGACAGCGGATCGGGGAAGTCGACCGGGACGTACGCGCCCGCGTGGTCGTAGTGCCAGACCAGGTGGGACTGCTGGGCCGTGGACTCGAACATCTCCAGCAGTTGCTCGTAGTCACCGCCCAGGTCGTCCACCGGGGTCACCGGCAGGCCGCAGACCTGGAGCAGGTAGGCGCGGCGCAGGAAGTGGAGGGCGTCGTAGTCGAAGCCGGCCACCGGGGCGACCTCGCCGGACAGGCCCGGCATGTACTGGTAGACCGGCACCGGCGGGAGCCCGGCCTCGGCCAGTGCCTTGTTGTACTGCGCGAGTTCCTCGGCGAACGGGTTGTCCGGGGTGTGGCACAACACGTCCACGAGCGGTACCAGCCACAGGTCACAGGCCAAAGAGAGCTCCTCACACACAGAAGGTGGTCAGGGAAGGCTACCGGTCACTTACCCGTTGGTCAGGTGTTCCAGCAGGGCCAGCGAGTGGGCGTTGGCGGCGGCGACGATCGAGCGGGCGGTCTCGGCCTCGCGGCGGGCCAGGGCGTCGACCAGGCCGGTGTGCCCGGCCCACAGACGGCCGCGCAGGTCGGGCACGCGCAGCAGGTGCTGCACGGCGCACACCCAGGACTGGACGCGCAGGCGGTTGAGGAAGTCGCCGAGGTAGGGGTTCCCGAACAGGGCGCTCAGCTCGCGCCAGAAACGGAGGTCGTAGCCGATGAGGATGGTCAGATCCCCGGCCGCCGCCGCCCGCTGGGCCTCCTCGCCGCGACGGCGCACGGTGGTCAGCGCGGCCGTCGTACGGGGGTCCTCCGGCGGGGTGCGGAAGGCGGGGTGGCCGGTGGCGAGGGCCTGGAACATGCCGTCGGTGACCAGGCTGCGGGCCTCGATCATGTTCCGGTAGTCGGTGACGGAGTACTCCGGCACACGGAAGCCGCGGTGCTGGTCGGCCTCCAGGATGCCCTGGGCGGACAGGTCGACCAGCGCCTCGCGGACGGGGGTGGCGGAGACGCCGTACTGCTCGGCTATCTCCTTGACCGTGAACGCCCGGCCCGGTCGCAGCCGCCCGGCCAGCACCTCGTCACGGAGCGCGTCCGCAATCTGCTGGCGCAGGGTGCTGCGCGTCACGGCGCCGGTGCCGGGCATGGGCGGGCCTCTCCTCACGCGTCGGGTGACGTACTCGTCCGTACCCGCGATCACATCTGCGATCTACGCGGGTATCCATGTCTTACGAGCACGCCACCTTACGCGTTCGGATCGGCCCGGCGGCAGGTGTGGTGCGGCTACCGAGTGTGTTCGTCGGCCACGCTCAGCGCGGCGTCCAGGGCGGCGAAGCCCTCCTTGAGCTCGGCCTCCGTGACGTTGCACGGCGGCACCACATGGGTGCGGTTCATGTTCACGAAGGGCCACAGACCGTGCTGCTTGGCGGCGGCCGCGAACGCGGCCATGGGCGCGTTGGCCTCGCCGGCCGCGTTGTACGGCACCAGCGGCTCGCGGGTCTCCCGGTTCTTCACGAGCTCCAGCGCCCAGAACATGCCGACGCCGCGCACCTCGCCGACGCTCGGGTGCCGTTCGGCGAGCTCGGCCAGGGCCGGCCCGACGACGCTCTCGCCGAGGCGCCTCGCGTTCTCGACCACGCCCTCCTCCGCCATCACGTTGATCGTGGCGACGGCGGCGGCGCAGGCCAGCGGGTGCCCGGAGTAGGTGAGGCCGCCGGGGTAGGGGCGCTTGCCGAAGGTCTCGGCGATCTCCTGCGAGATCGCGACGCCGCCGAGCGGCACATAACCCGAGTTCACGCCCTTGGCGAAGGTCATGAGGTCCGGTACGACCCCGAAGAGGTCGGCGGCGAACCACTCACCCGTGCGTCCGAAGCCGGCCATGACCTCGTCCAGGATGAAGACGATGCCGTACTTGTCGCAGATCTCGCGGACGCCGGCCAGGTAGCCCGGCGGCGGGACCATGATGCCGGCCGTGCCCGGGATGGTCTCCAGGATGATCGCCGCGACCGTGCCCGGCCCCTCGAAGGCGATCGTGGTCTCCAGGTGCTCCAGGGCGCGCGCGGTCTCCTGCTCCTCGTTCTCGGCGTAGAAGCGGGAGCGGTAGAGGAACGGCGCCCAGAAGTGGACGACACCGGCCGCGGCGCCGTCGGACGCCCAGCGGCGCGGGTCACCGGTGATGTTGATCGCCTGCTGGGTGCCGCCGTGGTAGGAGCGGTAGGCCGAGAGCACCTTCGGGCGGCCCGTGTGCAGCCGGGCCATGCGCACCGCGTGCTCGACGGCGTCGGCGCCGCCGTTGGTGAAGAAGATCTTGTCCAGATCGCCGGGGGTCCGCTCGGCGATCAGCCGGGCCGCCTCCGAGCGCGCCTCGATCGCGAAGGCGGGCGCGAAGGTCGTCAGCTTCGCCGCCTGCTCCTGGAGGGCCGCGACGACCTTGGGGTGCTGGTAGCCGATGTTCGTGTAGACGAGCCCGCTGGTGAAGTCCAAGTACCGCTTGCCGTCGTAGTCCCAGAAGTACGACCCCTCGGCGCCGGCGACGGCGAGCGGGTCGATGAGGTCCTGCGCGGACCAGGAGTGGAAGACGTGCGCGCGGTCCGCGGCCTTCACTGCGGCGCCGGCTTCGGGGTTGGGCTGAGGGGTCATGCCCGCGAGCGTAAATGTCCGCGATGCGGAAGGGATATCGGCGTCTTGTTCCGTGGACGGGGGTAATCCCCGACAGATTGTCGACGGGGCGGGGACGGACGGCAGGGCACGGCCGGGCCACCTATTGACAGCATGCTGTCCAAATGTCAGCATGCTGTCATGAATGGATCGGTCGGCAAACCTGTGCATCTGGCGGTCTACGACACCCTCGCCGACTGGGAGACGGGGCACGCGACCGCGTATCTCGCGCGCGCCGGGTACCGGATCCGCACCGTGGGCCCGCGCCGTGAGCCGGTCGTCAGCATCGGCGGGCTGCGCATCCAGCCCGACCTCGCGCTCGGCGACCTCCGCCCCGAGGACAGCTCGCTGCTGATCCTCCCGGGCGCCGACCTCTGGGACGCGTCGGACGACCTCGCCCCCTTCGCCCGGACCGCCCGTGCCTTCCTGGACGCCGGTGTGCCCGTCGCCGCGATCTGCGGCGCCACCGCCGGCCTCGCGCGCGAGGGCCTGCTCGACGACCGCGCCCACACCAGCGCGGTCTCCTTCTACCTGGCAGCGACCGGTTACGCGGGCGCCGGGCGGTACGTCGAGGCGGACGCCGTGACCGACGGCGGTCTGATCACCGCGGGACCCACCGAGCCCGTCGCCTTCGCCCGGGAGGTCTTCCGGCTCCTCGGGGTGTACGAGGGCGAGGTGCTGGACGCCTGGTACCGGCTGTACCACGACTCCGACGCCGAGGCGTACGCCGTTCTGCAGCAGGCCCGCGCCCGGTGAGCCGGGAACGTCAGGAACTGCTCAGCCGCAGCGCCCTCGGTGTCTTCCGCCTCAACGGGCAGTTCCTCTCCGTCGCCGAGGAGCTGGCCCGCCCGGCCGGGCTCACCGCCGCCTGGTGGCAGGTGCTCGGTGCGGTGCTGGGCGAGCCGCTGCCGGTGGCCGGGATCGCGCGGGCCATGGGCATCACGCGGCAGAGCGTGCAGCGCATCGCCGATCTGCTCGTGCAGCGGGGTCTGGCCGAGTACCGGCCGAACCCGGCGCACCGGCGGGCAAAACTCCTCGCGCCGACCGGACAGGGGCGAGCGGCCGTGGCCCGGATCGGCCCCGGGCACGCGGCCTACGCGGACCGGCTGGCGCAGGCCATGGGGGAGGACGCACTCGCCGAGGCGGTGCGGCTGCTGGAACGGTTGTCGGAGGTCCTGGACGAGCTGGGCAGGCCTTCCCCCGCTCCCGGCTCCGCTGCAGCGGGGGCGCCCCCGCCGCCCCCGTCGGAACCGTAGACATCGGAACGGTGGACAGAGGGCCGCGCGGCTGCCTCGGGGACCGGATTATTCTCGGTTCGCCGCACACGTCTGCGTGGTGCGGACCGGGTCTATGGGGGAGGGTGGGGCGGCCATGGAGACGCTGGCGGCGGGGGATCCGCAGCACATCGGGGGCTACCGGCTGCTGGCGCGGCTGGGCGCGGGCGGCATGGGGCAGGTCTATCTCGCCCGGTCGGACCGGGGCCGTACCGTCGCCGTGAAACTGGTCCGCGAGGAACTCGCCGCGCAGGAGGAGTTCCGGGCGCGGTTCCGGCAGGAGGTGCAGGCCGCGCAGCGGGTCGGCGGGTACTGGACCGCGCCCGTGCTGGACGCCGACACCGAGGCGGCGGTGCCGTGGGTGGCCACCGGATATGTCGCCGGGCCGAGTCTGCAGCAGGTCGTCGGGCGTGATCACGGCGCGTTGCCGGAGCGGTCCGTACGGATTCTGGCGGCCGGGCTCGCGCACGCGTTGAAGGACATCCACGCGGCGGGGATCGTGCACCGGGATCTGAAGCCGTCGAACGTGCTGGTGACGATCGACGGGCCGCGTGTCATCGACTTCGGGATCGCGCGGGCGCTGGAGACGACCTCGCTGGGCGGGCAGGAGCTGACGCAGACCGGGTCGCTGGTCGGATCGCCCGGGTTCATGGCGCCCGAGCAGGTGCGCGGGGACCGGATCACTCCGGCGTGCGACGTCTTCTGCCTCGGGTCCGTGCTCGCGTATGCGGCGACCGGGGCGATGCCGTTCGGGACCGCCAACAGCGGGGTGCACGCCCTGATGTTCCGGATCGCTCAGGAGGAGCCGGATCTGGCGGGGGTGCCGGAGGGGATCGCCGACCTGGTGCGGGAGTGCCTGCGCAAGGATCCTGGGGCCCGGCCGTCGCTGGATGCGCTGCTGGAGCGGACCGGGGCGGAGGACACCGTGACCGGGGGGCGGTCCCGGGACCCCTGGCTGCCGGGGGCATTGGTCGCTCAACTCGGGCGGCACGCCGTGCAGTTGCTGGAGGTCGAGGATCCGGAGGGCAGGTCTTCGGGTGCGGACGCGCCGTCGACGGGTGCGGGGAGTTCCGGTGGCGGCGGGGCGGCGTTCGTGGGTGCGGGGGGTGCTGCTCCGGGGAGCGGCACGGGCGGGGCGTCGCCCGAGCATGCTGCTGTTTCCGACGCGGGGGCGGGGGCCGGTGCCGGTGTGCATCAGGTGCCCACCGTCGTGTCGGGGCAGGCTCCGCCGCCGGTGCCTCCGGTGGCACCCGGGTTCGGGTACGGGCATGCGCAGCAGCATCCCCAGCCGGCTGCCCAGTCGTATCCGCAGTCGTATCCCCAGCCGGGCGGCGCCTACGGGTATCCGCCGCAGTCGTACCCCCCGTACGGCGGCGGGCCCGGATCCACGCCGCCGTACGGGCCGTCGGCGCTCGGTGGGGCGCAGGAGCCGGAGCGGCGCAGTGGGCGGTCGACCGCGCTGCTCGTCGTGATCGCGCTGGTGGTGGCGCTGGGCGCGGGCGGCTCGGTGTATGCGCTGATGAACGGCGGTGGCGGGCACGACAAACAGGGCGGCGCGGTCGGTTCCGCGCCCGCCAAGGGCTCCGGTGCGCCCGGCCCGGCCGAGCCGACGCCGTCCGTCTCCGCCTCCGTCTCCGCATCCGCCCCCTCGAACGGGGCGATTCCGGAGGCCTATCTGGGTACCTGGGGCACGACGATCGACAACGCCAACGGGACCAACACCCGCCGGCTGACCATCCGGCAGGGCAAGGTGGGCGACAGCGTGCTGACGCTGGTGGCGGACGGGCCGACGGAGGGCGGGGGGACGTACCACTGCGTCTTCGAGGCCACGCTCGACCAACCGCCCAGCGGCAACGGGCCGTTGGAGATCGGGCCGTCCACCGTCACCAGCGGCGAACCCGCCTCCTCCTGCACTCCGGGCGAATCCACCGAGGTCACCCTGCTGCCGGACGGCAGCCTGAGGCGGGCGAAGGCGGACGGCGGAGAGAGCCTGACGTACACCAAGCAGTGATCAGCGCGGCTCCGGGGGCCGTTGCCGCGGCATGTTCGGACGGGAGCCGTTGGCCGGCGGCAGGGGGAAGCGGCTGCCGGAATTCCCCGCCTCCTGGCGCGGGACGTACGCCACCGCCGCCTGGATGCCCAGCGGGGCGGAACCCGTGCGGAACTCCACCATCCAGTCGGTCGTCTCCGTGCGCACCAGCTCCGTGACGTCCTCGGTGAACCGCCGCAGCACCCCCAGGCACCGCTCGGCGGCCTCCCCGGCCGTGCCCTCGGCCGGACCCAGCACCTCCCGGATACTCTCGGAGGCCCAGTCGAACTGCAGCACCTGCAGCCGCCGCTGCACGGCCTGCGCGGTGGCCACGTCCCGCATCCAGCCGGACGTCACCCCGAAGTACCGGTCGACGCCGACACAGGCGACCGCGAGCAGCAGCGCCACACAGCCCCAGGGCGCCACCCCGTCGGCCGCTCCCGCCAGGTCCAGCAGCGGCAGCGCGGCACCGGTCACCGCGCCCGCCGCCGCACCCGAGCGCAGCACCCGGGCGGTGCGCCGCTTCCACACCCGGTCCCGCAGATACCAGGACGCCGTCTCCAGAGCCCCGCGCTCCACCCATCGGTACAGCTCGTCGAGCCGCTCGGCGGGCTCCCCCCAGTCCCCGAGCGGAAAGGCCCGCCCGCTCAGATCGCCCGGCCGCAGCCCGGCCGCACCCTCGCCCCGCCCGTCCTGTGGCGGACCCTCGGGCTGCATCTCCGGCTGACCCACCCGGCACTCCCTACTGATCACTGATCACGACCGGTCACGTTGCGTGACATACCATGCCGATTCCATGCCGACGCGCGGACCTTTCCTACCGCCCAATGGGTGGCGAAGAGGGAGCTTTCCCGGCTTTTCCGCTCGGAAGAGGGCCTTGATCAGGTATAGGGCTACCGTTGTTCTCACTCGAAAGAGTGGCGGGGCGATGGGGACGTGGACCACGTAGGCTCATGCTCAAGGAGAAGAACGTAGAGGAGCTGATCGTGATCCCCGGTGGTGGCCAGCCCAACATGCAGCAGTTGCTCCAGCAGGCCCAGAAGATGCAGCAGGATCTGCAGCGGGCGCAGGAGGAACTCGCGAACACGGAGGTCGACGGGCAGGCGGGCGGCGGTCTGGTGAAGGCCACCGTGACCGGCGCCGGTGAGCTGCGCGCGCTGAAGATCGACCCGAAGGCGGTCGACCCCGAGGACACCGACACGCTCGCCGACCTGATCGTGGCGGCCGTACAGGCGGCCAACGAGAACGCGCAGACGCTGCAGCAGCAGAAGCTCGGTCCGCTGGCCCAGGGCCTCGGCGGCGGCACGGGCATCCCCGGTCTGCCGTTCTGAGTCCGGGCCAACTACGGTACGTACCGAAAGGTCTTAAGGAAGGGCAGTCCGGTGTACGAAGGCGTGGTCCAGGACCTCATCGACGAGTTGGGGCGGCTGCCCGGCGTCGGTCCCAAGAGCGCGCAGCGGATCGCCTTCCACATCCTGCAGGCCGAGCCGACGGACGTGAAGCGGCTCGCGCAGGCGCTCCTGGAGGTCAAGGCGAAGGTCCGCTTCTGCGCGACCTGCGGCAATGTGGCACAGGAGGAGCTGTGCGGCATCTGCCGTGACCCGCGCCGTGATCCGTCGGTCATCTGCGTGGTCGAGGAGCCGAAGGACGTCGTCGCCATCGAGCGCACCCGCGAGTTCCGCGGCCGTTACCACGTGCTCGGCGGCGCCATCAGCCCGATCGAGGGCGTGGGTCCCGACGACCTGCGTATACGAGAACTTCTCGCACGGTTGGCCGACGGGACGGTCACGGAGCTGATCCTGGCGACGGACCCCAATCTGGAGGGCGAGGCCACGGCCACCTACCTCGCCCGCATGATCAAACCCATGGGCCTGAAGGTCACCCGCCTGGCCAGCGGCCTCCCGGTGGGTGGCGACCTGGAATACGCGGACGAGGTCACCCTCGGCCGCGCCTTCGAGGGGAGACGACTCCTAGATGTCTGACGCCACACTGCACGACTCGACGCAGAACCCGGACGATTTCGTGGTCCAGATCGCGGACCAGGTCGAGAGCTTCCTGGTGGCCGTCACGGAGGTGGCGAAGGGCGACGAGCCCGGCTCGACCGTCCCCTTCCTCCTCCTGGAGGTCTCCCAGCTCCTGCTGGCGGGGGGCCGGCTGGGCGCCCACGAGGACATCGTCCCCGAGGAGCGCTACGAGCCCGACACGGGGCCGGACGCCGACGTGGACGAACTCCGCGAGAACCTGGCTCGTCTCCTTGAGCCCGTCGACATCTACTCCGAGGTCTTCGACCCGTACGAGCCCCGCAAGGCGCCGGTCCCGGCCCGGATCTCCGACGACCTCGCCGACGTCATCACCGACCTGCGCCACGGCATGGCTCACTACCGTGCGGGCCGCACCACGGAGGCCCTGTGGTGGTGGCAGTTCTCCTACTTCTCCAACTGGGGCCCCACGGCCTCCGCCGTGCTGCGCGCGCTCCAGTCCGTCCTCATCCACGTCCGCCTCAACCAGCCCCTGGAGGAACTGGACGGTCTGGACACCGACCAGCCCGCCATAGGCGACGAGACCCTGGAGTTCGAGGCGGGCCGGGTCATGGCCGAGGAGATCGGCGCACCGCTGGGGATCCAGCCGGGGAAGTGACGCCTCAGAGCCGCTTGGCCGCCCGCAGTCCCTTCGCATAGAGGCCGTTGCCGTCCAGGCGGGCCGAGCCGCCGTGGTCGCCGAAGGTGGGGCCGCCTGCCGATGCGCGGCTGGAGACGAAGCGAGGGTGGCCGTCGTCGTCCAGGCCGAGATAGATGCCGACCTGGTCGAGGCGGTGGTCCTGACGGTCGGCGGTGGCGAAGAAGACGAGGTCGCCCGGCTGGAGCCTGCTCAGCGCCGCGGGGGTGCCCGTGCCTCGGAGCACCGGGACGCCGGGGCCGTGCGTGGCCATCGCGTCGGCGGTGCGGGGAAGGCCCGGGCCCTTGTCGTCCCGGCCGAGCAGCGGGTAGCCCTCTCGGTAGCCGTAGACGAGCCGTACATAGCCCGACGGGCCCACGGTGCCGTAGCGCGCCTTGTCGGGGTGCACCGTGTGACCGTCGGGGAAGGTCCAGGGGATGCCCAGATACTGGTAGAAGTCGGAGCTGGGACGGGTGGTCCCCGCGTTGTCGTCACCGGCTGTGCCGTACGCCGCCGCTCCCGCGTACCGGACGCCCTTCGCGTCCTTGAGGGGCTTCTCTCCCGCCCGGTACTGCAGGGCCGCGGCGAGGACGTCCGGCTTGGTGCTGCCGCGGTTGGCGCGCAGCCAGTCGGCGAACCACTTCGACCGTTCCTGGCCGGCCGCCCACGTGCGCGGCATCAGGCGTACCCAACTGTCCGTGATCACATGTGACGTGGTGGTCCGCGGCTCGGTGAAGGTGCGGCCGGGCCCGGTGAGGACGGCGGTGCGGGCCCCGTCCGTGAGGGTGGCGACCACGGCGCCGGAGCCGTCCCGGACGACGGTGCGGGCGGGGTCGGCGAGGCGGTCGTATTGGAGGCCCCGGGCACGGGCGGGGGGCAGCCGGTCCTGGCCGGAATCGGCCGTGCGGGCGGCGGCCGGGCCGCCGGCGGTGCGCAGCTGGTGGGTGACCACGCCGGCAGCGAGGGCCACGGCTGCGAGAAGGGCGAGAGAGAGCCGTTGGTTCCGCTTGCGTCGGGCGGTGGGAGCGGCGGGGGCGGCGGCCATGGCAGGTGGGGATTCCCTTTCGTCTGGGGACAGCAGGCGCTTCGAACGCCGGATCGGATACCGGGCCACGTGCCGGTCACGTGGCGGGTGGCATACCGGCTTACAGGCCGGGCAGTGCGCCCAGGAGGACGCCCGTGGTGAGGACGACGTACGCGCCGAGGGTGACCGTGGACGTGGCCACGAGGGTGGCGCGGGGCGGCTGGCGGACCAGTTGGTAGGCGACGAGGCCCGGCACGATGTAGCCGAGGGTCTGGTGACCGAAGAGGTACGGGAACTTGTACTGGAGGAGCAGGAAACACGTCGCCTGGATCAGCACCCCGCACAGCACCACCGCCGCGAACAGCCGCTTGCCGTAGAGGATCACGACGCCCTGCATCAGACGCGTGCAGCCGTACGTCAGGACGGTCACCCCGATCACCATGAGGAACAGCCGCCAGTTCCCGACGAGGATCAGCGCCAGCCAGCCGGGGGCGATCATGCCCCCGGGGGAGAGGTTGGTGGTGAGGTAACAGATCAGGGAGAAGAGGAGCCCGAGCGTGATGCCGATCGCGGCCATGTCCGGGCTGAGGTGGACGGGGGTCACTGGTCGTTGTCTCCGGTGCGCTGAGCGGGAAAGCGGGACATGCCGGGGGCGGCCGACTCGGTGCCGGCGGAGGGGAGTTGGGCGAGGCGTTCCAGCAGCAGCTCGCCCTGTCCGTGGATGTTGCCGATGGCGACGAGGGACGCGTCGCCGTCCAGGGCGGCGAGCAGGTCGGCGGTGAGGCTGTCGGGGTCGCGGTCGTCGCCGCCGAGGTCGACGATCCGTCCGCCCCAGCCGCCGGGGATGCCCTCTCGGGCGCTCTTGGTGGGATGGCCGATCAGGAAGACCGTGTCGGGGGCCAGCTCGGGGATGATCTGGCCCATCTGGCCGTTGCGTTCGACGCGGTCGGGGCGGCAGTTGATGACCACGTGCAGGGGGCGGTGGATCGCCCCGAGGTCGAGGAGCTGGTTGACGTTCATCAGCGTCGACTCGGGGTCGTTGGCCGCGAACACGTTGGCGAAGGCGAGCGTGCCGCCCTGCGGCGTGCGGTACTTCTCGACGGAGAGGACACCGGGGTCCGGCGGGGCGTCGTACATGCCCTGCAGGGCCGTCCCGCGGTCCACGCCGAGGAGTTCGGCGACGGCGAGGG